>CAYRKM010000001.1:263743-785830 GCA_964425075.1 uncultured Gammaproteobacteria bacterium | reverse complement strand
CACCAACTATCCAAACATTATTTGCACTTATAGCATAAATATTATTAATAGTAGTTGCACTCCCCCACTTACCAGTTCCAGAATGTTGAGTCCAAGTTGAACCATTATAATTCCACACATTACCATTAAATCCAGCAACCCAAGCATTGGTGGCGGTCAATGCCGATACGCTCTGGAGTATAGGCGACGACCCCCAAACGCCAGTTCCGCCGTATTGATTCCAACTTGAACCATTATATTGCCATACATAATAACCACTCGTATCCCCAACAACCCATGCGTTATTTGAATTATCAACAGAAACATTATACATAGTGCTAGAAGGTGCACCGTTAGGATAAGTCCATCTATCAATATCGTTATGCTGCGTCCACGAAGAACCGTTGTACTGCCAGACCTGTCCACTGACACCGGTAATCCACACATTATTAGTGCTTACTGGATTAAGACCTCGGATACTAACTATGCCCCACTTATCGCTAGACCTATGTAGTGTCCAAGTAGAACCATTGTATTGCCAAACCTGGCCTAACGGACCCGCAATAAAAACATTGCTACTGCTTATTGCAACAATATCAAGAAGAGAAGATGAGCTCCAATTTCCACTTCCAGAATATTGAGTCCAGGTAGAGCCGTTGTAATTCCAAACATTTCCGCTCCCGCCTGCAATCCATATATTGCTTGGACTGAAAATAGAAAGCCCAGGCAAATTAGACGTTTCCCACTTGCCAGTTCCGGAATGCTGAGTCCATGTTGAACCATTATAATTCCAAACATTTCCACTGTCAGCGGTCAACCAAACATTTGTAGAACTTATTATAGAAATTCTTCGTACAGTTGCAGATCCCACAACGGAATGCTGAGTCCAGGTTGAACCATTATACTTCCAAACATGTCCAGATGATCCTCCAATCCATACATCGCTAGAGGTAGCCGCCGACACCCAAAATAATTGGGTTGAATTCCAATTTCCACTTCCAGAATATTGAGTCCAGGTAGAGCCGTTGTAATTCCAAACATTTCCGCTGTCTCCTGCTATCCAAACATTATTAGAAGATACTTCAAAAAGTCCTCTTATAGCAGCTGTTCCCCACCTTCCAGAACCCGAGTGTTGTGTCCAGGTAGAGCCGTTGTAATTCCAAACATTTCCATTGTCACCAACTATCCAAACGTTACTTGAATCAGAAGCCGCTTCACTGTTGATGTTATTCCTACCCCAGTAACATGTACACCCGTCGTGTTGCGTCCAGGTAAAATCTGTTGCAAAAGCTTTTTGGGGTGATACTACTAAAGAAACTAAAATAAAAAGAGGAATAAAGATAACTAATTCAAAAAATATTCTACTTTGGAATATGAACTTAATAACTCCACTAATTCTTCTGGCCATACACCCTTTAATGTACGCGAAAATTTGCATGAAGTCAAGAAATTTGAGGCAAAATATCTAATTTTACTTGTATTGAGGTTTCATCATGTTTAAACTAATCCCATGGACCAAGAATCTACTCATGAAAGACCTCCACAACCAGAGGAAGGATATGAAGCGCTTCGTGATGCAGATTATTTAGGTAGAGATAGAGCTAGCCTTTTTTTGACCGCAAAAGGCGTTAAACCCGGATGCATCTTAGAGCTTTTGTTTGAATCGGGCCACGAGGAATACACCGAAGAAGAATATGAGGAACACATTAACGACTGCAGGCAAATAATCGAAGATTTAGGTTTACCGTTTGATACAGAGCATGTAAATGAAGAGGATGACTTTGAGAGATATTTGTTTTTCGTTGGAAAAGACAAAGAGAGCCTGGAGACTCTTATCACTGCAAGAGAAGGAGATATGTATAAAGATTATCCCTCATTTGGGACAGCACTAGGAAAAGCCCTAGGGTATCCGGAAACGGCTATTGCTGCAGATGCAACCCGCACTGCACTTCCTATTGCAGATTATCCGGCTGAGTTAAAAAATGACCCAGCGCTTGCCTTTGCTGTATTTGCTTTTTCAAGAGATCATTGGAGGAAAGAGTTAGATTTCGTAAGAGAACAGGCAAATTTTATTAAAAAAGAGGATCCTCAGCTTTATAACACTATGGTTAAAAGTCACGAAATTGCTGTTTAAGATAATTTTGAATTAATATAACCAAAGATGTCGTCTGTTGGAATTCTTTCTTGTTTTCCTGTATCTCTATCTCTTATGGTAACTGTACCATTTTCAAGAGTTTCAAAATCAACTGTTATACAAAATGGGGTTCCAATTTCATCTTGAGAAGCGTATCTTTTTCCTATATTTCCCCTGTCATCCCACAGTGTTGGCATTTTTTGACTCAAATTCTCATAAATCCCTTTTGCGTACTCGATAAGTTCGGGCTTATTTGCCAAAAGCGGAAATACTGCAGCCTTGTAAGGAGCGAGCTTTGGACTAATTTTAAGAACTACCCTTTCTCCCTCTTCACTATAAGCATCACACAAGATCATCAAAAATAGCCTATTTATTCCAACAGCGGGCTCAATCACGTGGGGTAAAACTTTTTTGCCAGACTGCGAATCAACAACTTTTAATTCTTTATTTGCTCCTTTTTCATGTACTGAAAGGTCATAATCAGTTCTGTATGCAAGTCCCCATAATTCTTTAAAACCAAAGGGGTATTTATATTCCAAATCCTCTGTTCTTTTGCTATAAAATGATCTTTCCTTATCGGAATGCTCTCGCCATCGGAGATTTTCTTCTTTTATTCCAAGACCTATCGCAAATTTCCACATTTCCTCTTTCCAAGACTCGTAAAGGTCACCCCAATTACTCTCATCGGGGTCAAAAAAGTATTCTATTTCGCCTTGCTCAAATTCTAGGGTTCTAAAAACTGAATTTCCTGGTGTTATTTCGTTTCTAAAGCTTTTTCCAAGCTGTGCAATACCAAATGGAAGCTTTACTCTATTTGATTCCATGACATTTTTGAAGTTTATAAACATCCCCTGCGCTGTTTCTCCGCGAAGATAAGCTAAGCTCTGATCTCCTTCAACTATTCCCAAATTAACTGGAAACAATAAGTTAAACTTTCTTACTTTTGTCCAGTCCTGCTTGCCACAATTTGGACATAAAATTTTATTTTCTTCAATTATTCTATCCAGTTCCGCCTCAGACAAACCTTCCACATTTTTCCCTTCAAGATTTTGTTCAATAAGATGATCTGCCCTCATTCTCAATTTACAGTTTTTACAATCAATTAATGCATCAGCAAATCCGCCCACATGACCAGAAGACTTCCAAATTTCCTGATGTGAAATAATGCTTGCCTCAATCCCTACGATATCAGATCTTTTGTGAACAAAAGTGTCCCACCATAAATTTCTAATGTTCCTCAATAGTTCTGCTCCAACGGGACCATAATCATAAGAGTTTGCAAGTCCTCCATATAATTCCGACCCAGGATAGAAAAATCCTCTTCTTTTAGCAAGGGACGTAATTTTTTGAAATGAATTATCCATTGGGGAAAGTATATCAACCTAGAACGTAGTTTTCTAGTACGTTATGATGCGAGACTTTAATTTTCTCTCAATAAGACTCTCTATAAATTTACTTGACTCATCCTCTGAAGCAAAACTTTTGTTCTTATTCCAAAATCCTAAATGCACAAGCATTTCTGTCTCAAAAACAAGCAATGCCTCTTTTGAAAAATTGCCTTCATCCAAAAAATCTTTAACGTGGGTGAATAATTCATAATTAACAGCTCCAAAGGGACATAATCTCTCAATTAACTCACACACTAGAAAAATTACCTCGCATTGTTGAAGTGTTGCTCTTTTTTCCTCAAAAGAGTTCACCATTACTACTTCTGTCAGAATTAAATTCTTCTTTCCTTGAATGGAGTTAAAACTAATAAGATTTAAAAGTTCTGTGTGCGAAGCTCTTTTACTAGTTATTTTTCTGACTCCTTTTGCAAGCACTTCTATCTTGCCGTTATTTTGAGTAAAGAGTGTCAAAAATCTATCCGCCTCACCTAAATTTACTCTCTTTACTACAAAACCTGTGTCATTAAGATATCTCATTTAAAGCTCGAGGTTAAGTTCTGTATCGGTTCTAAGGTCAATTTCTTCAACTTTTTTATTATTTACATAAATTGTTACTGGTACATTTGCTACACCAGGCTGTTTTTGAATAAGGAGTGGAAGCTGGTTATCTTTTGCCTTAAAGGGTAGCTTGTATTCATAAGACATCTCTGCTTTTCCAAGTGGGCTTACAGTAAAGAAAGATTCAAAGACAGTCTTTCCTAAATCTTCTTTAGTTTCAACCTTTACCTGTGACCCCTTAGAACTTACTAGAGTGCTTCCTTTTGGCACTAACAAACGCTGGAAGTTTCTTAGTGTGGCGTTCAAACAAAGCCCTCCGCGCTCCAAGTTACAGTCAGAATGTTTACGGGGGTTCTTGTATTCTATGGTAATTTTTTTGCTTATTACTCCATCTCTATCAGTTGAATAATCCATACGAATAGATTTAGTAACGTAAAGATTTGATTTTTGCCCCCCAAAGTTAGCATCATTTATATTAAAGTAATCTCCTTCAAATGCATTAACTCTTCCTGACCAATTAAGCGCCTCTAAGCCCTTTTGCGCGTCAGTGTTATACATGTAAAACAAAATGTGTTTTTCCTGAGCATCCTTTACAAATTGCTGAAATAATCTACCCCAATATTCCTTGGGTGAAGAGCTTAACGCTTTGTCCATAGTCGCAAGCATAAGATCAGCAAGCAAACCTTTTCTGTTATCTTTTACATAATTTACTGGCCTTGAAATTTCATTTTCTAATTCATATACCACCTGAGGACAATCGCATCGTGGATCATTATCAGCAGTAAATTTGAGGCCTGAAGCGTTAACTTCACCAAGAATTCTTATGATGTTTACAAAGAATTGAGTATCAATTGCAACAATTCCATTCACATCTGTGAAGCGCGAAGAATCCTCATACATTTTATTGAAATCATTCATTGATGTTATAAAGTCAGGGGATAAATTAATGTCTCTTATGTAAGCCCTATTTACCTTGGGAAGATATTTGATAATAATGTCTGAAGCTACTGGATGAGAACTGATACTATTGTCGAGGTCATAAATATCAGATGAGGTATCAACGCTAATAATTCCTTCCTCAACTTTAAAAACAGAATAGTATGTTAAAAATCCTCCGGTTGGTCGAAGCTCAGCATCATTTTGGAAAAGAACTAAATATTTTTGCGTTCCACTTTCACCAAGCAACTTAGGAAGAGATTTTATAAGAGGCTTACCCTCATGCACTGCAACTACAGCTCCTTCAGTAATATCTTTTGCTTGCTGTAATTGAGCCCTTACTGTTTTTAATTTTCCAATATTAGGGTAATGCTTAGGATTTACCTTTTTCATTTCTCCTTCGGCAAGAACCAATTTAGCCTCTATCTTATCTATCTCGGGAACCACCTTGCTCATTGTTTTAACTGCGGTTCGTATTCTATCCTGAGCACTTCCGCCAGCAAAACTGCTTCCGCCCTTAAGACCCAGGACATCTGCGTAGGGGATTAATGTATCGGTTGTAATTATCCCAGCATCAATCCCATGGGACGCAGCTTTTGCAAGATGCTCTACGTCACTATAATATCCGCCAATAAAAGGAATTATCTTTACAAAAAAGAGGGGCTTTAATTTTCCAGACAAGGAATCTACCTCCTTTTTCATTCTCACCAATTCTTCTTTCGTGGCTACAACATCTTGCTGTTTTGCAACATAAGCAGTTGCCTTTGCCTGCTTCTCAACCTTTCGAACCTGCTTGTATATAGCAAAGCTTTGCGCAGTAACAAATATTGTGAAAAGTACTAAAAAAGCAATCCCAAAAAGTGATTTACGGCCTAATTTTCTACCGCGAACGCCAAAATTTCTTCGCTTGCGGCTTGTTGCTTCCATAGGCTGAGATGGAACTACGTCCTCGGTGGTTGAAATGTTAATTTTCTGAAATCCTTTTTCGTCCATGATTTGGGCTACAAATTTAATTTAAGCATACTTTGTGAGTTGATTTCAAGTGAATTGCGTAATGGGTGTTTTTAGAATTGAGTGTAAAAACAGATTTTTTTAAAAAGTATCACCCAAATTTATTTATTGATAACGGTTATTATATCAGACCTTTGCAAACACTACCTACATTGCACCCTTACCAGAAAGCATTGCAAAGGGTGTTTTTAGAATAATATAAAAATCAAAAAGAATAGATCTTCTCTTAGCATAAAGAGCATCCAATTGAATTCTTTTATCAAAATTTATATCACTCCTTCCAGAAACTTGCCATACTCCAGTAATTCCAGGCTTCACTGAAAGCACCACCTTTACAGCGTCTTTTGTATAGGGATACTGTTTCTGCTGATCCCTTAACTCGTCAGGATAGTATGCTCTAGGACCAACAATACTCATGTCTCCTAATAAAACATTGATAAATTGAGGTATTTCGTCTAATGAATATTTTCTAATAAATTTTCCAACACTAGTGATTCTGGGATCGTCCCTTAATTTGTATCCACTTTTTTTATATTCTTCCAACAATTCCTTATATTTTGGGTCGTGGGTTAGAATATCATGAGCATTTGCCACCATTGAGCGGAATTTATACATTCGAAATGAATGTCCATTCTTACCAACTCTTGAAGGAGTGTCGGCAAGTATTGGCCCCTTGGAATTTAATCTTATTGCAATAGCTGTAACAATAATAATCGGAAAAAAAACTATAAGAAGCAAACTTGAGAAAATAACGTCAACCAGACGTTTAAGGAAATCATACATCATAATTTATGTAAGCGATTCGTGTTCTGTTCCAACCAACCCTTCTACAAATTTCTTGATTTTTGGTACAGATTCCTTTGGACAAACCAGTACAACATCATTTGTACTAATAACAAGCATGCTTTCAAGATCGATTCCTACAACCAACTGATCAGTGTAGTTAAATATTAAGGTGTCTTTTGAATCAGTTGCCATCACCTTTCCCTGGGTAACATTGTCTTCGTCCTTCTCGCTTAATGCCTCTTTTAAAGCCTCCCATGCGCCAATATCGCTCCAGCCAATATCAATTGACAGCACCCTTCCATATGAAGTATCCATTTTTTCCAGAATTGCATTGTCAAAAGATATTTTCTCAATTGTTGGGTATGTTTCAGCTAAAACTCTATCGTATTCGGGTGTTTCGTAAGCATCATGAATTTTCTTAAGATCAAAATAAAGATCTGGGGCATATTTTTCAAATAAAGACCACAAAAATCGTGGAGTTGTAACAAAATAACCCAAATTCCATGCATGATGTCCATCCTTAAAGAACATCTCGGCTGTTGATAAATGAGGCCTATACTCAAAACCTGTAAATGAATATACGGGCAAGCTACCTGCAGTTGACACCTGGTCTCCAAACTCTATGTAACCCAAGTTTTGACTTGGAAATCTCGGTTTTTGCCCTACAAAAACAAGCACTTCGCCCTCTTTCTTTACTAAATCTTCAGCGTTTCTTAATGCATCCCTAAATTCTTTTTCTTTTTTAACCAAGTGGTCACTCCCCCAAAGAATGGCAAATGGCTCATCGGGGAATTTCTTCGCAAATTGTGCTGTAACAAGTCCAACTGCAGGGCCAACGTCTCTCATCTCGGGTTCGATTAAAATATTTTCAGGAGGAAGTTGAGGTAATTGCTCTCTTACATTTGGGGCGTATTGGGCTCCTGTGGATATAAATATATCCTCCCATGCAAATTCAGGAAAAAGTTTTTGCACAGTAATTTGAATCATTGATTTATCTCCAACAATTTTCTCAAATTGCTTAGGAGAATTTTTACGAGAAAGTGGCCACAGCCTAGTCCCAACGCCACCCGCGAACATCACAATTTTCATAAATTATTAATAAATGCTTTCATTTCTATTATAAATTTTTCTTCACTAAATCTCTTGCCATTGTTAATACACGCAACACTATTATAACGACTACTTCTAAATTTTTTCAACACTGATATGAGAGACTCGACTGTTTGTTCCTTGAAAAAAATACCTGTCTTACCATTTTTTACTATTTCAATAGCCCCGCCCCCTTTATATGCAATAATTGGTTTTCCTGCAAGCTGTGCTTCAACCATTGTAATCCCAAAATCTTCTTTTCCAGGAAAAATAAATGCCTTGCAATTTTTATAGTAGGAAATTAATTCCTCATCGCTAATTTTTCCCTTAAATACTACGTTTGGACCAGCAACTGCATCAAGCTTTTCCCATTCGCTTCCCTCACCAACTACAACAAGTGGAACACTTAATTTGGTCGCTGCCCTAACTGCAAGGTCTATTCTTTTGTAAGATGTCAGGCGAGATACAACTAAAAAGTAATCCTTTTCTTTTGGTTTCAAGCTTTTTGTTTTTTTTGTATATAAAAGGTCGGAAGGTGGATAAATCAGGAAGCTATTTCTCTTATAATATTTTTTTATCCTATCCTCTACGTTCTTTGATATAGATATAAATTTATCAGGTCTAGTTGATGCTATCTCATCCCATTTTTTTAAATACCAAATAACTGGATAGCCGATAATTTTAAGTGCTTTATTTTTAAAATATTCATCATATCCGCTCCACAGATATCTTGTGGGCGTAAGACAAAGACAAATGTGTTTTGTCGAGGGTTGGGTAATTATTCCTTTGGCAGCTTCTGAAGTTACGGAAATTACTAGTTCATAATTGGAAAAATCAAAATTCTCAAACGCCAAAGGCATTAAATATGGAATTAACTCGTGATGGTTTTGAACAAATGGAATTTTCTGAAGAAATGAGGGTATGACTTTCTTATTTCGTGCCCATGTAGCCTTCTTCTTATCATAAACCGATGTATAAAGAGTTGCTTTTGGATATATTTTGAAAAGACTTTCAAGGACTCTTTCTGCACCGCCAATTTTGTTTACCCTATCGTAAACTATCGCAACTTTCGTAAACCTCAAGTGTCTGGCTAACTGCTTTTTCCCACGAAAACTCTCTGCTTCGTAAAAGTCCTTTCTTGATGTTTGTTTGTCGTAATTCTTGATCATTTAATAATTTCGTAATTTTATCCTGAATGTCACCAATATCATGTGGATCAAAATAAATTGCCGCGTCTTGAGCAATTTCTTGAAAGGCAGGAGTTGCAGACGCAATAACCGGGCAGGAAAGACTCATGGCTTCAAGCAATGGCAAACCAAATCCCTCCATAAAAGAAGGTGCTACCAAGCATAAAGCTCCCTTATAATACTCGGAAAGAGTTGGGTCCGCAATACTATGAAGAAAATGTACGCCTGTGTAACTTTCTCTCTGGATTTTCTGATAGAAAAAATCTTTTTTCCCAATACACACTAACTCTATACCATCTTTTTCAAAAATCTTTGCATGCGCTTTTAATAATGCAGGAAGATTTTTATGGGGATACGCATTTCCTACATATAAGATATATTTCTTAGAGACTAATTTTGATGAATTTCCCCCTTTCAAAAGCTTTGGATCAAAGCCCTCATAAATTACCTTAACTTTATCTTTCTCTGCATTGTAATGCTTGATAATCTCGTCTCTTGTAGCTTTTGAGGGAACAATTATTTTCTCAGCCCTCTTAATTCCCTTTTTTGTTATAAATTTATATCCTTCTCTCTTTAAATAATAAAGTGGAAGAGGTAGAGATGTTGCTTTTCCAGTTGGAAAATGGTCAAGGATAAGATCATGCACTGTTATAACAAACTCGCCTTTATAAAACGCTGGAACCGCAAAATAGGGAAAATGTACAAGGTCTAATTTTTCGTTTTCTAATTGTTTTTTAAAATTAATTTGCTCAGAAATCGTATGCCAGGAAGAAGTCGCAAGAACTTTTCTGAATCTGGGTGAAGTAAAATTTACTTCATCATATCCTTTTTTTGAAAGAAAAATAACAAATTCGTAAGGGCTTTCGGTATTTTCAAGACCATAAACAATATTCCTAATGTACCGTCCTACACCACTTTCAAACCATAATCGTGCATCAATTCCAATAGTTTTTGACATATCGAGGCTCATTCCGCTATTTGCAGAAAGAGTAAAAAGACTAGATTTTCCTTTTAGCAAAATACCACTTTGTTCGAATACCGGCAAGGACAAGCAAATTCACAATTCCTGGATATTTCTTTTTGTAATGTTTGTTATAAAAAATTTCCATCGCCTTAAACCTGGAATTTGTAACTCGCAGCTTTGTTTCTCTTGAGGCAGTTGTAATATTCTTCGAAATTTTCTTTATACCGCTTGATACTCCCTTGAGATGAAGAGATCTAAATTGAGGTACGAAATATATTTTATATCCCCTCTTTATAATTCTGTAACAAAAATCAATATCTTCTCCATAAAAGAAATAGTCTTCATCCCACCAGCCAAGTTCTTTTCCTAATTTAAATGGAACTATCATAAATGAGCCGGCTAGAGCTTCAATTTCGTGAGTTGTGTCAAGAGGAATATATGACAAATTGTACCCACCAAATAGCTTTGTCTTTGGAAATACTTTGGATAACGACGAGAAGTGAGCAAATGACCTCCATGGAGTAGGAAACCCTCTGTGTGATGAGTCGTCTAGCTCACCATTAGGTAGCTCCATAAAGCAAGTAGCAGCTCCAGCCTCTGGATGATCTTTCATAAATTCAACCATCCCATCTATCGTATCTTTATAAACCTTCGTATCAGGATTTAAAAACAGCACATATTCACCGGTGGCTTTTTTAATGGCAACATTATTTCCTTTTGAAAATCCTAAATTATCATTGTTTCTTAGAAATTCTATATTTTTATATTTCTTTAAAATATTTTGCATTCGGTCCTGTGTTTCAAGTGTTGGGCTATTATCACTTACAATAATTTCAAAACTATGTTTTTTAACTGTTTCCTCAACAGAATCGATACAAGACTCAATTGTGTCTTGAGAATTATATGTAACAATAATTATTGATAAATCAATTTTTGACATTTAAAAAACTTCTTTCCAGGTCTTTATTAACGACAATGATATTTTCTCCCACGTAAAATTTTCTTCAACCAACTTTCTTGCATTGCGCGTAATCATTTCCCTTAACTCACTTTCATCATACAACCTTTTTATTTGATTTACATAAGAATCTGCATTTCTTGCTTCCAAAAAATGAGTTTCAGCAACTGCCTTAAGACCACTTAATCTATCAGGATTTGCAACTATAGGAATTCCCAAAGCCATAGCTTCCAAAACCTTAAAGTTAGTCCCCCCTCCAATTCTTACTGGAAAAATTAGCATATCAGCATCTCTGTACTCATCTACTATATCAGCAACGAATTCTTTAAAAATTACTCTCTCATTGTCATAACCCAAAACCTCTTTTCCCCTCTTTCCCACGATAGTAAGAGTTATATCTTCTGGCAAATTCTTAAAAACTTCATTATAGAAAAAATTCATTGCATCAATGTTGGGAAAGTAAGAAAAATTACCCACAAAAAGTAAATTTTTTGTGTTTTTTGATGAATGTTTGTATTCAAGATCTGCTACATCAACCCCATTCCCAACAACATAGCACTTTCTCTTTGAAACGCTCTCTATGTACTTAGCCTCATCCTGAGTAATAGCAGTAACTGCGTCTGCTTTTTTTATCATCTTTTCTTCTTCTTTTTTTAGCCTCTCTGCTTGATAGAACAATAGGGGTTTAATAAAAAGATTTCTAGACTTTCTTGCATAATCCAAATAGAGAGTGTGTTCAATATTCTCTGTTCCGAGCACTAATTTTACTCTCAATTTAGAGATATCTGAATTAATGTAGAAACCTGTATATGAAGACTCGAAATGAACAATATCAATTTTGTGCTCTCTTATTATGTTCTCTAGTTCATTTACCACTTCTTTCTCAAAATATAATGTCCTAAAAATTGATGAGCGATTAATAATAGTAGAGGAAATATTTGAGAAATCTTTCAGCTTTCTTCTTTTAAAAATCTTGATTTCTTTAACTCCTATTTCCTTTAATATTTCAATGTGTTCTGGATTAAAATCTTCCCTGACAAAAGAATAAAGAATAATATCCGCTTTTTTTGCTGCGTATTTCAATAAATGAAATGCCCTATTTTTTCCCCCAGTATTTGTAGGGTAAGGAAAATCATAAGTTACAAATAATACTTTCATAGTTTTAATATAAGGTAATTTTTGCTCTGAGAAACAACTTCATACATTTTTCCAAATCCATTTCTGTCATTTTCATTAGGGCTTACGATTACCATGTGGGTTGCTCCTTTCGCCTTCAAATTCTCTACAGAATCTTGGAGAGCGGGCCAGCCTTTTCTATTTATGTAGTATAAAAACGTTGTATCTCCATCGTAGGGAGCAATTACTCGTGCGTCCTTGGGCAATATCTCATCGGCTTTCTTCCCAGCTATAACCAATGCTTCGTTGTTGATATTGAAATAATCTCTAATGTAATACCAAGAAAGTGAAAAAGTAAGAAATGTAAAAAAGACAATCATTCCTATACTTATATATCTATTTACCTTTTCTTTAAGAGAGAACATAAAACCCACACCTCTTCCCATAAACAGGGCGAGTGTTGGGAGAATTAATATTTGATAATAATCGTGTTGAACATTTCCTCGAGCCATAACAACAAGATACAAAAACGTCGACGCAAGAAAACTTAATGGAAGCAAAATCTTATCGCTGTTTTGCTTTAATAAACCCATTGCAGCAAATGCAATACCAAAATAACCCAAGATTAATTTAGAAATCCTCTCGCCAAAAATCCAGTAGAAAAATGCTCCCTTCAACCGAATATTCCCTTCATTAAATAACCATGTGCTTGCAGGAATTCCTACAGGAAATTGCTGTATCCAAATTCGCCAAAAAATAAGCGGGATAAGACTTAGTAATGCAAATGCGTATAACTCAATTTTTCTAAACATTTTTAATTTATACTCATTCCACGCCAAAACAACCATTGGAAGAACAAAAAATAGTGCATATGGTTTTAACAAGAAGGAAGAAGCTGTAAGTATTAATGAACAGATTAAAAACAAAAATTTCAATGCTTTTTTTTTCTCAATATATTTATCAAAAAAATAAATTCCGCCAAGAATACTTGATGCCATCATTGTGTCAGGCAAAATTGTCCTCCCATAATAAATTGAGAATGGAAGAAAAATGTAGAAAAACAAGGATGAGATTGCTGTTATTTCTCCAAAATGCTTCCTTGAAAACAGATAAAGGAAAATTCCGCCACAAATGGATGAAAAAATTGTAATCAATCTCCCCCATCCCTCCAATGAAATACCGGAAAAAAGGATGTGTCCACCGGCCTGAAAAGCATTATATAGAGGAAATTCTACGTACCTATACCCTTCGGGGTTATCCATTCCTGTTTGAATATTTGAGATGTCTAAATACCGGGGGTGCAAAAGGTCAAAGCCATTTTCTACAAAAATTCGGGAAACTGCTGATGTGTCCGCTTGGCGCCAACTATGCCAATCAGCAATAGGATTATTAAAACGATATAATCGTAAAACAAATCCAAGCATTAAAATTACGATTACTATCGATAAGGGTAAAAATTTCTTCACTATTATATTCCTTTAATTTTTCTTTTTCTAACTACTTCCTTAACATCTCCTTCGCCCTGAAATTCAAACATCCAGGTTGTTAAAGATTGTGGAACCTTATTAAGCGCATCTTTAGTATTCTCATGAGAATAAGATTGTATGTTGTCACTTCTAAATGCTAGCCAAACTGCGTCATTTAAACCTACTGGGAATACCCATGCTTCTCCGTTTTTGATTGGTACATTCGTAAAATGAAGTTGAACTGGCTGAACTGACCATGCTTTTTGATATTGTTCATCAATTGATAATAAGAAGTTTTGAGATCTTACTCCCGCTCCGTGCCAATCAGCAAGAATTTGTTGGGCTTGAATTATATGAAACAAGCCGAATATAGAAATGACAACAGAAACTGTCAAGAAAGCGATTTGCTGACCATTAAACAAAAGGTAATCATAAATTCTTCTTATAACTAAAACAAAAATTAAAATAACACCGAATGTTGCAAGATAAGAGTATCTAGAAGCAATGTTTCCAAGCCCTAAAAATGGAAGAAGTGTTATCAAGAAAAAAAGAACTGCAAATAACAAAATCTTTTTCTCTTTGATGTCCGCCTTTTTAGCAACTTGACGAATTACAAAATAAGATATTACTAATAAAATAAACGCAAGAGGTGCAGTAATAACTAAGTTATCACGAGTTGCATTTCTAAGTCCTTCATAAATTGGCAAGGTTATTGTTCCAAAAAGACTTAAAAGAACATATCCTATTGAATTTCCTACAAAATTTAATGGCAGCTTTATAAGATTATAACTATAGTCACCATTGAACCAATGACTTTGCGCACTCAAACGAATAGTCAAATATAAAATAACAGGAATTAAAAATATCGCATTATACTTATCTTTAATAACGCTAAGGACAGACCTTATGCTAATAGATTCCTTCTTGAAAAGGGCGTAGGACATAATTAGAAGCGGAGCGACAACTCCAGACTCATGAAACATTGTGCTTAAAAAGATACATACTGCACTTAAAATAACGTAAATATTTCTTCGCTTATCAACCCACTCCATATACAAAAGGAGGCTTGAAAGCATAAAAACAGCCGTAAACAGATGCCCAGTTACGGAAATCCAAACGACGTGCTCCAGATACCCGCTTGAGATAAGGTAAAGAAATGCAGCTAATGCAGAGAGAAATTTATTATTTAAAATTCTTCTTCCTATCAAATAGAGCAATACTACAACTATTGAGTGAAGTATTATTGAAATTGCGTGATATACAACGGGGTTTAGCCAAACAAGTGAATACAAAATTAGAAAGTATGTCTTTGTTCCTGGTCTATAGAAAAATCCCTCAGAGTTAAGGAAGTAATGCATAATTCTTGAAGTAATAGAAGTACAATCACCAATATTTCCAACTGCGCTTTTACAGTCTGCTGCCCATCTTAGCCAAGTAAAATCGTCAGCAGAAAAATAATTCCCAAGAATTGTTGTAAAAATCACAACAACACCAATTAATAAATATGCTATAACCGCAATCTTTGAAGTGGCTACCCGCAGTAATTCTTTTGTAATATTTATTGTTCCTTGTTTGTAAAATGACAATGTTCTCACAATCACACCTATTAATATCCACATTTGAAATGCAATCTTTGACGCTTCAAAAACATCAATAAGAACAGCGTTTAGTGATAATCCAATCAAACCAGCCGAAAACCCCAATACAAAACTCCGAGTAAGTTTTGACTCAACATTTGGCAAGGTTTTTTTAATAAACACTCCGGTAGCCACGAACAACGCAAGAAAGGCTGCCGCTCCCAACAATCCAATCTCTCCCAAAATTCTTAAGTAATTGTTGTCAACCGCAAGACTTACGGAACCATATCCGCTCCCAAATAATAAATTCCTTTTGAAGGCATCAATTGCATGTGGCCATTCACCCTGAAAGCGTGTAGTGAATGACAGATCATATGCTGCGGCCTTTTTAATTAAATACTCACCAATAATAATTTTGACAGTTGCTGCGGTAGTTGCTTGATCTTGCTTGGGTGCATAATAATATCTATCAAGTCTGCTTATGACTGGAGACAAAGGGAGATTAATATATCCAGTTCCTTGAGGTAATGTTTCTCCTGTTGAAACATTTAGCGCAGAAACCAGAGGTAGTTCTTTGGGGAAATAAACGCGAACGTTTTCTCTAAAGGAAGCTGCGCTTGTTGCGTCCCTAGTTGTAAGCAATATTTCCTCATCATCTTGAAATCTAGCCTGTTCAACAACAATAATTTTATCTTTCAAATAACTTCTTGGAACATATTGTATATGACCCAATGGCGAACCTGTTTTAGAATCGACCAGTACATCAACTTCTTTTATAGTGTTACCAAATCTTGCCAGTAAAGATGACTGGGTTCCTATAAAAAGAATTCCAGCCAAAGCAATTATTGGTATTGCAAAAAGCGCCAATTTCTTTTTTTGAAATAAAACCACAAAGAAAAGAGCAATAAAAAGCACAAAGAAGGAAACCCTTGAAACTGTCATAAACAATAAAACACACCCTAGTCCAACAAGCGCTACAAAAAAAAGTTTTGCAAATACGTTTTTAAAAGCAAAAAAGAGACTTGCAATAATTGGGATTATAAGAACAAGATATGCTGCAAAATCATAATGTCCAGCAAAAGTTGAAGGAACGCGAGAAAGCTGGGAAAGCTGAATTGGAACTCCCTTGGCAAATTCCTCATTCATTGTAAGAAAGGCCGGAAATCCTAGATATTTTTGCCCCAAACCATACAGACAAACAATAACAAATGTAACAACAACGGTCCAAATAACTGGGTGAATGGAGTTTTTATCTCTCATTCCAGAATACGCAACAAAAAAAAGACTCATGTATTCTATGTGCCGAACATAAGACAAGAAAGCAACATTCGGAAAAATATTTGCAAGTTCAGGAAAAATAATTAAAACCCCATGAATGGTTGCAATTGCTCCTATTAGCCAAAAGGCAAGAATTGGAAGTGTGAGTGGGGTTTTTAGGCTTACCTTTTTTCTTATAAAAAGCACTGTCCATATCAAAAGCACGCCTAAAACCAAAAAATCTTCTACTCTTATATAAACCCAAGTATTCTTGATGTCGAGCAATGGAAGTTTTGGATAAAGTGGTATGAATGCAATGAAAAACAGTGTTATTCCAAGAAGTGAATTATCAATTATTTTTTTAAATAGATTCATATAATTGTTTGCAATGCCTTTTTATAAGTGCTAGCAACATCTTGTTTACCAAAAAGCGTGGCTATAAAAATTATAGATACTGCTTTTAAAGCAAGCAAGCACCCAACATACCATTGAAAAACCATGCTTGAGTGTTTTCTAAAAAAAGTTTGAAGTCCTTTATAAATATTTACAATAGCAAACTCTTTACTTGAACTGCCTTGACCTCGATGTTTAATTGTAGCATAGGGCAAATACATCGTTTCGTATCCTGCTTTTCTTGCCCTATAACACAAATCCATATCTTCTACATACATGAAGTAGTCAATATCATACCCCTTAAGCTTCTCAAACATTTCACGTCTTACTGCAGTAAAACCTCCACTTACAAAATCAACCTTTTGCTCGTTTGCGGGGGTAAATCGTAAAGAAAAAGTATTCTCAAGCCCAATTGCATAAAGAAAAAGTGTTAGCGGGTTAAAAAATCTTCCTGCGGTTTTCTCTGTCTGTCGCTCATATGTTTCAAGTCTTAATCCTGCAATTGCAAGTTTTTTTTCCTCGTCGAATTTATCCTTAACTTTACTAAAATCCTGACTTACAAGCTCAGCATCTGGATTTACAATAATTAGAATTTCTCCTTTTGCAAAAGTGGAGGCAAAATTAATTCCTTTAGCGTAACCTGCATTTTCTGTATTCTGAATTACTTTAATAGGTTTTGATGATTTTCCATCTTCTGTCACTAATTCTTTGTACTTTGAAAGGCTCTTTAATGTTTCCTTGTAGGTATCATCTGGAGACATGTTGTCAACAAAAATAACCTCACTTTCACCTTTTCTAATGCTTGGTAATATTTCCTCCAAGAATGTACTTATAAATTTAGATATAACTCCTGACGACTTATACGTTAATATTAGGAAGGAGAATGTAAGCATAAAATTACCTAAACCATGCAGCGCGACCCAAAGTGTAATTAAGGCTTTCCTCTTCTCTTTTTCCGATCTCCTTGGCAGGTATGCCACCAACTATCGTAAGTGCTTCCACGTTTTTCGTTACAACTGCTCCCGCAGCTACGACTGCTCCCCTTCCAATTGTTACGCCAGGCAAAATAATTGCCCTTGGTCCAATAAATACATAGTCTCCTATTTCAACTTTCCCTGTCTTTGCTTTTCTAAAATCAGTCGAATGAATATCATGTTCGGCATTATAAATCATAACCTGTGAAGCTATATCGACATGATTTCCAATCACAAGGGTGTCTCTTCCATCTAAAACTGCCCATTCACCAATAATGGTGTCTTTTCCGATACGGATATTGTTTGGCTTATAAAATGTCGCAAACATATGAACGGCTGAACCTCTTCCAATTTTTATGCCGCAAATTCTATAGAAAAACCGCCTTATGTGATGAAAAGGAATGTACCCAACTGTTCTTAATTTCGCGCAAATAAGCTCGTTAAATATCGCCCCAATTCTTCTTTCTACTTTTTGCCTCAAAAAGGAAGGTTCTTGAGCGAAGTGAAAGGTTCTTATTTTTTGCATATTATTTTACCGCTGACTCAATTACTTCCAATACTTCTTTAGCCGCTTTTTCCCATGTAAATTTTTTGTAATGAACTCGTCCCTTCTCTATCATTTTCTCGCGTAATTCCCTGTCTGTCAAAACTTTTTCAATCTTATCTTTTATATCATTAGCGCTTTCTGGGTTAAAATACAAGGCGGCATCTCCTCCGGCTTCTGGAAGACTTGAAACATCACTTGTTATAACTGGGCATCCATATCTCATGGCTTCAAGAACAGGCAATCCAAAACCCTCATAAAGGCTTGGAAGCACATAAACTTCTGCCTTCTTATAAAATCCTGGCAAGTCCTCGTCAGTTACAAAATCTAAAAACCTCACCCTATCCTCAATTCCATATTTCTTTGGAGCTGTAAGAATTTCCTCATATAGCCATCCTTTTTTACCAATTATTACAAGGTCATTTTTGTCTTGTAGTTCCTTTGGCAGAAGAGAAAAAGCCTCAATAAGTCGAGAAATATTTTTTCTTGGTTGAAGTGTTCCAACAAATAGTACGAAGTTTTTTTCAACTCCATATTCTTGGGGAGATTTTGATGAAGCCATAGAATTAGGTAGATCTTTTAATCCCAAATGCACAACTTTTATCTTGTCCTTTGGTGTTTTATAGAATTTTATTATATCACTTTTGGAGCTTTCACTTATGGTAATTATTGCCTTTGCTTTATTAACCGAATACTTTGTCCATTCTGTTAATTGGTACAAATCATTCTTCTTAAAAGTCTCTGGAAATCTCAGATAAGACACATCCATTACCGAAACCACTGTTGGAACTGGGGAAAAACGAGGTGCATAATGACTTGTTGTGTAAAAAACATCGGGTTTTTTTGGAGATAAAAATAAATTCAAGGGCAAGCCTATTTGTGTCCATAGTCTTGCCGGCTTTACAACTTTATATTTCCACCAAGAAGTTTCTTCTGGAAGAAACGTTAAGGGAGTGGACTTTAAGTAAATTATAAAGTTGTGCGAAATCTTACCCTCCTCACGCATTTTATATAATTCACTAATTACTTGATAGGCGTATTCCGATATTCCTACACGCCTTTCAACATTTGCCTCATTTGCATCAATTGCTATGATTTTTGACATATCCTATTTATAATTGAAAAAACATATCTTGGGGCTCGTCCTGAGCTTGTCGAAGGATGAGTTGATGATATGTTCATATCTTTACAAAGTTAAACCGGGATAAATTACATGAAGTTTTTTGGGATCAATTTTAAGCAAATCCTCAGCATCCTTTTTTGTAGCCTCTGAAATGCAAAAAACAAAATTACTTTCTTTCTTCACCCATTTAAGTTTCTTTTTTTGAACGTCAACAATTTTTGCAGCAGTCTCTTGAGGGTATTTATAAACAATTAAGTCATATAAAATAGTTGCTTTAATTCCTGACCTTAAGGGTGGCTCAGTCCAGTCTGAGGTAAGAAAAAAATCCACTTTTCCGATTAATGTGTCAATTGGAAGTGTGTGAACTTGATTCCATAAAAAATTAAGCGCATAAGGTGGAAATCGAAATGTTTTTATCCGCACATTTTGCTTTGCAGAAAGTAAAGCAATCTTTTTGGAAACTTTTCCTCTTAGTGAAGAGAAAAACAATACGTATTCATTTTTCTCATCTTGCTCAATAAGGTTTATAACTAAATTTTCTAAGTAATTGGCAACTCCAGTGTTTTCGTACGCGAGTTGGCTGATATCGATACCAATAATTTTGCTCATATTCTGTTTTTTAGTTAAAATTTAGGCAATCTAACCGATGATGTTTCTCACAATGGTTAAACTTTATGTATTGCTCTCGTTTTCTTCCTATTAATATGTCCTAAGAAATGCATAAGTTCAATTACAATAGTTAACTTCTGAAATCTTCTTTTGTAAATAAATTGCTCTCTCTCACCATTATCCTCATTTTCCTTCTGTTTTTCGGGATATTGAAAAGGAACAGTAACTGAAATTACCCTATATCCCTTCTCGAGCGCCTTTACCACAGGAAAAAATTGTCCATTTGAATATTCTTCCAAATCAAATAAATTATGTGCGATAAGAGAATCAAACATATGTGCCTCATAGTGAGAAAATATCTGTTTTAGCATTTTCTTATCATTTTTAAAAACTCGTGTTCCAAAAAACACATCTAAATCTTCCTGATGGGGAGATAAAAGACCCACAGACCGAAGCCCCTCATTATAAAGTAAATTTCCCTCACTTTCAGATTCATACATATACAACGGATATGATTTCTTAAACAACTTGTCCTCCCTTTTCGGAACTACAATATCTGCTTCGTCCATAAGTACTGGCTTCACGCTTTTTTCAATACAATCTGTAATAAAGGTGACCTTTTCAATCTCAGTCATTACTATTGCTTTTACACCAGGAATTTTTGAACCTTCCAAAACTGCTCGTCTTCTATTTGGAGAACGTTTGTGGATTTTTGAAAATACAATATTTACACCATTTATTTTTTTTATCTCTTTTTGAAAAGTTTTAGTGCTCCCACCGTCTACAATTGATATTTTATAGCCAACTGAGGAAGCATATCTAAGGCTATATAAAATAAGGTCGCCTCGTATTTTCTCTATATGCTTTATGCTTTTAAGCCTCCCTGCATACCATTTTGGTTCATAAACTATACCAATAATCGCAATCTCTGAAGGATTTATATGACTCATGTATTTATATTACCGTTTTTTAAGTAAGAAAAGAAGACTTTGACAAGAGTATATAATACCGGCAACTTGTTATAGTATTGATAAACTCATTTTTTAATGTTTTTGTTATAATCAGACTCAATGAAAAAGATTGTCGTAACAGGGGGTGCAGGCTTCATTGGACAAGAAATTGTAAGGCAACTTCTTGAAAAAGGATATTTTGTAAGAGTTGTAGACAACTTAAGCAAACACAACAAAAAGCCACTATATTCGTCTGAGTTTATAAATTTGGACTTAACGGATAAGTTGAATGCCAACAAGGCACTTGAAGGAATGGATATCTGCATCCATTTGGCTGCGAAAATTGGGGGGATTGGATATTTTCATAAATACCCCGCAACGATTCTCTCCGAAAACAACAAAATGTATTCTGCAGTCTTTGAGGCATCAGTCAAAAATAAGATTGAAAGAATAATATATATTTCCTCATCAATGGTTTTTGAGAGTGCAACCAAATTTCCATCAGCTGAAAAAGATATTAACACCACTCTTCCTCCTATTACCTCGTATGGTTTTTCCAAACTTATTGGTGAGCAATATTGCAAAGCTTTTTTTGAAGAATTTGGCTTAAATTACACCATTTGTAGACCATTTAACGCTTATGGAATAAATGAATATCCCGAAAAGGAAATAGGCTATGCCCATGTAATTCCAGATCTCGCAAAAAAAATTTTATCAGACCAATATCCTCTTGAGCTTTTGGGGGACGGAAATCAAGTCAGATGTTTTACTCATGTAAAAGACCTTGCTGAGGGCATAATCAAGACGATGGAAAGTGAAAAAGCATTAAATAACGACTTTAACATAGCAAACAATGAACCCATTACAATGCTTGAACTTGCAAAGAAAATTTGGGAAATTTCAGGCAATACAAAAACATTTAAGGTAAAGCACGTTAAGCCATTTAGGTCTGATGTAAAAAATAGAATTCCTGATGTTTCAAAAATGAAAGAGATGCTAGGCTGGAGCGCCAAAATTAAGCTAGATGAAGGACTACCAGAAACGATAAATTGGCTAACAAAACTTTAAAATGGAGAGTAAACAAAAAGAATCAATTGCAGTTATAGGGATTGGGAGAGTTGGGCTTCCGCTGGCTTTATTCTTGTCGGAATTAGGATACATGGTATATGGAGTTGGTAAGAATGAGGAAAAGATAAGTAATCTATTGCGTGGAAAAATGCCCTTTATGGAAAAAGGCGCAACCCAATTACTTCGCAAAAATATAAAAAAAAGTTTGAATTTTACAACAGATTATTCGGTAATTTCAGAATGTAGCTACGTTATACTAACCCTTGGAACGCCCGTTGATGAGAATATGAACCCAATTCTTGACCAAATCAATCAAGCACTGACCTCTGCAATGAGCTACTTACAACCGAATCAAACACTCATTCTAAGAAGTACTGTCTCTCCAAGAACAACTCAATTTGTTAAATCTTTAATAGAAGAAAAAGCAAATTTAATTGCCGGAAAAAACTTTTATATTGCATTCTGCCCCGAAAGAATTGCCGAAGGAAATTCTTTGGACGAAATGCGTGAAATCCCACAAATTATTGGTGGAGTTGATAAGAAAAGCGCAAAAAAGGCAGAGGAAATTTTTAAAAAAATGGGCGTTCAAACCCTACTTACTGATGACACATCTGCAGAACTTGCAAAACTTTTTACGAATATGTATCGCTATATTAATTTTGCGATTGCAAATGAATTTATGCTGCTTGCACAAAATTACCATCGGGATATCTATGAAATTGTGAATCTTGTAAATTATAAGTACAAACGCGGAGGACTAACCGTGCCAGGGCTTACTGGTGGACCTTGCCTTTTTAAAGATGGATTCTTTTTAATCTCAGATATTCCATATATTGACTTGATTACAACAAGTTGGAAAATCAATGAATCAATTCCACTTCTCCTAGTAAAACTTATACGTGAACGCATGAAGCTAGATGGCAAAAAAGCTGTAATCTTGGGGCTCTCATTCAAATCGGAGATTGATGATATTAGAGAGTCATTAAGCTTTAAAGTTAGAAAAGCACTGCTTCGCGAAAGAGCAAAATTAACTCTTCATGACCCATATGTCAAAAGCTATGCAAATCAGGAAATTATTCAAGACCCATATGAAGCACTTAAAGACGCTGATTTAATCTTTATTGCTACAAATCATAAGGACTATAGAAAGTTAAATATTAATAAAATTAAAAGGTTGGTCAAAAAAAATTGCTTAGTGTGTGATATTTGGAATGTTTTAGGGAAAAATAAAATTATATATCGAATTAATTCTGACTAGTGAAAAAAAAGAAACTTACATTCGTTATACCTGTCTTCAATGAGGCAGCAAATATTCCTCCTTTGCTAAAGGGTATTACTTCTTATGTCAAAACGCCCTACATTATAAATTTTATCTATGACACAAATACTGACCCAACAATTAATGCTATTAAGAAATGGGGCAAAGGGAACAAAGATATAAGACTTGTTAAAAATAAGTATGGGATTGGTGTTATTAAGGCTCTAAAAACGGGTCTTGAAGAATCCCAAACTGAATATGTTTGTATTATGATGGCAGATCTTTCAGATAATCCAAAAGACGTAGATAAAATGGTAAAAAAACTTGATTCTGGTGCAGATTTTGTTTCAGGTTCTCGATATAGCCGTGGAGGGAAAAGAGTTGGCGGTCCGAAAATAAAAGGCGGGCTTTCAAGGATAGGAAGTACTCTTCTAAATCGCTTTTCAGGAATTAATACATTAGACGCAACAAATGCGTTTAAATGTTTTAGAAGAGAAATTCTTAAAGATATAAAAATTGAAAGCACTGGCGGGTTCGAACTCCCTCTTGAGTTAACTGTTAAGGCATATAGATTGGGTTACAAAATTGATGAAGTTCCCACTGTTTGGAAAGAAAGAATACATGGAACATCAAAATTCAAACTTTTGAAGTGGCTTCCAAGTTATTTTAAGTGGTTTTTGTATGGAGTAAAAAATGCACCTTCAACTAATCCGCAAAAATCTTAATAATCTCGCTCTTTTCTCTTTTTGTTAATTCAGGATTGTTACCAAAGTATAATCCCTGTTCATGGACAAGAGAAGCGTTTGGATTATCTTTTTTTGAGTATGAAAAATATTTTGCAAAAAAGGGCTGAGAAACAATATTCCCTCCCACAATTGGACGTATCTCAACCTTATTATCACACTTTTCAACTAATTCATCTCTGATTTTTTTAGTCTTACAAATAACTGGAACTGCAAAGTTTGATACAAAATCAATATGCGAAAAGCTAATCGGATAATATTTATCTGTACGAGAATATATTTTCTTTGCAAACTCAAAAAAATTTTTGTTTCTGGTTCTTGTAATTTCATTGATATACTGAATTTGCAAGCAACCTATATATCCATTAATTTCTGTAGGCCTTAAATTAAAACCCAAATCATAAAATGTGTATCGAGAATAAAATGTTGAATTCACTTTAAAATTGCTTCTCATTTTTTCCTGCCGCTTTAATGTAAGATTCCTATCCCACCCATGCGCTCTTACAATTCTTAATTGATTTGCAAGCTCCAAACTATCTGTTACTATTGCTCCTCCTTCAATTGTTGACATGTGATGTCCTACATAAAAGGAGAAGGTAGAAGCGACACCAAAATTTCCGAGTTTTTTTCCTTTATAAACAGTTCCCAATGATTCGCATGTGTCCTCGATTAAAATTATTCTTTCTTGCTTGCAAATTTTTTGAATTTCGTCAATGTCGCTACAAAATCCCAAAAGATTGGTAAGAAACAACATTTTTATTTTATTTTTTTTAAGTGTTAACTGAAGCGTCTTGCTTGAAATATTAAGGGTCGAAAGCTCCACATCAATTGGTACAGGTTCAAGACCCAACTGGATAAGTGGCATAACATTTGTAGACCATGTTAAAGCAGAGAATCCTACTCTATCCCCTTTCTTAATTTTCCTAAGGTTAAGAAGAGACTGAATCAAAGCTAAATTTGCCGAACTTCCACTATTTACAAATATGCAATATTTTCTGCCCTGGTACTTTGCGAATTGTTTCTCAAATTTCTGACAGTAATTTCCAAAGCTTAATTTAGTAGAGCGCTTGATAAAAGAGGCTAATTTTTTCTTAGTTAATTCCTCATTATAGAATGTTGATTTAATTAAATTTATCATTTAGTATTTTTTATCCTTAGAAACCACAAATATAGAATACTCGCGGCAAGAAAAAAACCTGCTGCATAATAAGTTAATCTTTGTGCAGTAAAAAATATCCAGAAGCCAAACAATGGAATAGCAAGCAAAAGACAAACTAAACCAGCTACTACCATCGCTCTTGGTTTTTTTAGAAAAAATAATATTATAATTATTGCAATAAATACTAAGTCCTGTGGTTTCATATTTTTTTATCCTTAATCTTGATAATTAAAATCGCGACAATTAATAAGCATGCTCCACTTATAAATAAACCCATATTTAGCCATGCCTGAGGTTTGTAAATAACCCTAAATTGATAAGTTCCTTCTTTTGGCAGACTAAAACTATTAAACCTGCCAAATTGAGCACTACCCACAACAAATTTATCGTTTTTTGCCTCCCAAAATTTATCAAAAGTTTCTGAAAAAATAAGCCTGTCACCCTTCTTTACGTTTGAGATATCCAAGATGTATTCGGTGGGAGAGACATATTTGTAGTTCACTTTAGCAGAGTTGTTCTCCAACCAAAAATGCTGTTTTGGGTTTTTGATTTCAAAAACAACATTTTTACCGTATCTACCTACCTCTTTTATATTTGAATTTTTTTCCAATTTATCAAGAGCTCTTTTGTATACGTTGTCATCGTATTTTCTATCATTTACAAAAATCCTTCCATAAATGTCTTCAGGTAAAATTACATATTTAACAGATGCATATTGTAGTTGAGTTATATTATTTCCTTTTTCAAGATTATTTAATAGGTTGTCGAGTGAAGTTGCCTTAAAAAATTCGATTCCAGGAATTGCCGGATGCGTATTGGAAACATAAGCAAGCGTAGGATATGTTGGCACCCAAAGTGTTCGATAAAATTCTTTATCATTGGAAATTTTCTCAGCAAGACTACTAAATTCTGAAGGAATCTGCCGAGGATAAAAAGTTCCCTTAACCTTTCCAGAAACAGCATCCTGCATAATAAATGCCCAAAAAATAAGAAACACAGCACATACTATTAATTCCGCCTTTTTAAATTTCAAGTTTACAAAAATTTCTGTCAGCTTAGAAAGTGAGTAAGGAATTAAAACTGAAAAAGAGACAGCAATTAGCATGTACCACTTTGTTGGGTCGCGAAACATTACAAAACCTGGAATGACGTTAAAAGCGGTTCTGTATATTTCCCCAAAAGGATCATTGGTACCTTTTGCCAGGAAAATTCCAAATAATGCCAACAGCATGAATGACAATAAATACAACTTTCTAGATTTTTTCTCTTTTTCAACAAAGAGAAGTGACACAAATACTATTATTGGGGTTATTAAAAATTCGGGTCTTAGGAATGCTACTTTCCCAAAAATATTATCAGGCCAGTTGGGATGCAGAAGGCTTATTGCATTTTCAAGTCTGGCAAAACTAAAAAAATCTAAAGTTGATGAGGATGTATAAACATCCGTAAGTTCTACGGCTGGATTTCTTCTCATTATTAAAATTGGACCTATCCAAAAAATATGCAAGAGAAATGCAACAACTCCCGGAACTGTAAATATTAACATTACTTTTTTAATAAAACCTTTAGGATAAAAAGTGAGATTAACAATAGTAAATAAAAACAAAGCAAACAAAAACATATATCCCACTCTTAAATCGAGCAGCATAAGAATCGAGAAGCAAAGGGAGAGGATTAAAGATCGCCTAAACGTAAAATTTTCAAATAAACTAAGAACTCCATAAAAAACTACCGGCATAAAAGCATATGCAGTAAAGACACCAGCCTGCCCCCCTGAAACAACCATAAAAATGTAGGTATTAAGCGAATAAATTACTCCGGCAAGACAGGCAAAATTTGAGGACAAATTCATCTTTTTCCCAAGAAAATAAGAAGCAAAAAAAGAAACCACAATATACGGGAAAAACCACACAAGTCTTTCAAAGACTCCCCAAGGCAAAAATTGGGCAAGTTTTACTATTAAAAGAGAATACGCGTCAAACCAGATTTTAGGAAAAGCACTCTGCCCCATACCATTATTAAAAAGAAGATCCCATGAAGACAAAGGGACAACTTCAAGAACACCCTGAGGATATAGATATGGCCAGTCTCCACCCGCAAGAACACCACCCCAAAACCACCTATAAAAAATCGAGAGAATTAATAAAAAAACGAGGGTAGGTACAGTAATCTTGTCTAGTCTATTTGTCATTAAATTGCAAACATCTGCGGATAAATTTTTCTATAATAAAATTTTTGGCCAAGCTTATATGCATTCTTCCTATACTCCTCCTGCTTATTCATAATTTTTTCAACTGCCTCCATTAAAGATTTCTTATCATTATATTTTACAATAACACCTGCGCCAGACTTTTCAATTTCTTCTGCAAATTCAATTATATCAGTTGTAATCACCGGGATCCCCAAACTCAAATATCTCTTAATTTTACCTGGATCTCCATACTGAGAAACATTACTAGCCTCAGAAGTGTATGTTGCAATTCCAATAGTGCAATCTTTTAAAACGTCGTTAAACGAATCCCCTTCAAGATATCCATAAAAGGTTGTTTTTATACCAGATTTTCTAGCTCTACCTTTAAAATACTTTTCATCAGGTCCAGAGCCAACTATCTCGTACTTCACTTCCCCAAATTTCTTGGTTAAGTCATTTGCATTCTTAAATATTATGTCAACCCCCTGACTCTTCTTTAATACACCAATAAATCCAAATTTCAATTTCTTGCGCACTTTTTTTTCATTTTTGATTTTAATTTTATCTGTTCCAATTGGCACAATAGGGTATTCTGAGTCCTTAGGATAAATTCCAATATCTTTTCTCAAATCAAGTAACCTTTGATTAACAAATGCTACCGTATCAGAGTGAGAACTCATCTTATCAAACTGCCAATAAACATAGCGCATTAGCATTATCAATTTATTCTCATGAATTGGAGGGTAATAATCCCACACCCAAAATACAGTCCTATTAACAATTCGAAATGACTTCAAAATTTTTCCTATCCAGGCAGTGAATGCATTTGCAGTGAAATAAATGTCAATTTTCTTAAACTTATTCTTTAACCATATTGAATAAATAATAATTTCTATAAAAGAAATTGCAGACCTTATTGGAATAAGAATAAAAACTAAATTTTGCGGAATGGGTAATTGAAACAAGGAATAAGTTTCAATTAATTTACCTTTTTTGTAAATTGAGAGGATATTATAATTTTTTTTGTTCTCCAAACTGTGGAACCCGATTGAAAAAAGACACACAATTTTGAAATTCTCTAACAGATAATCTAATATTTTTCCAGAATTTTCGTAGGGGGAATAATTTACATATATTATTGATTTGGCGGTGCTTTTCATTATCTTTACGATATTATCATAACAAGAAAAATAACACTAGCAACGTATTTTAGGAAGGTTTAATTTAACGAAGAAGTTTGTTAAAAGAATGCTTTATTTCCGATACTCCAAATCCTACAACCATAAGCAAACACATTAGGGGATGCAGAAACCAAGCTTTGTCTCGAATTCTCATATATCCTCTTATGCTTTCAAGCAAAGGAATTACAATAGTTAAAGAGAAAATTATATATTTGACAAGATTTATTCTGTCTCGCACAGAACCGGGATCGTAAACCAAATATTTCCTTTTTCCTCTATAAGTATCGTAAAACTTTTCTTTTAGCTCTACTCTTCTTTTTATAGTCTTAATTATATTTGGTTTTTGTGCATGAATAATTGAATTTTTCACAACTCCAACAGTGTCATATCCCATATCAAGAAGTGCACCAAAAGCATCAGTGTGCATGTAGTTTTTAGTATCCTTGGCAACTTTTCTGATAGCGCTTTTCAAGAACATATGGCCATTATCACCAAGAGGTGGTAAATTACTTCTGTCAAACTTCACAATATAATAATCTTTCCTCTCCTCAAGAATCGTGCCTTTATTATATTTTGTCTCATCCATTCTTAATTTTTCCGTCTTATTAAGATAATAAATCGTTGGATCATTAACACCAAACAGTGCACAATATCGAGTTAGAACATCCATATTTTTCCTATAACTATTTTTTTGACTGAATGCGCAAAACACATCTGGATTATCAATAAATGGTTGCACCATCTTTAACAACCAGTTTTTTGAAGTTACAATATTATCTGATTGAATTACAGCGATAATTTTTCCTTTCGCCATTTTAAAACCCATACTAGAACGCATTTGTTCTTGTTCTTTAAGATCGGCTCTTACAACAACACGGCATTTAAAAGAGCGGGCAAGTTTTACAGTTTCATTTGTAGAACCACCATCAATTACCAAATGCTCAACCAATTTTTTAGGGTAAGTTTGAATAGCTAAGGCCTTTAATACCTCTTTAAATAAAACAGGATCGGGATTGTAAGTATTTGTAACAATTGATATGAAGGGCAGTTCTTCTTTTTTTCTTTTTTTCATCTTTCGTATCTTATCAAAAAAAACATAAGCATTCAAAATACCTATGCATTACTTGCCAAAATGTGATAGCATATTATTCATGAAAAAATTTTACGACTATTGGTGGAAGGAAGATAGACATTGGGAGGGACATGACTTTAAATGGAAGTGGCCAAAAATAAAAGAGGTTCTTCCACCAAAGAATAGCACAATACTTGATTTCGGTTGCGGCGAAGGAAGGTATATTGAGGAATTTTTGAAAGTAAATCCATATAAGATAATTGGAACAGATATCTCTTCTTATGCAATTAACCGCGCAAAAAAGAATTTTCCAAAAGGTAAGTTTCATGTTGTATCAGGAGACGACAGAGTTCCCTTGAATGATAAAAGTGTAGATTTTATCTTAGCTGCAGATGTTATAGAGCATATATTCGACACTCCTAACTTTGTGAGTGAAATGAATAGGGTTTTGAAAAGAGGAGGCAAAATATTTATTAGTACACCATATCATGGGACTATCAAAAACTTAATAATTGCGCTTATCGGATTTGAAATTTCATTTAATCCTACAGCCCAACATATAAGATTTTTTAGCAAGAAAAGCCTAACAAACCTTTTGAAAAAATATGGATTTACTATTGTGGATTATGGACAGTATGGAAGATTTAAGCCCGTCTCAATGGGCATGTATGTAGTCGCAAAAAAAACTAAAGAAGCCAAAAGACAACAATTAACCTAATTTTTCTTCAAATCTTTATAAAGTGAGTTTAGGCCATTACTGAAAACTTCCTCATAGCCATTATTCTTCATAAAAGCATTGATAAGATTTTCTTTATTAGATTTTTTCGTTCCAGTTATTTTTGAATTAAAGTCGGCTGTCTCTACGCAAACCAATGTGGGTCTAAATCTTTTCCAATCGTTACTTTGCAGGACTTCGTAATCCAAACCCTCAGTATCAATTGATAAAAAATCTATCCTGGTTTTGCAGTATTTAGAAATTATTTCTTTTAAGCTAGTAACTTTTATTTTATATTTCTTTCTTAATTCATATCCCAATTTCAATTTATCCTTCATTTCTTTTTCCGAAAACGTTGAAAGACTGTCTGGTTCCAATTCGTAAAATAAAGCTGTACCCTCTGTTCTACCAATCCCTATGTTTAAATTGATATCTCGCTTGCGTTCTCTAGTAAAAGCTTCGAACAAAACTGGATTTGGTTCAATGTTTATCCCCCTCCAGCCTTTCGAATAAAATTTTTTTGTATTATTAAAAACGTTTGGATTATGCGCTCCAACATCAATATAAAAACCCCTCTTTTTTGTACCAATAAATTTTTCAATAACCAAATCTTCTCCTTTTTGACTAAAGGATCCTCGAAAATATTTGTTTATATATCCATCATTGAATGCCTTAAAAAGGTAAACAAAAAGAGACAATGGCCCCTGATTTCTATAAATTGAAGTAAATTGTTTAATTATAGCCTTTGTATTCATCTATTTATATTTAGGCTTTTAATAAATTCAGGCGTTATGTTGCGAAATGTATAATCTCTTTCATTAAGCTCTAATGCTATTACAGTTTCCTTCGGTAATTTATTCTTTATCAATGCTTCTTCTAATTTATCCTTTGTTACAAAATAACCAAAACTTCTATCTCCTATTTTCTTATAGTCTTCTGAAAAGGTATAAAATATAAAAAACTCACTAAAGAATGGCCCCCATTCTTTCTCTTCTTTTTGAAGAGAAGCATAGGTAATTAGAATATTCATTCCGGGTCCTGAGGAAAAAGGTAATACATTCTTAGGACTTATACCAAGCTCTGAATTTCTGTAGCATTCAGTTTTGCACTTAACAAAAAATATTGTGTTTTTAGCAAGCTTTGGATGAACCTTTAATAAATTCTCAAATACTTTTCTTTTCACTAAACCATCTCTTTCTGTACGATTGACGGCGAATCTAATCTCCTGCACAGATGTTCCAAGTAAAATCAAAATTATTAAAACTGCTATACCTTTCTTGACCATATTGATGAGTTTTATACTTGAATTAGACACATACAAAAAATATACAAATATAGAAATAAGGCAAAGGACTGGAAATGCAGAATAATATAAATACCTTGGTTCAACAACCGATATATGTCTACCAACAAATGCTAACATGAAGGCGTTTGCAAAAATCCAAGTAAGAAGAAAGGTAAATATTGGAGCAAAGTTCTTTGGCTTTATCAACCAAATCCATACAGCAAAAGAAAAGGAAAGTAATCCAAATATGTAGAAAAAGGCTGCATCCATAATTGGCGCATGACTGGTAAAAAAACCTTCTATGTCTGGGTATAGGCCAGGCGTATTTACCACAAAAAATTGGGCGATTCTTTCTGACCAAATGAGATTTTGGACAACAAACTTAATCGGAATTGTTGCTAGATTATATTCTGCACCTACTCCAGTGATTTGATATTGAACTGGTATAGGTTCTGTATAAAGAGATTGAGTAAAGAACCTAAATATTACAAAAAGCGCAACACCCATGACAAAAAGCGCTGCAGGTCTTATGTTTTTTTTGCTTATTTTATTTTTATCCAAGAGTACAACGTATACTGCCAAAAGTGGGAGAATAATAAAACCCTCTTCACGAGTAAAAACCGCTCCAAGAAAAATCAAAAGCAAAATGCAAGCCTTTTTTATATTTACAACCTTTTCTTTAATACTTGTAAAATAAATGAAAAAGAGAAGTATAAAAAACATTGCAGTATCAGTTGAATGAAAAATTGCTAGATGTGTAAATCCCTGATGTGCTCTTCCATTTAGTAGAAACATCATTCCAGTTAAAACTGCAATTGTCTTATTTTTAGTCAAGCGAAAAGCTAGAATACAAACTAAAGTGGAGACAGAAGCATGAACAATAAGTTGGACCAGGTGGTAATACTCAGCATGAAGTTTAAAAATATAATACATGCTATTCCAAAATGAGATTCCGATGGGAGAAAAGTGAAGATTGGTTGGAATAAAAACTCTCCACCAAGGATCATTTAAAAACTTCATTGTATTGGCAATCCCCATCCATTCATCCTGCTCGAAATAACCATTCATTACACCAAATGTCGATATAAAAATAACTATGAAGAAAATGGAGAAAATTTTGAGAAAAGTAAGTAGGGTTTTAAAAGGCATTATTTTACTAAAAGAGTTCGGTTTGATATTGGTAATTATAGCAAAATGGAAATATAATACAATTCAAATAAGTATTACCATATGAAACACACCCTACTTTTAATTATTTGTTTGGCGGCACTTGGCTTTTTTCTTACAAACTTTTTCATGAATTCCTACAGGGAAAAGGATATCTCACAAAGCTCGAAATTAGTTCGAGGTATGGGATGGAAGAATAATAAAAGTCTTTATGCAGGAGGGGAACTTGGCTTTAGAATAAACAATACCGAAAATATTAGTTTTCAATTTTCGACAAACTCTAAAGCTGATCAAGGAGTGGAGATTTTAGTTGATGATGAAAAATATATTATTAGTTCTCCTAATATTAGCAAGCAAAAACTCACAATTCTTGTAGATAAAAACAAGCAGCATCATATAACCATTCGCCATTTCTGCACATACTTTTATGAACCATGCGACATTACTCTAAATAGTATTAATGTTAATAAAGCATCAAAAATCCAACCATTCAAATTACACGAAAAAACCATCTCCCTATTGGGTGATTCCATCTCCACAATATATGGAAAGAATAATTACTCACATTTATTGGCAAACAAACTTGATTACGAGCTTCATAATGCAAGTATTTTGGGCTCCTCTTTGACCGAAGTCAAAGGAATTGATAACGCTGTAAAAAGATATGAAAAAGACCTTATGGAATATAAGTCCGATATCGTTGTTATTTTTCTTGGCTCAAATGACGCAGCAAATAATGTTTCAGTTGAAGCGTTTGAGAAAGATTATCTAGAAATTATCAACGATATTAAGAAATGGAACCCTAAGGGGAAAATATTTATACCATTATTATTTACAAGAAAGGACATAAGCAATGAAAATTTAAATATTTATAACAATGTTATTAGTAGGGTCGCAAAAGAATCAAATGTTTATCTAATCGATACTACCAACTGGCTAGAAGAAAATGATTTTTCAGATGCAATACATCCAAGTATTAATTCACAAGAAAAAATATCAGAAAAATTTAAGGAAGCAATTAAAAAGACACTAGAATAATTTTCAAATTTTTCTAATTACTTTTGCCGGGTTTCCGACCGCAATAGTATTAGCAGGAATACTCTTTGTTACTACCGCTCCTGCTCCAATTACAGCATTGTCCCCGATTGTAACACCAGGCAAAATCACGACATTCGCTCCAATCCATACATATTTGCCTATTTTTACTGGCTTTGATACATAACCCCTTTTGGATAACAATAATTTCTTAGATTTTGAAAGAGGAAGAGCGTGGTTGAAATCCACAATATAGCAATTAGCAGCAATCATTGTCTCATCTCCAATCTCAATGCTTTCATGTGCACTAATAAAAGAATAATCATCAACCAGTACTTTTTTTCCAATTTTTATTTTCCCTCCAAATCCAGACTTTATTCTTACCCCTACACCAATTCGTGAATAATCATTAATCTCGATTGAATATTTAATACTTTGAAAAAAAACAACTCCCTTTCCAATTTCGGCTTGATAACTTACTTTGAATAATCTTAAATTCAAAATAAAAATTTTCGCGGTTGAAATTACTTTAAAAATAAAAAAACTTAAAATAAAATAACAACTTTCGAATATCCCGCTCTGCTTAATTTTTCTTGTTATGCTAACTTTTTCTTTTTTCATATTTTTTTTGCCGGAGATTATTAATTAGTTTTATAGAAAGAAGCAGTATAAGAAAAAAGGCTATATTAATGATTCGATCAGCTGAATTAGAATTATTGAATATCACCAAAATTGGAGCAAAGCCAAAAATCAGAATTATTGTGTAAAGCATTATTCGCTCGTTAACCCTGAGTATAAAAAAAGCAAGAGCAATGGTAATTGGATATAAAAGTTCAGGCTTAAAAATTAAAACCAAATAAGGAATTCTAACAATTACAAATCCTCCTATTATTATAAATAATGATATATATATTCTCTGACTGTTGTTAACAAGATAAAGAGGCATTGACTTTTTGACAAAGGTATCAAATTGTGTATATTTTTTTTTAAATTTTTCCATTTTTATTTTTTTTACTCCTAATCTTACTTATTAAGTAAAAAACAACTAATAATATAGATATTATGCTTATTTTAAATCCAGTATTAAATATACTCTGTTGAGTGAATTTTAATACAAGCTCATATGTGCCCTTTCTTGTTATTAGCCATCCATTCGCATAACCATTAAGAGTAAAATGTTTAGCCTCTATTACCTTACCCGTTGATAAATCTTTTAATTCCCAAAAGTCAGAATATCTTTCTGAAAATCCAAGAAAATACGGTGTTGATGCATTATTAATTTTGATTCTGTATTCTGTTGGAGTAACTGTTTTGTAACTAATCTTGGGAACAATTTTGTTGCTCTCTCTTAAATCACTTTTTATATACATAATTGGTGTGTAAACTTCCTCTACCCTTGTATCTAGATATGCTCCAAAAGGATTTCTACCAGGATCAGCACAAAAATAAATCTGAACAGCTGTTGTGTTTTCTCGTCCTTGAATGTCAACATGTAAATACCTAATGCTTGCTTTATCAATGTCAATTATCCTGTCGGGTTTAAATATTTCAGCATCGGGCTTTTCCGCTGAAATATTTGTAATATAAACATGCAGGTTATCGGGACTACCAACAATTTTTGAAGTAACGCGATACGTCTTATACCATTTGAAGTCTTTAATGTCTCCAGTAATGCAGCTTTCCTTCTTGAAAAAGGATGAGTTGATAACTTTTTCTCGTGGAAAGACAAATTTATTTTCTTTCTCCGGAAAAAACAAAGTGATTTTCTTGATTGGATTTATCTTGGGTATTGGAATAACAATGTCCTTAGTGTCATTTTGTGCATAAATACTTAATGGTTCGTTATTATCAAATTTAATTGCATTCGGATAAATCACACCGCCATTCTCATTTTTCATAAGGCTAACATGATCAACAATTAGATTTGACTTCTGTAAAAGAGTTAAAGAATCAATATTATATGTAAACATATTTCCACTCTCTGTTTTCTGTATATTACTTTCATTTTTTATCTGAACTTTCTCGATCATTGCAATTGCCTCTCTTATCAAGCCTCCCATTTTTTTACTTTTGCCAACTGGTTCGTAAAAATAAATTTCCTTAAGATTGGTTATCTGAAAATGACTATAATTCTCTAATTTATTAAAAAGATAAAGATCATTTGCTGTATTTTCATCTTGAATCCTTGAAATCGTTGCCCAGTTAGATGTCAATAAACCTATAGATTTAAACCAATTTTCATCGTTTATCTCTGGAATTTGAGATAATCCTCTTAATTCAGAAAGTCTTATTTGAGATCTTCCCAATAAATCGTAAATTGCTTGATTTGTTGATGGGTTTGGATTTATTTTGCTTTCACGAGAAAGCTTTATTGAGTAAAATATGGAGTTGGGTAAAATAATTGGTGGTTCCGCAACTAAGTCCTCATTGTCAACAGAAATACAAGACGAACATTTGATAGAATCTATTGCACTATTTAAAGAACTTGATGGATGTTGTTTTGTTTTTTCAATAAATTTGTTATTGCCGGCTGGGAGAATTGGAAGTACCTCAAGATTTTCTCCATTAAATGACGTAAGGGCACTAAATGCATGAAATTTTGAATTAGTTGGTCTGTTAATTTCATAAATACTCCATGGGCCATTGCTCCAAACGGGTTTAAAATAGCTAGTTTTCAATTTACTTTGATAAAATTTAGGATCCTCACGAGGTGTAATCTCGGTATGGACATCTGATGTTAAAAGGACATATCTAATACTTAATCTTGATGCTTCTTCGACAAACAAATCATATTCTTCGTTGCGTAATAATTTGTAAAGCCTGTTCACCAAAATTCCTTCATTAGTATTTAAATAAGCATTGTTCTCTATAAATGACTTATTACTAACGCCCGGAAATATTGGATATCCACTAAAATAACTCCATTTGTATGCCTCAATAGCATAGTTATCGTCAAATGGAGGTAAAACCAAAGTTCGATACTGATCATTTGGCGGAGGTTTTTCTTCAACAAATTTGGTAACGTAATTTGGAATCTTAATCATTGTGCTGAATGTGTTATTTGTCAAAAAATTTCCTACATTAAAAAATGGATAGTGATAAACGAAAATAGATGAAATAAATATAATAGGGATTAAAAATCTATAAGACATTCTAATTTTTTGTGAAATCATGTAAATTGACATTGCAATAAGGATTGAAAAGGGCAGAAGAACCAACGGCATAAATTTATAGAAAGCTGATCTAAATGCTGCAAATCCAGGGATAAACCTAAGCATTAACTCATATAAAAAGCCCAATGGATCATGAGAACCTGCTGATAAAAAAATCCCAACCAATGAAATGGTAATTAAAAAATAAACAAGTTTTTTTATCCGATATTCTAATTTAAAAAATAGAACAAAATAAGCAAGTATTGGAAAACTGAAACTAGCTAAAATAAGGATTGGGTTATTAAGATACGGCGTAGCATATGTTTTTTCCGTCGTATACCAAATATTATCCCCCTGTAGTCTAAACAGATTTGCATAACTATCGTACTTGCTTATAAAATTTGTCCATTCGATAACTCCATCAATACCACCACTTTTTACGACCAGGGTATTAAACTGCTGAGCAAATGAAGAAAGAAAAGGAAAAAGAAAGTAGGCATTTAATCCAAGAAAGATTATAAATGAAAAAAATAGAAGACTTAGTACTCTCACAAAGAACTCTTTGTTGAATGTGAATATAGACTGGTAAATTATTCCACTCAAAATGGTTACGGCAACAGGACCTAAAAGCGGTACTCCACCTATTCCTCCTGCATTAAAAACTAAGTAGGATAAGTTAAAACAAACTGCGGCAAGTATGGGAGAGATTTTCTTATCTATAAACATGAATACAATAAGAAAACTGAGCGGTAACAATACATAAGCGCTTAAAGTAGTTTGAGAACCTATTGTCCAAAAAAGGAAGATGTAAAAATTGATAGAGTAAAGAACAACAGATATTAGTCTTATCGGCCAATGCTCAGGTTTGTTAAAAAAATACTTTACACAGAAATACATTGCAAAGGCGATCGAAGCAAACCAAAACACTAAAGTTACTTTTTGGATATCAAAATACGGTATTCCTAGAATGGATAGAACGAACTGAATTCCATGGAGTGGCAATGCTCCCATAAATGTCGACATGTCTTCACCGAAGCTCTGGGCAGATGTCCAAGTATAGGTTCTTTGAATAAAATACTGAACATAATCCAATGGATAACCCGAATCACTACCAAAAATCATATGTTGTGGAGAGAACCAGATGAGGGGTATAAGACTTAAAAGAACAATAAATGCAATCTCAAAGAAAAAGTGGTTTTTTTTAATAAACTGCATATCATTTTACTTTACTTCTTATTTTTAACTAGAATATTTATTTTCCATGCCGTAAAACTAATATTTCTCAATTTTTCGGCATCAAAATCATCAATGAATTTAGTTATCTTACAGATTTTAAACCAAATAATTCGCAAAAGCATTATAAGATCTTTTTTTGCATTTTCTTTTTGTTTTAAAACGCTTCTATCATAATATTTTTCTGCCTTCTTTTTTCCAACAAAAACCTCTAGCAACTCTTTTGGCAACATAAATTGCGTATATCTAAGCAGTTGAACTACGATTCTTTCACTAAAACTTTTTCTAAGAACGGTAAAACCATGCTTCTGAAATAAATCCACTATATATTTGTGTGTAAATTCTGGATGTATATGCCCCACGTGTTTAAATGTTAAATTCTGCCAAAATCCAAGTTTTTCAAAAAGCCATGTAAAAGTGAATGGTTGCCCTTCACATGGAATTGCGGCAAAAAACACTCCATCTTTCTTTAGAACCCTCCTTACTTCCCTTAAGAAAAAGTCTACGTCTGGAATATGTTCCATAACATCAAGACAAACTGCTGCTTCAAAATAGTTTGATGGGTAGGGCAATCTTTTTTGCATTACTTTGTAACTTACTTTTCCAACTCCGTATTCTTTTGCATATTTTATGGCCGTAGTGCTTACATCACACCCATAGATGTTGGCTTTCGGGTAATAAAAAGGCAAACATTCTGTAATTAGTCCTCCTCCACAGCCAATATCTAGGATTTTACCTTTTTTCACTTTAACCATTTCAACAACTCGCCTCAGTTCTGGTTTCTGATTATAAATATTTTTATGAAATCCCTTAGGTCTATCTTTAAAGACACCCATAAAGACTTCATCATAATCAAAATGTTGCTTGCTTTTTTTGTTATTTTTATTCATTACTTTGACATAATTTTAAATGCATTTTTAAATGAATTTTCCCATGTGTTATTCCTAGCCAAAATTATAGCATTTCTCCTTAAGCTCTCGTAAGTCTTCTTATTTTTAAAAATATTTATTATGGCTTTAGCAAAACTCTGAGCGTTATCTTTAGCAATCACTGCTGCCCCTTTTTCAGCAACAAAAAGTCCCAGGGGTGGGACTTGCGAACTTACTGTTGGAAGACCAGCAGCGCAATAATTTCTTATTTTTCCTGCATCTGCATAATAGCGAATAGAACCTGGTATTGCTCTGTAGGGTGCTAATCCCACAGCGCACTTTCTTATAATTTTTGACATTTCGAATCCATCCTTAACAAAACCATGGAATGTCACTGACTTTTCAATTCCCAGCTTTTTAGCAATCCTTTTTAACCAAACTAAATCTTTCTCTGTTCCTCCAACCAAATGAAGATTTGCCTTCGGAAAACTTTTCTTAACTATTGCTAAAGACTTTATTGCCACATCCGGACCATTTTCTGCTCCAACTGTTCCCATATATACAAGTGCTTGTTTATCAATTTTTGAAATTGGTTCTGCCTTGATTTGCCCTGGGTGTAAACCATTTGGAACATGAATAACTGGCGCTGATTTTGCTGAATCAAGCCCTCCCTCACTAATTCTAGCCTTTTGCATTGCGGGAGAAACATCCCAAATAAAGTCTGCATGTGTTGCGCAAAATCTATCAAGCGCAAGGTATAAATTATTAAACCATTTTTGTGGATACCTGCTTGGAGAATAGTCAGAAACATAATACACAACACACTTCACTCTACCCATTTTTTTTAAAAGTATTGCAGCAAGAGTATTAATGCTTTCAAGGCAAATACAGTAGTCGTAAGGAGTTTTTTCCCTAAAGGACCAATCAATTACTGACAAGAAGTCTCTGATCTTAAATCTCACGTATGTCCCGTTTGGGTTAGTATGAGGCAAAGATAACCATGGCTTTAAAATATACATCCACCACGATGAGTGATATTGTTTGCCCTTTATTTTTTGGTTTTTATATTCTTCAATAACAGGCATCACTCCATCTCCACTTGGATGTACTTGGTCAATTATTGAAAGTTTTCTAATTTTTGGGACCAAAAAATCTCTAAGCGGATCAAGACTTCCAGTAGTTGGAGAACGCACATCACCATCCCACCTAGAAAAGGTTACAAATAATACTGAGGAATTCTTGTTAAGGGAGAATTTACTTTTTTCTGGCATTCTTTATTTTTCCTTTTGCCTCATCAATCATTTGAGAAATTCCGTCCGCTAATGATATTTCAGGAAGCCAACCGGGAACTCTTCCGCAATTTTGAGACGGAAGAGGATCATGCCCCTTTTTATCTCCTGGAATAATTTTTGCACCAGTTATATCTGCAATAATTTGTGCAACATCAATTATTCTTACCCATTCATAGCTACTCGCATCATAAATCGTTCGTTTTCGGTTTTTCAAAGTTAGTGCCCCATGAAAAGCACGAGATAAATCTTCAATATGCGTAAATTGTCGCCATTCACTTCCATCAGTCATCATTTTTATTTTCCCGGTTTCAAGCGCTTGATAAATAAAATCGGAAATAACATGGCTCTTGATGTCTGATGGTTCCATATATCCATAGGCATTCCAAACTCTAATACATGCCCCACCTAACTCTTTCGTCCAAACTTCCCCTAATTTTTTAGTAACCCCATAAACAGTATCTGTTTCCTCGGCTAATTGACTGGAAACAAAAAGGAAATCCTTTTTTTGTTTCTCAAGATGTTCAAAAATGTTAGTCATCAACTGTAAATTCCATTTCAGCTGTGACAATTGGAGCTTTGACTCGTATAGATATTTAGAACCTCCTACATCCCATGCGAGGAAATATATCCTATCAATTTCTGTGAAATCAAAATTAAATATTCTACCGTCCTGTGATTTTTCGCTCTTGATGTCGAAAGTTACTACTTCTTCACCTTTATACTCAAGGTACCTACAAAAAGGCCTACCTATGAATCCGGCAGATCCAATAACCAGATTCCTTATCATATTTGAATGTACTTCGCAGATTTCGCAACTTGTGCAGCAATCCAGGCGTAAGTCTCCTTCAAACCATCAGCAAGTGGAGCTGTTGGTTTCCATTTCAATTTTTCTTCAATTAATTTATTGTCTGAATTTCTACCTCTAACCCCCAGAGGGCCTTCTATGTGTTTTATTTTTAATTTCTTCCCGGCTATTTTCATAACAGTTTCGGCAAGCTTATTGATACTTACCATTTCCTCAGACCCAATATTGACGGGTCCTGTAAAATTCGAGTTCATAAGTCGCCTTACTCCCTCCAAACATTCATCTATATAAAGATAAGACCTAGTTTGTTCTCCGTCCCCCCACATTTCAATTGTTCCTCCGTTTGATGCTTGTGCAATTTTTCTACAAATTGCTGCAGGCGACTTCTCTTTCCCATTATTCCATGCCCCTTCAGGACCAAAAATGTTGTGGAACCTTGCTATGCGAACTTCCATTCCGTAGTTTCTGTGGTACGCAAGAAACATTCGTTCTGTGAATAATTTTTCCCACCCATACTCACTATCTGGAGCTGCAGGATATGCAGATTCCTCAGAGGTTGTTGGATTGTCAGGATCTAATTGGTTATGCTCTGGATAGATACAGGCTGATGAGGAAAAGAATATTTTTTTGATTTTTGCCTTTCTACCATAATGAAGTGCGTTTAAATTAATTTGTGCAGAATTATGCATTACGTCTGCATCGTGTTCTCCTGAAAAAATATATCCAGCCCCTCCCATATCTGCTGCAAGTTGATAAACTTCATCAAATGGCTTATCCATTATTTTTGCAAAAACAACTTGATCTCTTAAGTCTCCAAGATAAAACTCGTCAGCCAAAGTCTCACTATATTCTGGTTTTTTAATATCAACTCCCCTAACCCAAAATCCTTCTTTCTTAAGTCTTTTTACTAAATGACCTCCTATAAAACCTCCTGCACCCAAGACTAAGGCTGTCTTTTTTTGTCCTTTCAAACCATTTTTAACTAATCCGTTTTTTGCCATTTTGTAAATCTAATTTAACACATTTTGAATTAATTTCAACAGCTAAAGAATACCACAAAGCTTTTTAAGTAATAATTTTTCTGTACCAGGTAATAATTTTTGGGAAAGTGCTTGCAAAATTATCTTTATTCTTAAAACCCAACCTACGAATTTTTTTGTCATCAAGATGCTGATATGGAATTTCATTTTTGGCAATATCAAGAATTTTAAAAGGAATTTTTCTGTCAAGAACTTTTTCTGCTAATCTTACGACCTGAATGACATTCATTCCCTCACTTGATGAAAAATTAAATGCTTCCCCAATATTGTTCTCAAATTTTTCTAAAAGCACTAAACATCCAGCAATAACATCCCCAACATACAAATAATCTCTTACATATTTTCCATTACTTCTAATTTGAAGCGTTTTATTTTTAATGACCGCTTCACAAATTCCAGGAATTATTCTGTTTAGGTGAATGTCTCCCTCTCCATATACATTACCGAAGCGTGTTATTACAATTGGCATATTGTATGTCTTAAAATATGTTTGAGATATCAAATCCTGCGCTGATTTTGAAACATCGTATGGATGGTCTCCCTTTAGAGCAGAGTTTTCTGTGTAAGCTTTTAAAGTTTTGCCGTATGCTTTATCTGAGGAGGTCACGATAATACCTTTTATATTTTCATTTCCACGTGCTGCCTCCAAGACATTGACCGTACCCATTATGTTAGTCTCAAATGCAGAATAGGGATTCTCGAATGCTTTCTCCACAATGGGTTCTGCAGCAAGATGAAAAATATAGTCTGGAGAGTGTTTTTGTACTATATTAAAGACAGCATCTTTATCACGAATATCACAAAGCTCAAATATTACGGAGCTATATATTTTTTCAACCGAGAAAAAGGAATTAGGATTAACTGCAATATCCAATACAACTACAGAAAATCCAGCTTTGGCTAAAGCTAAAGATAAATGACTTCCAATAAATCCGGTTCCACCGGTAACAAGGACAGTTTGTTTTGTTAATCCCGCCATAACTTCCACTTGGGGTCTTCAATCCATAACTTGTTAAGATCGTCTACATCGCGATATGTATCCATGCAATGCCAAAATCCACTGTGCTTAAAAACAGAAAGTTGAGATATTTTGATGAGTCTTTTAAGAGCTTCATGTTCCAATTCCCCCTCTTTTATGAAATTAAATATTTTTTTATCAAAAACCATAAAACCTCCATTCACTGTTTCTTTCACCATAGGCTTTTCTGCAAACTCTGTAACTATATTTTTACTATTCTCTTTCAAAAGACCATATCTGCTAGAACCTGGGTGGACTCCCGTAACAGTACCTATTGTTTTTTGTTTTTTGTGAAACTTAACAAGCTCCTTTATGTTAATGTCTGCCACTCCATCACCATATGTAACCATAAAATACTTATCCTCTTTAGGAATAAACTTTTTTATTTTTAATATTCTTTCTCCTGGCTGTGTCTCCTCACCTGTATTAACAAAGGTTATCTTGAAATTATCTATGCTTTCATCCTTTTTATGAAATTTTGTGACACCTGTTTTTGTGTTTATTGTGAAGTTGTTAGCGTAATGTTGTTGATTTAGAAAATATTGCTTTATGTAGTCTCCTTTATAACCAAGTGCTATTATAAATTCATTGAAACCATAGTGAGAATATATTTTCATTATATGCCAAAGCATTGGCTTACCACCTATTAGGACCATTGGTTTTGGCTTAAATTCCGTTTCTTCCTTTAATCTATATCCTAAGCCACCTGCCAATATTACTGTTTTCATATGGGTTTAATATACCCTTTAAGAAGGGTAATTGCAACGCTATTTTTCTTGCTGCAATAGTCTAATCGTCTCTTTCATACCTTTGGCAATTGGTGTATATTTCATTTTTAATATCTTATTTATTTTTTTATTATCAGCGACTTGATGAAAATATTCATATTTATTATAAGGTCTATAGGAATATGACGGTTTTTTCTTAAATAATTCAAATATTATTTTAAAGACTTGATTAAGCCTTACTCCCTTACCCGTGCCAACATTGTAAATCTCTCCATTTTTAAACAACTCAGGTTGTTGGCAAATCCTAAGAATTATTTTTGCTAGATCCTTCACGTACATATAATCTCTTGCTTGCTCCCCCTTCGTTACTGATAGTGTCTCGTTTTTTACAACTGCACTGACTACGTCTAACAAAACTCCTTTATTATTATGTGGGCCATAAAGATAGAATGGTCTTATTATTATTAGTGGAAGATCATATTCTCTTTGCATTTGCAGTGCAGCAAGAGATGAAATTGCTTTTGCCGTAGCGTAAATATTTTTGGGAGCAATTGAAAAATTCTCGTCAATCAATTTTTCAGAATCACCATACTCCGCTGCTGAACCAAAATGAATGATTTTTTTTATGTTTTTTTGATTAATGCATGATTGCAAAATATTTGTTATTAAAGTTGTATTGGTAAAAATATAATCCGCAGAAAATTTTATGCGAGCACTAACACCAACAAATGCGGCATTAATAATAATTTCAGGTTTCTCTTTCCTAATAATCCTTTTAACATCATTCAGATTCAAAAGATCACATTCTTTTGATGTTGGTGAAATGATTTTAAAATCACTATTTTCCATAAAGATATCTCGAATATTCAAACCAATAAAACCATGTCCACCAAAAATTAAAATTTTTGTCATATTATTTTTTAAAAATAGCTCTCCTTAAGGTTACTTCTGAATATACAAGCATTATACCAAGACAAATAATTGGATGAAGAAACCACGCAATGTCTCTTTTTTTTATAAATCCTCTTATTGACTCTGCTAAAGGCTCAATAAGGGTTAAGGAAAAAATCAAAAAAAGGAAAAGCCTAAAAACATCGCTGCGACTTTTTGGGTCAAATGTGAGATGGCGTCTTTTTTTATTAAGATTTCCATGATATATACCCATGTACCTCCTCCTCTTTTGAAAAAAAGTAAAAATATTCTCAGCCGTATTATGAAATATCTCATTTTTTACAATTGCAAATTTTGTATATCCCAATTTTGCAACATCAACAAATACGTCAGTGTGTATATAATTTTCAGGATTACCCCAATTTGATTTAAGGAGATTCGAGCGTCTAAAAACTATACCATTACAACCTACTGTGGGATACATGTCCGGTCTAAAATCTACAATTATGTATTTTTTATAATCCTTTAAAACCTTCCCCCTTAAATTCCACTTATCAAACGCCCAACTCAATCTATCGTCTTTTCCTAAATAATATGCAACTGGGTCACTTGCACCAATCAACCCAAAATACCTATTTAGTAACGTGGTGTTCTTCGGAACCGCATATCGAAGTGTTTGTGAAGCGATAACTTCTTTATGAGTAATTAATGGTTCGACCATTTTCTCAAGCCACGATTTGTCAAGAATAAAATTATCGGTGTCTAGATAGACACAAAGTTCATTCTTTGCCTTTTTTAATCCGACCGATCTTCTTGCTTCCTGATTATTCTTGTACCCACCCTTAATAATTTTGATTGGAAGGTTTGAATTATTGGCTATTGTAAGCGTATTGTCTGTACTTCCCCCATCAACTATTAAAACTTCCGCTATGTTTTTGTATGTTTGATTTTCAATATATTTAAGACAGTCCTTAATTGTCCTTTCTGCGTTAAGGGCAACAATAATAATGGATAATGGGGGGTGGGTTTTCATTGTGTAATTTTATCATAGGTAAATTGCTAATATATTTAAACTCTAAAATATGTAAAATGTCTTGTTATTACAGGAAAAGATTAATATAATTGCAATATGAAACAAACACCACTTCGAGTTCCTTACGCTCTTTCTGTTTACGATGAAAAAGAAATAAAAGCTGTAGTAAATGTCCTTAAAGAGCATCGCTCCAACATGGGAATTGAAACTAAGACTTTTGAAAAAAAGGTAGCTGCAATCAATTCAAAAAAATATGGAATTATGGTAAATTCAGGCTCTTCTGCAAATTTTATTGCCATTTCCCTGCTTTCGCTTCCACCAGGTTCTGAGGTTATAACTCCAGTCCTAACCTTTTCAACAACCGTAGCACCATTACTTCAACACGGATTAAAGCCAGTTTTTGTCGATGTAGTCCCTGGAAAATATATCATTAATGTTGATGACATAGAGAAAAAAATTACAAAAAAAACAAAAGCATTAATGATTCCGCTTTTGCTAGGAAATGTCCCGGATATGAAAAAATTAAGAATGATTGCAAATAAATATAAACTCTTTTTGATAGAAGATTCTTGCGATACTCTCGGGGCCAAAATTAATGGAGACCCAACGGGAAAATATTCAGACATTACTACAACGTCATTCTTCGGATCTCATATCATAACAGCAGGGGGTAATGGCGGAATGCTGATGGTGAATAATCCAAAATGGGCTGACAGAGCTAAGGTATTAAGAGGTTGGGGAAGAAGTTCTTCTCTCTTTAGCGAATCAGAAGATATTAACAAACGATTTAAATACAAAATTGGACCAATTGATTATGATGCGAAATTTATATTTGATGAAATCGCTTATAATTTACTCCCTAACGAGATGTGTTCTGCTTTTGGAAACGTACAATTAGCAAAATTGCCTAAATTTAGAAAAATAAGAGAGGAAAATTTTGCGGAGCTTAGCAAATTCTTCACGAAATACCAAAAATTATTTGTTTTGCCAATACAAGATAAAACAATAAAAACACAGTGGCTTGCATATCCACTTACAATTAAAAGTGGTGCTGGATTTACCAGAAAGGAAATTACCACCTACCTTGAAAAAAATAATGTACAAACAAGACCCGTTTTTACGGGAAATATTTTGCGCCAGCCTGCATTCAAAGGTTTAGCAAGTGGAAAAGAAAAGTTTCCCGTTACTGATGAGATAATGAAAAATGCATTTGTTATTGGATGTCATCATGGACTGGAAAAGAAACACATAAAGAGACTTGAAGAATTATTCGAAGCTTTCCTTAAAAAGTATATTTAATTCTTTTTCTGAACAAGAAGAGCTGTTCCCAATCCACCCTTATTATTAACTAAAAGATCTGCTTTTGAGACCACATAAGTTATCGGGTAAAGAAGGCCTGCAACTATAAATCCTTTTTTAAAACTCATATGATTCAGTTCCCATGCAAGTTTTCCAAAATATCCAAACGTCTCTTTCATAACTAACACCTTAAAACCATTGTCTTCAAGTGTTTTTCTTAACTCAGACGGCTCATATCCTTCGTGCTTATGGTCTTCATGCGACCAATTTCTAGTGCTTTTAAAAATTCTTTTTTGGTTGGGCTGGGGTGTGTGTATAAAAAGATAACCCCTTGGACTAAGTATTTTTTTAAAATTTGCTATAACTTTTTTATAATCATCAATATGTTCTAGAACGTCAATATTTACTATTAAATCAAATCCATCTTTCTTTCCAGTAAGTTTAGTAATATCCATTTTCTTAAATTCTGTGTTTTCTATTTTTCTTTCTTTTGCAAACCTTTTACTAAACTCTATTTTCTCAGCGTCAACTTCTCCACCTGTGACTTTTGCTTTAGGATATTTTTTTGAAAGCCAAAAAGCATATGTTCCTATTCCACTTCCAGCATCAAGAATATTTTTAAGGTTCTTCCTACCCAATTTTTTTTCTATTATAGAATTAAAATACATGCTCCTGATTTGAAACCCTATTTCGGGAATTCCAAACAAGTAGATATAAATTTTTTGAAGCAAATTATTATTGCTTTTCTTGCCTATTTTTTTATATTTTGAATTCATTTGCCGAAAAGAGGAAAGAAGGATTTCGGGGTAATTAGAATATTCTCTTCCAAACATAAATTTAAAATTGTATTTCGCTTGCGCTTTAGGATATTGTCCGCAAGCTTTGCGCATTTTATGAGTACATTATACTACATCTCGTTATAATAAATAATTGCCCTGATACTCATCATTATTAAAATTATTAACCAAGAATAACTAACAATTTTTCCAAATAAAATTATCTTTTTATCGCTTATGTACAATGGGACAAGAACTAGTGCCCAACTAATAATACTTAACCTAAATATTGGATAAGAGAATCCAAATTTTGGAGTCCATACTAAATTCATAAGCGTTGTTCCAACAAAAACCAAAAAAAGAAATGTCAAAACCCAATTTTTTGCAAAATATTCCTTTATGAAAAGCGCAATTGAAATCGCAAGAAATGGATAGAAGGGGTATCTATACCACCCATGACCTGATTCATCAGGGATACCAGCTAAGAAAACCAGAAAATAAGAAAGAAGTACTGAAATTAAAATAAAGTTTTTCCTAAAGTCTTTAATTAATAAAAGAACAAAGGATATCCATCCCCAAAAAATCCACCCATCCGTATAATATCTATCAGCAAGATATGGCTTTTGAAAAAGTGCATAAATACTATCAAAAGCTAAATCATAGCGATTAAGCTGAAGCCCCCACAAACCCAAAAAAACTTCTCTATCGTAATAAAATCCGTAAAGAAAATAAGCCAAAAAAACCGCTAGCACGCTAATTAAAAGAATAGTTATATCCTTATATTTTTTACTAAAAAGAAAGATGATGCCTATAGAAAAAGGGGCAGCAATCCAAGGAATTTTAGAAAGAATTAGGAGGGACGCGATTATTATTGCTATATTTCGAAAAATCGACTTATTTTTTTCTAGATACAAAATTGCGAAATAGATGGATAAAAGCCACATGGGAATAAAAAAGTTTTCATTCTGAACAATTCTCGAACCAACAGCAATCGTAGGAATCACTGCATAAAGGAGAGAAGACAGCAATCCAATACCGGGTCCATAAATTTTACCTGCAACAAAAAACACCATGGTAATGCTTAATGCCCCCAAAATTAATGCAAGACCACGCATGGTAGGAATGTTGATGTCAAACATATTATTAGAACCAGTAAGCAATGCGTAGGAACCCGCAACCAAACCAAATAGCGGAGGGTGCTCAAGGTAGGGCTTTACCAATATGAATGTTGCTTTTTGATATTTAATTTCTTTGCGGTTTTTGTATTGTGGATGATATGACCAAGATTGAGGCATTCCATCCTGAATAAGACTTACCCCTTGCCATGTCCAAGCATATTCATCGAAAGTTGCACCAAGACGTGGCCAGGTAATTAAATTGTGAGCTCTAAGATGTAATCCAACAATTAAAATTAAGAGAAAAATAAATAATATTTGAGGTGATTTAAATATATTTTTAAGCATTTTGTCTTTTCAGAGCATTCCTAAGAATATGGCTACTCTTAACAGCAGACTCGTCCCAATTAAATTGCTTTGCCCATGCAAGCGCGTTCTTACTCAACCTTTCCCTTTCTTTTGAATTCATTAGAACAAACAATATTTTGTTTACTAAATCTTTTTCACTGTCCACAAGAAGTCCAGTTTCTTTATCTCTAATAGACTCTGACAAACCAGGCACCCTAAAAGCGATTGCCGGTGTTCCATAAAGATTGGCCTCAATAACGGAAAGGCCCCAACCCTCTCCTATTGAAGGGTTCACAAAAACCCATGATTTTGCAAGAAGATGTTTTTTTTCACTTTCAGAGACAGGACCCATTATTTTTACCTTTTTTCTAACCGCGCTTCGCATTGAGATATCAGCAATTGTCGATGCTTCTGTTCCCCAGCCTGCAATAATAAGGCTTGCATTTGGCACTTTTTTCAAAATTTCTGGCATAATTCTAACCAACATATCCACTCTTTTATATTTCTTAATCCTTCCCAAATAAACAAAAGTGGGATGAGAAAATCTTGCTTGGGTAAAGCTTGATTTTTTTATACTTTTGACAGCATTATAAACAACACTAATGTTGTTTTTTCGAAATCCCAATTTAACCAATTTGTTTTTTGTTGTATTAGAAACAGCAATAATGGGAATATTTTTGTAAAAAAGCGGAAAAAAATATCTTTCTATAAAAAATCCGACATAACTTAGTGGAAAAGGGAATTCGTAAAAAAATTGACTCCCATGCACATGGTGCACCAGACACACCTTTGGAGTTCTTGAAAACAATGGCGTAAAGAATGGTGTACCGTTTTCAACATCAACAATCACATCAAATTGTCCATGAAATTTTGTTAGATAATAATATGCTCCCCAGAAATAAAGTGTAAATTTGTTCCCCTTTCTATAAATTTTTATTTTTCCAACCATTTCTTCTTCCTTAAGATTATTTCTAACATTTTGTCCGCAAAACAGAGTTACTTCATGACCCATATCTACCCACCTTTTAGCCAACTCAAAAATGTATACTTCACTACCCCCAGCCCATTCATGTTTTAAATCACGCCAGTTATAAATAAGAATTTTCATTTTTTTTGTTTTTTCCTAACTTTATTTTTTTCAATTTTACCATAGCTCTTTGCTATTTTTAGCCTGTAAAACACGGATAAAGTGTCAAGGAGTGTTGCTAAGGATATTTGCCAAAAATTATAAGAGGTAATTGTGCTGAAATTATTAAATCTCAACTTAATAGGTGCCTCGATAATTTTCCTGTAACCCAATGCATGCGCTAAAGCCAAAACCTCAATGTCAAATGCAAAACCATTGATGACTAACTTTGAAAAAATATCTCTCGCAACATCTCCTCTATATAATTTCAGTCCAACCTGCGTGTCTTTAATATCAAATCCAAAAAGTACTTGGGAACACTTTCGATAACACCATGACAACAGCTTTCTTGGAAGTGGATAATTAATTATTGAATCAGGATGGAGTTTGCTTCCCAACACAATATCAGCACTATTTATTTTTAAATACTCAAGAAGCAATGGTATTGCTGCGGGATCTATATCCAGGCCAGCGTCAATAAATCCTACAACATCTCCCTTTGACTTAATTATTCCATACCGAATAGCATATCCTTTACCCTTGTTTTTTTTATATCCCAAAACCTTAACCTTTTTCGATATTTTCTTTGAGGCATTTTTAAATGTATTATCAACAAATCCATCAACAACTATAATTAGTTCGTATTTCACTCCCATTTTTTTCAAAATGTTCTCAACAGCAACAATACTTTTTGATATGTTTTTTTCCTCTTTATATGCTGGGATAATCAGAGAGAGGGATTTAATTCCTTGCATAAGAATAAAAGTAGTATATAAGAAGCGAAGTAAAAAGCACAAGAGACATTACTAACAAGGTCCAAATCACATCATAAAGGTTTTTACTAAACATAAAAATAAGTCCTACCAATAAAACTCCACATGTAATATTTATTTTATAAACTGCTGTTTTCCCGACAGAAAGGAAAAAATTATTTAAAAGAAAAGCCAATGAGAACACCGTAATAAATACTGAATACAGTCCTACATATTGCGATAACATTGCGTATTCCTTTGCCGGAAAAAAGATGTTAACAACTAAATGCGGAAAAAGAAAATAGAAAACAGAAGCACTACCTGAAACTGCAAGTACAATAATGGACGCAAGGAGAAGGGTTGGGGTAAGTTTCTCTTTTAATTCATTCTTTTTTGAAATTAGTGGAAAAAATACAAAATAAATTGGAGAGGTGAGATAGAAAATTGATTTTCCAATTAATGATAGTGCAGCATATTGCCCAGATGTTACTTCATCAAAAATGTTTCTCACCAAAACAACGTCCAAAGTATTAAAAATGGTTATTCCAAGAGAAGCAAGGAAAAAATAAAAACTATATTTTCTAAATTCATAAAAGAATATTCCCAGCTGTTTTGATTTTCCCCATGAAAATCCAACTTTTGAAAAGATAAGAGCAACACCAATAATAAATGGCACAATCATTGAGAAAAGATATCCTCCCAATGCTCCCAAAACACCCCAACCCAATAAAACTAGAAAAGTTCCAACAATTATTTTTACAGCAGAGCTTGCAATATTTAAACCTGAAAGAGAAAAGAATCGAAGTTCTCCCTGCAACACACCATATGGCAATGAGTATAAAAAGGATACAAAAATATAAACGCCAATAACTAAAAGTAGAAAAAAATTATTCAGATGTAGAAATGAGGAAAGAAATGGTATCCCTATTAAAAAAAGACAGAAAACAATTGCTCCACACAATAATACAGCTTGCATCCCACCACTTATCAAGAGTTTTAGTTTTTTGCTGTCCCCGCTTGCATAATATTGAGCAGTAAATTTTGCAAAAATACTTGAAAAAGATGCTTGAAAAAGTGTAAATATCGCAATTATTGATGCAAGAGAAACAACCAATCCATATTCTGAAACTGGCAATAATCTACCAAGAATTAGACTAAATCCATAGTTAAAAATATTCGCAAAAAAAGTTCCCAGAAAAATGATGCTGCTTCCCGAAATGAGAGGATTTGAAATAATTTTATTAATGTGCTTTTTCATTTATTATTTCGTAAGCACTTACTGTATCTCTTATCATTTTTTCAATAGAAAATTTTCTAGATTGTTCAATCGACTTAGTTGATAATCTCTTTCTTAATTCTGAATCGGTCCAAACTTTTTCTAGTGTTTTTTTTATGTTCTCTGTAGAATAAGCATCTACATATAATGCAGCCTCTCCCCCTACCTCAGGAAGACTTCCTTCATGAGATATAATCACTGGGCAACCACAGCTCATCGCTTCCAATGCCGGTAACCCAAACCCTTCATCAAGGGAAGGCATGACCAAAGCATCAGCAAGGTTATAAAGCATTATTAGGTCAGTTGTAGGAACAAATCCTAGTTTGTGAAATAACTTATTCTCTGTATTCTTAATCAAATAATTTCTATCTCTATTCCAAGAATTAGACTTATCGAATTCTTTTTCTGTTATAGCTCTTCCTACCATAACAAGAGGAATGTTATGTATTAAATTAATGGCCTCAATAAGCCTTGGCAAATTTTTATTCCATGTAACATCGCCAACATACATCAGGAAACGATCCGGCAGCGAATATTTTTCCTTGATTGTCTTAATATCAAAATTAGAAAGCTTTATTTTTTTAAAGTCACTACTAACACCAAGAGGAACAACGTATGTTTTCTCGTTAGGATAATTTAAGAGCTTATTTAAAGCATTTCTAGAAGCCTTTGAATCAGTAATAATCCCATCTGCAGACAATAAAATTCTTTTATTAATTTGCCATTTTAAATTCCCTTTAATTCCTGCAGGAAACTCCTTCCCATGAGCAAGCGGAATAATATCGTGAATCGTTATGACTGTTTTCTTTTTTTTAATTAAGGGAAAAGTTAAGAAAAAAGGGTCAAAATACGGAAAATGGAGTAAGTCTATGTCCTTTGGAATTTTCTTGTCTTCGATAAATAAATATTCATTTTTTTTGTCCTCGACTGGTAGATGTTCTTTTAATAAATTGATATATGCTCCAACACCACGTACTTTGTGCTGTGAAGTCGATTTTGTGCTAATTGGCGATATATCAATTCCAATTCTCATATTTTTTTCTTTCAAAAAATTTATTTTTAGGCATTAATATTATAAGTAAAATCGAAAATAAAAAATACATGTAGGATATCTCTTGAATTACTGTATTTTTGAGAAATATTCTAACACTATGCTTCCCACTAGGTACTACTAAATTTACTATTCCTGAGTTATTTATTATCTCGGTCGAAGAATTATCAACCAAAGCTACCCAACCTGGAAAGAAAGCAGTATTAACCTGAATTAGAAGATTCTCGTTCGTTTTAACAGAAAATAACAAACCATCAGTTGCTTGCTTCGCAATAGCAATATTTCCCCTTCCTCTAATGATTTCTACTTTTTTGCTTTTTTTCTCTGGAACATTCTTAAGCCATTTTGTATTAAATAAATTTCCCGGACTATTTGTTCCATCGGTGAAATTACTTCTGGTTAAATAGTGTTCATCTGCTCGTTCATGGTAAAAAGGGGCTTTGGCGTACTTTATGCCCAAGATTATCGAAATACATATTGCCCCAGCTGCCATTAATATTTGAATTTTTCTTTTTTTCTTAAATAAATCGTCTGAAACAACACTACCTGCCAAAAAAGATGCTAAAACTATTACCGCACTAAGAAGTCTCCATGGAAACTGCACGTAGGACACGCCAGGAATAACATCCCACAGCCAACCAGACAGGGGCGTTATTAGAAAAACAAAAACAAAAAAAGCTAGAATAGATAAGAAAACTATCCTTTTTCTATTTAGAAAAACTATTACAGATGAAACGACCACAGCAAGAAGGTTGGCAATACCAATTTGAAAAGACATTTGTCCTTCTGCCCCTGACGGCTTAACACCAGAAAATCCGTATCCCCACGAAGAATATATAAGTTGATATAGTTTGGGGAAATGGTCTGTGGGATTAAATATTTGGAGTCCTGAAACATATTTTGTCTCAAGAATCGCAGGGAGCCAAAAAGGAGCTGCTAATCCAAATCCTATTAACGTAAGGCAAATTAAGCCAATTAAATTAACATCTACATTCTTTTTAATATTGAGAAATGATAAAGCATACAAGAGGAAAAGTGAGAAAAAAATTACTGCCAGGATATTGTGCGCCAGGATCAGTAATGCAAGAAAAACTGCGGATAATACAAAATATTTATATTTCCTAGAATAAACGTAATTATAATATGCCCATAATAAACCTGGAAACAACGCTAAACTCCAAACTTCACCAACAGATCCTCGTACATATATGTCTAGAAAATGATATGGCGAAAAAGTATAAAAAACACTTGATACAACCCCACCCAAATTGCCCCAATATTTTTTTGTCCACAAGTAGAAAAAAATGCTACCAGTAATTGTTGCAAAAGCAAAATTAAGCTTTAAGCTTTCAATAAAACCAAACCCAAATAAATGAAAAAGGGAAGCAACGTAATTAGGCAAGGGATAAACATAATTAAATAGCGGAATTCCAAAACCATTATTAAAATCTGGTGCCCATCGAGGATAAATAATTCCACCCTCGAGATTCTTGTAGAATTGCCAAAAGCGCATAATGTGATATTCGCCATCATGGGTAGGCGGAATACCATAATGCGAAAGATCAAAAACAGCAAGTAAAGCTATAAGAATTACTACTGTTAAACCACTAAATTTTATAAATAATTGCTGTATCGTCTTCATATACCTTTTTAAAACTTTTATTTAAATACTGCATATTTGCCTTCTCAGGGTTAAATACTTCTCCTTCCTTGTATATTATTACGTAGGTTATCTTATTTGACGAAAGTATTCTAAAAATACTATCGCTAAATCCCTTTAATATTATATCTTTCTCAATTACCCTACTGTCGGGATTGCCACCGTACAAATAAATATAATGTGCTCGTCCAATAAATGTCCTCACCCCAATTAGCGAAACTGGGTCATAAATTTGTCCGTTCGTTAACACTATATCACCCGAACCTATGTTGTTATTTACATATTTCCCGAGTGGAGTTGAGGCGATATCTACAACCGAGGCATATATATCATTTTTGACAACAAGCATATGGAAAATACCTGAAGAAATAGTAACAATAACGATAGCGCTTGCTACTATTTTAAGAGGAACACTTCTATTTAAAACAAGCTTAACAGCAACACCTGCAAAAAGACCCAAAAAAACAATCCATATATTAAAAAACTTATGATTATCGAAAATATCCTGAGAAAATTGAAATATATTTGGAATTATAAAAATTGGTAGCGAACTAAATAGAATTTTTCTTTGAAAAGTGTTGGATCGAATGAACCCCCAAATCCCAAGTGGTAATAGTAGGCCAAAATTCCAAATCCAAAATAGTAGAAAGTTTTTAAACGTAAAAGTATTGTGGAGAAGGAAACCAGGATTAATTACAATTCTATTAACTGAGGATGATTTTATTAGAAGCAACTGAGGAAAAGAAAAAATAAGAGAAATTACAATTATTTTTAGTAACTCTCCTCTTCTTTCTCTAAACAAGACAAAAAGACTTATTAAAAAAATATACAACGCAGCAGTAACCTGAACATGCCAAAAAGGAGAAAATCCAATAAGTAATGAGAGAAAAATTATTTTTTTTAAAGATTTTACTTTCTCCGCTAATAATATATAGAAGAAAGAAAAAAAGATCAGAAGTCCAAAAAGCAAATGTCTTTGGTTAAGGAATGTGTTTATGTTCAAAAAATATTTCTCTATATTTATGCCTAAAGAGTTAACTGGGAAATATGTATTGTGGTTGTACCACTCTGAAAATGAAAAACCATATTGGTTAAATAATTGTAAAATCGACAAATCAGTACTAAACAATAAAAATACAAGCGCAAATATTCCCGGTATTTTACTCTTAAACAATATTTGAGATAAATACTTGAACACATTAAATAATCCCAATAAAGATAGTGCACTCAGTAAATTCATGGCATAATCAATTCTTAAGCCGAGTTTTTCAAGAATTGCAGCGTAAAAATCAAACATAAAGTGGTACAGTAATCCCATTCCTGCAAAAAATGGCACTTCAGGTGTTGTTGCGTTTCCCATTGAAAATGCCCTAATGAAGGGAATATGTGCCCCGAAATCCTGAAAAAGATTAGTTTGTATTAAGATAGAATTAACTTTTCCATCATATGCGAATGAACGTTCGAAAAGAAGAAAAAATAAAGTAAAAAGGAGAATGTTTAAAATTGTCTCTCTAAAGTTTAGCACCTCTTTCTTAAGTTCCCGAACAAAATTTTTTACAGAAAGCCCAACAAATAAAGATACAAGAAAAATAAATATAATGATAGCTCCTTCAAGATTTTTAAACGCGAATAGCAAGACAAAAACTAACGGGATAGAGAATAGACTTCCAACAAAAAATGTTGATACAACAATTGGCAGTTTTGTATGCAAAATTAAGTTTGCACATATTGAATATCCAAAAAACAAAACTGCTAGGAGAAAAATAAGTACTAACATTAAAATTTTGCTCTAATTTTTTTGTTTATATACAAAAAGAAAAAAGTGACCACAACCGGAATTGTCATAAAAATAATTTTAAGAATGGGCGTTATTCCAAAATGATCTCCCAATAGCATATAGGGTAGATATCTCAACATTAATCCATAAGTAAATACCGAGAAAAGTATAATTATATTTTTCTTTTGAGGCATAAGTACAAGAAACGTCAGTGGCCAAATAGCATACCAAGGATAAATTTCTTCACGCAGGAAAGAAAGAAAAAATATAATAAGCATTAGCAAAAATGATATTAGCCATACGTTGTTCCAATTTAAATTTTGCTTTTTAAATTTTTTGTAAACACAATAAAAAATAACTGGTAAAAGAATGGCTGTTGCGAATTTAATCAAAATGGAAAGCATAATAAAAACAATTGCCAAAATAATTTTTTTCTTTTGTATCAGATAAAATGAGAATAGTGCCAGAAACATCATTGCCGTATCATTATGCCCACTCACAAAGGTTTCCAAAAGAACTAAAGGACTTAAAGAAAATAATACGAGGCTAAATTTACTGTTAGTTATTTTTAATATTAAATAACATAATCCTACAAAAAACCCTGCAGAAATCAACTTGAATAGAAAAATAGCAACTAAATAGTTTCCAAACGAAAGCATGAATGGAATACCCGATAATATAATCCAAAATGGGCCATAAAGCGCCAATTTGTTGGCAGCGTGGGTAAAAAGCAAAACTGGATCTTTGGTGAATTCAATGGGCATAACAACATAAGGATTCTCGAAATAGAAAAAAGTAACTTTTGCCGTTGCTATGTAATTAAAAATATCATAAGAAACATATGCAGGATATGCCAAAAGCAAAAGTATTGCAACAATACACAATGTAAATTTGTGCTTAAAAATAGTCTCAATTTTGTTTTTATTAAGAATTAAAGCATAAAGTATGAAAAAAGAAGATATAAAAACGAAATAAATAGTACTTACAATAATCCTGTTATCAAGAGCTATTCGTGTAATAAAATTTTTAAGATAAATGAAATTAATATCTACAAAAAGATAAGTAAAAAAGGAAAATAGAATTAAAGAAATTGAATAAATATATAAAATCACTTAATACTCCTTTTTTCAATTGATGAATTTATTGTTTTTGAAAGCATTAAAACTGTCGGTTCGTTTTTTTCTGGCGTCCAAGTAAAAACTTCAGGAACACTATCCTTCATTTTTTTCAACTCTTCTGTGTGCTTAAGTGACGCTTCAATAAAGATTTTTTTCTTGTCATTTATGATTTTGCCATTTTTTGAGGCACTTTCAAGATGCTTAGGAATTTGGATAAAATATTTGTCCGATTTGAGAAGAGCGCTATAACCAAGAAGATATTGTTTGTAGTCAAATAGGATTTTTGCCTCAACAAGATATTTATCAGACTGTTTAAGATTGTAATCAAACTGCCCAAAATCCCCATATTGCCAATATTTTGACAACATTTCTTTTACCAAGCTTACTTTATACCATACGCTTCCCGGCATGGCTGACGGATAAGGTAAAACATATGTAGACTGGGCAAATGTTGGGGTAGTGAAGAAAAGAAATAGTAAAAAAGCAGTAGCAAAAATAAAATAATATCGAAACATACTTAAGAATTTCGACTATGCCACTTCCAAGCACTCTCAATAATTGTCTGAAGATCTGAATATTTTGGCTCAAATCCTAATTCCGTCTTTATTTTTGTAACATCTGCAACTAATTCATCCGCATCCCCAGGCCTTCTTTCTGCAAATTTAACACGAAGATCTTTTCCTGAAACCTCTTTTAATTTTTCTACAACCTCTTTATTTGAAAGTCCTTTGCCAGTTCCCACATTATAGTAGTATGCACCGGGAGAACTAATTATTTTCTCGAGTGCTAAAATATGCGCCTCTGCTAAATCAAGGACATGAATGTAATCCCGTACGCAGGTACCATCAGGTGTCTTGTAATCTGTGCCGTAAAGAGTAAATTCTTCGTCATTTATAGCTGCCTGTATTGCAAGAGGCAAGATATGTGTCTCGGGTTTGTGCTCCTCACCCAAACTACCATCAAGCTGTGCTCCACATGCATTGAAATACCTTAAAGCAGCAAAGTTTATTCCAAAATTACGCTGATACCAAGAAAGTATTTTTTCTACCATTAATTTACTTTCTCCATAAGGATTTGTGGGAATTTTCCTATCATCCTCGCCAATTGGTATTCTTTCGGGATTACCATAAACTCCAGCGGTTGATGAAAAAATTATGTCGCGGATATTATTTTTTTTAAGTGCTTCAAGTAACTTTAGTGTTTGGAAAGTATTATTCTCAAAATAAATCTCTGGGTTATCCATGCTCTCTTTCATTGAAATGTATCCCGCAAAATGAATAACCCCTAAAATTTGATGCTCAGATGTAATCTTATTTACTATCTCCTCATCCCCAACGTTTCCCTGATAGAATGGTACATTTTCAGGCACAACATCACGATTACCCCGTGACAAATTATCAAGTGCTATCGGCGCGTATCCCCTGTCTTGCAAAACCCTTAACATGAAACCACCTATATATCCGGCTGCCCCTGTTACTAAGATTTTCTTTTCCATATTACTTATTTAAACATACTTTCCAGCTAAATACAGTATGTACGAAACTGGAAAACGAAGAGAAGACATTAATGAAAACACAAATCCTTGCCATCCATCTACAAAACCTTTGTGGCGAAAGTAGGTAGTTAACATCCAGTGAGATGGACGTAAAACCAAATCGGCAACTGCTATATACACTTTGTAAAATAAATTTTTCCCCTTGAGCTGATCTGCAGTTTGTGCCGCAATTAGCCTATTGTATCTCATCCATTTTTTGCAATATACATTAAAGTTTTTGTATGGATAATGAAGCAATGCCTCTTTGAGATACCCAACTTTCCCTTCAATAGTAGCCTGCTCGTGAACATCCTTTTGTGGCAACTTTCCTTTTCCATTTTTGTAAAGTCTCACTGTATAATCAGGATATTGACCACCCTTCATTAAGTAGCGCCCCAAAAAATAATTTTTCCTTGGCATCCAAAATCCGTTTTCTTCTGTATTGTGGGCAATTAATTTTTGAATCTCTTTTGCAAGCTCTGAGGATACAACTTCATCAGCATCTAATTGTAAAATCCACTCTCCACTCGCTTTATCGATTGCTTTTTGTTTGTTAATGTGAAAATTGGGTGGATTTGAAGTAACAATAACTTTTGCACCATATCCTCGTGCAATTTCTACTGTTTTGTCTTTTGATGTCCCATCGACTATTACTATCTCATCTGCCAATTCCTTAACTGCATCAAGACACCTAGGCAAATTTTCCTCTTCATTAAAAGTAGCTAGAACCACAGATAATTTCTTCATATCTATATTGTATCATTCTTCTATTCTTTTCTGGATAATAAATCCACTTGGAAGCGTCACTTCTTTTATTACCCTCCCACTCTTAATAACGGTTTCCAACCAACCTTTATAAGACCAGGGCTTATCGGGATCCTTTTCTATCAATAAATAAAATACACCTTTTTTTGATTGGTGAGGAAAGTAATTATACCGATTTTGTCTCCATAAAATAATATAGTCGTAGGGATAAGTATAAACAGGTGGCGAAAATACTAATAAGCCAAATTTTTCGCCCTTTGCGTCAGCAAATATATAATCAATTGCATCCACCTTGCCCTCTATTTTTGCAATTCCTCCATAATCATCAATGTCGTATTTAAATGTTTGGATGAACTTGGGAACAGAGGTAATTATATATAGAAGCATAACTACAGAAAATATTGCAAAAATTGCTTTATCTTTTTTAAAGGATTTTACAAGAATGTATGTACAAAAGAATGAATACACAACAACTAAATGAAATAGGTAGTATTGATAAACAGCGTTTCTTAAGGGCATAAATGAAACAAAAGTTATTGCCGTAAGAATTAATAAATAAATGACGAATTGCCTGATGCTCTTATCTTTTTCTTTAGCTATATAAATAAATAATGGAACAGAAATTAAGACAAAAAGAAATAAAGGCGGAAAAAGTTCTCTATTTGGAAATGTATCAGAAAAATTAAGAATGAACGCTCCAAAATGATCAATTTGATTTTGTAAAAAACTGGGTGCATGAGAATCTCTTACAGGAGAGGCAACATAGCTAAAGGCACCTCTAATTGCCATAAAATTATGCCTTACTTCAAAGATAATCGCTGGTAACGCGGCAATTATTGCTCCCAAAAACATTACTCCGTAATGCTTAATGTTATTTATCTTAAGAACAACTAAAGAATAAAAAAACAATGCGATAAGTAGGGGAACCGCAATTGCGAATTCAAAGTGATAAACAAAAGCAGAGAAAAAAGAAGCAAAAAATGCATATTTGTAATTTTTCCTAATTTGATAAACAAAGTAAAATGCAATGAGGGCAAAAAAAGTAGAAGGAAATGGACTCCAGAAAAATCTGGACTGTGCAATAATTGGTGGGGAAAGTGCAATGAATGTAGCGAGTATTATTCCACCTATGGTTCCAAATGACTTTTTACCAATCAAAAAACTTAGAAAAATTGCTCCAAGTCCAAATACAAACATTAACACTACTCCACCATACGGATCACCACTAAACAATATGTAGGGGATTGCTAGAAAATAATAGTAACCAGGTCCATGGAAAATTCCCTGTATGCCAGCAGACCCTGCCCCAAGCTGCGTTCCAATAAGTCGAAGGTCTTTGTTTTCAACAATATCTCTTACCATTAGGTACTCTCTCCCATGATCAAATCCAAAAACATAATTTTTGTTAATTACCTCAGTTGCCCTCATCAAAATACCCAAGGCTATTAAAAGAATTCCCACAACTACAATAACCCGCTTTGCATAAGCTTGCCATTTTTCAAATGAACGTGACTCTTTTTTAATAAACTTTTTTTCCATTTTGTCTCATGTAATAATAATATAAATATACTTCGGGAACCCCATCTTGATACTCAACAAATTCCTTTTTTTCTATTTTTTCTAGCGTTCTTGCTCTATGCACATTTAACGAATTACTTTTATCACTAATAAAATAGTCTCTAATATTTAAAACGCCATATGCAATAAGCAGAATTACAACAATAATTTTTACAAAAACTAATCTTATTGAGAAAACTCTATATATGAGATAAGAAATTATAATAAGAGCAACAAATTTTGAAACTGAAAAATAATAATCTGTAAGTTCTCCACTATATGTTGAGAGAACCAACCAAGGAACAATGAAAAAAAGTAAGAATAGATAGCATAGAATTATTCTTTCACGTTTTAATTTTTTGTAAAGATAAACAAAAATAAATAATGGTAGAAGAATGAATTGAAAAGGTCGTAAAAAATCATACTTTAAATATGGACCAAACTGAATAACGGCGTCACCAGTTAATTGCATTACGCGTCTTAAATGAAACCCATGAAAATAACTTTGTCCATAAGTTGCAATTCTTGCAGAATCTTGAATGCTTGAAGCAAAAGCAATTGCTGTTGGAATAAAAAAGGGAATAAGAATCAGTAACCCAAATAACGAATACCTTACCATTTCTTTATTTCTTGGAAAGAATGGTAGCATGAGCAAAAAAATAATCGGATAATATAGCGACGTAAAATGAATATGAAATGAAAACCCAAATACAAGGGCAAGCAGTAGAATATACCTACTTTTTCCCCTCGATATTTCATAAAGAGAATAGAGAGTAAGAAGTGCAATTACTGGTATGAAATTTACAGGCCACTGGGAGCGTTCTGAGATAATAGCAGTAGTAGAAACAGTATTAATAAATATCGCAATAATGGCAACGCCTACTGAGAATATCCTTTTTGTCACATAAAAAATGACGAGAAGTGAAAAAATGCTGGTTACTCCAGCAATAATTCCTGCGGCAATCGGATCAAGATTGGTAATGAAATAGAAAATTGAAACAAAATAATAATAGAAAGGACCAATAAATACCCCACTATTCCCTTTTGCCTGCATACCCAAAAGGGGGAACTGCCCTTCTGAAATTAGCCTTGCCGCAGCCCAAGCATTATCCACCTGGTCCCAACCAAAAGGTGTTCTTTCATTGATCTCAAAAAAACGAAGGAATATAGCTACAATAAAAATAGCCAAAACCAAGACTATTAGCGGATTCGCCATTATGTATTTATGAATTCTTGCCAAAAAATTTTCCCTATTTTTTTTCATTTACTGTACTTTCCTCGTCTGAACAACAATCCCCCCTGTAACTTTTGAAACTTCAATTGTTTCCCCATCATTTTCTCTCACCTTTAACCAATCTTTAAGACGTTGGGGTTGTTCGTTATCAGGTTCTAAAATTACAAAAAACAACTTAGATGACTCGTTTGGCGTGTATCCATATTTCTTTGGGCCATACCAATTGAATAAGTATTCATAAGTATAGTCGTGTACTGGGGGAGTGTAAACAATAAACTTAAAAGGATTTTTATTTGCTTTTTCATAAATGTAATCAACTACTTTTACTTGGTTTCTGTAAACAGCAGCATCACCCTCCCAAAGAGGAGTTGTCAAATTTTTATATTGTTGGGGTAAATTTATATTTAGAACAATAAGTATAAAGGCAAACAGTAATGCGCTTATTCGGTATTTCTTTACAGAACCAACCATTGTTATCACTACGGCCAGCCAAGTAACAAATAACACTGGGAACATAACTAAATAATGATTCCAAATTTCATGTCCAAATAAGAATAAACCAATTATAGAAATACTAATTGTAACGATGGTTGTTGTTAAAAAGAATTTAATTGTGCTATTTGTTTTTCTAAACAAAATAATCGTCAATAACAAAACGGTTGCTAACATTATTCCTCCGAGAATTACATTCCCACTGGTAAAGGTTTCATTCCAAATAGAAAAAATAGCAAGTGCCTTTTGGGAAAACGGAGTTGTTGGGCTTCCATCCCCTCCCCTAACAAACATCTGCAATAAGCCATTTATTAAGGTCCTACTAAGTACATTGTCATGACGAAAGTCAAATATAAAACGAGGAGACATTATGATTAAAAATCCCAACACACACAATAATACTTTTTTAATAGAAAAAAACTTTTTTCCTAAAATAATTACACTTAAAAATATGCCGGCTGCATATAAAAGTCCCACTACTATTTCCATATCTATAATTAATGCCATTAATACCCCCAAAACAAAGAAGTTAAGTTGTGGTTTTCGATTCTTATAAATAAAATAAAGAGATATGTATGTTCCTATCCAAAAAATAGGAATAAGGTCTGGATTCCATATTTGACTTGTTAATGCAATAACAGCAGGAGAGACTGCAAGAAGACCGGACCAAGATATTGCCAAAACTGTTCCTCCAATTTTTTTTCCCAAAAAATAGGCTAAAGAGACCATGATAACTCCAGTAGCATTAATTAGTCCTGTAAAAAATTGCGGGTCTCCTTGTAGAGGGTGGTAAAAAAACGCAAGTATATAGTGCCAACTTGGGCCGTAAAACAATCCGGGTAATCCTGTCGTTTGTCCAATCAGAGGGATTTTTTGGAGGGTAGCAATTTCACGAGCCGTAATAAGGTCTCGCCCAATGTCATAAGTAAATGGAAATGAGTTGGTGATAACCCCCTGGAACCTTAAAAAAATAGCAAAAAACAATATAACAAAAAAAGTTAAATATCCAAATTTCTTACTACTTAAAAAGGGAGTTATTTTCATTGTTAATTTTCGGCCATAACCATCGCAGGTTCGCCATTTGGATAATAAACTGTAAATACAACATCTCTTTTATCAATCTCCCAAGGGTTACCAACAAACAATACGTTCTTTTTGCCACTATCCTCTACCCAATTAATTGGACGAAATTCGTATTTACCAAACTTCTGATGAGTCTTGAAATTTCCTGATGGAGATTTTGTTTGCTGGTACTTTTCGGGAGGATATTTAGAAAAAAACAAATAAAACATATATGATTTATCCATGGGTCTATCATCTGATATAACAATTTTTTCAAACTTTTTCTCTCTTTTTAAGACTTCAGAAATCATCTGTTTATGTCCATATATCCAATCTTGCGCGCTAAAATAATTCTGCTGAACGAAATATTGATTCAGGTAATAAACAAAGTTAAAAACAATAAATGCCCCAACTAAACCGAGAATTGTCGCTTTGTAAATTTTTGAAATATTTAATGTTCGTAAAAATATGATTGCGCCCCACAAACCAAGAGCAGTAAATATTTGCCATGTTGGTAAAAAATTAAGGGTTCTTACTGCATGTGGAACTTCTTGTGTAACTGAAGCAGGAACAGGTGCTAGAGCAAACCAAAAGAAAATGAGGTATTTTGTCTTTTTATCAAATTTTGAGAATAATAATATGTATATACCAAACAATATAATTGGCAATTCCCACAGATATATAAGGCCCATTTCTGGTGCATGGTGACGACCAATATCTCCCTTCAAAAGCCAATTCGGGTCAAAATGAGATAAATATCCATTTGCAATGCTTTTAGCATAAACAATTCGTCTATTATCAAGAATTCTTCCCAAAGGATTATTTGCTGTTATGTTATATTCGTTTCGTTTGGCATTCTCCTTTAATAAAACGGTATTGTTGCTAAAAATACTTGTACCCTTTGCCCTAAGAAGTGCATTTTGGTCGTTAACTATATAAATTAATAATGGGAGTATGACAATAAGTCCTGCAAAAACAGCACCAATAAGATATTTTCGTGGAATTCTCAGCAAATCCTTTAGATAAATAACTGATATTCCAAGCATAAAAAGAGGAGTAAATACTTTTTCACTTTGATACGTGTGAAGACTCAATCCTGCCATAATGGCCGCAATAATTAAAAGATAAGGACGTTTGAAACTATAAAGAAAAAGGGTTGCGGCAAACACATTGAAAGCTAAACCCACATTAGATTCAAAGGCAACCCGTGAAAACTGAATATGCCAAGGAGATATCGCAAGAATTAGCATAACTAGAAGCGCTAAATCATTCCGGTTAAAGAGTTTCTTTGATAAATAGAAAACGCTAATTAGAGTTAATATTCCAAAGAAAGCTGAAGGCAATCTTACTGCAAATTCATTGAGTCCAAAAGCTTTATAAGCTGGAATTATTAAATACGCATAAAGAGCTGGCTTATAATCGTCGAATGAACGAAGTATTATTGGGAACTTTGCACTAAATTCATCTCTCCCCGTTTCAAAAATAGAGTATGCGTCATATCCTAAAGCAACCTCGTCCCAATTTAGTGATGGTGGCGTATTTCCCAATTGCCACAGACGCAATATAGATCCTAAAAGAATAATAATCGCAAAAATTATTAAAGTCATTTTTTTTCCTTCAACTAAATCTTTAATCATATTAGAACTTATAGATAACAAGTGCGCTCTCACTATTTAATTTATAAATTGTTTTTAAAATAATTGCATTCTTAGGAATATCAGTCGTTTGCCCAACATAAAGGGCATTCTTGTGTTCTCTCATTTTTGCATCACTTAAAAAATGGTATTTCCCAACTCTTGAAACATTTACAAAACCGAAAGCGTCTCGTTCAACTGTCGAATTTTCTCTAAAATAAGTCGGCTCGATTTTTCCATAAAAAAGATAGTAGATGTAGGGTCTACCTAAAACTGTAGTAAAGTAAATATCATTAAAATTGTTTTCATTTTCTCTTGTAAAACTTAATGCTTCTTTATATCCATACTGCCATTCACCAGATTGTTCGCGTGCATAATGCACATAATATCCATAAAGATAATAAGTCACATTAAGAAGATATGAAAATACTAAAATGAAAATAACTGCTCTAAAGATATTTTTCTTAAGGTGCTCTTTCAGATAAAAATATGCTGTCACTGCCCCATAGGCAACAACTATTTGCAAGGTGGGAAGAACTGTCTCTATACGAAGTGCGTGGGGCGTTTCCCTTGCAGTTGCTGCAGGAATTATTCCAAGAAATAACCAAAAAGGTACAATCCACCACCTACCTTCACGTTTCCTAAACAACATAACAGACCCAATAAGAAGAAAAGGAAGACACCAAAGGTACAACTGACCGACATCTCTCGTTGAAAACTTTGGGTTACCGTCTCCCTTGATAAATAGGAATGAAGGATTAAGATTGTCTAAATAATGTGTAGTAAATGAAATAGCATATTTAAGCCTTCTATTATGCAGTATCTTACTAAACGGAGAATTATTGTCGTTTAGTATTTCCTGGTTTGCAGTCTTGACTACATTTTCATCTGTAAAAATATTCACCTCTCTAAACCTAAGACTTGCTTGAGGTGAAAGGAGAAAATTCACCAATGGCAACAACAATGCTACACCAACAACAATTGCTACAATTGTTGGTAACAGATTTTTTGTAAGTTTTTTAAAGAAAAAAAGAGCAAGCACAATCACCAAAAGTGGAGCTACTATACGGGATGTATTAAAAACATAAAAAGAAAGAGCAAAAGAGGTTGATGATAGAATTAGAAGCCAAATATTTCGTCTGGTAGCTATTAGGAATGCAAAAACACCAAAAATTAGGAAGAAAGAGGCAACATTTGCTTCAAATGCAGCCCTGGACAAATTTATATGCCAGGGAGAAAATGCCATGATTACTGTTGAAAGCAATGCATAAAACTCTCTTCTTTTAGAAGAGTAAAAAATTTCTCTGACTAGAAAATATGTTAAAAGTACAGTCAAAGTTCCAAATATTGCTGAAGGTAGTCTGACGGCAAATTCAGTCAGCCCAAATATTTTTATAGGAATAATATCTAAATACGCATATAAAGGTGGCTTGAAATCGCCAAATGACTCTAAGTATTCATATGGCAGTAATCGTCCAAACTCATCCTTTCCATCAATTCCTAATGTATAAGCATTGTAGCCCCATGCTACCTCATCCCAAGTAAGCGAAGGGGGAAGGTGTCCAATTCCCCATATTCGTAGAACTCCTGCAAGAAGAAAAATTAACACAAGCAAATACTTTGTAGAGCCAAAAACTTTTTTAAACATAGTCTTGCAGAATAAATCTTATTGATTATTTATACCAATTTTGAACAGAATTATAAACATGCTCAGGACTCCTATCATTCCATCCAGAATGAAGGAGCTCTGCCTCTGATGAACTGGATAAATCAAATATTTGACTCTTGCCAAACTCACCAAATATTAATTTGTGTGACTGAAATTCTAGTTGTCCTCCAATAGTTGCTGCTGCCAAACCTATTTTTCTTCCAGAGCTATCTGCAAGTCCATCAACCAATAAGTAATATGAAAGCGGCATAGAACGATGACCTTGAGAATCTCCAAAGTCATAAATGGCAAATTTCTCGCCTGGATATTTTCCCTTTAGGATCTTTGCAAGCTCTGCGCTTTGAGTTGCTGTTGTATTCGTACTTATTGAGACGTTTTCATTAATCCTTTGAAAACTGAAAATTGCAATAAGACAAATAAATCCTATACCTAAAATCTTGCTAAATCTAAATATAAAAAAGACACTTAATGCAACCACAAGAAATATAAATGGGTGCAGGAAGTTTATGTAATTTTCGTAAAGAGGAATTTTTAGATATCTAAGAACTATAGTTAGAGTTGCAATTGTTGAAATTACAAAAAGAAACTCCTTAGTAATCTTCCTTTTTATGAATTTTTTTAAAACTAATAAACTTACAAGAGTAACCTCTAAATACCCCATCCACCTATTCCCCCCCACTACATATCCCCACGATGTCGGTATATAGTCGAAAATAAATGTTAGCCATCTTCTTCCTAAAACTTCATATGAAGCTTGGCTCTGGGGATTTTTATAATATGTAAGAATATTTATTGTGTTAAAAAAATTATTTTGCGTATCAACGTATAGCACCGGCAACCAGGGCACAACAACTCCCAAAATTACTGTAACAATTCTTTTAAATTGAAAAGACTTACTAACTAAAATTAATAAAAAAAGCGCGGGAAGAAGAATAACCCCCTGAAAATGCATTGCCGAAGCTAAACCAACACATAAACTTGCATAAAAAAGTGTGGATATTTTTGGGATTCTTAAGTATAAAATGGAGAATATGAGAAATACAGTTGAAATCATTGATATAAGCATTTGGTTCGTAAGATTTGTTGACTGCAAAACTAGTGTGGAGGAAATTGCACAAAGAAATGCGAGAAGAAGCCCAAATGATTTATTTTTGTAAACAACACCCAAAACATAGCTAACAAAAATTTGGACTACTGAAAGTACCGTTAAAAAAATCCAGGGGGCATTTACTACGTAAGGGAAAGGGGCAATCCCTAGCATTAAAACCCAAAACCACTCACCGCCAGTTTGGAAAGGCCCACCAGAGGCGAAAGGTCCAAGTAATGGTAATTGATAAGTATCTAATGCATAGTGGGCAATAGTGGCAAACCAAGCCTGGTCATATGCAATTCCCCATCTGTCGGGGTAATTATAAAAACGAAGTATTGCTCCCAAAAAAAGAATAGCAATAAGCGGTAAATTATTTCTAATAAAGGCAACTGTCCATGAAGAAGTAGGACGCGACATGCATTAATTTATAAATCTATATTTAATAAGCGTCCAAAGGGCGATAGCACCATCTTTTCTAACATCAATCTTTTTTCCCTCATCGTACCCTCTTGGATTCACTTTTATATCAAGTTCCAAAATTTTTATCCCTTTTTTAAGTATTTTTGCAGTAATTTCAGGTTCAAAATCAAAAGAACGAGACTTTAACTTCATATCTTCAATAACTGTTCTTAAGAATGCCTTATATCCAGTTTCCATATCGGTAATTGAAGAACCGTAGAGCGCTGAGGTTACAAGACTTAAAAATTTATTTCCAAAGAAATTTAACAATAAAGGAGTCTTGTCTTTTCCAAAAAATACAGGTTTTTGACGAAGTCTTGTCCCATAAACAACCTTAGTTTTGTTTTTAAGAATAGGTTCAATCAAACGAGGAATGTCACTTGGACTGTACTCCAAATCAGCATCTTGAACTATAAGAACTTTCCCTTTTGAAGCTTGGATACCTGTTCTTACGGCAGCACCCTTTCCCTTATTTTTTTCGTGTTGGATAAAATTAATCTCAGATATTTTTTTGCTCTTCTCTTTAATAATTTTTGCAGTATTATCTTTTGATCCATCGTCTACGACGATAAATTCTCTAGAACCTGAAAGAAAATCGAGCTTCTTAAGATTATCAAGCACCTCACCTATTGTATTTTCTTCGTTATATGCAGGAATTATAATTGACAATGTTGGTGACGAGCTATTTTTCATTCAAATTTTTTAATAATTTCCGAATCCAAAAGTTTGTAATTTTTCTTTTGAATACTTCGCTTTTTTATTATAGCAGAAAGCCTTAATAGGGCAAGGAATAATCCTTTAAAAAATTCACTATCACCTCTTTTTAGTGCACCTAGCGCGTGGTATGGAAGACACAGGATGTGACTTATTAATAGTCGTTGCTCACTAATATTTTTCCAATGAAAAGTAAATTGATTTCGATAGACAATTGTTGTTACTTTGTTCTTACGAAAGTTTTTCTTTATCGCACCTTTTTCGTGAAGATGTTCAACAACTGATTTACTATTAAAAGAAATTTTATATCCAGATTTTTGGGCCCTATATGAAAGGTCTATATCCTCCCAGTAAAAAGGGTTATATATCTCATCCATCCCACCAAGCTTCATATATAATTCTCTTCTGAAGATGCTGCTACCCCCCGATATCCAAAATGTATCACTACTACTAACGTCTCCCCTTTCATGTATAAGCATCCCCCTACTCCATTTTGCTTGACCTCTCCCTCTTAGTGTTGTTTTTTCGCCCTCAATACTCTCGTCCATGCAACCTATTCCAAAAATTAAGGGGTCCTTCTCAATTTCTTCAAGAAGAGGTTTTAGAAAATCCTTATTAGGAATTACATCCGAATTTAAAAGAACAACATAATCAGCCGTAGAGGCCCTAACTCCAGTGTTAACTGCTGATGAAAAACCTTTATTTACGGTGTGTTCAATCAACTCAACCTCACTACCTGAATACCCTTTTACAACCTCTCGTAAAGATACCCTATCTTCAGGTTTTGAACCATCATCAACAATTATCACTTTGCCTTTATAAGGCTTAAGAGTATTGAGTACTTTTGGAAGGTTTTCGCGTATCAAATGTGATCCGTTGTAATTCGGAATAATAATATCTACTCGCATATTAGAAAAGCGTAATACTAAATTCTACAGTATGCTTGCCAGCCGGCACAACAACTCCTCTGAATATATAGTTTGTAGGATAAATTGTTGTTTTACTCCCATCAATTGTTGCTTTCCAGGAAGGATAGAAAGAATCTGCAAGCACAAGAAATCCCGTACCAATATTTTGAGTTTCTATAACAACTTTATTCTCTGAATATAACTTTATTCTCGCCTCTCCTTTGGTGTAGTCTTTTTCTCCTGGTGCACTGAATTGCGATAATATAGCCACATTTTCAAGATCTACTTTATGTATTTTCTCAATTTCAATTTGATTATTACTACCAGTATCTATACTTTTTACAAAATATGCACGTGGGAATGATTGGGTATTTTCATAAAGTTTAGTCCTACCCTCTACCATTATTTTTTTAAATTTACTATCCGTTAGCTCATCAAAAGAAAGAATATATTTAACGTTTAGAGAGTCCATCAAGGAAGAATTAACATTATGTGGTGTAATTATTCTATTAAATCCAAAGGGAGGATTAATATCTGGCTTTCCTCTTTCCATTGAAGCTATGAATTCAGCATAAGATCTTAAATATAATGGGTCATATCCTTCTAAAGTTTGAATTCTATAATGTGTAAGAAAATTAGGAGGCATAATACGCTGGTCAGTAGCTGCGACTCTAAAAATGCTTTTATCATTTTGTAAAAAACTTATTATTTTAGTTTGTGGAAAAAGATATTCAGACTTAGTGAAGGGTGTAAATTTCCATGAATAGCGAAGAAGATCGAAAGAAAGAAAAACAAAAATTAAAATTATAATTCCCGCTCTAAAGGTTTTATTCTTAAAAAAGGCTAAGGCAAAAAATAAAAGGGAACTACTTAAAATAAGCGCTGTTGGAAGAAATAAATTTCTTTTTGCTATAGCTATTACGTTCTGATCGTCAAATAATAATGGGCTTTTTAGAAAAACCGCAGACCATAATAGCAAGACAACACCTAACCATATTGCTAACGGGAATAAGGTTGAAAATTTTCTTTTTATATTAAGTACATATTCCATGCCAAATGACGCAAGAACAGCAAGTGAGAATAAAATAATTGATAGCAGACGAGTAGGTTGGGAGGAGGAAATAAGTGGAATATCTAATTGAAAGGGAATCCTTGCAATTAAATTGTCAGTTGCAAATAATAATCCGCTGAAAACAATTGCAGTAAAGAACATCACAAGTTTTCTTCTTATAAAAAAAGCGAAGGGAACGAGCATCAGAGAAACTATGCCTATATATCCCCCAAGCTCAGCATAATTCCACATTCCCCAATAATTAAGGGTTGTAGGATTTCCAAAAAAATCTGGTGCTACAAATTGTATTAGATGCTTAAAGGGAATAAACCATCCTTCAGTGACTAAATAATTCTGGTCAATACTTCGAGCAGATAAAAGAATAAATTTATATGTTGGATACCATTGTATGAAAGACAATAGAACAAAAATTGTATTAAGTAATATGAAGTGTAAAAGGCGCCTAGCATTTTTTGTTCCTAAGCGAAGAACAAAATAAAATATTGAAATAACAAACATGTAGAAAAAGGTCTGAAGATATCCTGCAAAAAAAGCAGACAATAAAGCTAGAACGTATAATATGCCCCAAAAAAATAAATACCTATCCTTTTTCTGAAATAATTTGTCGACTGCAAGTAGTATTAATGGAAGCCACAAAAAAGCATGTATAATATTCCCCCATTCAAGCCATACAACTGAAAATGATGAAAATATGAGAGCTATTGATCCCAGAAAAGATGATATAAAAGATAGCCTTAAATTTCTTAAATACAAATACATGAATAAACCCATAAAAACACTTTGTAAAACAATAAAAACTGTCCATGCAGTTGTAAAAGGCAGAACAACAAACAAAATATTTAAGGGATAAAACACTCCTGACTGGAAATTAGCTAACAAAGGTTTTCCTGCCATTTCGTATGGATTCCAAAGTGGTAATTCCATTTTTTTGAATGAACTAGTTGCTAATTCTTTCCATACAAAAGTTTGACGAACTGGATCTGTGATTAAAAAGTTTTTATATGGAATTCCTCGAGGATATTCTCTGTCATATAAGTCTCTGTATGGGTGATACAAACCAACTATAGTATCCGATGGAATTGGCAATTTGTTTTGGAGAAATGTTGGATAATAAAAAATAACTACAAGGATTAACAAAAAAAGCGGAAAAAGAAATGTTTTAATATGAAGGTAGAACTTAAATATTTTTTGTATCATATTACCTGATTAAGCTCCTCGCAAAACCTTCCTTTACTAAATTGTTTTGAAGATTCATTAGCGCTCACAGATAATTCCTCATATAATTTTGGTTCGGTTGCAATTTTGTGTGTATAGTTAACCAACTCTTCAGTTGTATTCCATAAAAAACCATTTTTCCCATTACTCACAATCTCCCTCTGACCACCCGCATTGATAACAACCGGCACTGCTCCATATGACATCGCCTCAACTGTTGCCATACCAAAATGCTCCAACCATTCTGGCCTCTTTTCTATATCAACTCCAAATCCTGCAGCGTGCCAATAAATCTTTGCTTCTTTATACAATTTTGCTATGTCATCAAATGGGACATTTTTATGTATCTCGATGTATTGACTTCCAATTTTACTTTTAAATTCTTCGAACTCCTTATCATTCTCCGGCAATACGTTGGTTACTATTGCAAATCTCCAACCTTTTAATCTTTTTTTCTGAAAGTCTTTAAAAGCATCAACCATTACTGTTAACTTTTTAAAGTCTGTTCCATCTGATAATGGATTGAATCTTCCAACTGTTAGAATCAGATTCTTTTTTTCAGGTATATCTCCAGTATTAACGTCTGAAGGAGGAAAAAGAATATTGCTTTGTATATTAAATTTCTTATCAATATATTTTTTTGTGTAATAAGAATTGCAAATTACCTTACTAACCCTACTCATTTTAAATTTAATAAATGGTGACTTAGCATTCACCCACTCTACTGGAAATTGAAAATGAAGTATAAGTTGTTTGCTTGCAACTAACGGTATGCTGCCATCTGAAAGAACAATTATTCTGTCATAAGCAAATGTTCCTTTTAATCTTTTTAAAGTGTTTACTTGCTCAGAAAAAACGTTAGGAACAATCCTTACCCCCTCAAGATTTAAATTAAATTTTCGTGTTGCCTTTTCAATTATTTCTTTATCATTCCAAAAAATATCTACTGAATGATTTTTTGAGAGACATGAGGCAATTGAAAATATATACTTTTCTCCCCCAGTCATCGTGTCAAGATATGGAGAATAAATTCCTATTTTCATTTTGTTTAAATTCTAAAAAAACCAAAACCTTAAGGTTATTGTAGCAGTTATTGAATATCAAGTGAAGCTATGTTACAGTTAGGAAAATGGATAACCAACTCGCTAATATTCAAAATAACATGGGACTTTTGGCTCTTGTCTTTATAGCAAGTGTCTGGCAGCTTTTTTGGAAAGGCGTCGCATTATGGAAAGCTTCTAATCAAAAACAACGCAATTGGTTTTTAGTACTTTTTGTACTTATTCCACTAAATGATTTAGGAATTGTTGAGTTAATTTACTTAATAAGATTCAGCAAAAAAAGACTTACAATTGTTGAGGTGCGTTCTTGGTTTAAAAAGAGTTAGTGTTTTTTTTGCTGCAACTCCCACAACTTTGCATAAGTTATAAACATCGAGAAAGCCTGATAAATTGCTTCAATTAGTCCATAAGTGCCGTTCTTATATCCGCCATTTTTAATGTATGAATTTATAAATTCCGTTCCCATCACCCTAATAAATCTCCAGGCTGTCATAGAGGGGTGGTTTGACTTAAGGCGTAATCTTGCTTCATACTCAGACCACTCATTTGTTTTTCCTACCATTTGAGACAAATTCCTATGAGTAAAATGCAGAATTGGACTATTAATTTCACTGAATTCACCGTGAATTTTTGGTGTTTCATGCACTACTCCATACCATTCAATGAATTTTTCTTTATAAAAAACTCTTTGCACCCTATCCGTTAAATTCCAGTCTTTACCGAAATAAAATGTTTTTCTGTTAACATAAAATCCTCCAACGGACCCTTTTTCATCATATGACTCAATTTTTTCTTTAAGTTCTTTCTTAAAAGAATCTGTCAATCTTTCATCTGCATCCAAATACATTATCCATGGTGTTTTCGCATGTAGAATGGCAAAATTTCTTTGATCTGAAAAATCTTTAAATTGACGAGAAATTACTAAAGCGCCATTTTTTTCAGCAATTTCTTTGGTGTTGTCTGTGGAATTAGCATTTATCACTAAAATTTCCTTTGCAATATCCTTAACTGAGAGAATTGCATCTTTGATTACATCTGCCTCATTTAAGGCGAGGATTATTATGGTTATGTCCTTCATTTTATGTTTGTTTTTTTGATTAAAAATTCAAATCTTCTTATTCTTTGCAAAACAAAACTTGTTGCAATTATAAGCACCCCAATTAAGCTAAGATATATACCTACAAAAAAAGATTGAGGTAAATACTCCATTACCACTCTGCTTTTACCCTCTGGTACCACAACTCCTCTAAAATTATAGTCTATTTTATATATTTTTTGCCTAACATTGTTTACATTAGCTTTCCATCCTGGGTAGTAATTATCCGTTAGAACCAACAACCCGCTTCCTGAGGAATTTGTTTCGATTGTAATCTTATTAGGTAAATACTCTACAATTTTTGCATTCCCCCTACCGTTTTTGTTAAGTCCTTGAATTGAGCCTCCTGTTACTGCAATTTTGGAAAGATCTTGTGAGAACATATTTATTAGTTGTTCTTTTTTATCTCCAGATGTAATTGTGTCGTAAGCAAGAAAAGTACGCGGAAATGCTTTTTTATTTTCATAAACTCTAAAAACTTTATCATCATAAATTTTACTGAATTGATCCAATGGATATTTTTTAAATGGAAAACCCCAAGGGCGCCCCTCATCAGAAATCTTTTCGATGATATATGAAACCCCCAAAAAATTTATAGCCTCTGGTGTATGCATGCCATCTTTAGGAAAAGACACAACGGACCTGTCTGGCTTTATTAATTCTTCGCTATTAACATACTTAATAAATTCACCATAAGCCTCAGGATACAATGGATCATATCCACCTAACGTTTGTAGTTTGTAATAAACACTGTTTTCCGCTGTTGAATCGGTTAAGAATCTTTTCTCTGTGTTTTGACTTTTATAAAATGCAGTTGTAGCAACGTCCTTAAACACTAGTTCTTTCGGATCAAATGCCTGCCATTTTTTTGCAAACCGTAACATATCAAAGGAGGCAATTACTAAAAGCACAATTGATAAAAATACTAATATTTTCTTTGATTTTATTAATAGAATACCTACTATGTAGGCAAAAACAATAACAATAATTCCAATTGGCAACTTAAGATTACTTAACGCAATAGGTGTCTTTTGAGAATCTGGTAGACCAAACATTGCATATGCAACTATGCAAATAAACATGAGTGTAAGTGTGGATATCCACCAGATTATTTTTTTTCTTTTTTTCTCTCTAAAGTCCTGTAGAGTATCGAAGCCAAACCCGGCAAGTACTGACAAAGAAAAACTCAAAATAACAATAATTCTACCTGCTGCACTAGTCGAGAGAACAGGAATTTTTAAAGCCATTAATAATGGTATCAGAGGGGTGTTGAAAGATAGAAGTAGCGCTAAAAGTGAAACACCAGCGAAAAAAAGTACGTCTCTTTTTTTATAGTTGAATAAAGCAAGAAGCGCAAAAGCTAACCCAGCAACTCCAATATATCCATTCCACTCAGCATAATGTCCAAACCAACCATTTCGCGTTACAGGATTCCCATAGAAATCTGGCGCAAAAAACGTCGGAAGATAACTCCAAGGAATTATTTCAGTTTGTTGGAATGAGGCGCTACGAACTGACAAAGTATAGAATTCGATGGTCGGCAAAATTTGAGGCATTGCTAGTAAAATTCCAACAAAAATAAAGAGGCTAACAAAAATAGAATTCTTGTTATTATAGACTGGAAATAATTTATATATACTAAATGCAATAATGCACAAAAGAAGATACATGCTGATTTGAAAATGTCCACTAAGAAATGAAAATGCAATGCTTAATGAGAGAAGAATAAGATAAAAAATGGATTTTTGTGATAGATATTTTTGAATTGCATATAAGGAATATGGAAGAAAAAGAATAGCATAACCAAGAGTTGCATATCCCATCCAGGTTGTAATAAACCCGCAAAACATAAAGGATATGGATGACAAAAGACTACCAATTTCTGAAATTTTTAAAGATCTTGCGAATAGATAAATACCAATCCCCGCAAGCAACGGCTGAAGTAACACAAGTATGCTCCAGGCATCAATATCTGAGAACACAAAGAAAAGGATATTTAGTGGAGATAGCGCTGCGGATTGATAGTTTGCAAGGTGTGGTGTCCCTGAAAAACTATATGGATTCCATAATGGAATTCTTCCTTGCTTAAGCTCTTCAACTGCAAACAACCTCCATGGGTAAATTTGCGTAATAACGTCTGGCTGTGCATCGTTCTTTACGGGACCCGCTAATTCAGGGTAACCACTCCATGGAGAGAAAAAATTTACCTGGTAATTTGATGCAAATGGAACTTTACTCTGAATAAAAAATGGGTAACTAAATCCAAACCAAACCATTATTAAAAATAGAAGCGGCAACAATTTAATAAAAAATTTATTTTTCTTCATATTTTTTTAGAAAATATATTCCCAACACAATTAAACCAATTGCTGACAGGATAGAAATTATGTTTGCAAATACTCTAAGTTTTGTATCCTCAAAGACAACTTCAACCTCGTGCTCTCCTGTGGGGATCATAAATGTGATAAGGCCTCTTTGTGAAGGATCCTGAAATTCGATTAAAATCGGATTTCCATCTACGTATACTTTCCACCCGGGGAAATATACGGTATTGTCTTTAATACGAGCATCACCCTTTGAAATGATTCTGTACGAATGCCTTGTTGTAGAACGTCTTGTTTCAGTTATTGTTGCCTCCCCATCCACAACCTCTACTTTATCCTTGGGAACTTTTTCCATAAATCTAACCGACCAAATCGGACTACTCTCACCTGTGTCTGTAGTGCTTTTATAAATACTCGTATAAAAACTGTCAGGATGTAGGATATAATTTTTAGCCTGCATGTATTCCCAATTTATTAAAACTGAAGTTACGACAAGAATTCCAAGAATTATTTTTTTATATTTTTCCTTTTTTATTAATAAAAATAATGAGGCAGTAATAATTGCTGTTGTAAATACAGTCAAACTTAAAAACCTCCATGGGAACTGAAATTTCTTAAGAGTTGTTATTATCTCGTAAAGAAATTGAGAATATTGCGTCTGAATAAATAGCGAAATTAAAAAAAACACAAATATACCATTAAGTAAAATCAGGTGTTTACTCTTATGTTTGATTTCGTTCCATAAAACAACTGGGAATGCAAAAATTCCTAGCCATTGCAATAATCCTAGTTGAACTGTAAATTCACCCGTTATGCCATAGTTCCATTTTCCCCAAATAAATCTGGCAGGATCCACAAAACGAGTAGCATATTCATTTCCTGTAACTATGTCTCTTAATGTATATTTTCCTTCTAGAAATGCTGGCAAAAGAAAGAACGATGAAAGAAGAAAACCATATAATAACCCGCCTACTGCATATATTAATTTTTTCTTATCATTTGTATTGAAATAAAGATATAAAGTATAAAAAACGATAACCGGCAAGAACATAATACTAATTGCGTTATGAGAAAGGAGCAAGGAAGCCATCGAAGCAACTATTCCTAGAAAATACCAATAACTACTTTTAGTATTATTCTTTTTAAAAAACTTAAATAAGAAATATAGAACCAAAGGAGGAAAAATAAATGCAGTATGCTCTCCAATTGCACCTCTTACATAAAGATCAACAAATCTATAAGGCGCATACATATAAAGAACACCAGCTGCAATTCCAGCATATTCATTAAATGCATTTCTTGCCCAAAGATACATTGATATCCCGCTTGCAATAAATCCTATTCCAAAGACAATCTTTACGGAATCAGTAAAAGATGCTCCGAGAAGATGAAAAAATGAGGAGGCATAAGAAGAAAATGGATATAGAAACATCATCACCGGATGTCCATATCCCCAATTTAAAAGTGCTCCCCACCTAGGAATTACTACCCCTTCCTGAAGAGAGATATAAAAATTTGCTATACGCGCAACGTGATCAACTCCATCATGAGTTATTGGAAGCCCAACATGAAACAAAGCAAGCAGAGGCAGAAAACCTACTACCAATATTATAAGGAGTCCTAAATGTTTTCTAAATAATTTCACTGTTTACTGAAAAAAGTGCCTTTCCCAAACTTTCTTAGGTAAAAATCTCTAATTCCCAACTTTTGCCATTCTCTTCCGGATTTTAAAATCATTAAGCTTTCTCTAATTAATGCAGCTTTTGTTCTTAGCGGAGCATACCTCATCCCCAACAACATTCGATTTCTTGAAATATAATAGTCCTGGAGCTTTGAACCCGAACCGCCTGAGGAAACTGCATTCTTGTGCCATAAAATTGCTGTTGGCTCATACATCACAACATATCCAGCTTTCTTAATTCTTTGCGTTAAGTCTGCATCTTCATAATATAGAAAAAATTTGTCATCAAATAACCCAACTTTTCTTAAAACGCTTGCTTTAATAAGAAAACAGCAACCAGTTGCGAGCTCAGTTTCCATTCTCTCTTCAAATTGTCCACTATCTACCTCGTCAACACCAATATTTTTTCCTATCAGATTTGCCCAATCCATTTTCCCACCTGCATACCAAATAACTTTTCCAAGCTCATTTTCCTTATATCTATCTTTATGAAATTCATATCCTTTTGCAAAATAAATTTTTGGGACTACACCTCCAACCTCATCTCCTTTAGCTCCACTAACTAAATTCTCTATTAAATTACCTGCAACTACCGTATCGTTATTTAAAAGTATCACATAATCAGCATTATCTTTTAATGCATACTTCATTCCAGTATTGCATCCGCCAGTAAATCCAAGATTTTCCTTATTTTTTATAAATACAATTTCTGGATATTTTTCCTTTATCTCATCCACAGGACCGTCTTTTGAGGCATTATCTACTACGATAATCGATATTTCTAATTCCTTGGGTTTGTTCTTGCGAAGTGAATCAAGACACTCCATCGTCACATTCCCACCATTGTAATTTAGAATAACGACTGATGCTTTCATATTATGAAGATTTGCTTGATAACTTTCTAACAGTACGAAGAATTGTTTTCTTTACGGGGTTATTGGTTTTTTCAAGCAAAAATGAAGTTATCCAATACTTAACTCTTCCTTTATAAATTTTCGCTTCCCTCTCAAGTTCATGCAAGAATTGTTTTCCCTCAATTTCTCTAAATCCTTGCTTCTCCCAAACCTTTGCCATTACTATTTGCATAGAAAATGCCTCAAGGGAGGACAAAAGAAAACCGTGATATCCATCTTTATACCCCTTACGAGCAAACATTCTACTTAAAAACTCCTCCATTGGATGGGAAATAAGAGAACTAGGTAAAAAATTCTTATTACTTTTAATAAATTCGTTAGCCTCGATAGTTGTATACCTATCGAGTTTTTCGAGAAATTGACTAACAGTTTTGTAATTATGATGAACAATTGCTAATCCCTCTCTTTCCTGAAGATGAAGTTCTTGTCCTTTTATCTCAGGCTTACTGTGAATTTTGTTTGACCAAGTTACGGATCCTTTCTTAAAAAATCTAACATTATAATCCGGCCACCAACCTTCATTTGTAATCCATTTCCCAAAAATTATATTTTTTCTAGGAATCCATACGTAATCAACTTCTTTAATATTCACTATCTCTTTAAGTTCATTAGCAAGCTCTAGTGGAATTTCCTCATCGGCATCAATAAGAAGTATCCATTCTCCCTGAGCTTTCTCTATTCCAAAATTTCTTGTAGGCTCAACATATCCCTCACTTTTGTGTTGAAAAATTTTATCGGTATATTTTTTTGCTATCTCAACTGTCTTGTCAGTTGAACCATCATCAACTACAACTATCTCGTCAGCCCACTTAACCGATTCCAAACATCTCTTGATGTTTTCTTCTTCATTAAATACACCTAAGACTACTGAAATTTTCATTATGATTAAGTATAGCAAATCAACTGGCTGAACGGATGGAACTTACAATAAAACGTGTTGTTTTAAGAATCTCTTTTTTTGCAAGCAAAAACATTACTCCAGCGTACACAAAAAGAGATAGAATTCCTATCATAATCATGGAGACAAAAGAGGTAATAACTTCTTTTAGAAGAAATATAGATATAAACATAATTACAGCCGAAATAAATTGCTTATATGTTGTTCTTACTACTGAAAAATCAACATATCGCCTTGCAATAATAAATACACCAACAGAACTAATAGAAACCGCAAAGTTGGCTGCAGCCACGCCGTTATAACCAAATTTATTAATAAAAAGAAGTGTAAGACCCCATATTGCTGCTGTCCAAAAAACCATGAAATACAAGGTGATTTTTACCTTTCCAATAGCATTTAAGAAATTTGTGAGCGGTGTTGAGATGGAAGATAAAACGGTTCCGAGCGAAAAAAAGGCAACAGATACAAGAGCTGGTTCCCATTTCTGATATTTAGGAATGAAATCAATAAGATAAGGAGAAAAGCTAATAATTCCCACAGCTACTGGAAAAATAGCAAATGCAATTAGAAATAATGACTTTTCGATAGCAAGCCGTAGGGCTTTCTTGTCTTCTTGAAGCCTGCTAAACGAAGGAAAAGTAATTTTTATAACGTTATCCATGACCAACCTGAGCGGGAGATAAGCAAGTCTTTGAGCAAATCCAATGTATCCAAGTTGTGCGATAGGCAATATTTTCCCTAAAAATATTGTTAGAAAATCATCTTTTATAAGAGCAAGAATACTATTTGTTTGAAAAGGAATACCAAATGAAACAAGCTTTTTAAATGAAGCCTTATCAAAAGCAAAACCAATTGGCCATGACTGAACGAAATAGGTGGAGATAAGCCCCACTACACTTCTTAAAAGCACTGCTATTGTAAAACTTGTTACACCAAAACCAGCAATAGCAAGCACAATTAAACAAATGTTATATGAAATGTTTTCTAAAATCTGAGGTATTACAAGTTTCCCATAATCTAATTTTCGCTCAAGAAGAACAGTGGGGATTGTGCGCAACGAGGTAAGCAAAAAAGAAACTAGAAGAGCAATAAACAAAATGTATCCATCTGAATTAAGATTGTAAAACGAAGTTAATTGTTTTGAAAAAATAATTGCAGGAATGACAAGTGTCAAAACTAGGGCTTGCTGAACCGTAAATACTGTTCTTAAATCCCTTTCCGTTGGCTCCTCTTTTTTTTGTATCAAGGAAGCTGCGAGTCCAATGTCTTGAAAGTAATTAAAGAAAACAATAATTGACGATACTACAAAAAATATTCCAAAACTTGCGGGGTCTAGATAGATTGTGAGAATAAAACTCGCCGCAATACCTAAAAGTTGAATAAGAAAAGAACGCGAAACAAGGGCAAACACTCCTTTGACAGATTTTACTGCAATTCCATGAAGTTGTGAGTCATCCATATTTTATTTTCTATCATTTGAAAAAAATTCCTAAACTTTTTCTTAGCTTGCGAAACGAATCGACTAGATACGTTTTAGCTTGCGAAACGGATCGACTAGATACGTTTTAGCTTGCGAAACGGATCGACTAGATACGTTTATTATGAATATCAAACCATAAAATAAAACTCTCCAAAATTGCTCTTATAACAACTGCAAAATTTGCACCTGTTTGATTACCAAATTTTCGTGGATAATGATTTACTTCGACTTGGGCAATTTTAAGCTTCTTTTGCTTGGCTTTTGCTAGTATTTCAGTTGTTATCATTGCGCCTTCGGATCGAAGAGGCATAATCTCGTCCAAGGCTTCCTTCTTAAACATTTTGAACCCACAATCAATGTCTTTAAAATAAAACCTAAAGAAAATATAATCCCAAATCTTCAAAAGCCACATAAGAATGTGTCTAGTAATATCGTCCTGTCTTTGCTTTCGGTAGCCAATTACAATATCCATACCACGCATATTATCAATTAGCTTTTTCACTTCAGAAAAATCAAACTGCCTATCTCCATCCGTAAATACTACGTATTTGTACTTCGCATTGCTAAATCCCTCGCGAAGCGCAGCACCATACCCTCTATTTGGCGTGTGAGTAATAACTCTTACATTCCTATTCTCACGGGCAATCTCTTTCCCTATTTCATAGGTTCCGTCTGAAGAACCATCATCAACAATAAGAATTTCCCATTCTTCTGCAACTTCTTTTGCAACAGGAATTGCATCCTCAACTACTTGCCTTACATTTTTTTCTTCATTCCAAAATGGAAAAAAAATGGATAACTCCGGCAATTTATTCTTGAACTCTGAATTCTGATTATTTTCCATGTTTTCTTAATCGCCTAAGCGATATTATGCTTCGCTTTTGCTTATATAATGAGTACATTATACCAGCAATTATAGTTATAAATGAACATATTGTTATAATATTTCCCAATTTTTCAACGAAAGTTTCTTTGTAAATAACCTCAATTTTTCCTTCCCCTGCAGGCACCACAATATTCATTCCCTGTATATCTTTCCTTATTTCTACCTCTTCACCATTCACGAAAACATGCCAGGCAGGAAAATAAGCTAGGTTCAAGTGGACTTCTTCATCTTTAAAAGCCTTATACTCGACTATGATTTTATTTGTCTTTTTTGAAATACTTGCAAGAATTACTTCACTTGATGACAAAAAAACTTCAGGCAATTCGTCCTCGCTTTGAGGTTTAATAAAGTCCTTTGGCATATACTCGCTTGATAGTCTTGAGACATCAAAATTAATATGCCTAGAATCAGTATAATATGACTCTGGATTATTTGTAATGAATTGAGGATTAAATAATTTTGCGTTAAAAATAATTGTTACTAATATAATTAATGCGCCAAGCATAACCATTACTGTTTGGCCAAATATTTTTCCCGACTTAAACAAGAAATATGCAATTGAAAAAGTCAGAAATAGCGCAATAAAATTAATAAATCTCCAAGGATATTGAAGATATGACATAAAGGGCACTGTATCCCAAATAATTTTTGAATACGATAGCGTAAGAAAAAACGCAGCGAAAAATAAAATAAAATTAATTAAAGCAATATTTTTTAATTTCTTTTTTCTTATAAATATGTATGCCATAAGAATAAGTGACAAAGTGAAAAGCACTATATTTTGCTTTCCAAGTTTGAAGCTCAATCCATCAATGCAACCAGGTACAGAACCACCAAATCCCCACATACTATTCCAATATTGAGATACACAAACAAAATGATTTTTGTAGTCCGCTCCGCCTCCGACTTGAGAGGAAACATTTGTATAACCACTTTCCAAAACTGCTGGAAGAAAATAAAATGCCGATAATCCGATTCCCAAAACAAGTCCGGCAATAATACTTATTAGAAAGTTTCTCTTGTATTTAACTGAGAATATTGAGATTACAGTAAATACGAAAGTCATCAAAATCATCATAAAAGCAGAAAGATTATGAGAAACAGTTACGAGAAAAACGGAAAAAGAAAAAAGGAATATATTACCTATCGGAAAATTTTTCTTTTTTTTAAATAACTCATAGAATGAATAAAGCGAAAGAAATACTAGGGGCAGGAAGGCATAAGCAAAATATTCTCCTACTGCAGCTCTTATGTAGATATTAACCGCGTGATATGGAAAATATAAATAAACAATTCCACCAACAATTGATGCAAGCGGATTGAAAAATTTCCTAAGAAAGAAAAACATACTAATTCCAGAGAGTAAAGTTCCAATACCAAACATCAATTTCGTAGAGGAAATAGAGTCAACACCTAAAATATTAATAAATCCCCCCAAATAATATGGTAGTGGTGCATAAAAATTAAATATTGGATATCCATATCCGAATCCCAAATTCTCTACCCACCGTACGGGAAACATTCCGTCCTGCAGTGAATTTTTCATTTCATATACTCTCGCAATTTGGGTGTCATCATGCATTGTAAAATATCCAATTTTTAATAATGCACTAATTGAAAAATAAGAGAGAATTAAAAGTAATAAAAGAGAAATGGTTATTTTTTTCATCTAAATTTTAAGGCAGGTCTTATTAAGATAAATCCAATTAGCAAAAGTGAACCAACACTTATAAGATTTGCTACCAAACGAAGAGGTGTATCAGAAAAATCCAGGACAACTTTATTTCTAGACTTACCTGCATCAACCTGGATAACGCCAAGTGGATTATTATGATTAATTTTTACTCGGTCGTAATTAACGTATGCATTCCATCCCGGATAATAAATAGTGTTAATTTGAAAAGTCACATCGCTTTGGGCTTTAAAATCAAAAGCAAGATGTTTGGAATTAAATTGTAAATTTTGTATCTCAGCTTCTCCCCTAATTACTTTTACCTTCTCGTCATAATGAGCTGTTGGTTTTGTCTTCACCCATAATGGCATTAACTCGTCAGAGCTTGTGGTGGTGGCTTCATTTGTCATATAAAATTCTTCTCCTCGAGAAACATAACTTTCTGGCTTGGCATATGGGAAAACAAGAACAATGCAAATTGCGCTGATTATTATGGCTGTATATTTAAAAACTTTTCCTTGTGTAACAACAAATCCTGCAAGTAGGGCTGAAATCAAGCCCAATTGAGATAATAAGGTCCAAGGATAATTTATTTCTTTAAGTAGGGGTATGGTTTTCCAAATTGGAGATGTAAATTGAAACAAAAAAAGAAAGCATAATATGTAAATTAAAATTAAAACTCCCGCAGTTTGAAAAGATGATGGTAAGGTAAATTTATTCTTAACAAATGACTTAATAAATATAACCATGGCAATCAACACTGCAATAATTTGCCCGATTCCCAACTGATATGAAAATCCTCCATTCTCAGTGGGCGGACTGTATCCCCACGATGGGATAACGAGTTGTTCAAGTTTCACAAAGTACTGACTTCTATCAGCAATTGGCATTATTGATAAAAGAATGTTGTTTTTCTCGAACAACGCTGGAATCCAGAAAAAAGATGCAAGTCCAACTCCCAAGATAAATGAAAGAAATACGCCCTGAAGGACATCCCACCTTTTTTCAATTAAGATTCTTGTTATCAAATAAGCTATTACAACAGGGATAAATAGAACAGTCATTATGTTGTGTGTTGTTATTAGCAATGCAACAAAAACAGAAAGAAAGAAAATATTTATTCTTGAAAATGGCGAAACAAAAAACCGGAGTGAGAAATAAAATATCAGCGGAAATAAAGCGAAAGAGATTGATTCCCCAATAGAACCCCGAACATAAAGATCAACCATTCTATAAGGAAGATATAAATAAACAATTGCAGAAATTACTCCTGCTAGTCTATTTTTCCAAAGTTCGCTTGATGCAAAATACATAAAAAACCCTGAAAATAATACAGAAAGCACAAACAAACTCTTAATGCTTAAAACGAAATTGTGAGTAATAAAATAAATTACGGTTCCAATGTAGTATGGTGCGGGATATGCAAAGTTAAATAATGGATATCCATATCCAAAATTAAGTGAGCCACTAAAACGTGCGGGCAATTGAAAGTCTTTAAGTAGACGAAACATGTCAACAAGCCTTATAACTGCCCATTCACCATCATGTGTTGGGAAATATCCTGAATGAAAGTATGGCAACACAATTGGTATTGAAAGAGCAATTAAAATGAAAGGAATTAATATAATTTTTAAAATTTTATCTGTCATTTAATTGTGTTTTATAAATCCTATATGCAACTCTCCCATCGGGAAAATTTATTTCTCTAATGACATTTTTACCTTGAGGTATTTCATCAGGTGTACCAACCAACAAGGCGTTTGGGATTAGTGAGTCTTTTTCAAATTTGATATTTCTAAATTCGTATTTACCAATTATTCTTTTCATCCTATCTACTGTTCCATTTTTGTTATAATCCCAATTTTTTTGATGCCAAGCTGGATCAACTTTTCCAAAGAAAAGATAATAGATGTAGGGCTGATCATAAGCATAAGTCATTATTATTTTATCTACACTACTCTGATTCTCTAACACAGATGCTATTGCCTCCCTATTACCAGCTCCCCAAAAATATCCATAGACTTTTGGAGTTACCAAATAGTACTGGTTGAGATAATAAATTATATTTATTAGAAATAGAAATACTACGATACCCGAAATTACATACCCTACTGCTATATTACGAATTTTAAATGACAATAAGAATAAAAAGTAAATACCTGAGGCAGTTGCAAATATAAGGGTGGGAATCATAGCTATTGAACGCACTCCATGAGGAGTTCCTGTAGTAAGAGAGGCCGGAAGAGGCGCTAATAGTAAAAGCAGTAGTAAGGCAGATATTCTTCTGTCAATATTCTTTCCGAGAAAATATAAACCAAAAATCAAAAAAGGGAATTCTATCAGATACATCATTCCCATGTCCTTTGCGTGATGATGAAAGCTTCCTGCCCCTAAAACAAATAGAAAATTTGGATTTAAATGATCAAAATAATTTTTTACAATTTCCCTTGCAAAAAAAGCCCTTCTATTATGAAACACTTCTCCTATTAAGTTATTACTATTTCTATCAAGTTCCAATTGTTCTAAATTATCCCTTAAAGCATCGGACTCCACGAAAATTGACACCATCGATAACCTAGCCTTAGAACCTTGAGGATTAAAAAATCCAATATATACAGGCAGCACAAGAACAAACAAAAGAATTGCACAAGATAAAACTATAATTTTTTGCTTTAATAAATCCTTGTAAAACAACAGGGCAAGTAAGGGGATAATTAGTGGGATAATAAGTCTAAAACTATGATATGAATACAAACTTAAAACAAATGAGAAAACAGAAAAAATGAGAATGCCTTTTTTCTGCAGTCCAACAAAAAAAAGATAGAAAGCAAGCATTAGAAAAAATAAACCAATATTTCCTTCATATGCAGCTCTTGAGAATTGTAAGTGCCACGGAGAAATTGCAAGCAGGAATGCCCCAAGAAGAGGAACTACCTCCTTCACATTGCCTTCTTTTTTTTGTAAAACTTGGCCTAATAATAAATAAAACACAATTACCGATAGCACTCCAAATAATGCTGCAGGAAACCTAACTCCAAACTCTGTTAGCCCAAAAACTGAAATAGAAGGAACCGTAAGATAAACATACACGGGAGGTTTGTAATCATCAAAGGAACGAAACTCAATTGGTAAAAAGTTACCATATTCATCTTTTCCGGTCTTAAGTATTGAATATGCGTTATACCCAATGCTCGTCTCATCCCAATTTAAACTTGGAGGGTTAGATGAAAGATTGAAGAACCTCAGGGCTACTGAAATTACTAAAATAAGAACAAGAAGAAATATGCGATATTTATTCAGAAACTTTTTCATATACTATCCTAAATGCCTTTGAACCATCTTCGCGCAGAATATATTTATATTTGAATAATTTTAGTCTCTTTGGTTCAGGACAGACTCCGTCTTCAATATATATCTTTCTTGTTGTTTTAGGGAAGCGAGAGTCTTGTAGGGAAAAAGGGCAATCCTGGGGAACGAACATAATTTTACCAATAGACTTGTAATCTTGTGTTTTTACTGAGCCCTCTTTTTGATATGTTGCAGGATCATATTTTAGATAGAACAAAACAATAGGATATACTCCACCCTGACGTTTGGTCATCAATATACTGTCAACATTTTCATAATCATCATTTACTAATTGCATCATCTCCTTAAAACCATTATTTCTATACCAGGGATTATAATATTTAGCATTAATAAAATAGTGAAATAGTAGATAAAAAAGACTTAAAAACAAAAGAAATGCCAATGCTATTATTGCTGGCTTTCTAAATTTTTTCTGTAATTCATTTATAAATACGACTATTCCATAAGCGCATATTATTTCAAACATAGGAAACATAACGCTTGCTCGGTTTATGTTTGGAATATCATCCAATGTAATTGCTGCAACAACTGGTCCAATAAGAAGCCAAACTAGAGGTATTTTTGAAAAAATATCTTTTTTTCTAACCAACATGTAAATTCCATAAAGAATAAATGGCAACTCGATTAGGTGAAGCATTCCAACTTTTGGAATCGAGTACCAATTAGGAAGCCCACCTTTTGTAAAAAGAAAACTTCCAGAAAAATACTCTACGTAATTTGAAACAAACATGTATCCAATATTTGTAACCTTATTGTGAAGTGGCCTTGAAATAATGCGCGGAACATGTCCCATCGAGTCTTGTATGATTGACTGTTGCAGTTGGAAACTTGTTTCAAACGATTTTATAATATTGACCTGAGTAAATCTGCCCGTTCCACCATTAATACCAAACACTAAAAAAAGCGCAAGAAAAGTTACTCCAATAAATGAGGACAAAAGATAAATTTTATATTTTTTACTGTATTTCCTCCAGACTCCAATTAGCAAAATAATTAAAGTTAAAAATAGTAACGGAACAAAAACTCGAGGCGTGTGATAGAAAAAGAAACTTATCGACGAAATAATTGAACCTGTTATCAAATAATTTATTCTTTCACTCCTTAGCGAGAGAATAATAAACGCAAACCCTGTCATTATAAAAAATATGGCAACAATTGCCTCAGCGCTTGCACGAGATAAAACAAAGTGCCATGGAGTTATTGCAAGAAAAAAGGCTGTTACTACAGCTACATTTTTATTTTTTAAAAGTGCGTATGACAGAAAATATATCGCAAAAATTGACAAGGCACCAAATACTGCTCCTGGAAAACGTGTTGCAAATTCCGTTAACCCAAATATTGCTATGGGAAGAATTGTTAGGTAATGATATCCTGAGGGTCTAAAATCCCCGAACATATCTATATATAATGGAAATGCTTTTCCAGCTTCATCCTTTCCAGTGAGAAGCATTGAGTATCCGTTATATCCTAAGGATGCTTCATCAATATGAAAACCTACGGGGTAAGAGCCTAAAAGAGTAAGCCTTAATACTAATGCGAGCACAAAAAGTGCAATTAGTAAAAGAGTGTATTTGTTTGTTAATAATTTCATTTCTTCCTACTTAAATATATGAAATATAGTATCACAGAACCAAGGGTTAACGCACTTACAATAACTCCTAAGTTAAATGATTTGGACTCATATAAAAATTTAACAGTATGTTTTCCCTCTGGAACCATTACTCCTCTGAATGCATAATTTGTGCGATAAATCTTTGCTTCTACTCCATCAATCATTGCTTTCCAACCTGAATAATAATTATCAGTTAAAACCAATAATGAATTACCTGTTGTTTGAGTAGAAATCTCGATTTTATTTGGCGTATAAGATATAACTTTTGCAGTTCCTGAAGCACTTTCTGAATTCAAGGAAATATTTTCTTCAATAATGGCCGTATTTTTGGGGTTGAAATTTTTATCGAGAAGAAGCTTTAGGATTTTATCATTGTCCTTCTCAACTATCACCCTGCTTGCAAAGTAGGCACGCTTAACGCTTTGTTTGTTTTCATATATTTGCCATTTTTCGTCATTCCAAACTAGCTTGTAATCATTTTCTGGAAAAGTTAATGTGTCAGGGCTGTTTGAATTGGTGGTTTTATTTAGAATATATTTAATACCCAATAAGTCAATTACTCTTTTGCGACTAAAATCTCCTTTAAGATCCTCTATTCCAAAACCGCTCTTAAGTTCGGCCTCAGACCGATGTGGGGACTTCATACTGCTGTTTGATAGAAGCAGAAACTCCCCATAACGTTTAAGGTGCAGAGCATCATATCCGTCACTTCCATAGATACCCTCCATTACTTGAAGGTTTGTACTTATATACCCTGACCCATATCCCCAAACCCTATCAATCCCCTGTATTCTTCTTATTTGATTCATAACAGAAGTAGTTGGATAAATAGTGTCAAGTGGAGCAAAAGGAGTAATTTTTTTAAAGAAATAAAATAATTCAACAATTGTTACAAATATAAAAAAGGCCACAACCATTCTTCTTTGTTTTGTAAATATGTAATAACCAACAAGTCCAAAAAGGAAAGTAAAAAGCATCCCTGAAGGTACTATTAAATTTCTTTTTGCAATTTGCGCTGCTTCAACAGGGGCATTCGGGAAAAAATTGTTGAATCCAAAAAAAGTAATTGCCCAAATAAATGCAAATATAAATGTAAAAAATGTACTTACAATAAATATCTTTTTTAAAATAAATTTGTTCTGAAAATTACTCAGACCAAATGCTGCAAGAACGCTAGCTGAGAAGGTAAATAAAAATATTATTCTTGAAGGGACCCCGGTAGAAAGGATTGGGGGAACATAAAGCGAATAAAGTGCTCTTGAAATAAAAGTATCAAAAACAATCAAAAGCAACACAAAAGAACTTGCTGCAAAAAACCAAACCATTTTGTTTGCCTTTGAAATGAGTGAATAAAATGCAAAAAATGCTGGAATAATTCCTATGTAAGTTACTCTTTCTATGTAGGTTCCGTTTAACCAATAATTTCTACTGGCTGGATTACCAAAGAAATCCGGAATTATAAATGTCAGGAAATGAAATGAAGGAATTAAGAGTTTTAAGAAATCTGATGTGCTATAGGCAGATCTTGTTGACTGTAAGAATAGTTCTATTGTTGGAAACAATTGAATTGATGATAACAAAACTGAAACTATATAAAGCACAACAAAAAAACCAATTTTTCTTATTTTCCCCTCGTTTTCATTTGTAAAAATGTAAAAAAGAAGAAAGGCAAATGAGAAGAAATAGACATATATCGAAAACTGTATATACCCTGCAAGAGTTGAGGAAGTTAGCGCAAATATGAATAATATGTATTTAAAAACTGATGGATTTTTTAGAATGCTTACAATTAAAAAAAGCAGCAATGGCAGCCATAAATAAGAGTGATTAAGATTTCCATACTCCATCCACACCACTGAAAATGAAGAGAAAGCAAAGGCAATAGAACCCAAGATCGATGCAAATCTAGAAAGTTTTATCCTCTTTAAAAATAAATAAGTAAAAAAAGCAGCCAAAATTGGCTGAACAATAATATAAACAGTCCATGCTAAGGAAAATGGCAAAATAAAGAACAATACATTCATTGGATAAAAAGTTCCTGACTGAAGACTTGCTAAATGAGGGTTGCCAGAAAATATATGAGGATTCCACAATGGAATTTGTCCTGCTTTAAGTGTTTGTATTGAGAAAAATTTTGCAGGATAGATAATGCGTATTACATCAAAGTTCTGCCCTTTATTTGGGTAGGCCCCTGGCGCATAGCCCTTAAAAGGGTAACTATTGTATGGCGTGTATTCACCTATCAGAAGATCCCCTGGAAAGGGAATGTTGCCCTTAAAAATTGGGTTAAAAAATAAGAGGGCTACAGCAAAAAATAACCCCAATACTAAAAACAGCCCTCTTTTCATTCGGTCTTAAATTTATAAACACCCAACATTACTCCATCGCTTTTCTTATATTCTCTAACAAGCTCTACTGGCCATGTGACGGGGGGTTTACCAACTGCCTCACATGATGGACAGGGCTGATAAAAAACAGTATATACACTCATGCTTTTGCTTTTATCAAGTAATTCCTTTGGAGGAATTTCTCCTATTGGCCAGAATCCTTTTATGGTTATGTTTGGTTTGTCGACTAGATAAATTTCGTATGAAAATGGCATTAATCCAAATGTACCTTGGGTTGCAATAAAAATTGGACCCTTCTTTGCTTCTTCTTCAAATAACAAAACTGATTCTCTAACTCCTCCACCCGCTGGCCAACCCAATATATACTGTTCTTTGTCTGAATTTGGAATTGGTGCTTTTGCAAAGTTTGTAAGAATCGAGATGCTTGAGCGTATTGGAATTGCAAAAAACAAGAAAATTGCCACAACAATTAGCATTTGTTTTTTAATGTGCTTTGATAAATCATAAAATCCCAAGGCCACAAGAGGAAGCAAGGACATTGTCATAAAAAGAAGATAGCGCGGATACAATGTATTTCCAAATATGCAAAGCGCAAAAAATGGTGCTGCAAACCAAATTAACAATAACATTTTCTCACGCCAAAACTTCATTCCGGATATAAATGCTATTACCACAAGAACTATAAATGGCACACTAAAGTAAGTCAGTAACCAATCAGAAAGTCCCCTAAAACTACTCCAAAAGTATTCAATTTTAATGTTGAGTGGAAAACTCAACCATTTCTCCAACGGATATACAAAAATTGTATTCTTCTCAGAAATTATATGAAAGTAAGGCGAAAGTCTTAGTACTGAATACATTCCTTGAGAGATAACTATCGCAATAAGAAGGAGTCCTGAAAGCCTAAGGACTCTCTGCTTGATGTCTTTTTGTTTGTAATCAAGCAAGAGAAAAAGAAATGGCATAAGATAAATCCCAAAAAATCCGGATGTCTTAGTGAGCACTGCTCCCCCTATTACAAATCCCAATACCATAGCAATATCAATTCTCATCTTCCTTACCAGAAGAATTTCAAAATACAAAGTCCACACGGCAAACATAGCAACCAAAGAGTCATACAAGGCCATCCTGTCGTACACCAATGCAAATGGATATATTACAAAAATTGTGGATGCGATAAGCGCTATTTTTCTGTTTTTAAATATCTCGCGAGTCAAAAAGTATATTCCAAAAAGTGTAACAAGCCCAGCTCCCACTGACACTAAACGTCCCGCTAAAAGCGGGTCCTCTACAAATTTCATGACAACCATATCAAGCCAGACAAACGATGGCTGCTTCCCATCCGTTAGGGAGATAAACCTCCAATTTGCATCAAGTCTAGCAATTTGTGACCAACGAGTATAAATAGCCTCATCTGTAAAAATTGGAAGCTCCATTATTCTATAAAGTCGGGTTGCAAAAAAAGTAACTATAAGAACTGGGAAAACAAAAAGCTCTGAGGTAAATTTAGAAAAAAGCTTCATAGAAAGATTGTATCAAATTAACTTCGCTTACGCAGTGCAAGAAGAGCAATAACAATAATTACGCTTATTAAAGTTGCCCCAAGCATAAGTGAATTCAACAAAGACGGGATTGGAGCCTCCCAACCTCCGGTATAAAGATAGGGGATGTAATAAACAACCGCTACAATTGAAAGAATGCTTGCAGGCAAAAAAACATTTTTATTGCGGAACAATAAAGCTGTAAATGGCGCAGGATATAACAAATACCACGGTTGAAAATTTGTCCTTACAGTTGCAACAACTACAGCAATTATCATTAATATAAGTGAAAGATAAATAAATAATGACTGTTTTTTCGTAAAAAGGTAAATTGCAAAAGGTATGGCAAGAAAACCTGTCGCAAATTTTATCCCAACAGAGAGAAGCGCAAATATGCTTGATAAAACAATTTGTTTTTTAAAGAAAAAGTAAACGGCTGCAGTTATAAATCCCATCATCACAATATCATTATGTGCTGAAACCAAAGACTCAGATAAAACAAATGGATTTAGCGCAAATGCAGCAACGGGAAGAAGAGGATTTGATAATTTGAATATTTGTGATACTTTTCCAATAAAATAAACCGTAAGTATAAAAAATGCAGCCATAAGTATTTTAAAGAGAAAGAACGTGAGAAGAAAGAATTCCTGCGCAATAAAGGTTAAAGGAACTGTAAGCCCTAACCAAACAGGACCATATGGATAAGTTCTATGAGTCCAGTGCATAAAGGAAAGCATCGGATCACCAGGAAAATCTAAAGCCTTTTGCATATATGGATTCTGGCCATAGGTCGTAATAATACGAGCGTCGAAAATATAATTAAAAATGTCGTATGAAAATGCCGAATATGTAAAGGTTAAAATTGCTGTAGCAAAGATTATTATTGTCCAAATAGTCTTACGAGTTAATTTTTCTTTATTAACTAATTTTAAAGTCGCAAAATACATAAAAAAAAGAAATGCAAAAATTGCTATATATAAATAGGTAGAAAGTGGACGGTTAAAATATCCAATATATTGAAAGTTTTTCTGTATAGTTTGAAAAATTGAAGATTGAGCTAGGGTGAGTGACAGATCAACCTGCGTATAGGAATAAAAGAAAAGGGCAACTAACCCCACTACCCAACCCGGAAGTAAAAGTTTTTTAAATATCATTTGTAAACTCCGGCAAAAATATTTCTTCTAATTCGTACCAAATCATTTAGTCCGTCCAAAGAATCTTTAAGAGGACTTACTCTTCTTGTCTCTACATATAACCACTGTACTGGAATTTCCTTAATTTTGTATCCCTTTCTATTTGCAATATACAAAACCTCGATATCAAATCCTGCAGTAACAGATGAGCCACGGATTTTTTTAAATCCATGATGCACTTCTTTTATTTTTTTAAAAATATCCTGTGAAGCTTCTCTAGTAAATAACTTAAACCCACACTGTGTATCGTCAATCTCCGAAATTCCAACAATAATTGAGCGCAATGTCATCATCCCTTTTGCCATAACTTTTCGAGTAAATGGTGCACCTTTTCGTGTACCGCTACGAGACCCTATCACAACATCAAATCCTTTTTGGATGTTCGGCAAAAGTTTCTCAATCTCCTCAATTGGAGTCGCCTGATCCATATCTGAGAATAATACATATTCCCCCTTGGCAGACAACATTCCCGCGGTAACTGCTCCAGCTTTCCCTGTGTGTGGATTTTCTATTACACGAAATGCTTTATTGATCTTTGAATACTCCTTTGCAAATTCAAGACTACCATCGTTACTTCCATCATCTACTATTATCACCTCATAATTGTACTTTTTGCTTTCGAGATAGTTTTTTACCTTGTCAAGAATTCCTTTTTGAAGATTTGCCATTTCATTGTAGGAGGGAATGACAACAGAAAGAAGAAAATCACTCATAGCATCCATTATACAAAAAAACTTAGAACGGACAATGCCATTTTGGTTTTCTTGCCTGAAAAGGGGAAATAACGTATAATTTACAATTGAACTTGATTGTCTTTGAGTTCAACTCTGGCCCCATAGTCTAGCGGTTAGGACACTTGGTTCTCATCCAAGAAACCCGGATTCGAATTCCGGTGGGGTCACATATCTTATAGTATTCCTACCAGACCCACTGGGTATATTCGATTAGGTTGATAAGGCTTGCTAAATTAAATCGAAGTCATTCGAAAACTCGTTCAAGAGCCTGTAATAGTAATTTTTAGACCTCAAAAAAGACTGTTTTACCCACGAGAAAAACACCTAGGATAGGAGTTGCGGTTATTTTTCGATTATTATCTCTCTTTGAGATAAAATGAATTTTGTTTTGATGAAAGACAGTACTTCCAGTCGTTCCTCTGCTGTTCCGATCTGTAGAATATGCAGGAGGTAGTTTTTCATCATTTCATTCTTGTCATTCCCACTTTCCGGAATTCTATTAAACTCTGCTAAATATCCGTCAATAAATTCCTGATGTAAGACTTGGGTTTTAAGTCTGTGGTATCGTTCTATATCCTCTTGGATTTTTCTTGTGATTCCTGAGGAGTTAAATTTAATAACATCTATTTTTGCAATAAGCTGTTTAATAAGATCTCTTTCAGTAATATAGGGCTCATCACATTCAAAGTCCCTTGACCTTCCACAATGATAGTAGATATGTTTTACAATCCTTCCATTGAGTAGTTTTCTATATTTCTCTTCAGCCGTTATCCCGCCTCCACACTTTCCACATTTGAAGATCTTTTTAAATGGGAACAGCTTATTTTTGTATCCCTTATCGGGTTGTATCTGAAGATGAAGTTGAGCTCTATCAAATAACTCTTTTGTAATTAGTGGTTTGTGTTTTCCTTTATACCAAGTACCACTTCCTACAGGGAATTCAAATTCACCGTAATAGAATGGATTTTTAAGAGTTGCATAGACTTTACTTAATGCTAACCTCTTGCCAGTCCTTGATTCAAAACCTATTCTATCAAGCCACATCTTTATTGTCCTGCCTGATTGTCCTTGGTTCGCCATTTTGTCAAATATTTGTCTCACAAAGTTTTCCCGTTCAGGGTCAATGATTATTAACTCTGTGGTTGCCGGATCTCCATTTTGGTTTAAGTATCCAACTGGAGCAATACTAGGACGCCAACCCATTAGACACTTTGCTCTCATTCCTCGTTGAACATTTAATCCCTTATTATCATTTTCGAGTTTTGCCTGACTACACAAGATCATCAGCAAAAACTTTTCATTCGGGCTATTAGAAAAGCTCTGAGAGTAGGTTTGAATCTTAACAAGTTTTCCCTGATCCATTAGATCAACTACTGATCCTAAGTCGCCTGCGTTGCGACTTAATCTATCCGGTGCCCATGAGAGAATGCCGTTAAACTTCTTCGACCTAATTTCTTGTAATAGTTCCATAAACACAGGGCGAGTGCCGGAGGATTTTGCAGAATGGCTTTCCTTTTTAATTTCTTTAATCTTTAACTTATCTCGTTTGGCTAGTGTCATCATCTCATCAATCTGAGAGTCAATTGACATAGTTTGCCGCTCGTCTGATTCGCTAGATTTGCGAGCATAAAGGCAGTATTCGATTTTCGGCGGTTCTATCGTTGTGGTCTGATTATAAGTACCCATTTCAATGGTCAAGGTACCGCAGAATGACCACAAAGTCTAGTAGGGAAATAGCTTAAATGCTTTGATTTTATACCTGTCTTCTCTTTCTTCTACCTTTCCACCACACAAAACCTGCAGGAATAAATAGAACAATGCCAAATATGCTATGAGCGATATGGTTTACTCCAAGTCCAATTGCCTCGTGATTCAGAGGCAAGGGGTCTGTATGATCAAATATGAAATAAAGACTTGCCAAAACCAAAACTATAACGATAAGTTGTTTCATAATTCCACTCCCTTTCTTATAGGAATTTATCTGCAAACGCTTGAATCTCGCGAAGAGTAGGAAGTATTCCTTTTCCTTTATCAGTTAATGAGTATACAACTGACAGTTTATCTACAGTCTCTTCTTGTCTTTTAATCATCTTTTCGTTTTCCAGTCTTTTCAGCCTTTCTGCAAGAGTTGTGGGATTTATCCCTTCTATAGCCCGCTGTATTTCATTAAATCTCATTTCTTTTTTTGCAAGCGTTCCGACAATACATAAGATCCAAGCGTCACCAAGCATTTTGATGCCATTATTTAATTCGTCTGAAATATGAACATTATTGTTAGTTGACATACTCTAAAATTTATAGTACTATAAATTCCATAGCACTATAGAATCTATAGTCTATTGTACTATAACTTAACTCAAAAAGAAAATTTACTATGAAAATAACAGTTTTTGGAGCAACAGGCGCGACAGGCAAAAAAGTCATTGAACAAGCACTTGAGCTTGGATACGAAGTGAATGCATTTGTTAGAAACCCCGACAAAATGGATATTATAGATAAGAAGATTACTCTTATTACAGGCGATGTTACAAATCCCGAAAGTGTTGATAAGGCAGTTGAAGGAAGTGATGGAGTTATCGTAGCCCTTGGTGCTTCTCCTGATATGCAAACAGATATTGTTATGGAAAAAGGCACACAAAATATTATGAATGCTATGAAAAAGCATGGAGTGAAGAGAATTATTGTTCAAAGCTCTTATGCCATGAGTGGTTCTCCCGAGGGAATAGAGTTTATGAAGAAAATGGGAATGGGAGAAGAACAAATCGCGATGGTGAAGCCTGTGTTGGATGACAAAACAAAACAGGAGGAAGCAATACAAGCAAGCGGACTTGAATATACTATTGTCAGACCACTCATGTTAAATGATGAAGGTAAAATAGGAAAATATAGAGTAGGAGAAAATCTCGACGTTAAAGTTGGAGACGCTATTTCAAGAGCTGATGTTGCTGATTTTATGTTGAAAGATTTAACTGAGAATAAATTTGCAGGAAAGACCGTAACACTCTCTTACTAAGTAAAATTTCCAAATATGACATGGGACGTTTTGGCAGATGATGCCGCAATTGAAAAAACCAAAAAAGCTCTTGAAGCAAATGGTATAAAAACCATTGTTGTTGCAAGTGGAGAAAAAGCAAAGATAGAGGTTTTAAAACTTATCCCCAAGGATGCGGAGGTAATGACTGCGACTTCAACAACTGCCGACCAGATAGGATTATCAAAAGTAATAGATGAGTCCGGTGATTACGACTCTACCAGGAAGAAAATAATGTCACTTCCCCAGTCTGAAATGCGTACCCAAGCCAGACGTATTAATGCCGCTGTTGATTATGTGGTGGGAAGCGTTCATGCTCTGACAGAGGATGGACACGCAATTATTGCATCCAACTCCGGCAGCCAGTTGGCAGCATATGTATTTTCCGCAGCCCACGTTATTTGGGTTATAGGTGCTCAAAAGATTGTAAAAGATGATGCAGAAGGCATAAAGCGCATCAGGAAGCATACTCTTCCTCTTGAGAATCAACGTATGCAACAAACGTATGGAATGGATAGTAACATCAGTAAGGTGCTTATTGTTAATAAAGAGGTAATGCCGGAAAGAATCACTGTTATTTTGGTAAAAGAGAAGTTAGGTTTTTAAAATATTATGTCCCAATCCAACGAATATATACCTGGAGTTTGCAATATAGGACCCGCGGAAATTGCAAGAAGAAGACGGGCGGGATTGATAAGTTTAGGAATAAGCGTTTTATTGCTCCTACTATTTGTTTTATTTAGCATCCCGCCGCTTTACCGCCTTATCATTTTTCTACCTATAACATCGGCCGCGTCAGGATTTTTACAAGCCTATTTTCATTTTTGTGCGGGATTTGGATTTAAAGGAGTTTATAATGTGGTAAAACCTGCAGGAATAACAGAAACTATACAACAAAAAGAATTCCGCAATAAAGACAGACAAAAAGCACTTCAAATTACAAGCCTTTCCATACTCGTGGGTTCACTGGTTGCCGTAATTGCCTATTACTTTCCTCTTTAGATTAAAGTGCAACTAGGTAGCTCTAAAATCCTCGTCCTACTTCTCTTTATCGTTTTTTTTCTCTTTTTCAGCGTTATTTCCAAAAAACTGTTTCATAGGATTTTGATTATTTGTATGGTGCGCCACAATATTCACAAACCCTAAAATAACTCCAATACCTACAAATAAGTAAATGATAGTAAAGACTTTCCCAAGATCTGTCTTAGGAGCAAGGTCGCCAAATCCAACAGTTGTTAGCGTGGTTGTGCTGAAATAGAGCGAATCGAGTAGATTCCATTTTTCGACCTGGTGATAAAAAAATGTTCCCGAAAGCAAAATAATAAGAACAAATACAAATAGTGCTTTAAACTCTGGGTCCTTAAAACCCGCAAAAATTGCCCTAAGAAAACGAATTGCTGTAATTAAAAGGCTAAACATATCTTTATAATATCATTTTTTCTTTTTTAAAAAGTAATACAGGGGAGTTGCAACTATCGACAAGATTCCAAGCAAATAAAATCCACCTGGAAAATACTTTCCAAATATAACTGATAGAAAAACTATTACATCTATCAAGATTAATATATACAGTATATCGTTTTTGTTCCACATACTAGCTTCTCAATATTGGCTTTTATCCCTATATTTCAATCATTGTATGTTCTTTCTCAATTTCTTCACCAGGTGCGAATTCTCTTTTACTTTCCTTAACAAACAAAGCAGAAATTCCACCAAGAGCTAATAGTACCCCTGCAACATGAAATACTGTCGTATAAGCCAAAACGTTCGCCTTTGTTATCATTAGTAGCGGTATTTGCTTAAGAACTGTTGGGTCTACAGAGTTAATTACTGTATGAAGCTGTATTTGAATCAATTGAGAAGTTACACTGTTTGATAGGATTGTAGCGAATATAGCTACGCCGAAAGCTCCTGAAATGTTTCGCGCTAAGGCAAGAATTGATGAAGCAATACCTACTTCGTGTAATGGTACGGTTGATGTTGCAGCCGTTGTCAGTGGTGATAATCCCAACCCTAAACCCCCTGCAAAAATCATAAGTCGCCAAGTTATATCCCAAAACCCCCACTTAATGTCAATGCCACTAAAGAGAAAAAAGAATACAAAGGCTGCAGTGAACATTCCAGCCGCGGTTAATAGTCTAGGTTGAATTTTGCCTGCGAGTCTTGGTCCCATTGCTGCAGCTCCCATAAGTGCTACTGCCATAGGGATAAAAAGATATCCGGATTTTGTTACTGAATAACCCAAAAAGTTTTGCGCAAAGATTGGTATAAGAAAAATACCACCTATCATACCCATAAAGGATATAAATGACGTAATAATTGCTGCTGAGAATGTTGGAATTTTGAAAAACTTAAGGTCAACTACTGGTTCTTTTGTTCTATTTTCAACTATCAAAAATGCAATAAAAGATATTACAACAATAATATATGAAATAAGACTCTCAATACTTGCCCATCCCCATGTTCTACCTTCTTCCAGAACCAATACCATAGTCCCAAGTGCTACTCCTAGAAGGAGAGATCCTGCTATGTCAAAATTTGCAAGCCCCCGTATCTTTTTTGCCGGTTCATGAATAAATTGTATGGCCATCCAAGTGCCCAGAATTCCAAGAGGGATATTTATGTAAAAGACAGATCGCCATGAAAAATTGTCAATTAGTGGTCCCCCTAATAATGGGCCAAATACTGCGGCTCCTGCAAAAATAGCTGACCAAAGTCCCATAGCCTGGGCTCTTTGCCCTTTATCTGTAAATGTATATGCAATAATTGATAATGCAATTGGATAGTCAATCGAAACAGTGATTGCCTGCAATACTCTAAAGATGACCATTGAAGGAAGATTAAATGAAAGACCAGCAAGCGCCGATGTTAAAGTAAATCCGATAATTCCCGCAAGATAAAGTGGTTTTCGGCCAATCATATCCCCAAGTTTTCCAAAAATAGGAACAAAAATAGCATTGGCGATGATATATGCAGTTGATATCCAACTAGCTTGGGAGACTGTAATACCAAAGTCTTTGATGATGTCTGGGAGAGCTAAATTAACAATCGTTCCGTCAAGTCGGCCAAGAAAAGAAGCTATCATGACGGTTAGCAATATGAGCCATTGTTCTTTGTGAAACCCATTTCTTTTCGGCTTTTCTTTGTTCTCCATACATATTATTTTGTACTCGTAAATATGGTAAGTTTTGCACTCATCCCGTTTTTAAGTTCTGGGTATTTTGTCGCAGGAAAGCGTACATAGACTTGAAATTGTTGGGTTGGTCGTTCACTTGAAATAGAAAAGGAAAGTTGTGTCTGCTTCGCAGTTGGAGAGACTTGATCAACATATCCCCAAAATGTTTTTCCAGGGTAGGCATCAACTGAAAATGATGCAACTTGTCCAACCTTAAGCTCGTCAAGACCTTTATTTTCGTCAATTGTTCCGACTATGCGCATTTGGGATGGATCTATCAATTGTGCGACTGAGCTTAGTGGTGTCAAACTCCCACCAACTTGGTTATTTGCCATAACCACCAGTCCATCAGTTGTTGAACGTATCGTTTCACTGCCGACTATTGCAATAGTGTCACCTTTTTTGACTGGTTTTCCTTCTTCAACGTCTATTTCAAGAAGCCTTCCACCGGATGTCGGAGAAACTGCAATAAGAGGCGCACTAATTTGAGCATTTTCAACAAATACTCTGTCTTTTTTTGTTTGCCAATAATAAAATCCACCGACAATAATTAGGATAAGTATGATAGTTATCAATGATCTCAATACTTTTCTATTTTTTAATTTTGAAATAATTTTTTTCATGATGTTTATAATATTTGGTACTTACCTGCAGCGATAGATTCAGGGTTTGTGATTACCTGATCATTCTCTTCTAATCCATCAAGAATTTCTATCATATCCCCATGCGTTTTACCTACTTTTACGCTTCTGATAACCGGTTTGCTATTTGCAAGAACCCAAAGAGAATCATGGTTAAGAACAGTCCATGTAGGAACTAGTTTTGCTGTACTATGCGCGTTACTTTGAATAAGAGCAGTGCCAGATTGTCCCATTACACCAGATTTTGTAATTTCTGCGCTTTCAATATCAACTTGGTATGCTTTTTGTCCAGTAGTCAAAGTGATTTTATCGGGATAAATTTTACTGACTGTTCCTAGAATAGGTTTTCCGTTTCCACTTCCAATTTTGATAGTAACTGTGCTTCCCTCCGTAACAAAATCAATATCGTTTTCCAATATATTCGCACGAAAGACAAGTGTTGATGGATCTACTACTATAAATGAAGTAGTAGGGGTTACATTTACCTGTGAGGTGGTTACATCCATGTGCGTTATGATGCCTGAGAGAGGTGAGGTAATTGAAGCAAGCTGAAGCGCATAATTTGATAATTCTACCTGTATGACGGAATTGTCCAGGTTTCCTTGATTTTGATCAACAATTCTTTTTGCCATATCATTAATTATGTCTACTTCGTCTTGTCCTGACTTACTAACTTTATTCAGAACCTCAAGGCTATATCTTTGCTGTCCTTGTAAAACTCCAGTCTGGTTATTTTGTTGCGTTTGATCAAATGTATCTCGCGTTGAACGATAAGTATTTAGCGCAGTAGTTAATTGTCGCTGAAGCGTATAGGTATCAAGACTTGCGATAGTTTGCCCTTGCTTTATTGAATCTCCTTCCTTGAAAGGAAGATATGTCAGTTTCCCTCCCGTCTGAAAATGTAGCGCTGCTTGGCTTTGGGGAGTAATTGATCCATCCGCCTGTATAACAGACGCGACAGATTTAATTTCAGCTGCTTCAGTTTTGACAGTAGGATTTGCTTTCAAAACGGTCAGTAATCCTATAATTACAATAAAACTTACAAGAACGATAACTCCCAAAGATATGAGTGTTCTTTTTTGAAATAATCTATTTTTCATAAGATTCTTGAATCTTGGCAGTAAGGTTTTTTAGAATCTTAAGGAGTTGCTCTTTGTCTTCAGTAGAAAGATAGAAAAGCATATTGTTAATTTTCTGATGTCGTTGTACCATTGCTTCTTTGAGTAAATTTTCCCCCTGTTCAGTCAACGACAAATTTACAACTCTTCGGTCAGAAACTCCTTGCTGTCTTTGTACTAAATTTTGCCTTACTAGCTTATCTGACAGAGAGGTTGCTGTAGGAAGAGTAGTGTTAAATTGACCCGCAATGTCACTCATAGATACAATATTCTTTTTCTTTATAAAAATCAGCGCTTGAAGCTGAACCACAGAAAGGTTAGAAGTATCAGAATCAAACTTCATCTCATCACGCATTGTGCGTGAGAGGGAAAAAATAACTTCTATCAATTGGTAATTGAGTACTGTATTTGTCATTTTACTTAGACTATCTAACTATTTGATTATACAAGTAAGAATCTTGTTTGTCAATAGTAAAAAGCCCCTCCGCAAAGAAGGGGCTTTTAAGGGAGTAAATTCTTTATCTTTATTTCGCAACCTCACAATTAGTCATATCTATGACTCCAATCGTTTGTTTTCCGATAGTTCCCTTAACGGTTACTGATTCTCCGTTCTTAAGAGACAAAAGTGATTGCTTATCACTTATCCTACAACTGATTTGAGTAAGCGAAAATTGCTTAGATCCAATATCTGTAAAAGATAATCCACTATCTGTAATATTTGATACTACAGCAGTAAATTGAACATACTTACCGTTCCATTTACTTTCAGCAGCTACCTGATTACCATCAAAGTCGTCTGCAATTTCTGCTGCGGTTACCTGCGCAGCTTCTTTTACTGGTTGTTCTTCTTGTTTTTGAGTTGTAGTGTTATTAGAACCTGATGTTGGAGTTGTACTTCCTGATTTACCAGCACTTGCGATTACTCCAATTATAATAAGACCTACAAAGACAATTGCTCCCCATTTTAAGAATTTTTTCATATTCCACCTCCTTTCTTATGGCTATTGATGACATATTACTTATATTTAAGCACAAAGTCAAGGCTAAATAAAGCGTCAGACGCTATACAATTATTATTCAATTTTAACTACCTTTATATAGTGAGAACTTACAAAGTGAATGAAAAATTAGGTAAGAGGATTAGGAGAGCTAGAAAGAATAGGAAAATCACCCAAGAAGAGTTGGCCGATAGGGTGGATCTCCACTATACAACTATAAGTAGGATCGAAAGAGGTATAAGTAATTCTCCTGTTCAAACTGTTAGCAAGATTGCGAAAGCTTTAAAAGTTTCTTTGTCAGATCTCTTCTAGCTTTTTCTAACTTAGAATTTCATATCCATAGTAAAAAATGGAGTTGACATATCAACCCTCTCTCCCGCAAAATCTACGTAAATAGGGCCACTCGGTTCGGAATTTTCCCAGTTAGTTTTGTAATATGGCCTGTCGCTTTCGATTGATTTTATTATCAATGTGGAAAATCCATCTGCTAAATCTTCATGCTTTTCAATGCCAAAATTAGTAATCTGTGAAATTAGTTCGGTCGCCCCGTAGTGAGGGAATAGCACTTTGCCACTTTTAATATATGGAGTAGTAATACTTAACCTTGCGCTCTTGTCTAGACCGTTCACGCTTACAGGTTCAGCGAATAATTTTTCAACAATTAGTTGCTGAACGACTGCGAGTTGGTAGGCAACATTCTCAACAAAGATAATTGGTTGTCTCTTAAACTCTAATTGCATACGACTGCTCATCTTTTTAATTTCATCGATTGTTTGTGGGTAGGTTAGTCTTTTGTTAACAATATACGGCAAGATGTATATCTGAAGGGTTTCACCATAACCAACGATGTAGGCCGGGACTAGCGTTGTAAAATCTGCTGTAGTTTTCTGAGAAATCGCCAGATCCACTCCAACAGCGAGCAGCCGGGGCGGAGCTTCTCTTATGTCTGGAAGACTATCGTAATATTGAATCCATTCTTTTTTAACAACTCTGTCCTCATCAGCAATAATTTTTAGAAGATATTCGCGAAACCACGCTGATTCATTTGGAACTTTACTTTTTAATTGTTCTATCTCAACAAGGGAGGGGAATTTTGACTTCCAGAGAATATTATTTTTATCATCAAGTAATGGATACTCACGATATTCCCCATCCATAGTACCGCTAATCAGGCTCTCTTTAATCCGCATCATAAGTGAATCCTCGTGAAGCATGTTTCCAACGCAGATAAGCTTCGTACCACTATCTCCGATTGGTATTACCTCACCTGTCAGCCAGTTCCAAATTTTATCCCGTCCTTCCTTTGTTTTGACAGTTTCTAAATCTTCTACATCATCAAGAACCGTAAGGTCTGGACGATACTGCCTATGCCTGAGTCCCCGGATACTCTCACTTGCTGAGATTGCAGTTATGCGACTCCCGTACTGGGAAATAACCAAAGAGTTTGCTCTCCATTCGTCAGCCACTTCACTAAATGGTCCAAAATCTTTAATGAGTAATTCATTTGACTCAAATTCCTGTTTTATGTTTGCAAGAATTTGTCGAGACAGTCCTTGAGTTTGACTTACTAACAATATATATTTCTTGGAAAGTACCCCAATCATTGCCCAAATGGGATAGGACAACGTCGCAATGGTAGATTTTGCAGATCCACGAAAGGCTACAATACCGACCGTCATTATTTCCTGGTCTTCAAGGAGCGCAAACATCTCTTTGTGAAAGTCAGCTGTCGGGTACTGAATATAATGGCTAAAGTACGTATGGAAAAACCAAAAAAAGCTTTTCTTAACTAGAGCTTTTCGAAAAGTTTGATCATTTAGTATTCGATTAAGTATTTCATCATTCATTTATTTTCTCCGCATCTATAACTTTTGCAGGAATTAGTGATGCCATTTCTAGAGCTTTTCTTATAAGAGCTTCCTGTTCTGGTGTTAGATCTTCATCGAGTTGTTTTGCGATTGTCATAACCTCAACTTTCGTAGTGTACGTAGGGTGGTGGTGCTTGAGCCAAAAAGTAATTGCAGTAAGGTTTTTATCCCTTATTGCACTCATAAGTTGTGACTCTGCCATGTCGTTTACAAGTAATGACCCATCTGATAAGGCCTTATCTGTGTCTTTTGCAAATTCACTATCGTCTTTTAGCCATCTGTAATAAGTAGCTCGACTGACTCCTGATTTCTCACATGCAATTTGCACAATTGGGGTTTTTCGTAATTGTTCAATAATTTTCACTTTTTCCTTTGATTGTCTCTTCTGAATTGTTTTATCCATGAATTTTCTCTGCTTTCTGTCCTGTTAACTTTTCCCACCTTTTTATAATTACTTCGGTATAAACAGACGATTTTTCCATTCCGTAGCACCGGCGATTCATTTTTGTCGAGGCAATTAATGTACTGCCGCTTCCGGAGAAGGGTTCTACCACTAAATTGCCACGTTTTGTCAGCATTTTTATGTACGGGATTAAAATTTCAACAGGTTTAGTTCCAAAGATTACCCCTTGCCCGGAATGCTTCTCGTCGGAAGCGACATATTCAATAAAATCGGTTGGTTGGTTTTTCTTGCCTCTTTGGTACCCTTCCCAATGTGGCTTGCCTGCAATGGCGTAGAGTGCTGTTTCATACTCTTCTTGCAGTCCATCTACCTCTTCCTCTAGATTAAAGGGAATATCTTTATCTGGCGATGCGCCAACCATAGCGATGTCATGCTTGGAAAAGAATTTGTACTTTGCTGAAAATCCTTGGTGTCTGTTGGGCAAATGCCAGACAATCATATTTTTTACTTTCCAATACTTTTCCATCTCTCCCCAGATAGTTCGTATGTTTTTCCAATTCTCATAAATAATAATGCTAAAATTCTCGTTTTGTATCTTTGCAATGTTAGCAATCCACTTTTCAGTAAAATCTGGTGGCAGTACATCAGTCTCTAGATATCGCCTATCTCTCTTGGCACCAAATCCCGTGACGGCATTTCCATGTTTTTTCTTTCCATTTAAGTAATCCAAAATGTAAGGAGGATCTGTAAAACACATATCTGCCTTCTCCCCATTCATTAGCCTCAACATATCCTCCTCAATAGTTGAGTCACCGCACATAAGACGACTCTCGCCCAAAGAATAGACATCTCCTTTTTGGGTATTAATCTTTTGAATGTTCAGTTTCAGAAGCTCTTTTTCGAGATTAAATTCTTCCGGAGCGATATCGAGCTTAAAAATATCATCAAGTTCGTCTGTTGAGAAACCAACATCTGAAAGAAATGACTCATCGAATTTGGCAAGCAAATCCCAATCAAATTCTCCAGTATTTTTATTCAACCGCAAATTCAGCTCTTTTTCTTTCTCCAGATCGGGAATATCAACATATACTACAGGTACCGTCTTATATCCCAGTTCCTTAGCCACTTCCCATCGGAAGTGACCACCTATGATGATGTTTTTACGGTCTGGAGAAGAGTTTGCAATGACCGGATCTACAAGTCCAAAACGTAAGATGCTTTGCTTAAGTTGTTCATTAGCCTCTTCATCATGCTTACGAGGATTATAGTCGGCTGGGACTAGTTCATTGATTGCAACATCAACGGTTCGAATCGAAATATCTTTCATACAATACCTTTATAAGAGTTTGAATAGGTAATAGCACGAGGGGTTAAGGAGGTGGCTTATCTTCTCAAAGAAATGATATTTTATGAATCTGCCTAGTGCATCTTGTGATTATTGAACCGATTGATTCATCAAAACTCTTGCCAGCATTATATTTTATTGCTATTTTTTCAAATTCAGGATCTTCAACTAAACGCTTATAAGTTGATTTTTGAGAACTCTCTTTAAGCTTTAGATATAATTCATACACTTTAAAATCTCTCTCGAAAGTATCCCATTCCCTATTTCTTTCTTTTGATTTTGTAATAAGTTTTTTTCGTAAATAAATGACTTGGTCCCATATATCATCAACAATATCTTCTTTCACTGTCCAAGGATAAATTGTTAACGAAACCCCTATTGTCTCTCCATCAGATGTTACTTTTGAGAGTTTTTTATGGGTTGATTCAATTGGTGCAATCTTTTTCCCAAAATACACATACCACTGAAGCCCAAGCACTATTTTATCTTTGTCTTTTTCGACACCAAATTCTTTAATCATTTTATTGATAAATCCATCAGGATAAATACTTTTTCTGTATGCATTTTCTCTCCATTCATGGAAATCTGTTGCTGTTTTGAAACCACCCACTGGCATGCCAAACCCTTTCGATTCCATCTCTTCTTTAAATATTTCAAAAAGTTTCTCGAATTTCTTAGAATTTAAGATAGCTTGGAGTGTGTAATAGGCTTTACTAAATAAAATTCGTGTATTTTTTGACATTGATATATTGAGCTGAAAAATGTAGAATAATGTTAACAAATGGTAAGTTAAATCGCAAATGAATCAAAAAAGTGAATTGCCGGAGCTTTTGACACTTAAGCAGACCTGTGAAATCCTTCAGGTACATCCAAATACCCTAAGGCAGTGGGATGAAAAAGGAATTTTAAAAGCTGTACGCTTTGGAGCAAGAAAAGATAGGAGATATCGGAAAATTGATATAGAAAAATTTATCAATAACAAGGATAATAAATAATATGGCCTTAATAGACAATAAAAATCAAACACTTCAAGAGGCTCTTAAGAATGCACTCCAGTCTGCTGACTCTGTCGATATTGCAGTTGGATTTTTCTACTTCTCTGGTTTTCAAGCACTATTTGATCAACTCAAAGATAAAAAGATAAGAATTTTAGTTGGACTTGAAGTAGACTCCCAGCTTATTCCTCAGATTGCTCAATATTCAAAGGATGGAGATGAAGATTTATCCCGTTGGCAACCTAGAAGACCCACTACATCAAGAACAGCTCTTAAATTAAATTACGTAGACTCATTCGTTGGATTTATGAATGATAGTGATATTTTTGACCAAGATAAATCTAACGAAGTTTTCGATCTTTATATTGAAAAGATAAAAAATGGAACTCTTGAAATAAAAAAAACAGTTACTGATTATCATGGAAAATTCTATCTGGTTCACAATAAGGCAGAATCTTCTCAGAACGGAGATTTTCCTGGAACACTTTTTATGGGTTCGAGCAACTTAACATACAAAGGGTTAGTTGGACAAGGGGAATTAAATGATTCTAGTAGAGAAAAACCTAAATTTGAAGAATATAAAAAGGAATTTGAGGAGATGTGGCATGATTCACAATCCATCTCAATTGCTGATATTAATACAAAAGATCAGTTCATAGAAACGATAAAACCACGTATATGGAAATTTGCGGTTCCAAGTCCATATACAATTTACCTCCGTGTTCTACATGAACTCTTTCAGCAAAATGAGATTGAATCGCTTAAAACTCCAAAGAACATTACAAATGGATTATTTACCGATTTAGAGTACCAGATTGATGCTATTAAAATGGTTATCGATAAGTTGAATAAATATGACGGTGCACTTCTTGCAGATGTTGTAGGTTTAGGCAAAAGCATAATCGCTGCAGCCGTAGCAAGAAATATGGACATGAAGACAGTTATTATTTCCCCTCCTCATCTTATTTCGCAGTGGGAAGATTATAAAGAACAATTTGGCATCAGGGGTTCGAAAGTATTTAGTTCAGGAAAAATACAAGAAGTATATGAACGCTATGCAGAATCTAGTGAACCTACATTATTTATTCTTGATGAAGCACATAGGTATAGAAATGAAGATACAGGCGACTATAAATTGCTTCATCAGATTTCAAGAGGAAATCCAGAAAACAAAATTCTATTACTTACAGCGACTCCATTTAACAATGACCCAAAAGATGTATTTGCATTAATCAAATTATTCCAAACACCAGGGCAATCAACGATTCGTTCTGTAGACAACTTAAGCTTAAGGTATAGGGAATTAATACAGCGCTATAAGAAGCTAAGACGCGAAATGTCTAGAGGAGTTGATGAAGATGAGATTAACAAAGAAGCAAAAGAAATTGCAGCTGAACAAAGAAGATTGATAGAGCCGATTATCATTAGGAGGTCTCGCTTGGATCTTAAATATATTACTCGATATAAAGAGGACTTAACAGAACAAGGAATTGAGTTTGCTGAAGTGAAAGGTCCTGATCTTATGGAATATGATCTCGGAGATCTCTATGAATTGTATATCGAGACATTGAGTCTAATTACTCGCACTGAAAACGAAGGATTTATTGGCGCAAGGTACAAGCCGACTGCTCCTGAGTACATGGACGAAGAAAGCAGAAAAAAATTCATTGAAAAATATAAAGACGAATTTGACGACGTTGAAGATATCCAAATTGCACAATCTAATTTGGCAAAATTCATGAGAAGACTCCTTGTTATGCGATTTGAAAGTTCAAAGGATGCATTTCGTTCAACCCTTGAGAAAATGATCGAGTCTAACGAAAAAATTGAATCATGGTGGAATGAAATTGGAACTGTACCAATTATGAAAAAGGGGCAAATTCCTGATCCGAATGATTACAACCTTGAGGATGGCGAAGGCGATGACAGCTTGTCTGAGGATCTGGAATTACTCAGAAATAGAAAAGGATTTTTGGAAATTGAAAAAGCTCTTCTTAGCGAAAAGTTCATTTTGGACGTCCGTCACGATACACAACTTCTGAAGGCCATTCATGATAAATGGTATAAAAATTCTCAACATGCAGACTTAGATCCTAAATTGGATGAATTAGTTAAAAATCTTAACAAGTTTTTGACAGAAAATCCCGATCGAAAAATTGTGTTATTTTCCAGCTATAAAGACACCGTGGATTATTTGCATGATCAATTAAAACAAAGAGGTTTTGAAAGAGTTACAAAATACACTGCAGCTGAAGGGACTGAAAGTTACAAAAAAATCATTAAGGCTAATTTCGATGCATCCTATCCAGTAGAGCAACAACAAAATGATTACGATGTATTAATCGCAACTGATGCGCTTAGCGAAGGTTTCAATTTACATCGTGCAGGTATTGTTATCAATTATGATATTCCGTACAACCCAACCAGAGTTATACAAAGAGTAGGACGCATAAATCGTATTAATAGAAAGGTTTTTGATTATTTGTACGTATACAACTGCTTTCCGACTGCCGTTGGTGAGGAAGAAACACGAGTAAGATCTATCTCAACTTTGAAAATTAAATTGATAAATGCTGTTGTAGGTAGCGATACAAAAACGCTTACAAGCGATGAAGAGCTTCTGACATTCTTTAAAGATGAATTTGATAAAGCAAAACAACAGGATGAACAACTTTCCTGGGATGCTAAACACAGAGAGGTATATGAAAACGCTTTAAAAGCTGATAAGCACATTGAGGATATGTTAAATCTGCCTCGAAGGAGCAGGGTCAAACGCGTTGATACAGGAAAAACAGGTATAGTTGTTTTTGGTAAAAAAGGTTCTAACTCTATATTTACTTATGGTGCTAATCCCGAAGCGGTAAATGTCGTATCTGCGGAATCGGCATTACCATATTTTCAAGCAACAGAAGCAGATAGCGGAACATCCGTTGACGACAACTTCACACAGGAATTCAATCTTGCAAAAGAAAAACTTTTTGGTAAACACGAACTACCAAAGATTCAAGGTAGACGCGCAACATCGATACGGGTACTCAAAGTTATTTCTGACGAATTACCTAATGCACGTGATTATTGCCAAGATATCATCTCCATTGTAAAAACTCTAGATGATTTAAGTGATGGATCACTTAAGGACATTTCACAAATAAATACACGCAATATTGAAGATGCCTACAAAAGACTTCAGGAAATTATTCCTGCTACTTATATTAGGAATGTCTTAACTCGAGCAAATCGCTCTGAAAATGAAGAAGAGCTACTTCTATTTGCTGAACAGTTAGTATGATAGAGCTAAATCAAAAATATGATCGAGACCAACTCTTAAACTTCCTAAGGGAAGTTTTTTTAAGTGATTTTCAAAAAGATATTAGGCCAGTCGGTGCTGGAAGTCTTTCTGCAATAAGCAAAGCACATACCCTAGGCTCTAGCCCCTCACTAGACCTACAAGTTTTTGAGTTTGAGTATTCTGGATCATTTAATAAAAGGATTGCACTTGCGAAAGAAGCGTTTCAAGTAATGAAGCAAAGTGCTACTTTTCAAGCCCTTGCGGTATTTTATTCTCCTGAAAATAATGATTGGCGTTTCTCTCTTATGACTGCAAATCCTCAAAGGAATGACCAGGGAAATATTTCAGTAGCATATTCCAACCCCAGGCGTTATTCGTTTTTTCTAGGCCCAAATGCAAAAGTAAATACTCCTAATAAGTTCCTCATTAAAAAAGGGGCTGTTGTCGACTTTAATGATCTCAAAAGCAGATTCTCACTCGAAGTAGTAAATAAAGAATTCTACAAAGAAATCTCTGAAAGTTTTACAAAATTAGTTGGAGGTACTCGGGGTGAGGGAAAGAATAAAAAAACATACGAATCACTTCTACGTCTACCATCAGTTACTGATCATAGCCAAACCAGCATCGAATTTGCAGTGCGTCTTATTGGTAGAATTATTTTCTGCTGGTTTTTAAGAGAGAAGATAAGTAAATCTGGAAGTCCCCTAATGCCGAAAGGGTTATTCTCATTCGATGCAATTGCTTCAAATTTCGATTATTATCATAAAATTCTTGAACCTATTTTCTTTGAAATTCTTAATAAACCAATTAAGTCCAGAAAAGATCCTTACTCGACAGAACCTTTTTCCTTGATTCCGTATCTCAATGGAGGACTTTTCTCTCCTCATGGCGATGACTTCTTTAGCTACAATGAGGGAAAGCGGGATCAGTACCATAACACAGTAGTAGTTCCTGATGAGTGGATAAAGGAATTTTTCAGTATTTTAGAAACGTATAACTTCACTATTGATGAAAACACTAGCATTGATGAAGAGTTATCTATTGATCCGGAAATGCTTGGTAGAATATTTGAAAATCTTCTTGCAGAAATTAATCCTGAAACCGGTGAATCAGCCAGAAAGAGTACTGGGAGTTATTACACTCCCCGAATGATCGTTGATTACATGGTAGATGAAAGCCTTCTGCTTTACTTAAAACAACATACAAATATAAACGAAGATAAATTGCGAGCAATAATTAGTTATGATTTATCTGATGACTCAACGTATCCTCTACATGAAGATGAAAAAATAGAATTGGTAGATGCAATTGAAAAGGTAAAAATTCTTGATCCTGCATGTGGATCCGGTGCTTATCCTATTGGAGCGCTCCAAAAAATTGTGTTTATCTTGCAACAAGTTGATCCAGATGGACATTTTTGGTTTCAAAAACAAATTCAGCATACTTCACCCGAAATTAGAAGAGTTATTGAGCGAGAATTTTCTCATAAGAATTTTGACTACATCAGAAAATTAGGGGTTATTAGAGAAAATATTTACGGGATAGATATTCAGCCTATTGCAACTGAAATCGCTAGACTTAGGTGTTTTTTGACTCTTGTTGTTGACGAGCGAATTGATGATAGTAATGAAAATCGTGGCATAGAACCACTTCCTAACCTTGATTTTAAGTTTGTGACTGCTAATAGTTTAATTGGCTTACCCGGATCTGACAAAAAAAACCAGATGGGTCTCTTTGAAGATACGGAAGGCATAAATGAACTTCGAGAAATACGTGATATGTTCTTTAATGCTTCAGGCACTGAAAGAGAACAATTAAAACTTCAATTCGTACAATCACAAAATAAAATGTTCCAGAGGCTTATTTCTGAAAATAGACGAGGTCACGCTGAATTAACAACAATGCTAACAACGTGGGATCCATTTAGTCACAAAGCATCATCATGGTTTGATCCTGAATGGATGTTTGGCATAAAGGAGGGATTCGATATTGTAATTGCAAACCCACCATATATCCAACTATCTAAAACTGATATTTCCAAAGAAACTAAGCAACATTTGCTTGAACAATATAAAACTTCTAGTGGTAGGTATAATACTTTTGGTTTTTTTATCTTAAAAGGTATTAATATTGTTAAATTGCATGGAATTCTTACGTATATTATCCCTAATACCTTACTTACCCAAGAATATTATCAATACATTCGAAAGTACATACTTGAAAATTCTCATATTCATGAAATTGTAAATTACGATGAAATGATTTTTGAATCTGCCGTTGTGGAGAACATAACAATACTAATACAAAAAGAGCCTATAAATAGCACTTTAGGTAACTTAATAACAAAAATTTCTACCCAAAATGGACAGAATGTAGATACAATAAAAAAGATCAATCAGAATAATTACTATTCTACCTATAAAAACCAGTTCGATATTAAAGGAGATGATTTGACAAAAAAAATTGAAACTTTAGACAATGCAACTTCTCTATCTAGCATCTGTAACATAAATCAAGCGATAGCTCTTAAGGGAGATCGCAGCAAAAGTCTCCTAGATAGTCCTGATAAAGGAAAGGAAACTTACCGACTCTTGGATGGTAGAAATATTCAAAAATACTGTATAAATTGGCAGGGGGTTTATTTGGATTACGATGTTTCAAAAATTCATAGTTGTAAAAGAAAAGATATTTTTTTGCAAAATGAAAAATTGTTTTTTCGAAGAGTATCAAGCAGCCTTGTATTCGCGTATGATAATGAACAGTTTTTTGCTCTAAATACATTAGTCGCAGTTTCCATTAAGGAAAATTCAACTGGAAAATACTATCTAAAATATCTCCTAGCGCTTTTAAACTCAAAATTAGTAAATTATTATTATTTTCACAAATATAAATCAACTAAAAATGTATTTTCTGAAATTCAAGCAAGATCAATCGGCTTAATCCCAATTCCAACAATCTCTCTATTGAAACAACGTGAGCTTGTTGAAACTGTTGATAATATTTTAAGTATTACAAAAAAGTACGAATACACAAATAATGAATCAAAAAATGCTCAAATACAAGAATACGAAAACCAAATTGATCGAATAGTTTATGTTCTATATGGGTTTACTGAGAGTGAAATAGAACTTATTGAAGGTACCAAATGATTAAGTTGTCAAGATCAAAAATAGAACTGTTATTTGATTGCTCTAGGTGCTTTTGGTCCTAATATTTTTATTAGTCTATGTATAATCTAGATGAGTACAAGGAATTAACTTCAAAATATGGATCTGTAGCAAGTTGGGCAATTTGGAATGACGAGAATTTGTCCGACACCTCGATAATTGATTTGAATTTCAATGAATTAAATTCAAAATATATTCTTTTAGGATTAAATATTTCTAAACCGTTGAAAGATAAATCGTGGATTAATTTTCATAGTGGAAAACATGATAGAAAATTAAAACAGGCATGCAATCACTCGATACTTCGAGGTTCGTATATGACCGATATTTTTAAATGCATAGACAATCCAAATTCAGCAGACTTTAGAAGATCCCTCACAGATAGAGTTATAAGAGAAAACGTTGATTCGTTTATTCAAGAAATGCAAGATGTAAAAGTAAACGAGAAAAGTCAGTTTATTGTATTTGGAAAGGAAAATTCCTTAATTGCTCAGTGTTTTGATAAGTACTTCAAAACAAATTTCAAAAACAATGTAATTTACTATTATCACTACTCCTATTACACACTTACTGATAAAGATTGGGTTAGAGGTTTATGGCAAAAATTAAATATAGAATTACCATTAAAAAGACAATAAATATATCAAAACAGTTTCAATAGCTTTTTGAGCCTGAGAGGAGTAATATATACCTCATATGATTAAGTTATCTAGAAGTAAAATAGAACTTTTATTCGATTGCCCTCGCTGCTTCTGGTTTTATGCTGGAAAAGGGATTGCCAGGCCTTTTGGTGCCCCCTACACTATTAACAATGCAGTTGATTTTCTTCTTAAAAAGGAATTTGATGAGCACAGAAAGAATGGTACCGCACATTATTTGATTGAACGAGAAGGTATTGATGCAATTCCCTTCATGCACGAGGACATTGATAAATGGAGACACAACTTTACGGGAATCCAATATCACGACAAAGCAACTGACTTCCTTGTATTTGGTGCAGTAGATGATATATGGGTAGATTCGAAAGGCAATCTTATCGTTGTCGACTATAAGGCCTCCGGAGCAAAAGAAGGAGAATTATATGACAGCTACAAACGTCAGATGGAAATCTATCAATGGCTACTAAAGAAAAATGGATTTAGTGTTCAGAACAGGTGTTATTTTGTATATTGTAGAGTAAATAAGGACAACGGCTTTGCAAAAGGAAACTTAAGCTTTGATATCAAGGTCCAACCATATGACGGAAATTCTGACTGGGTTGATGATAAAGTGCTTGAGGCAAAAAAAGTCTTGGACGGAGATATGCCAAATAGCTCAGAAGAATGCAGCTACTGTAAATACGTACAAAAAGTGAAATAGCCTCTAAAAAGTGCATGTGGTATTGACATGTAGTGTTGTGTAGTACTATTATGTATCTTGTGGATACATCAAAATTTTTTACAACAGAAGGAGCAGCTGAAATCCTCAAGGTAGATCCTGAAAGCGTCAGAAGGTACGTTAGAAGTGGTGAATTGAAATCCGTTAAGCTTGGTAATAAGTTCATAAGAATTGCCGAAGAAGACCTCAAGAGCTTCATCAATCAAAGAAAAACAGGTCTTCAAGAGCTTTCCCCGGTTTTTAAGTCAGGAAAAATTTGGCATTCACCTTTAAACGTATATTGGCACACTCAAAAATTAACAGAGGAGTTGGGTCAAGAAGGCTTAAAAAAACATCCAAAGTATAAGCAGATACGTGAGAGTCAGATCGCATCAGTTATTGCTTTAATAATTTTTAGAATGCGTAATATACCTGCTTTCATACAACTGTATAAACCCGATCCTCCAGATGCACTTATTATGCAACAATCTCCAATACACAAAGGTCAACTTGATATTTCCACTCTTGAGATAACCCAATATTTAGGAGGGAAAGAATCTTTATTTGATCAACTGAAGCGTACCAAGATAAAACCCGGGCTAAAATCGATGTCGTCATTTTACATTTTAGTCGTAGATTTGTGGCCTGATATTGAAATTTCAGATTCAGAGTTGGCAGAATTAAATAAATATTTAATGCAAAATGATACTCCATACCCTGTTTGGATTGTTCAACAAGTTCAGGCCTCTCCTGACACAATTGCTGAACTGACCTTCGTAAATCCAGAAATTCACAAAACCAGAATCAATATTGGTGAACTTGCTCATATTTACCAACGCATAGGAGCACCAAACGTATTAAATGTTATGCGAACAGGCAATCCGAACTTGGTTAGAACTGAGAAGGCAGAAAAAAATTACAGCGCTCCGTGGGAAACCGTGGAATAATTTTTTATACAATGGCAGGAAAGAAAAATAACTTTATACAAGTACCGGACGTACCACTAATAACCGACTATCCGGAAATATTAAAAGCCGCAGAAAGTGGCCAGTTGTTGATATTTGTTGGTGCTGGGGTATCAAGAATCATTGGCGGTCCATCATGGCAGAATCTAGCTTGGAAATATTTAGAATTTGTACATGAAGAATGCGGGATCAACTACTCAGAATACAAGCACTTAAAAAAACAAGATGCACGCAAATTACTATCTGTCTGTTCCGAATTAGCAAAACGTAAAGGAAAAATATTCGATTTTAAGAAACATCTAGAATCTGACGTTGAATTGAATACGAACCTTAAGTATAAAAAATATTCTGGAATACACCAACTTCTTGAAGATTTTAATTGCCCATATATAACAACGAATTTCGATAGTTTTCTAGATAAAACATATTCCTCTATGCCCTCCGTTAAAAAATCTAAAACTCAAAAGAGTGTACAAAAAAACAGGAACATAATCTACCATTTTGAAGATGTTCAAGATCCAGATCTTTTAAAAGGTGGCGATGTGGTTCACATTCACGGAAGCATTCATGATAGAAAAAAGAGAGACCTGGTACTGACAATAAGCGATTATTTTAAAGCTTATTCTAGGGAATTGAAGGGGAAAAAGAAACAAACATATCTACCGGACTTTTTGACAGAAGTTTTCAAGAAAAAAGTTGTTCTGTTTGTGGGTTATGGACTCGAAGAGTTTGAGCTTCTTGAATTCATTGTTAATAATAATGAAAATGTGGACGATAAAAGACATTACATTTTGTACCCTTTCTTAAAAGAAGAAGGCAATATCGTGCATCTTCAGAAAACGTACTACTCCCAACTAGGTGTTAATCTAATCCCATACTCTATAAGTACTATTGGTTATGATCAGCTATATTTTGTTCTTAAAGACTGGTCGCGTGAAATCGGAAAAAGTTCTAAAAGCAAGAATTTTATAGATGATTTATCCATGATCGATTCAATTACATGAAAAACCTAACTTTAAAAGAAAAATCAGTAATTCAACTTATAAAATCTAAAGAGTCTTATGCTAATTATTTCTTTGGAAAATATGATAAGGCAAGATTGTTTGACACGCTAAAGACTGATGGTTTTTTTGCACCCAATAATAACCCAGCTCCCAAAAAAGTAAAAGACGGATATCAAATTCCCGAGTGGAATGTGTTGCAGTATCTTGAAAAACTATCTGTTAAGTATAGGAAGCTTGATGATGAATTACTAAAAATAATTGATGAGGTATCGCTATACAAAAAAAATGGCGCACACATAGATAATTACAGAACTTGGTGGTATTTCGTAAAAATCTTACTTAACATTCCTCTGTCAAAAGTTCCATACAAAATATTTAACCAAGCACTGCCAGTGTGGCTTGATTCTAAATTTAACCTTACTTTGCCTGGTGCAGATCTAACTGATGATCTATTGCCATCATATCTTAATCAAATTAATAATCCGGAAGATGTTAAAAAGGTTGAAAGACTTGTCGATGCTTTACTTGATGTTAAAGATTTAAAAGTTAAAAAAAGCACGCTCGGCGACACAATAGACGTAGAAACAAAAATTGATACTCATTGGCTTGAAGAAAGCTTTATTGCTAAAAATAATTCGCAGCTTATTGCACAAAAATGCACAAACGAACCTATTTTTAATCTCTCAAACAAGATACGGAGGATTTTTAATAAGAAATATAAAACTGATGACTATTCTTATATTTGGCTTAGGGATTTGACTAAAGATCAAACAAAATCGATTTATAATCCTGAACACTTTCTTGCCATAATACTCCGTCAGATTGCAATAGAAAAGGTAAAACATAGTAAGAAAGAAGGCATGGAAGTTATTGATAGGTTCTTAAGCGATGAATATCCCCATACCCTTTTCAAACGTCTGGCAATAGTACTTATTTCTATGGATTGGAAAAATTTTAGTAAGTATTTCGACCTTATTTTAGATGACAACAAAGAGAAATATTTTGATAGAGATGCATTTAAGCCGGAACTTGCGCACCTTCTAAGGGAACATTCAAACGAATTGACACAAAAACAAAAAAATAAACTCGAAAGAATAATTGATAAAGGCCCTTCTGATGAGCTGCCAGACAATAAGAAAGAAGAATATAAACTTTATTGGAAACAAAGCTTATATAAAATTCTTGACACAAATCCTGAGTTTAAGTCTAGGTATGAAGAAATTAAGAAAGTAACTAAGCGGGAAGTAAGATTGCCTGAATACAACGATGGAGTAATATTTAAGGAGGAATTTGATAAGTCACCGGTTTCGGCTGAAGAATTTTTGACAAAAGAAAATGACGGGATAGTAAAGTATGTTGCAGAATACAAACCTTCAGGACAATTCTCGAATTTTTCACCGGATGGAATATATAGTACATTGCAATCTGCTGTAGAGCTTGATCCCAATAAATTTACTCAGAATATATTTCCCTTTAAAACTAAGGACTACCACTTGTTATTAAGTCTCTATAATGGCTTGGAGGAAGCCTGGAAACAGCATAAAGATATTTCTTGGGATAAAGTAATAAAATTTACGCTTGAACTGCTGCAAGAAGACTGGTTTTGGAAACCTCCAGAAGAAGATAAATTACGCCATCAAAATTATTACGCTTGGACACTTTCAGCAATTGGAGATCTGATACGGGAGGGTTGCAGAGCTGATGACTGGAGTTTTAATGAATCCCTACATACTGACATAGAAAAGGTCATTGATATTATTGTTGATAAGTTGCCTTATGATAATGAAACATACAAAGGCGCAGGGGTTGATCACGCCTTAAACTCGAGTTGGGGGAAAATGCTCATAGCTATTATTTACTTAGGTCTTAGAGAAGCAAGATTAAGTGACAAAAACAAAGAGAAAAAAACCTCAAAATGGAGTAAATCTTTGAAAGGTAACTTTGAAAAAGCTTTAGAGCAAGACATCTTGGAAGCATATACATTATTGGGACAGTATCTACCAAACCTCCATTACATCGACAAAGAATGGGCTGAAAATAAGTCAAAAAGTATCCATACCCTAGAAGATAAAAAGTTTGAAACATTCATGGAGGGGTATTTATTCACTGGCAAAGTTTATGAAAAGCTATACAAATTGTTAGTAAAGGCTTATGAAAAAGCTCTTGCTGTGAATTTTGAAGATAAAAGAATTCAAGAGCGTCTTATTCAGCACATAACGGTTGGCTATGTAAGAGGAGATGAAAAGCTTGGAAGCGATAGCCTGATGGATACAATTATTGCCACAGAGGACTCAGTATACCTTCGCCAGGTAGTTGAATTCCTGTGGCATCAAAAAGACTATATAATCTTTGAGAAAAGCAAGGACGAAGCTGTCCAGAAAGAACAGTCAGAATTTAAATCAAGAATTATCACATTCTGGGATTATATTCTTGACATATTTAGCAAGAAGAAGCCTTTAACAGAAGATGATAAAAAAGTGTTAAGTGAAATGGGTAAGTTTTCTATTTATCTTTCTAACTTAGATGAAATAGGATATAAAAGGTTACTTATCTCCGCTCCATTTGTAACTGTGGATTTTGACTCACCATACTTCATTGAATATCTAAACGATATTAAGAATAAGGGTGATCAACAAAAAACGGCCAAATATATCGGTTTGCTTTTTCTCAAAATGCTTGAAGGTGCAGAAGAGTTAATACCTGACTACAAATGGGAAAATATTGTGGAAATTATTACCTTTTTGTACAACGTAGGCAAAAAAGAGAAAGAAGTAAAGGATCTTGCTAATCAAATATGTGTGTTTTATGCTGAACACCGAAATCTTCGACTGAGGGAGATTTACGAAAAATACAATGCAGTATCTTCGTGATGAACAACACTATATAAATCGTTACGACCTTCACACCATTGAAGAATGCCTTGATAATGTAAAAATGTTTCAAGATATTTATCAAAAAATCTTAGTTAGCGAAGATCTTAAACATCTTTCCCAAGAAGACAAATTAAAAGATTCAAATCTCATGCTCCATCGAACACTTTTTGTTATAAAAGGAAAAAGATATGAGAAAAGACAAGAAACCATCCAGAAATGGATTGAGGAAGATAAGCTAAAACAAGACAAACAGGATCTTACTCCCGCTCCAGAAGGAATTGTTTGTCCCTTCTGCGTTGGTTCAATGTCTTTTAACTCTTCAAAGCATCTTGAATACTCATACGATAGTCCAATTCTAAGGATGATGTTTCTTTTTAAGTGTAACAACTGCGATAAACAACAATGGGTATTCGATGATGGTGAAATACGAGTTTCAAAACCTGATCTTTGTCCCAAGTGCAAGAAAGGAATAGATATAAAGGCTACTCGAAAAGGCAAAGCCATTACTTGGAAGCATAAGTGCAAAGTTTGTGGCTTCTCAAAAACTGAAGTGGAAGATCTTAGCAAGCACGATGAAGAGCACAAGAAATGGCAAGAAGAACAAGATAAAAAGGAAGAAGAAGGTAAAAAACTTCTTGAAAAGTACCGAGTAGAATTTTGTTTGTCAGACAAAGAAGGCAAAGAATACGTTGAAACACTTGAAGCTATGGAAGTTGCTAATGTTGTTCATGAAGAAGAGATGCAAAAGTATGATAACCCTGTTTATGAGCGAGTTACTAAACTAAAGAGAACAACCATTGTAGACCTGGAAAAACTATTATTAGAACCACTCGAAAAAGCCAAATACGCCAAACTCTCATTTGAGAAACCAGAGATTGGTCAATATGTCATTGTTCCCTTTACGCTTCAGGACAACGATTCCACGCGGAGAGACAGAGTAAGCGTTTCTGAACTAGAAAAACTGATTAAGGGTGCTCTGGAAAACACTAATTGGCGGTTATTATCCAATAGCGTCATGTACCGACTTGGATATCTTGAGGGACGACTGAAAGGATATGAACGAGAAGAAGATATGCTCAAACTTGCTGGAAAAACAGATGAGCCCAAGCCCAAACCAAAAATTGATGAAGAAAAACGCCAGAAGTACGCTTCAAACAACTTAGTCCAACTTGGGCGAATGACTGGGAAGTATGCAGGAATTGAGAATATGAGAAAGCGAAGACTTGAAAAGGAACCAGAAGGGTTCTTCCTTGAAGCCAGTGAAGGCCCACTTACATGTACTATTTGTGGTGAACACTACTATGGTAATGAAATGTGGTGGAATTTGGACGGAACACGATGCAAAGATTGCTGGAGAAACATTCAAGAAGGCGTTATTCCATCATTAACACCCAGATATGATGACAAAAGTAATTGGTTTGAGAGTTGGCAGATAAAGTCCAATCATGGAGTTCACCCATCATCTGTTCGTAAATTAATGAAAGAAGGATTGCTTCATGGTAGGGATTTAAAGAGACAAGATGGATCTGATTACTACACAGTTTACTTAGTGAGTGAAAATCAGGAATTTCTCAAGAAGTATCCGAAAAAGAAATCTGATATAAAGATGACGGTTAGCGGTAAAGACGGAAAATCAATTGAATTATGAAGAAACTACCAAAACAACAGGCATTTACTAAAAAACTTACGGATGTAAATAAAGACAATCTCCAAGAAATTGAAACTTCATTCAAGGAACTAATAGAAACTTTGTCTAAATACGACCCGATTAAGTTACTGAGCCAAATTCATCTCACATATTTATTAGTTCCAGAAAACGAATTTCATGGTGAAGATTCAGAACAGGAAGAATGGCTCAGAAAGTCAGAATTTCTTGCTGGACTGTATCTTTCCCAGGATTACCCGATAGCCCCAAAATCATTAGTAGATGGAGGGGATTTGGAGATTGTAGAGAAAGCACTTGAAAGATATCTAAAAAGTATTACGACTGACCTTCTCACATCAGGTAGCTTAATAGAAAAGGAAGAGGACAAAGAAATTGAAGCTATTCTTAAAAGTGCTAAGTTATTTTCATTTTATGTTCGAGGAGAATCATACCAACATCAACTGAGAGATATATTAGTTAGTCTATACTCTACTCATGATAAATGGTTTAAGGAAAGGCTTGGCTTTACTATCGCTGAGGCACTAAGCATAAGCGAATCAATTATTTCAGAATATAACGATAGAGTTAATCTTGAGAAAGAATTAAGTCTCAAAAAAGCAAAGAAATATGTAAAAGATCATCCAGAAAGTAGCGATCCACTTTTTGATGAGAAAAAATATATAACGCGAGTTGGTTGTTACTACTTTTTTGGAGAATCTGATCGAATTCTTTCTTTTTCGTTGAAAGAGCTTGTATCATTTTCAGGATTCCCAGAAGATATCTGCAAAGCTTTCTTATCTAGGCTGAGCCAAAATTTCGGATACAAAAATCCAAGATTTCCCAATTCATTTGAAGAAGCAAAACTTGCACCTTGGGACTACAACACCCTCTACGAAAAACCAATTATTGGGCGTGGTGGAAAATATTATGTTCCAATACCTTCATTATTTTATGAAGTTCTATATCATACGTTTTACTATGATTTGATTGGAGATAGCCAATATTGGAACTCAGGTGGATCAAAAACCTACGCCAACTCTCTCGAAGAGAAAACAGCCGAATATCTTGAAAGAATATTTCCAAAAGACTGTATTTTTCTAAATCCTGAATACCCAGATGGTACGGAAATGTGTGATGTGTTAGTTCTTTTTGATAGATATGTTTTGGTCTTTCAAGATAAGACAAAGCGGATGCAACATGAATCATTAATAGGCATGAATATAGAAGCAATCAAAAGTGATATTTCAAAAGGAATACGAAGTGCATTCGACCAGGCAATAAAAGCTAAAAATTACCTAGAGGCTGGTAAGCCAGTAAAAATCAAGGTAGAAAAGGGAGAAATTGTAGTAGATAGTCGACAAATATCTAAGATTTTTCCAATAAGCGTTACGCTAGATAGCTACCAAAATTTTACAACGAGATTCTCGAATACGAATTCTATCCTTAAAGTTTTTGAAGAGAATAAATATCCTTGGTCTGTATCTCTTTCTGATCTTGGTACAATCACGGAAATAATTGACTCACCTGAACAATTTTTACATTACATTTCGCGTAGAATGACAATAGAAAAGACGACTTTTCATTTGATGGCTGATGAAATAGACTTACTCGGGCTGTATTTCTCAAGAGGAATTTATTTTGAAGATGGCGAATTTGATCAATATAACGCCGCGAGTTTTTCTGGTGTTTCTGGAGAAGTAGATAAATATATCTTTGAAAAGCATGAAACAACTTTAAATCCTACCAAACCTCGTCAACAATCACCTGATGGCTTTGATGATTATTTATCAGCTATCACTAAACTCAGAACTCCTTATAGTACAGATTGTGCCATGAGATTACTCGATCTTGGATATAAGGGAAGAGAAAATTTCGTTAAATCCGTAGAATCTCTCAAAACTAAAGTTACGTCTGGGAAAAAACTTGAAAGTTTTTCTTTTGTACTTGATGAAAAGCCGTTAGGATATTGTTTTATTGGAATGGATACTCGCGATGATCCAGAAAAACTATATAAACAGCTCTATTCATTTGCAGTCATGAAAAAATATTCCACTAAATGTAAAGAGTGGGTAGGGTTTGGATGGGACAAAAACAGTAGTAAACTTGTTGATTTGGCTACATTTTTATCGTTTGATTGGGTAAAGGATGAAGTTGTAGAGAAAATTTCAAAGCAATTTCTTAAACCAGGAAAACAGATAAAACTTAAATAACTCAATTAAATAATTTGTGCTGAATAAAATTAAATCCTTATTTTTTGATATTATTGGAGACTTTGAATCTTGTTGGAATTTTGCAACTGTTATCATTGATAATCCACCAATTAATAAGCGTATTTTGATATTGATTGTCTGCGTTATTTTAACAATCCCAATTTTAATTAATCCTGACCCCTATACTCTACCTTTGATTTATATAAAAATCTTTTTCATCAGTGTAACTACATTTATTAGTCTTGCATGGTCAAATACTTTCTGGTTTCTAATGAAAAAGTCGTGGATGTATAAGATCCATGTCAAAAGACGAAAAAGTATAAATTATTACTTAAAAAATATCAAAACTTTGAAAATAGACGATGCAGAGTCAGAGAATCCAGAGGGGGCACTGCACGTTATATCTCACTATAATTCAGTAGGTTTCAAATATCACGCATTTAGAAATGGGGCTGAGGTCGGCGTGCTACTTATTATCTTATTGTTTGCTCTACCTAACTTTTTTCTTTTCAATTTAGCTCTATTTTGCATGCAGTTCTTCTATGTGATGTTTTTTGATAATCAATCATCAAGTCAGGTTGTTGGAGACTTAAAAACATTAGTCTTTTGTGTCCAAAAACTTTATAAAAATAACCCAGAGGATTGCGAAAAGTTAATTTTTGAAAATGAAATGGAATCGGTGCGCGAGCTTGGGGCAATTTATAGGGCTGTTGATTTAGCGAATAAATAAGAATAATTAACTATTTTCCTCAAGTTTCTTTAAAAACTCGTCAGCATTTTTTATCAAAACATCTCTTGGTTTTGATCCATCGGCAGCTCCTATTGCGCCTGCTTCTTCCAGTTGTTCTAATAGTCTTGCGGCTCTATTAAATCCAATCTGCATTCTTCTCTGGATTAGTGAAGCGGAGGCTCTATCATGTTGAGCTACTACCCTCACAGCTTGTTCGAATAGATCATCTCTTTCTCCAGGTCCTAAATCATGGTCATATAAATATTCTGCTGGATCTGGAAATGCATTGTAAAAATCTTCAAGTCTTTTTACCCTAATTCGTAAGCTTACGACCTCAGTTTTGAGTTCTTCGATTTGTTTTTTTGCTTCTTCATCCATTCCTAAAAAGTATACTCGCTGTTATTTTTCAAAGCAAATATTTTGTAAATCCTATCATCTATAATGACTTTAATTTGAGGCTACACAAACAGAGAAATATATGCTAAGGTAAGTCAATATATATGAAAATGCATCGCATTTTAATTCTTGAAGATGACCTCGAAACGCTTGCAACACTTCTGAAACATTTTACCCTCCTTGAAAAAAGGATCCAAAACGAAGGGAGAGATATTGCTATCACGGTACTTTCTGAATACTGGCAGGTTGAAGAACATATTAATCCAAGTACAACTGAAAAATTTGATGTAATTCTTTTAGATCGCGACTGTAAAGCCGGAGGCTCATTCCATGCTCTTGATCTTAATAAATACAAAGACTCTGAAATCATTGGAATATCTTCGATTCCTGAATATAACGACCAATTACGTGCAAAAGGTATTCAGAAAATAGTTTTCAAAGATTATAAAAATCTTGATGATTTTGCATTTGAAGTCATTGGATTAATTGAGGAAATTCTAGAGTAGTCCTTCAGAGTATTATCAAATCTGCTATATTTTAATAAGTCATGGATCAAGCTATTAATAATTCCTCAAGTCAACATTCAAAAATGTTATATGACGCATTAACAGCCAGGGGAATCAATGCTGTATTGGAATATAACGATGGGCACAAGACTGTTGATATTGCAGTATTGGATGCAAAATTGTTCATCGAAGTTGATGGCTTACAACACTTTACAGATCCCACACAAATAACAAGAGACTTTAAGAGAAGCCATTACTCTGATGGTGATGATTTTAGTACTTTTTATGTTACCAACCAGATTATTGACAGATGCCTCGATCAAGTAGCCGACGCGTTAGTAGAAGTAATTCACCAAAGAAACAAATAATAACAAAACAATTTGTAATAGCATGAATAAGAAAAATAAGGTATTCATAAAAGATTTTGATGAAATTCTTGAGGAATACTGGGATGTTGATATTGAAACCATAGACAAACTTGCAGATGAAAACGGGGATTTATATGCAACTAGTGTGATAGAAAATGGTGAAAAAAAGTACCACTTTCTTAAAAAACACCTGTGGGATGTTCAGGAAGAAATTGAAGATATATTCTTGCATACTAATGTCCCCGATGTCATAAAAGAGGAAATGGCACTTAAGGTAGTTGAGAGGAGTAAAAGCCAACACGATAGCCCCTCAGGCAAATCTGACACCCTTCTTTTAAAAATTACAGATATTATTGAGAAAATTGACCTTTATCTAGCAGAGATGCGAAAGAATGATGACAAAACCGAACTGCCAAAACAATTAACTAACTATATTTGGAATTTTTTCCGTGATGTAAGTCCCGATAAAGAAAAACTTAAAAGTTTAGCAATATTCTTAGTAGATCATACATATCGTTATTCATCATCTGCTACTCAGGTAGATGATTATACTCGCGCATACTTTGCAACTGTTATTACTGAGTTCTGGGATGCAATACAAAGCCGGGGAGTAGATATATTTTATATTCTTGATAACGAATTGAGAGAGGACAGATTTTTACTAACTATCCAACTTTTCGCACTCTCAGGCATTGCAGTCGTATCCCCTTACATGGTTAAAGGAAAATATCACGAATATATGACTGTTGAGGAGCAGGCAAAATGGGCTTTATCATTCTCCTCTGAAGATTTTAATCCAATGAAAGTAACAATCACAATGGACAGTAGTGAGTTCTTGAGGGAAGAGGAAACTCTTGATCTGATTAAGAAATACATGAAGCATAAGAGAAATATCGTATACCTTGAAAAGGATAACACTGTTAATTATCTAGATGAGGTTCAGAAAATTGCAAAAGATTCTAAATACATAAGTATTATCAGAAACAATGCTCCAGAAGATCCAAATGTTACCCTCATAAGTTAGGTTCGTTTTTTTCTATTTTTAATCCAGTGTTATAATATTTTTGAGGGTAAAGACTTCACAAAACAACCGGAGTAGCTTATATGAGGTGTGTTCTTGCGAGGAACAAGTTTTTACCCTTTTTTTTACTAATCTATGAATTTTAAAAAATATTCCCAAGGTTCCAGAATAAGCCTTGATCAGTTGATGAAAAAAAGAGGTATGGTTGATGCTAATTTCTTTGATGAAGTAGAAAGCAGTATCCCCTCAAGTCTTAAAATTATTGGCGAGCCGGATACACGCGAGAGACAAATGAATTGTCACGGCTTCACATTCAATAAAGGCGTTTGGTTTCCCACACCAAATGTCTTTCAACTACTAACAGATGGTAACTTAGTTGAGCTACCTCAACCTAAACTAAACTGCATAATTTTATACATAGATACTGAAAGAGAAATCGCTCCAATCATCTACCATTCTGGTATTTATCTTGGAAAAGGAATGGTTCGCTCAAAATGGTCAAATGGGCCGATTTTTGAACATAAAATATTCGATTCACCATACTCATATGGAGAAAATGTAAAATTCTACGAGCTACATTAGCAGCACTGCCTTAAATATATCAAACTATATCATTTTAAGACTATACGATTCTCTTTTATGGTGTCTCATTTGTCTCATTTAGCCTCAAGGTGAGACAGTCCAAAGAACCGCTATAAGGCCTATATGGTTCCGAACCCGTTTGGGTCACATTCTATTGGTTACCCTTGATGCTTGCATCAAGGTAGCGATGAAATTAGGTTCTCATCCTAGTAAGAGGAGTTCGACTCTCCTACGGGTCACAGATTTAATGCTACGACGAAACCCAAACCCACACCAAACTCGTGTTTACTAGCTTAATTCGAACCTCCCCCAGTCCTCAAATAGATTGCTCTGATATAATCAGAGCACAAACTTTCTTCATGAAAAAATTTAACACTGTAGTCATTGGTGGAACTTTTGACAATCTTCACAATGGACATATCTTTTTTATTAAAAGTGCGTTTGAAAAGTCTCACAAGGTGATAATTGGCCTTACTTCCGATAACTTTGTGCAAAACAAAACTCCTTCCCCCATTGCACCCTTTGAAGATAGGAAATCGGCTCTTATTAATTTTCTTAAAACAGAAAATCTATTTACCCAGGCAGAAATTATACCAATCGAGAATATTTATGGAATAACATTGGAGGAGAAAAATATCGATGCGATTTTTGTAACTGAGGACAATATAAAAAATGCAGAAAGAATAAATGAGGAGAGAATAAAAATTAATTTCCCACCTCTTGAAATCATAAAAGTCGAAATGCTAAAAAATGAGGCTGGAGAAATAATTTCCTCAAGCAATATAAGACTCGGTCTTACAAATGACTTTGGAATTCATTATGCTGACTTTTTTGGTAAGGCAGAAAGCTTTACGCTTTTGGAAAAATACAGGGAAGAATTTAAAAAACCACTTGGGTATATAGTTAAAGAATTTGCGCCATTTGAATTAAAGGATAAATTTATAATCGCAGTGGGCGATATTGTCGTTTATAACCTTGTCAAGAAAGGTATTATTCCGAACATTTCAATTTATGATCATATTAACTCCAGAACCAAAATACCAAATGATGTTCTTGCATCACTTCCAGCTATGAATGTTGCTCTTAATAACAAGCCTGGCACTATAAATTCAAGGACGGCGCTAGGGATCCAAAAAACAATCACTAAAGCATTTAAAGAAAATATAAAATTAGCTATCAAAATATTTGGCGAGGAAGACTTATTGGTAATACCAAGCGTACTTTTTGCACCATTAAACTCATTGGTTATTTACGGGCAAAAAAACATTGGAGCAATAGTAGTTGATGTAACCTTGGCAAAAAAAGAAGATATTGAAAATAATTATCTAACGAAATTTACACCTTATAACGAATGATTTTTATCTTCCCTAGTCAGCAAGGGTAGGGGTTGGGGTAGTAAGATTGTTTTTCTTTTCTTTTTCTCCCTTTATTTCTCTAAATCCAGGAAGAGGTTTTGTAAGAGCAACTTTTAACACATCATCCATGTGAGATACGAATATAAACCTTAAGTCCTTTGCAACTTCTTTTGGAATCTCCTCTAAGTCTTTTCTGTTATCTTTTGGCAGAATTATTGTTCGAAGCCCTGCTCTGTGTGCTGCAATAATTTTTTCTTTCACTCCTCCGATTTCAAGTATCTTGCCTCTGATGGTTACCTCCCCTGTCATACCTACAAGTCTATTTACTGGAATTTTGGTAAGAGCACTAACCAAAGCAGTGGTTATTGTATCTCCAGCTGATGGACCATCTTTTGGTGTTGCGCCTTCTGGTACGTGAACATGGACGTCAATTTGCTTGTAAAAGTCATCTTCCAGTCCAAATTTCTTAGCCCTTGCCCTAACATAAGTCATTGCGGCCTGACATGATTCTTTCATCACATCACCAAGCTGTCCAGTAAGAATTAACTGTCCTTTTCCTGGCATAAGAGCAACCTCAACAAACAATATCTCTCCCCCTACTTCAGTCCATGCAAGTCCTGTTGCCATTCCAACTTCGTCCTTTTTCTCGGCAATTGTTGAGGCAAATTTTTCAGGACCTAGGAATTTCGTGATATTTTTACCAGTTATTACAATCTTTCCTTTTCCACCCTCAGCCACTTTTCTTGCTACTTTTCTAAGTATTGCAGCAAGTTGTCTTTCAAGACCTCTAACTCCAGCTTCTCTTGTGTAGCGATTAATAATATGCTGAATAGCATCATCAGAAATCCTTACTTGAGATGGTTTTAACCCGTGAGCTTGGACTTGTTTTTTGGTCAAAAAGTCCTTTGCAATATGAAATTTTTCTTCCTGTGTGTATCCTGCAAAATTTATAATTTCGAGTCTATCACGAAGTGCAGGCGGGATAGTATGAAGCATATTTGCGGTTGTTATAAACATCACGTCAGAAAGATCAAAAGGAACTTCTAAATAGTGATCTGAAAATCCACTATTCTGCTCTGGATCCAAAGCCTCAAGAAGTGCTGAAGATGGGTCGCCTCTAAAATCAGCTCCTACTTTATCAATCTCGTCTAACATAAAAACAGGATTTTTCGTCCCTGAGTCTTTTATGCCTTGAATAATTCTTCCTGGAAGCGCACCAACATATGTTCTTCTGTGCCCTCGAATTTCAGCCTCATCCCGAATTCCTCCAAGTGACATTTTTACAAATTCTCTACCCAAAGCTTTTGCGATTGATTTACCAATTGAAGTTTTACCAACTCCAGGAGGTCCAGAGAAACAAAGGATGGGCCCCTTCATTTTCCCTGAGAGTTGATGAACGGCCAGGTATTCGACAACCCTCTCTTTCACTTTCTGAAGGCCATAATGTCCTTCATCCAATATCTTTTCAGCATCTTTTATATTAATCTTGCGCTCAGTCTTTACATTCCAAGGAAGCGCAACAATCCACTCTAGATAATTTCTGATATACCCTGATTCTGGGTTATATGGTGTAAGTTGTTGAAGCTTTTTAAGCTCCTTTACGGCCTTTTCCTCAACGTCTTTAGGCATTCCTGCTTTCTTGATTTTGTCAGAAAGCTCCTTTATCTCTCCACCCTCATCAGTATCCCCCAACTCTTTTTCGATTGTTTTAAGTCTTTCTCTCAAAATTGCGTCTTTCGTGCTTTTCTCAAGTTGTTCTTGGGTTTTTGAGGCAATTTTTCGTTCAAGCTCCAATACTTTTACTTCCTTTGAAAGGTATTCATAGACTTTCTCAAGTCTTTTTCTAACAGGTATGGTTTCCAAAATCTCTTGTCTCTCGCTTCCCTTTATGTCCAGAGTGGAAGCTATTTGGTCAGCTAACTCTGAAGCGTTGATTTCAGACATAATATTCATGAAAACCAAAAAGTCGGCTTGTTTTCCAAGACTTAAGGCTTTTTTGAACAAAGTAGTAAGCTGATTCATAAGAGCTCTTACTTCAGGATTTTCAGGTTCAAAATCGTCAATTTCATGAACTACTGCTTGAAGAAATTGAGATGACTCAGAGTATGAAACAATTTGTGCTCGAGAAAGTCCTTTAACGAGTGCATTTACCTCACCATCTGCTCTTATCATGCGTTCAATGTGGGCAATTGTACCCATTTGGTAAAGATCTGAAAGCTCGGGGTCTTCTTGTCTAGGATTTTTTTGCAAAACAAAACAAACGACTCTTTCTCCCGCAAAAGCAGCCTCAAGAGCAGCTAGGCTTCTTTCTCGACCAAAGGTAAGTATGGATTCAGTGTGAGGGAATACAATTCCGTCGCGGATTGGTATAACTGGGATTTGTTTTTCGCTGTAGTTTGAGTATGATTGTGCCATGGATTAGCAGTTTAGCAAATCAATTGCTAATTGTCAATTCCTTAAATAATATCTTGAAGAAGACACATATAGAATAATTGAATAACTACGCTAAGTCAAGGCGAAATTGACTCATTTCAACTTACATTCACAATTTTTCAAACGTAAAATTTCTTTCTGCTCTTCTGGTGTATGTACATAAATTTCCTGAATATTTCCACCTTTAGCTAGCTTCTTATCAAGAGGGCTGTGGTGAGAATACCCCCTACTTTCCATCTCTTTTACTAATTTTTCGTGGCGCAAATATAATGCATTAAGCTTGCCCTGCCATCTTAGGGTTTCTGGGTGTCTAGAATACCCTTTTTTGTTGTTAGAAATAATAGACCAAAGAGCATGAAGCTCCCTATGTTCCCCGAGTAGGTGATTTCTACATAAAATTTTAGGGTCCAAATCCCAAATCCTCATTTCATAATTTTATCACTAGAATAGCAATAAATGATCAAATCTAGTAAAATATGTGAACTCAATGGGAGTTCGTCTAATGAGTTCGACATTAGACGAATGGCAATAAATCGAACAAATTTTTTGGGAGTTCGTCTAATGGTAGGACAACAGATTCTGGATCTGTTTATTGGGGTTCAAATCCCTGACTCCCAGCTGAGACGGGCACCCTAGAGTGACCGTATTCCCTATTTAGCTTGAAGGGGCTTGCTAAAATCCCCTTCAAGACGGGAAACATTCGGACCGGCAAAACACCCTCAAAATCCCCATATTAAGGCTAAGGTTCATATATGTCCTACTTAACCGCAGAGTTAGGATTCAAACAGAAAATTTTTGGTATAATCCTTTTATAAACATGCAACTTAGAAATATACTATTTACCTTTATAATCGCACTTTTTTCGCTCTTATCCTTTACTCCTCATGTTGCCTTTGCTTCCTGTGCTCCTGCTGTGTCATTAGCTGAATATAAAGAACAGGCAGATATTGTCGTGTTAGGTAGAGTAACAAGTATAGCTGATACTCCAGCTATATTTAATGTCGAGCGATACTTTAAAGGTCATGGTGGACCTTCTCAGATTGAGGTAAGTGGACAAGAAGCTCCAGGTACAGTAACGTCTGTCGATTTTGCGTTTGAAGAGGACAAAAAATATCTCCTTTTTCTAAAAATGGACTCAGGTAACCTTAAAACAAATGCATGCATGGGAAATAAAGAAGTTACAGGAAATCTTTCGGAAGAAGATAGAGCAGTTCTTGGCAGTGGATATTCACCAAATGGTTATACTCAGGATTTATCCAGTTCCCAGACAAGTGAAACTGTAGAGAAGTCTGTTAATACAAATATGCTTTTACCCATCATTGGAGGTGCTTTGGGACTAGGACTAGTTGCTTTTGTTTTAAAGAAACGAAAGAGAAAATCATCTAGATAAGGGGTACTGAAGTGACCGTTTCGTTGTGTATATAGAGTTGTCGATTGAGGATATTCGTTATTTCTCGTTTTTCTTGCAGTGTTCCATTTCTGAAAATATAATTTGCATAATCCATAAAATGTACAGGCTTATTCTCAGGGTTTATATCTTGCGCCCAGAGAATTTCGTCTCTCATTTTCTTATATGCTTCCATGCTTTGTTTTATAAATTCCTTGAAGGTAAATATTTGCGGGTGTGCCATGTACATAAAATTAAGATATCGAAGAATTTGCTTTACAAGCTTTTCTTCTGTTAAGTATGGCTCAGGACAGCCGTACTTCTTTTGTCTAGTACAATGATAGTAGATATGATACCTCGGCTCTCCATATTTTCTCTTTCTATATCTGTCCTCACCAATTACTAATGATCCGCAGCTTGCACATTTAAAGAGTTCTTTGAAGGTAAACATTTTGCTTCCCCATTTTGCTTTTTTAAATGGCACTGTAAGTTGTTTCTGGACTTGATCAAATAGCTCTTTGGTAATTAATGGCTTATGTGATCCCTTATACCAATTACCGCTTCCAATTGGATATTCAAATTCCCCGTAATAGAAAGGATTCTTGAGCATGAGATAAATCTGACTTAGCGTGACTCTCTTTCCCGCCCTTGTTGTAAGGCATGTATCCAGCCATTTTTTGAGTGTTCGTCCACTATCTCCGTTCCTCGCAACTCTTTCAAACATTTCTGTCACAAATGGTGCTCTTTCAGGGTCAGGAATAATATCTTTTATCCCAGCCATTGCTCTGTTGAAATAACCGATTGGTGGCATCCCTGGTCTCCATCCCATATTGCATTTAGCTCTGATACCTCGTTTAACATTTATCCCTTTTTGGTCATTCTCGAGTTTTGCTTGAGAGCAGAGAATCATGAGTAAAAATTTATCGCTTGGACTGTTTGAGAATGCCTGCGTAAATGTTTTAATGTGAATGAGTTTTCCGCCATCCATCATATCAACCAGCATTCCTAAATCTCCTGCATTTCTTGATAATCGATCCGGAGCCCATGTGAGAATTCCGGTGAATAGACCATTTCTTAAGTCATTGAGAAGTTGATTGAAGACTGGTCGTTGTCCTGACATTTTAGCAGAATGACTTTCTCGTCTGATTTCTTTGATAAAGAGTCCTTCTTTGATCGCCATGTCAGTCATCTCTTTAATTTGAGAATCGATTGACATCGCTTGGCGCTCGTCATCTTCTGTGGATTTTCGTGCGTAGAGACAATATTCAATAACCAGCGGTTGTGTTTGAGTTGGTTGCTGTAATAATTCATTCTGGTAGTTCATATCAGGGGACAAGGTACCGCAACCGTTCTTTGAAGTCCAGACGCAAAATACTATGAGGATTAATCAAAATTACACACTTATAAGGTCTTTTTCTGCTCTATTAAGGAGGACTGCATTTGTTGCAACAATGATTGAGGAAATGCTCATCAGAAGAGCTGATATTTCGGGACGTAGCGAAATCTGGAAAGCAGGGTAAAGAACTCCAGCAGCCACAGGAATTGCCAAAAGATTATAAATAGATGCCCAGAATAGGTTTTGTTTCATTTTCCTTACTGTTGCTTTGGAGAGTCTAATAGCGCGAAGCACATCTGCTGGATCAGATTTCATAAGTACAACTTTCGCTGTTTCTATTGCTACATCCGTTCCGGCACCAATAGCAATTCCTATATCTGCTTGAGCAAGTGCAGGCGCATCGTTTACACCATCGCCAACCATAGCCACAAATTTTCCTTCTTGCTGCAACTTTTTAACATATGAAGCTTTATCTTCAGGCATGACATCGGCAAATACTCGTTTGATACCAATCTTCTTCGCAACTACTTGTGCTGTTTTTTCGTTGTCCCCAGTGATCATTGCAGTTTCTATGCCTAATTCATTTAATTTATCTATAGCTTTTTTTGCATTCTCTTTTATTGGATCTGCAGCTCCTACAAGAGCTGAAATGGTACCTTCAACTGCAAGAAGCATGATAGTATTTCCGTTTTCTAAAAATTCATTAATTTTGTTTTCGAGAGGCTTTACATCAACGCTATTTTCTTTCATCAATTTCACTGTCCCGACAAGTACCTTTTTACCTTCTACTGTGGCTTTTACGCCAAGCCCAGAAAGATTCTCAAATTTTTCTATTGATGTAGGCAAAGCAAGTTTTCTTTTTTTCAGCTCTTCGATTACGGCGTTTGCTAAAGGATGAGAAGATTTTACCTCTGCGGCTCCCACGAGTCTTAGTGCTTCTTTTTCTGAAAACCCTTTTGCGGTTGCAATACCTGTCACTTGTGGCTTTCCTTCTGTGAGAGTGCCTGTTTTATCTAACACTACGGCTTGGATCTTGGATACCTGTTCAAGTGTCGGAGCGTCTTTAATCAAAATGTTGTGTTTGGCTCCAAGTCCTGTTCCTACTGCCACCGCTGTAGGTGTTGCAAGTCCAAGAGCATCAGGACAGGCAATAACAACTGTTGAAATGGCAAATGTGACTGCAAATAAGAATGGTTGGCCGAGAATTAAAAACCATACTGCAAAGGTTAGTAATCCTCCTCCAACAGCTACAATAACTAAATACTTGGCAAACCTATCAGCAAGCTTCTGCCCGGGAGCTTTTGAGTTCTGAGCTGTTTCTACCATCTTTACAATCTGTGCTAGCGCTGTATCTCCTCCTACTTTTGTGGCATTGAATTGTACTGATCCTGAAGTATTGATGGAACCGCCAATGACACTATCTCCCTTTTTCTTGGCAACAGGTATTGATTCACCTGTAACAAGTGATTCGTCTATTGACGTTTCTCCTTCTATAATTTCCCCGTCAACCGGCACTTTATCGCCAGGCTTAAGAACGACAATATCTCCTAATACAACTTCTGAGGTAGGAATTAACTGCTCTTTGCCATTTCTCATTACTCGTGCTTGAGGGGGAACGAGATTAAATAGGGCCTGAAGGGCATCAGTTGTGCCACGCCTTGATTTCATTTCCATCCAATGACCAAAGAGGACAAAAGTAGTAAGCATTGCTGCTGCTTCATAAAAAGATTCTTCAGATCCTAAAAGAGTTAAAACAATACTAAAGACATAGGCCGCAGTAATGCCAACGGCAATCAAAACTGCCATATTGAGCGTCTTTTGTTTAAGAGCAATATAACTTGAGTAAAGGAATATCCAACCACAATAAAAATAAACAGGAGTTGTCAGTAACAGCATTAACCAATTCTCAGGAATCGGCGTTGGTAGATTAAGACCAAAGATGTTCTTTCCAAGTGGAGAATAGGCAACAATTGGAAGTGTCAAAAGAAGAGAGACCAAAAACTTATTTCGAATATCCTCTTCCATTAGCTTCGCCATCTCACGTCCTGCTTTCCCTGTATGGTCCATACCCATTGTCATAGTCATACTCATCTTGAATTTTTCCCAAAATGACATTTGATCAAGGGATTTCATTGTATGCTCATGGCTCAAATGACTTTCATGCATTCCATGTTTATCATTCTTTACTTCAACAAGTGCCATGCCACATTTAGGACAAACACCAGGCTTGTCTTTTCTGACTTCAGGATGCATTGGACAGGTATATGTTTTGTTACTCATAACTATTTCTCATCTGCATAATATATTTGTACTACTAATTGTAGTACACAGTCAAAAGGATTTTTTGAGAGCGTTTTCGTATTTATATGGATTGGAGATTCCTGTCAGGGTAACTTCGCCTTGATACCCTCCTGAAGCACTTGTTTTTAATATAACGTCTCCGTAGTTAAAAAGCCTTCCTAATAAAGACTGGTGTGTTGTAATAGATCTGATATTTTCGAAATGAAATACATCTTCTTCGGTGCTAAGTATTCCAGTTCTTCGTATTAAATGCTTATCTGTAAGAAAATAGGTATTATTTGCCCACTGCAAAACCACATAAGTAATCAGAAAAATTTCAAGTATGATCTTTCCTACTTGTGTGATAAAGAGCGTTACTGAAATGTGGTGATGGAAATCAAAAGGAATACCAAAGCCTAAATTAAGGAGATAATATATAAGGCTGTAAAGAGAGTCTATAATAAGCAGTATGAGTGCAAGTTTTAGAGTTAAAACAAAAATGCTTCCTCTTATTGGCTCGACATTATGTTCATGTTCCTTTGCCATATGTTGATCTCTCCTCTTGATATTGTTTAATGCTTATGCCTCTTTTCATCCATCATAGTCATCATCTCCTCCACAATTTAGATTACTTCAAACTGTGACATCATCCCGGCTTCCATATGCTCAGGTATATGACAGTGAAGCACCCAGTCGCCAGGATTATCCATATCGACAAGTAGTTCTACTGTGTCACCGGTCTGCACGAGCACTGTGTCTTTCCAAACCAAGTTTTGATTCGGTACTCCATTTGTATTCAGTACTAAGAACCGCTGGCCGTGAACATGGATGGGATGTTGCATAGGGTGTTGAGCTTTCGGATCATTGATAAGCTTGAGTTTTATCTTGTCTCCTTTTTTAAACTGCCATTTAATATCCATATTTTCCGCTTTTGTTTCTGTGTCAACAAGTTTCCATGTAATCATTTTTGTATTGGACATTACGTTCATCTGTCCCATATCATCTTCCCATTCTATTTTTTCAACTGTTCCGTCATTCAAAGGCATTTCTTCATTTGGCATCATTTGGCCTCCATGCATGTTGTGCATACCCTCATTGTTCTGATTTTGCTGCATCATATTTCCCATCATCGTAAGAGTCATATTAAGTGTCTTATCAGCAGGTTTAGTAAAGAGCGGACGAATTGAGGATAAAGAATTAATAAAATCTTGATTTACCCGAGGCACGAGAAGATATGATGTAGTTACTGGAGCAGATGCAACGGCTATTGTGCCCATCGTGTATGTTTTTTCAGGGGTTTTATTAACTATCTGATAATCTCCTGCCTGATCAAACCAGATTTCTATAACTGAGCGTTCAGACGGTCCGATTACAATCGAATCGACCCACTCCTCGCGCTCGTATTTGCCATTGTCCGCGCCTACTAACTTCATTCGGGCATTGGGAATAGAAAAATTAAATACTCTGGTATTAGCTGAATTGGTTATATAGAAACGGATCCTCTCTCCTTGTTTAACCGATAATTTATAATTGTCGTTACCATTCACAAGCATGACGTTCCCAAATCTTCCCATTAAGGTATGATCTGCCCCTGCTCTGCTGAAAGCTGCTACCTGCCCGTTTTGCAAAAGAATATCATCTAAAAACAGCGCTTCTTCTCGATCTACTTCAGCCCAATAGTCTTTTTGTTCAGGTGCTACAAGGTAATTACCATAGAGTCCAAGTTCTTGAGCATAATCTTCTCGAAAGTGAGGATGATACCAGAAGATCCCTTCATCCGGAAATTTCACTTTGTAAGTAAAAGTACCGCCAACTGGAATTGCCTTCTGGGTAACATCTACCACCCCATCAAATTGATTCTCAAGCCTGACTCCATGTGAATGTAGGGCTGTATCTACATCAGTGTCGTTTTTGAAATTAATGGTAATTTCAGCATCTTGTGGTACTTTGATAAGTGGGCCTGGAATCGAGCCGTTATAGGCGAGCATTTTTACTTCTGTTCCATTAATTTTTCTCTTTACTATACTCGCCGTTAAATTGTACGAATCACCATTCTTTAGCTCTACAACCTCAGAAGATTTTGCTTCAGGATAATTCTTTACCGCTTTTGAATATTCTCCCGTCTTACTCGATCCTTCTCTTTGCCTCTGAGAATTTGAATACAAATATATTCCTGCTCCCAGAAGCGCAATACCTATAACGACAGCAATAAGTATTCTTTGCATAGTATTCATATCATCATTTGCTCCGCTTGTTTTGGCGGACATTTTGTATCAGCATAAGAACAGAATACACAACAATCTCCTTCTTTTGGCTTTATGGTTTCACCACAGCTTTGACATTTATAAAAATGCTGACAGGCATCTGTAGGCATTTTTGCTGTTTGTAATTTTCCGCACTTCGGACAAGCAAGATGAGCGATTGTTTTTATTTCTTTATTCATAGCGTATCTCAATATTATCGCCATCCTTCATCATATAATTTTGAAATTCTGTGTTTTCTTTTCCGTTAACCATCATTTTAACAGTTCCTTCTTCTCCATTTTTCTTATCAAAAATCTGAGTTGATGAAAAGTCTTTACCCCATATCTTAAAGAAGTTACTTAATTTTGTATCTTCCTTGCTAACAACACCCTGAAACTCCATGTGAACAATATCTTTGTCAGCGTCATCATGAGTATGAATAGGGTTATGTACTGCACCATTTAAACCAATACCGTTTGTGAAAGGCTGTTTTTCTCCGTTAATATAGATCGATAGTTTCGGATGCCAATGCATACCATTACGAACAACAATTTCACTTTCGGGGACAGATGTATCGGAATTGTTATTTGAGTTACCAGAAGTGGATTGATTAGAGCTAGCCGACAAAAAGAAAACTCCACCAACTAATATGGCTATAGTTAAAAGTGCAATACCGCCGATTACTTTCTTTTCTGTTGTCATACATGTTACTCTTCTTTATTAACTTCAGCATCATAACTATCATCAAGCTTTTTAATAATGCTTATAATCTTATCTGGTGAAATTTTTTTAGGATCAAAAGTTACTTCAGTTTGCTGCTTTGCATAATTTGTCTTTGATTCTTTAACTCCTTCCATATCTTCAAGCTCACCATCAATATTGAAAGCGCAACTCGTACAATGCATGCCATAAATGTTTAATTTTACTGTTTGCATAAGTTTATATCACGTTAATTGTTCCCCGGTACATCCCCATACTACACATAAAAGCAAGTTGCGTGCCAGGTTCATTCGGCGCAGTAAAGGTTACCTGATCAGAACTTCCTATCGGAACTATTTTTTGAATATTATATTTTGGTAGGGTGAAGGCCTGGGTACAACCTCCACCACCTTCATTGACAATTTTCAAAGTAACTTTTGATCCTGCTTTGACAGTAAGGTTATTCGGGCTATATCCATCATTATTAATTGTTATAGTGGCATCTGATACAGGGACTGCAGCTTGCGCTGTTGGTGCAAAATCCCTCTCACAGAAAGTGAATGTGCAGTAAAAATTTGTCCATGCATTCTCAAGCGTCAGGTTACTTCCAGTTAGAGCTATTGCTCCATTCAGATTATAGACAGCAAGAAGAATAAGCGCATAGGCTGCAACCTTCAAGAATTTTCGATGCATTGCGTCTCCAAGTTTTGTTGCAAGATACCCAAGTGTAAAGAATACTGGAGAAGTGCCTAACGTAAATGCGGCAAGTATTGCTGCTCCATATAGGGGGTTACCAGAGGCAATTGCTAATGCCATCATTGCCTGTGTAGTCCCGCATGGAATAAATACAGTAAATGCTCCAAGCATAGCTGGTGCAAAAATACTGTTACTTTTTGACTGATTCCTCACGAGTCTTGTTAGAAACTTAGGTGGCTGGATAATGAAGTAACGGAATATTGGATGAACATTTAAAAGGTTCAATGCAGTACCGATCATAAAGATAGCGACTGCAACTGTCAAAATAACCGTAGCTGTTAAAGATAACTGAACAACCGAACCAAGCCAGCCTAATAAGAACCCGAGAATAGTGTAGGCAACCACTTTTGCAACAAGAAAGGAAAGAATTGGCAGGGCATTACCGGATGTTTTAGTTTTCTCCTTAAGTTTTTCCTCTTCACGCTGGGCAATTGTTGTAGCAAGAAGTCCACCCTGCACAGCAAGGCAAGTAAGTCCGCCTGTAAATAGCCCTGTTAAAAAAACTGCTCCTAAATTCATAATTATTTCAGTTGTTTATCAATTTCTGCCTGAAATGCGCTGTATGGTTGTGCTCCTACTATTTTTGTACCTGTAATAATACCATCAGATGTTGATTTTCCGATAAAAAATGTTGGTGTGCCAGTTGCTCCTACTGCCGAAGCATCTGCCAAGTCTTTATCAACCTCTGCTTTAAATTTATCTGCGTCAAGACATGATTGTAGTGTATCACCACTTAAGCCTAAATCATTTGCTATTACTGAAAGTTTATCAAGCGCAATACCTGTTCCGTTTGAGGTTGTTCTTTTAAATATTTCATCGTGATACTTGAAATATGCTTCGTCCCCACCTTGTTCTCGTGCGCACTCTGCAGCTTGCGCTTCTTTATGAGCATTTGCATGGAAACTTAAAGGTAAATCACGAACGACATATTTCATTTTACCAGTATCAATATAGTCTCTTTTTATTTGAGAAAAAGTCTCATCATAATATCGCTTACAGAATGGACATTCATAGTCCGTGAAGTCAATAAGTGTAACTTTAGCATTTTTATCACCTAAAACCGGGTCATCATCAATTGATACTTTTTTAGGAGTAGTGTCTTCTGGAGGAGCTTGTTGAGGTGGTACTTGTTGCGCTGCACCTTGGGCATTTGCAGTAGTCGCTCCCTTTGTAAGAGTTCCACCTTTTTCCAAGTATTGAAGTTTTGTCCAGAGTGAGCCAATAAGAAATGCAGCGACCATCAAAGCAATTGTTAATAAAAGTTGTGTTTTATGAAACTTTGGAACACGTAATGTTATATAATTATTTTCTTTTTGTTCTGTCATACTACTGTTAAAAACTGCCTACTACATATTGTAGTAGTATAATTCTAGTGTTGTCAAGGGTAAATTTATTAGAGGCTACTTATGAATTGGACTGTATGGTTGTGATGAGATTGACTGATTCACTTCAGCACCTGGTATTTCAGAATAAAGTTTATTCAAGTTCTTTTCGCTTGTGCATGAGTTCATACATTCTCCATCTGTACAGAGCATCATGACATCATGTTCTTCGTGGTGAAGCTCTTTGGCATGTACTGGCATAACAATAACTGCTGCAAGTACCAAACAAGAAAATAAGGTTATAAATGCATGTTTTAGTTTAAAGTGTCGCCTGACATATGGTTTATTTACAAGCGAGTAAATTCTTGGTTCTAGTGTATCCTGGTCTGCAATAGCAGCAACTGGTGCTGCCTGAACAGTAGGAAACGCAAGAAGTTTTTTAAGGGCCGATATAAGTATGTATTTGTCAGCTAACTTGTCAACTGCAAATTTGTCAGCAGCTATTTCTCTTTCAATCCTGTATTTATTAATAAGATCATTAATCAATGGGAAAAAAGGAAACAGTGATTGCGCGACTGATGCGACAATCATAGTAAATGTATCATAATTTTCTAAATGATATTGTTCATGTAATAGCACTGCTTCTAATTCTTTCTGTGACAACTGAGTAAGTAAACCAGTTGAAAAGTAAATCTTGGGCATTCTGACGCCTAAACAAAATGCAAACTGCTTATCTGACTTTACAAGGATTGCTTTATCTTGTAATCCAAGCCGACTGATTAGTTTATAAGTGCTAGTATCAATAGCAACACTTCCTTTTAATTTAAATTTAAGAAATTGTACTTTAATGTTTAGAACAAGAAACTTTATTACAGAAATTGCCAAAATAATGAAAAGTAAAGCAAATGGAATCATACTAAGGTAATAGGGTATCGGGACCATATTTGCATCTATTAGTAATGACTGACAGTAATATGTAACGTGACCTAAAAGTGGAGAAAACTTTTGAAGCGTGTAAAGTAAAAGCGTTCCCAATAAAAGAAATAACCCCGAAAATAAGGAAAGATTTTTATTTATTTTTATCATACTCGTCGAGAACTTTTAAAAAATACTTTCTCTTTTTTTCCGGCAGCTTATCAATACTGTCCGCAAATGAGGCGATTGCGGTATCACCAAAAGAATTTATGAAGTTCTTTAAAAACGACTGAGCGACATTTTTTGTGTATTTTTCCTTTGAAACCTTAGGAGAGTAAATATGTCCAGCAGTATTTTCATTTCGAGTAAGAAGACCTTTATCGAAGAGTCTTTGTAAGATTGTTGCGACGGTGGTGTATGCAAGTTTTTTATCTTTCTCAATCATATTAAGAACATCACGAGCAGAGCAGTTTTTGTGCTCCCAAACAATGTCCATGATCTGTTGCTCAAGCTCACCAAGATTAGGTTTCATACTACATATTGTAGCAGGTTAGATAACAAATCACTACTTTAGGTACTTGTTATAGAACTCTAAAGTTCTTTGAGAAATCAAATCCCAACCTAAATTTCTAAAGTTATGATCTTGCCCTTCATACTCAAAATATTCAACCTGCTTTCCTTCTTTTTTCAAAGCATCATTCAATTGCTTTGACCACTCAGGTTTTACTTCTACGTCAACTAATCCCTGATGTAAGCTAATTGGTGCTGAGATGTACTGTAAATAGTTAATAGGTGATATACCATCATTCTCAGGATTATTTGTATTAGGATTATGCCTTCCTCCATAAAAATTAGCATTATCTGAAGCATTTGCGCTCGTTGGTGCCCACAATGCAATTGCTTTTACTTTATCTGTTGCTTCTGCAACTCTCAAAGCCACCTCTCCTCCCATACTATGTCCCCACATACCAATCCTATTTGGATCTGCTTTATCAATACTCTTTATTGAAGCGATAAGATTTAAAACATCAATTGCAAACTCCGGTCGATGACCTCCTCGTCTTTGTCCATCATCTTCTGATTGTCCATGTCCTCTATAATCTGAAGCAACTGTAATGTAGCCATTTGTCGCAAGAATATCTGCCATTGTTCGTGTACCATCACCGCTATTAAAACTTGAAGGATTATAGTAACCATGATTAAGAACAATAACCGGAAACGGTCCATCTCCTTCGGGAATATTCATCATGCCGTAAATTTTTAAATTATCTGAGGGATAAGAAAAAATATAACTTGTATAGGAGTTATTATGTGCTAGTGTTTCTTCAATTTTTATTTCTCCGCCTTTAAACTCCCTATTTTGTAAGCCTTCAATAAACGACTGATTATTGTTAGTATCTGATAACTGATCACTCTCAGGATTTGTATTTTGGGGAGTGCCTATTTGTTGATTCGAGACAGAGAAGTTATTTCTTTGCCAGAGAAAAAATGCTCCTGCAAAAATAACTAATAATACAAATAAGATTATTAACTTTCTATTCATAATTACTATTTCGTTTAGTGACTCGACCATCTAAGATTTTTTATCTCTTCAGTATCTTTTAAGTTCTTAACTTCATTTGTTTTTGTCGAAATTAGATAAACACTACCATTTACCTGATTTTTTGTGTAAAGTTCTGCTCCTGAAGCTGATAAAGCAAGCTGATGAGGTTTACTTTCAGGAGGCAGTTGTATTAATTCCACTTTATGGGTATCTATGTTAACTTTGTAAACAGCACTCGCCTCTACTGTAACATAAGCGTTTCTATTATCTGGCGCAATGATAATATCTGCTAATCCTAAACTTACTCCTATTGGGATTCTTTTTACAATCTTGTCTAAAGTTTTATCTATGACAATTACCTGATCTGTAGCCATCATAACGTGCTGATCTCTTTGTGTTTTTTCGACAAGTTCTTTGGTTATTGTCTGTATTTCTTCTTGTGATGCACTTACTGTTATCCAAATCTGATTTTTATCATCTACCGTTGTAATGTCATGGGGATAAAATTTAATGAGGAAATCTCCTTCTTTTGCAGCTAAGTCGATTGTGGCTATTTCTTTCTTATTATGTCTATCCAGAATAGTTATTTTTCCTTCAGCTAGTTGATACTCCTTATCAAGATTTTGAGTATTATTTATTTGTTGGCTTGAAGGAGAGAAGTTTGTTTTTTGCCAAACAATAACTCCTCCTATAACGGCCAATAAAAAAATACAAATTATTACCAACTTGAGAATTTTCATAAAGTTAAAGTCTATGACGTTTTAGAAGAAGTGAATTGGTCACGACTGAAACACTGCTAAAGGCCATCGCTGCCCCTGCAATCGCAGGAGAAAGCATAATACCTATAAATGGATATAGCGCTCCCGCAGCTACCGGGATCCCGACAATATTATAGAAAAATGCCCAGAACAGATTCTGTTTGATAACCCGCATAGTTTTACGGGAAAGCTTTATTGCTTTTGGTAATTTAGAAATGTGACCGCCAAGAAGGGTTATTCCTGCAGACTCAATAGCCACATCAGTTCCTGTGCCCATTGCCACTCCCACATCAGCCGTAGCAAGCGCTGGTGCATCATTAATACCATCACCTACCATTGCGACTTTATACCCTTCATCCTGTAGCTTTTTTACTTCCTTCGCCTTATCGCTTGGTAGCACTTCTGCAATAACCCGATCAATGCCAACTTGCTTTGCAATGTGTTCTGCAGTACGTCTGTTATCTCCTGTTAGCATTGCAACTTTGATACCAAGCTTATGAAGCGCTGCAACTGCTTCTTTTGCGTCTTCTTTGATGGTATCGGCTATAGCAACATAGGCAATAATTGCTTTTTTAGTTGCAAAGACTACTGGTGTTTTTCCTTGCGAAGTTAATTTTTTAATCAAATTTGTATCAACTTTTAACCCAAGATCATCTGCTAATTTAAGATTTCCGGCAAAGTAATGCGTTCCGGCAATACTTCCTTCAAGCCCCTTTCCTTCCAATGCCTTGAAGTGAGAAACTGATAAGAAGCTAATATTTTCATCTTTTGCCGCATCAACTACTGCCTGAGCTAATGGGTGTTCTGATTGTTTTTCTAAAGACGCAAGCAGCTGTAATATCTTTTTTTGCGCTATTTTTGCAGTCACTTTTATATCCGTTACTGCGGGTGTTCCATTAGTAATCGTGCCTGTTTTATCCATCACAACAAAGTTAATACCTTGAAACTTCTCAAGACTTTCTGCATTCTTAATTAAGATACCATTTTGCGCTGCTTTACCAACGCCGACTATGACAGCGGTGGGAGTTGCAAGACCCATTGCGCATGGACAGGCGATAACCAAAATTCCTACAAAGCTAATAAGACCAAGCGAGAGAGCTTGAGAGAATGGCATAAATTGAGATCCAACAGTGAGCCATAAAAGAAGGACAATAACTGCAAATACCAAAACAATGGGAACGAAAACTCCTGATACTTGATCGGCTATCCTTTCAATAGGCGCTTTTGATCCTTGAGCCGCCTCAACCATTTTTATTATTTGAGACAAAACTGTTTGTCCTCCTACCTGTGTTGCCTTCATTTGAAATGCGCCGTGTTTATTAATAGTTGCACCGATCACGGTATCCCCAACAGTTTTATCAACTGGTATTGATTCTCCTGTAATCATGGACTCATCTATTGAGGATTTTCCTTGAATAATCTCTCCATCTACTGGGATTTTTTGACCTGGTTTCACAATAAGCGTATCGTCGACAACTACTTGTCCAATGGGAATCTCTAATTCTTTTCCATCGCGAATCACAATAGCAGATTTTGCCGCAAGCCCTAAAAGTTTTTCAATTGCCTCACCAGTCTTAAGTTTTGATTTTGCTTCAAGATACTTACCTAACGTAATAAATCCAATAACGACAATTGTTACATCATAATATAACCCTTCAGGAGCGTTTAGAAGCGTCTTTATTTCAGGAAAAAGAAGCATAATACTGCTGTAGAAGTATGCAACTAATGTACCAATTCCAACCAGTGTATCCATATTTGCGGCTCTATACTTAATAAACCGTACCACGCCGTTAATAAAAGGTTTCCCGATCCAGAACATGACAGGAGTTGCCAATATAAATGATGCTCTGTTAAATGCATCCATTGAAAGAGGAAAGGTAGGAAGAAACGCTACCCTAGAGACAAGAATTTCCCAGAGCATCAAGACAAAAACAACTGCTGCAATCGGCATGACAAAGGCTGTTTTCTGCCTCATTTCTTCAAGTTCTTTAAGCTTTTGCTCTTTTGCCTCATTTTCTGTCGAAACTTGTGATTGTTCAGAAGCATTAGGAGCTTCAGTAGTATTAAGAGTATACCCAAGCTTGTTAACTTGCTCATTCATCTGAAGCAACCCAACTTTCGTAGCATCAAATGCTACTTCTGCTTTTTCTGTTCCGAAATTAACAGTGCAAGTTGTAACTCCCTCGAGCTTTTCTAATTTTCTTTTTATGATATTTGCGCAGGATGCGCAGTGCATCCCTTTAACTTGAAATGTTTTCGTTTCCATTAAGGTGTACCTCCCGATTGGTGTGACCACAAGCTAATACCATTTGGCATTTTTCCAACTTTTATTTTGGTAAGTTCTTTATCAGTGGCTGTATCAATAACTGAAATGTCATCACTTAAAAGATTTGTAATATACGCTCTTTTCCCATCAGGGGACACTACAACACCGTGAGGCGCAACACCTGCCTGAATTTTGCCAACAACCTGCTTCCCTTGAACATCAATAACATACACATAATCACTTGTTGGTTTGCCGAAGTAATATCCTTGATCTGCAATATATAAATACCTTCCATCTGGTGTAGCATATGATTGGATTGCGCCTTCAGATTCAGCAGGTAAATCTACATAGGAAACTTCCCCTGTAACGGTATCATAAAATGCTATCTGCTTTGTATCGTACACCGAAGCTGCAATATAGTTAGTATTAGGAATAACCGCTGTTTGTACAGCGCTTCCTGAAAGTGGGACAGTTTTTACTTCATTTGTTCTGGTATCGACTACACCAATGCCTTTTCCATCTATAAGTGCAACAAAAGCTTTTGTGTCATCTGCTGAAAGTCTTAGACCATGCGGCTCTGCATCTTTTGTAAGAGGGATAGTTTTCTCGACTTCGTATGTTACACCGTTTATTTTATATACCAGTCCTGGTTCCTGCGCGGTAGCAAAGGCAGTTTTTCCGCCCCTGGTTACAACTATGTGGGCAAGATGCTGATCAGCTCCTATATCAATACGTTTTACTATAGAATCCTTTTGGGGATCAATGATTATCACTTGGTCTGAAAATGCTTCTTTTGTTTCTTCATTTTCAGTGGTATCATTTTCTCCTTCATGTCCCCCAAGACCCATAAAGTTTGCAGTTACCCAAACACTTTTGCCATCCGGTGCTACCTGCACATTATGAGCTGAGTAACCGACTTCCATCTCCCCATTCTTTTCTGTAAGATCGATTTTGCCAAGAAGTGAATTATCTTTTGTATCAATCACAGCGATTGCACCATCATCCTCTAAGGCTACATATAATTTTTCTGCGGCTTGATTTTGTTTAACAGTTGAGTTATTAGTAGCAGCTATTTTATCGGAGAAAAAGGCTAGTCCCAATACGAATATTACAAAAACAAATGAAGCAATTGTATATATGTGTTTTGATAATTGCATAGTAAAAGTTATTATGTCCTACATTTCAATATTTACATTTAATTTACGACAACTACTCCTCCTAAAGTTGGACTTAAGTGATCGTGATACTCCCATGAACCTGTCTTTTTGAATACATAGCGATATACAGAACCTTTCGTAAACGCTCTGAATTGGTCAAAAGTAGGTAGAACTTCATGTGCCGGGTGATTGGCTGAGGCAACCCACATATTCCTGTTACTCTCATTTCGAAATTCAACCATATCTCCCTCGTTAATTTCTATCTTATTTGGTGTAAATCCATTATCTGTATACTTTACTGTTACCATTCCTTCCATGCTGTGTGCAGGCATGTCAGATGTATTTCCTTCAACTAGATTTTCTGGAAGGGGTTCACCAGTTTTTACATATCTTGCAATCAAAGAACCTTTCTCATTGACTGCCGGAATCTCAAGATCATTAAAAACCTGATCATTTTCTTGATCTTCATAAACCATTACAATAAGATCCTTATCCGTAATATCCACGTTGTTAAGAGGAATCTCCACATCAGTGTGTGTTCCTACCTTTAAGAAAGTACTTATCTCAACAATTTGGCTCAGTGTGTCTCCTTCCATCTCACGTAGAGCAAGAAATCCAGCTTTCTTGAGAGTAACTTTTTCTACAATTACTTTATCCGTGGGTTTTTGTGGAGCAACAACGAGATCTTGTAAGCTTGAATTACTCTGCTGAACTTTTGTTCTTGAGTTCTCTTGAGCTTTCGTGCCATTTCTATTAACCGTAAAATATAGAAATCCTGACGCGGCTATGGCAAAGAATAAAATAACAATAATTAAAATCACTTTCATTGAGATTTTTTGAAAACTTGCATTACTTCTTTTATTGCTTCATCTTTGCGACCTTTGCCAATAGCATCAGCGGCACATTTTTGTAGATGATTCTCAAGCATGAGATGATCTGTCTCTTTTAGGGCTTTCTGTATAGCGTGCGATTGGTGAAGGATATCAATACAATATGTATCTTCTTCAACCATTTTGATTACTTTCTCTAGTTGCCCCTTTGCGATCTTGAGACGGTGGATTATTCGCTCTTGTGTATCTTTAGGCCTGTATGACATATACCCCCCATAGAGATAATCTACTACATTGTGTAGTAGTGTGTCAAGAACTAAAAGCCCCTCCTTAAAGAAGGGGCTTTTGAAAATAACGGATCCGTTATTTTTACTGAAGCTTAATTTTCGCTCCTTTTGCAAAGAGTGAACCTTTAACAACCAGCATTGGATTTTGCATATCCGCTGGCAGATCAAACACCAAGTCTCCTGTTACAGATAATGATGGTTGAATTTGCTGTAGAAATAAATCCACACTACCCTGCGCCATACCTTTGGCGGTTTGGCCTTCGATAGAGCGTTCAAATTCACGGCCTTGGTCGTCTGTTACTTTCGCCATTGAGCTATCAAAGGTTGCGGTTTTGTTTCCCTTATTTTCAATTTTCAGGGTTACAACGTAAAACGTGCCCTGAGAATCTTTCTCGGTGAATTGATTTCCAAGCGTTTTGGCTGTTTCAACACCGGTAACGGTAAAAGCAAGATCTCCGTCCTGGACAGTCTCATTAAGACCGTATGTTTTAGCAGTATTGTCCTGCTTGCTATCAGGCGATCCCGCTGAGTTTGAGTCAGTTGTGGATTGGTTACCTGATTTATCTCCACCGCTACTTGCAATTACTGCAAGCACAATAATAATTATGAGTCCGATTCCTCCCCATTTAAGTAATTTCTTCATGTTTTAGCACCTCCTTTCTTTATAGGTTAAACCCAACATTATCGCTAATTATAGAGGAAATCAAGCAGTAATTCTACTAATAGTGCGTTGCACAGTTGTAGGAGAGCCTAGGAAAATATGCTATATGCTGAGTAAGTATAAGTTTACCGAAATTGTCGGTAACAATATAAGGGAGGCGAGAAAGAAGAAGGGGTGGTCTCAAGATCAACTTTCTGCTGAATGTGGTTTTTATCGGACATATATTAATCTTGTAGAGACTGCGAAAAGAACACCTTCATCCTACACGCTCTATCGTATTGCCAAAGCATTGAAGGTAAAAGTTGATGATTTGTATCCTTCGACTGTTTAGCTAAAATTTTGTATCAAGTGTAAAACGGTCTTCGTTCAGATTCCCGAGTGGTGAATATCTATCATAAAGACTGCTTCCCATATCGATGATATAGACACTTGGCTCTCCTTGATCCTCTTCCAGGATCTTTAGAAGTAGAAGCGAAAACGCATCAGCTAAATCGTCATGTTTCTCAATACCGAACCCGGTAAGTTGCATAATAAGTTCTTCAGCTTGGTTTCCCTTAGGGAAGAGAACTTTTCCTTGCTTAATAAGATGCGTTATCAAAGCAAGTCTTGATCTTTTATCTTGTCCTGATACCTTTACCCCTTCTGCTGGAACATTGTGATTTGATAAGTCTTGGATAAGAGCAGCTTGATATCCTACATCTTCGATAAATAATTTAGTATAGTGACCGTCCCCTAAATCTTTGGACAATTGTTTTGCTTTCTCGTAGGTTTCAGGAAAACTTAAACGTTCATTTACGGGATGGGGCAGGATGTATATTTTTAATTTCTCATAGTAGCCAAATACTTTAGCTGAAACCATTGCAGTATAGTCTGCAGACTCCCGTTGAGATATCGCCAGATCAATACCAGTTGCAGTGTAATGGAAGTCACCACTATCTTCAGATGGTATCCGGTCATAATACTGAATCCATTCAGGATGGACTAAGCGGTCCGCATCAGAAATTATTCGTAATAAATACTCTCGATACCACGCAGAGTCTGTTCCAATACTTGCCCGTAATCTCTCAACGTCCTCTAAAGTTTTAAATTTAGCCTGCCATGCAATAGTATTATTTATATCTAGGAGTGGATAGGCAAAATATTTTCCATTAAGTTTTTCATTTTCAATTCCTTTTTTCAGTCGCATTAAGAGACTGTCTTCGTGCAAAAGATTTCCAACAATTACAATCTTTGTTTCTTGATCTCCGATTGGGAGCACTTCACCAACCAGCCATTGGAATGTTTTGTCTCGTCCTTCCCGGGTTTTTACACTATTTAAATCCTCCACATCATCACAAATAACCAGATCAGGTCGATGCTCCCCATGTCTTAATCCTCGAATACTCTGCTCCGTTGAGGCAACAGTAATACGTGCGCCATATTTTGAGATGACAATTGAATTTGATCCCCATTCGTCACTTACTTCTTCAAATGGTCCAATATCTGCTTTTAATAAGTCATTACTCTCAAGCTCTCGTTTTATGTTTGCCATATGAAGTCTTGCTTGCGTTTGGGTTTGAGAGAGGATGAGCACAAACTTCTTTTGCTGTGCTCCCACAATTGCCCAGATTGGATAAGACAGAGTTATAAGCGTTGATTTTCCAGAACCACGAAATGCTACAAGAACTGATAATCGTATGTCAGCATTTTCCGTCAGCGCAAACATTTCTGAATGAAACGGCGCAAATGGATACTTGATATAGTGTCCAAGGTATATTGAGAAAAACCAAAGATGGCTACTTCTTGCGACTTCTCGTCTCACGGATCTTTCTCTTTTTATTCCTTCGAGCACGTTATCTGTAATTGCTCCAACAATCATTGTTTTACTTCCTCCTTTGTTTCAGGAATTAATGAGGCAAGTTTTAATGCTTTCGTTACTAGTGCTTCTTGTTCAGGCGTTAAAACTTCGTTATCAGCTTTTAGTCTAGCCGTCACTTCAACTTTCGTTGCGTAGTGAGGGTGATGGTGCTTCAACCAGAAAATGATGGCTGTGAGATTTTTATCCCGAATCGCTGCCATGAGTTGGGACTCGGCCATGTCATTCACAAGTAACGCTCCTTCAGCTATTGCTTCATCTGCTTGTTCGGCAAATACTTCATTTTCTTTTCTCCATCGGTAATAAGTAGCTCGGCCTACCCCGACTTTCTCACACGCAACTTGAACAATTGGCGTTTTCTTAAGCTGCTCAATAAGTAGTTCCTGATTTTTATCTATTCGCTTCTGAATCGTCGGATTATTTTCCATCTTTTGTCCTTTCTGCTTTGTAACCTGTAACTTTTTCAAAGCGATCAATAATCACTTGGCAGTACTCCGGATCTATCTCCACCATGAGGCATTTCCTTTTCGTTTGTTCGCAAGCAATAAGTGTTGATCCCGATCCGCCGAATGGGTCATAGACATAGTCATCAATTTTCGAGCTATTAAGGATTAAGTTTCTGAGAAGTCCGACTGGCTTCATGGTTGGATGAAGTGGGCTTTTATTAGGTTTTGGATAGATGAGGATACTTTTGTCCTTTGCTTTATAGAACTCATGACTTCCAAACCATCCGTATGCGATCAGCTCATGTTGTGGTAAATAGTGAAGCCGTCCGACGACAACATTGTTTTTGATCCACACAAGTAGTTGTGTGAGTCGAAAACCCGCATCAACAATGCCATCTCGCAAGGAGAACACCATTTTGTCTGAGTTAAAAATGTAAAAAGAATTTTTCTTGGCAAGATATGGCTTTATTGCTTCTAGCCATTCCTTCGTAAAATGGCGATACGTTCCTTCTGTTTGGTTGTGATCGTTGGCTATCTTTTTATTACTCTTAATTTCCGTAAGTTCAGCTTTTCCTTCAACATAAGCCACGCCGTAGGGCGGATCCGTCAGAAGGAGAGAGATTCGATCATCTAAAATAAGCCTCTTTAACAACGCTGAGTCTTTTGCATCTCCACACGCCAAGCGATGATCACCGAGTTGTAGAACATCACCTATTTTTATTTGCATAGCTTTGCCTCCTGTCCAGTCAACTTCTCGAAGCGCTTGATAATAAGGTCACAAAAAATAGGCTCAATTTCGCAAAGATATGCTCTGCGTTTGAGTTGTTCACACGCAATGAGAGTAGATCCGGAGCCACCGAATACATCAAGCACGATGTCTCCAGCTTTCGTGCAACGACGTAATGCTTTTTCATGGAGTGTTGGTGGTTTTTCTGTCGGATGTTCGTATTCTTGTGCAGGAAGACGTTTTGCTAGCCATATATTAAAAAGGTCAAGGATATCATCTGTCAGTCGATTTCCTGTTCCTACCTCTTTATTGAGAACCTCATTCAGGTTTTTGACTGATTCGGAAAGATACGGATTACCTTGAATACCATAAACGCATGGTTCATACACTTTATTAAATGCAGTTTGTGGAGTGACGTTCTGGTTATTCTTAATCCAAAGACAAACTCGTTTGTTTATAATCCCAAGTTCCTTGTATATTCCCTGGATTAGTCCAATGTAATTTTCATCACACCAATAAAACACGTGTGCATCAGGAAAAGCAGTTGATAGCCCATTTTCAAGCGTTTTCTTGAGAAACGCTTTATATTCTTCTTCAGATTTCTTGTCATTCGTTTTCCCGCCATATTTTCCATTTGTTCCAATCCCGTTGCTGTAATCGAGCGAGATATTATATGGGGGATCGCAGTAGAGCATGGATATCTTGTCATCCTGTACTAGCTTTTTGAGTACTTCGGGATCTGTCGCGTCTCCACAAATAAGTCGGTGCGATCCAAGCTGGTATATATCTCCCCATTTGCTTTTTGGTTCTTTGATCTTTTCAATTTCTTTTTTAACATCAAAGTCGTCATTTTCGACTCCCAAGTTATCATCCCAAATGTGTGAAAGATCGCTATCATCAAATCCAACATCAAGTAACAGCTCGACATTAAATGATTTCAGAAGTTCAAAATCCCATTCTCCAGTATTGCGGTTAAGACGTAGATTCAACTCCTTTTCCTTCTGAAGATTGGGGATATTAACATAAACCACAGGTACTTTTTCTATACCTAGTCTTTTTCCTACTTCGAGTCTGAAATGTCCACCAATTACAATATTTTTTCGATTAGATGCACCATTCGCAATAATGGGATCTATCAATCCGAAGCGCTTAATACTCTCCGTTAATTGCTTGGCAGCTTCCTCATCCCATTTTCTTGGATTGTATTCAGCGGGGCGAAGTTCTTGAGCTGAAACATAAACGATAGAATATGGGTTCTCTTGTTTAGTATGTGCGTTCAACATACTATCAATAATAGGATGAAAAAGGGCTTGTGTATAAACAACAATTGTGACTAATTGATGTTGAGGCGTTTCTTGTAGCGGTTGATAGCTATATTTATTTCGTTGTAATCAAGTGAGTCACCAAATTCTTGCTGTATGATATCCCCAATATCCTTTTCCGACTTTCCTTCTTGTTCAAGCTCATAAATTCTTTGATCTCGGTCAAAGTTCTTAATAGGCTGGAACTTATCAGCCTTCCTATACATTAAATCTTTCTGCATTCGCTTCACCCACGGCCAAATATGCCTGATGTCATTGAGGGTCGTATCGCCATCAATTTCAAGCGAAAGTCTTTTCATACCGTTTTCCCATGTCGTAACCATAGTTACTCCTGCGGTCAAGTTCAGATTATCGGGATCATTAAATAAAAGGTAGCGACGAATACCAGTGTGCCAACGTGGAGAAAGGCGATATTTTCTGACGACACCCCATACATCCTCACGAAATGCATGCATTGGAGCTTTAGCGTTACACTCTTTTCTTTTATCCTCAGCTTCTAGGAACTTTTTCTCTTTATTTAAGCTATCAATCTCTGCTCGACACTTCGGCCATTCTGTTTTGTAATACTCGTCAGTTGCAATATCAAGCTTATGATTCCATTCTAAATTGTCATCCTCATTCTTTATTCCTTCGGAAGGAATATTCCATTTTTTCCTGAGGTCAGCAATTTCTTTCTGAAATGCAGGTCTGCTGACAAGCACTTTTATTTCCTGTTTCAGTCGCTTCGTTTTTTCAGCAAAATAGTCTTTTTTCATAGCCCATAATTCTAGCTTTATACATTCGTATTGTATATAATTCAGCTAATAAAAGGAACAGCTTCAAAACACCGTGAATAATGATCAATTTATAATCAACACAAAAGTATTAGGTAATCCTATTAGGCAGGTTAATAAATCTGCTACATTTTCCGGCGATAAACCTAGAGCGTTAACACTTAGTAATAGAAGAATTGCTACATTCCCCAGATCTTGCGAAAAAGTAATTAAATCCTGGGATAAGCAATTCTCTTTCGTCGAAGAAAAACGAGAAAATGATCAAATTCTTGAAGAAGGATTGCGTCCGCCCCAAATCGGTGCACTCCATGCCGCACTCGCTCATTGGAAAGTAACAAACGCATCAGCCACCATTGTTATGCCTACTGGTACAGGAAAAACGGAAACAATGCTTGCACTTATGGTTTGCGAGCGAATAGATAAAATCCTAGTAGTTGTACCAACAGATGCGCTAAGAGATCAGATCACGAATAAATTCCTAGGTCTCGGATTATTAAGAAAAATTGGAGCTGTTGGAAGGAAAGCAGAAAATCCTATCGTGGGGACCCTCGAGCATCGACTCAAAACAGTAGATGAGGTAAATAAATTTTTTGGGTCATGCAATGTGGTGATAACGACAATGGCAATAGTAGGTGGATGCTCAGAAGAAATTCAAAAGGCAATGGCTGGAACAGCTACGTACCTTTTTATAGATGAGGCACATCATATTTCAGCACCAACTTGGCAAAAATTCAGAAAATTCTTCAAAGAAAAAACCATATTACAATTTACCGCCACACCTTTTAGAGGAGATGGAAGACATATTGATGGAAAGGTAATTTTTAATTATCCATTACGAAAAGCGCAAAGCGAAGGGTATTTCAAGCAAATCAGTTTTATTGGTGTAAGAGATTATAATAAACAACGTGCCGATGAGACTATTGCCAAAAGAGCAATCAAAAAGCTGGAAGAAGACCTTGCACAAAATCTAGACCATATTATCTTGGCGCGAGCAGATAGTATAACTCGTGCGCGAGATATATTTGCTATTTACCAACAACACGGCGCAAATCATAATCCTCAACTTTTTCATAGTAAGAAAAAAGTGGCTGAAAAACGCCAATCTCTTAATGAAATAAATGAAAGAAAATCAAGAATTATTGTATGTGTTGACATGTTTGGAGAAGGTTTTGACTTACCTGAATTAAAAATTGCAGCACTCCATGATGTGCATAAAGGTCTTGCCATTACATTGCAGTTTACAGGAAGATTTACAAGAACAAAACCAAATATTGGTTCCGCAACGATTGTTGCAAATATCGCCAACCCTGGTGTTGAAGAAGCGTTAAAAGACTTATATGCAGAAGATGCTGATTGGGATAAATTACTACGGAACTTAAGTGAAGGAGCGACTACCAAACAGGAAAAGCTATCTCAGTTTTTTGAAGGATTTGTGGATTTGCCTCCAGAATTCTTACCTCAAAATATTTTGCCTAAAATGAGCACTGTTGTTTATAAAACAAATAATACGCGGTGGACTCCCGAAAACATACCAAAAGTAGTAAAAGAATCTAGGCTTTTTATTGACCCTACTGTAAATCAAGGAGAAAAAGTCGTGTTCTTTGTTACCTGCGAGAAAGAACCAATTTCTTGGGGCAATTTTAAGGATATCCATAATACGATTTGGGATCTGTATTTGATTCATTGGGATGAAGCTCAAAAATTATTATTTATCAATAGCTCAAACAACAGGTCCTTCCATGGGGAATTAGCAAAAGCTATTTGTGGCGATGATGTTGAAATAGTTCGTGGAGAACAAGTGTTTCGTACTCTCTCTGGGATCAATAGATTAAGCCTTATGAATCTTGGCTTAACACATTCCTTAAATCGAGCAATGCGATTCACAATGTATGTTGGATCAGACATACTATCAGCAATCTCGGACGCTCAGCAACAAAATAGGATTAAATCCAATCTTTTTGGAAGAGGTTTTGAGAATGGTAGTAAAACAAGCATCGGGTCATCTTACAAAGGGAGGATTTGGTCTTATAAAATAGCAGATGATATCTCGGAATGGATTGAATGGTGCCGAAAAACAGGCACAAAATTACTTGATGATACTTTTTCTGCAACAGATATTCTTAAATATGTATTGCGCCCAACTTTAATAACACAACGGCCAAACCTCGTACCGCTAACAATAGAGTGGCCAGAAGACTTACTCTTGAAAAGCGAGGAAACTGTTGAACTAAATATCGCGGGAGAGACGATTCCATTGTATGAAGCAGGTATTGAGTTAACGGACTTTAATAAAACAGGCCCAATAAAGTTCCAGGTTTTTAGTGAAAACAAAAGTGTTGAATATAAAATTGCATTTAATAATAACAATGTTGAGTATTTACCGACTGGGCAAGACACTGCACAAATTATAATTGCGAGAAAACCACAATCCCTTCCTGATTGGTTAAAAGAGAATTCTCCTATTGTTCGTTTTGAAAACGATTCATACCTACAATACAACGTTCTTTTTGAAAATCCTGCTGATCCGCCTGCACCTTTTGATAAGGATAAGATTCAAATATGGGACTGGAATGGTATTGATTTGAGTAAAGAATCGCAGACAGTAAATAAAGATACTGACTCAATACAATATCGAGTCATACAAGAGGCACTAAAGGATACCCACGATTCACAATATGATGTCGTTTTTGACGATGACGATTCCTATGAAGCTGCGGATGTAATAGGAATTAAAATGACAGAGGAGAAATTAATAGTTGATTTATACCATTGTAAGTTCTCCCAATCTGCCACTCCCGGAGCAAGAGTCGAAGATCTATATGCAGTTTGCGGTCAAGCACAAAAAAGTGTTCATTGGAGAGATGATATACAAAAACTTATCGATCACTTAACTTTACGTGAGGTGAGTCGACAAAAGAAAGGATTGGTTTCAAGATTTGAAAAAGGTGATTTAGAAAAACTCGAAGAAATAAGAAATAAAGTACCTTATCTTATTCCTGAATTTACAATCACAGTTGTTCAGCCAGGTTTATCTAAAAACCAAGCAAGTAATAGTCAACTAGAACTACTCGCCGTTACAGAAAATTATCTTAAAGAAACACACGCAATAAACTTAGAAGTGATAGCCAGTCAATAAACTTCAGCTGATAAGTCTCAAAACAAACGGGACAATTCTTGTTGTCGGCAGTTTATATCGATACGCAATTTTGTAATACCACTTGAAACATATCTTCTTCATTTCTTCACATTGCTGATCAAAGACAAAGTCATCCTCTACGTCATTAAGAAGACTTCCTGCTGCTCGTTCTATTGCAATACTGAGTAGCGCATATTCATTTTCATAATCAGGGTCGAAAAAGTCTCGTGATCTGTGCCTTTTTGATTCGGCAAGAGCAATCAGTTCGTCCTCGATGGCAAGATATAACCTAATTCCATCACTGCTTCTTACCTGCTTACTCAGTAGCGGCTTTTTATTCAATAGTATTGCTCTCCATAGAACTTCGTAGTCAAAATGTAGCGAATAAGAAAGCCTAGAAATTTCTGGAATAATTCTCTTATTGATATATCTCTTTCGTAATTCTCGTGGCGTTAGGTTATCATTAATTTTATATTTCGTTTTTACATGGCAAGTAATAGCATAACAGGCATATGAATGAGTAAATAACATAAGCCTTGCCCTATTAAATGTTGTATATTTTCTTGCCCTTGCCATAATTAAAGGGCAGAAACACAACTATATCAAAATATATCATTTATCTGTTGTGTTGTTATGGGATATTATAGAAAATAAGACACCCTTTTTTATAGTGTCTCGTTTGTCTCATTTAGCCTTGATGTGAGACAATCGTTATAAGGATAAGAAGGTTCTAGACCGAGCCTCTCAGCAAGCACGTGTTAGTATCTCACCGTACCCTCACTATTCACACCTTTAAACATCTGAATACCGAGGTTGCGGTTCGAATTCCAATCATAGGTGTTTTTCTTTAGAAGGCACTTAGGATATAATACAAGCAACAATATGCCAAGAAGATCAACTACAAACAGGACGGAAATTCCTAGGATTGCTGGGGCAAAACCCAATGATGTCTGGGTAATTTTTAATTGCCTACGTTGTAACATGCTTAACAAGCATTCTATTGGTGAACGATTGCTATCGGAAACAGAAGCTTACGATAATGAAGAATGGAAATGTGATTTTTGTGGATATATTCACTCAAGACAGTCAGGATTACCATTAACTGATGCGTCAGGCAAGGAAACACCTTTTACAAACTGGAAGGAAGAATACACCCTACCAGGAGATTTGCATATAGAACGATTTTGGAGAGCGTTTTTTAGAATTGCAGTAGCAGATAAAGCTAATTATTGGAAACAGTGCGGAACCTGTGGTAGAGTTCTTCCCGGGTCGGCGTTCGATCGTCACGTTGGATGGGGACCTCTGGAGAAACAACTTGAATGCAGAAGCTGTAAAGCCGTTATTAACACAACCTTAAACCCACTAAGAACGCAACAACAACTACATGAATCTTCCAGCAAACGTAGAGCCGCTGAATTACTACTTGAGGGTGAGAATCAAACCGTCGATTTAGACGAATTGTTTGAACGATTTGATTCTAAATGTTTTAAAACCGGTATCATTATTGACAAATCTGATAGAGGATCGTGGGCAATCGATCACATTTTGCCATCTAGGTGGCTTTATCCTCTCAGTTCACAAAATGCAGCATTACTCTCAACAAAAGCAAATGCAGCGAAAAACGACAAGTGGCCTAGTGATTTTTATACCAATGAGGAACTTATACGCTTAGCTCAGATTACAGGAGCTGATTTATCGCTAATATCAAAAAGAGAGCCTATTCTTAATCCTCGTATTGATGTAAATGCGTGTGTAACAAGATTACTGACAGTGAGATCTGCAACGGACTTAAGTAGGAGAATTGACGATATTAAGAAATTACTTGAAGACTATAATTTAGTCGAACAACTTTCTGACGCAAATAAAAAACTTTTAGGATACTAATTTAATACCAAATATTGATGGTCGACTACTGTTCCTTTATCTGTGACTCCATGTGATTCTCCCGTCCTTACACTTTCCTCAAAGATATCGTAAGTATTGAACCACGGCTTGGATTTTTCTGATAATATTTTTGCCATATTACACTTGTTACTTTTCCCTAAGTGCATCACAAATACGCCATTTTTATTCAATCGCTCACGGGCTTGTTTAAAAATTGAGTCATATACGGAAAAATCTTTCTTTTGTAATTCTTCTATGAAATCGACAGAGTCTGTTTTGAAGTTTTCTTCATCCCAGCCAGCAAACCATATCCTCATCCAATTAGAAAGATAAAATCTCGTACTATCAAAGAAAGGCGGACTTGTGATGATTGCATCTAAATTCTTTATCTCTTTAGGCCACTCATTTAGAGCATTTTGAAAATACATATTTCCTTCTACAAAATTACTTCTATCAACATATTTTAATGATCTGGAAACTTTTTCTTTGAGTTTAGTTATAAGGTTTTTATATTCAAATTCGCCTGTAGGCGCAAAGGGTGTAATTCCGTGAGATCTTCTACTCAATGCATACGGTCTATTTCCATGAAGAATGTGAAGAATAGAGGCAAGAACTATAGACTTTTCTGGTGTATCATATCCTATCTTCCCGAAGTATTCCCGTGCTAACAAAATCTCTTTTAATGTATTTGGATGAAAGTAATCGATTAATTTCTTATTGAATCCAAATGTTTGGGCTTTTGAAAGCTCAGACTTGTCAGTTCTACCGCTTAAAATATATTGTTCAAGATCATTTATTATTTCATAAGTTTTATCGCTTGAAATCTTAGATAATTTTGCTCTTGATATCGCAACAGCAGGAGCACTTATATCAAATCCAAATGATTTTTTTCCTTGGAGAGAGGCTTCTAGTGGAATAGTTCCAACTCCTGCAAAAATATCTAATACTGAGCCATTAGGTGGTACAAAAATCGAGGTTAACATATGAGCAATAGAAGGCTTTAACTTACCTTGATATGAACACAAAGAATGTATAGGATCTCCCCAATTTCTCTTTGATAATGGAATTTGCTGATGAGGCAAATCGTTTTTAAACTTACTCCAATCCTGATCCCATTTATTAGATTTATTCATAGGGATTATTTTGGGCTGCTTGGATTGTCTATATTTAAATATTAATAACACCTGTCTCAGTTCTTCGCCATTCTTGGATATCCGTCTTCGCAAAACAATGCTTCTCTCAAATTCATATCCTAATTGTTTTAATATTGAAATCAGGATTTCGTCAGTTCTAACATGAACATTACTGTAAATTGAATCTCCCAAATCGATAGCCAAAACTGCATTATCATTTAAATGTTTCTTTAATCCTTCAAAGATAGTTTGCATATCTGCAAAATAATCATGAATCATTTTAGGAATTCTTCGATCGTATGCAGATTTATTAATTTCTTTCAAAAGCTCCTTAAGAAGTTCATTTTCTATTTGCTTTTCAATTTTTAAAGAGACGTCATTAATACCCGCAGTTACTGCCTGTTGCCTAAAGTCAGTCAAATCACTTAATGATTTTAAATATCCCAAAAACCATAACTCTAACTTTGTATTCCTAAAGTAATTAGTACCGTTCAGATAGGGGGGGCTAGTTATTACTGCGTCTATACCAATTTTGTCTAAATCTTTTATTTTTCTTGCATCATCTGTAAGGAAGATAGGCTCTGGAGCTTTCTTTAGATTCGAAATGTCATTTATTATGTTTTGCAGATTTGCCTGTATAGTTTCAAAATATTCAGCTGTCTTTGTTTTAGATAATTCATCTTTAGTTTTATACCTTAGATCACCTTGCCTTTTTAAAAGAGATACTTTTATTAAACTTCCTAGGATTGCCGTACATACTAAATCCGCTGTCAAGCTATCTAGCTTAGCGAGTCTCCTAAGATACGTCTTTGTCCTTAAAACGTTAGAGAAAACTTTATCATCGAAAAACTTACTCTTTCCAAAGGTTCTAATATAGTTTTCTCGAAGATCTATATCTTCATCAGAAGCTAGAATCTTACTTTTAAGAGTGTTATTTATTATCGTGAGCTTAGATATAGTCTTTTTTTTATCTTTAATGTTTTTAGCTCTGAATTTTGTTTGTGATAAAAATTGCAATAAGGGATTTATTTCTGAATAGTAAGAATCATACTTCAAAGATGAGGCTACAAGAGGGGTAGTTCCAGATCCAGAAAAAGGATCATAAACTGTTCTTGTGTTCTGTGTTAAATAATTCTTTATAATGTGCTCGACAAAATCTGGAGAATATCCTTCAAGGTAGGGATACCAAGATTGAAGGGGTAAGTTTTTTCCTCCTTCAAATGTAACCTGTACTGGATCTAGCGGAAATAAGTTAGTTTGGATGTTAGTTTTATTTTGACTGGTAATCTTTTGTAAGTTTTTTCTGATTTTCCATAAACAGTAGGTATTTAAAGGTAGACTTTCTTGATTAGCTTTATCAATTAATTCCGAAAATGAAAATACTGATAATAAACTTCTTACCTCTAAGCTCGATGATGTCCTTAATAGTTCATAAATGTCTTGATCCTTATCTGAAAATGCCAACGTAAATGATTTTGATTCTTTGTTGTCAGAATTATAATCAGGGAAATATATTGATTTGAATAGTTGTGGCATATGTAACTATCATAACATGATATCCACTAACAAAATCAACTAGATACTAGTGCATCATTTACTTTAGATAATGAACTAATAAACTGATTGTGAATATACAGCTGTGTTTTTATTGAAGTTATTACTTCTCTTTTCTCCTCAATTGAGCCGTTCTTAAGTGCATATTGAGAATATTCATAGATTCCAAACTGGATGTGGTCTGGATCAATATCTTGCTGGAGGAGGGTTATTTCTCTAGCTTTTTCGTATTCATTCATATATCTTTTTAGCTCCGGAGTAATATTTATAGTTTGTGGATGGGCAATAACGTTAAAATTGATATATCGTAGTAATTCTTTTATTAATTTTTCCTCCGTTAGATACGGTTCTTTACAATCCCAATTTTTCTGCCGCGTACAATGATAATAGACGTGATGAACTGGGGGTCTTGCTTTTCTCTTTCTCCACCTTTCTTCTCCAATTACACTTGACCCACAATTCCCACATTTAAATAAATCTTTAAAGGCAAATGTTTTAAATCCCCAGCCTCTCTTGGGTGCAGTTAGTTGATTTTGTACCTCATCAAATATTTCCTTAGATATTAAAGGTGGATGAGCTCCTTTATATCTATTGCCGCTGTTTATAGGATATTCAAATTCCCCGTAGTAAAAAGGATTTTTAAGCATCATATAAATCTGGCTTAGTGTCACTTTCTTTCCAGCTCTAGTGGTTAAGCAAGTGTCTAGCCACTTCTTTAAAGTCTTACCACTATCTCCATTTTTTGCTACTCGATCAAACATTTCTCTGATTATTGGGCCTCTATCAGGATCTACAATTATATCTTTCACTCCATTAAAAGCTCTATTGTAATAACCGATGGGCGGCATCCCTGGACGCCAGCCCATTGAACATTTTGCACGAATTCCTCTTTTAACATTTATTCCTTTTTGATCATTTTCTAATTTCGCCTGAGAACATAGGATCATAAGTAAAAATTTCTCATTCGGATTATTAGAAAAACTTTGAGAAAAGGTTTTTATGTGATGTAAGCTTCCCTGATCCATAAGATCTACCAACATCCCTAAGTCGCCTGCGTTTCTACTTAATCTATCTGGCGCCCATGTCAAAATGCCTGTAAACATTCCAATTCGAATATCTTCAATTAATTTTGCAAATACTGGCCTTTGTCCAGACATTTTAGCCGAATGTTTCTCTTGGCGGATTTCTTTGATAAACAGACCGTCTCGTATAGCCATATCATTCATCTCCTTAATTTGAGAATCGATTGACATAGCTTGTCTTTCGTCATCTTCTGTCGATTTTCTGGCATAAAGACAGTATTCAGTTGTAGGTAATGAAACTATAGGTGCTCTTGCTAATACGTTACTGTTATCCATCTCAGGACACAAGGTACCGCAGGTGTTTTGTGAAGTCTAGTAGGAGAATCTTATAAGGATAGCTTGAGGTTTACCATTTCCAGTAGCCGAATCTTCCGTTGCAATCTACATTTATAGCCTGTGGCTTTACCGAATAGGGATTAAATCTCGTACCATCGCTTTTTGCAAAATTTGACGCATTAATAAACACAGTTTCACCAGCCTTAATTGGCCCAGCTTTATCGCTAAAAGAGCTTCCCGGATAATGATAATCATTATTTAGAGTAAAGTGGCAATATTCCCAATCTTTTTGTTCGGTATTACTTACCTTGAATTGCAAATCATTATAGGAAACATTTCCATCTAGATTAGTTGTATCTTTAGGAGGTGTACTTGTAGAAGAGTTGGTAGATACAGCATAAATAATCCATCCAATTATAAAGACTACTGCGACCCACGCTAATACTCCCCTAGGTTTCCACCAAGGTCCCTTTTTAAGATTTTTCTTTACATTCTCTCTATATTTCTCTTCCTCAAGCTTCTTTTTCTCTTCTTCTTTAATTTTGATTTTCTGTTCTTCAGATAATGCCATATTTATTCCTCTAATTTGAATGATAAGCGAAAGTGAACATAAAAGCAAGCAGTATTTGAAGCTAATTGCTCGCTTTAAGCTAGTAGAGTTGATTGCTTATAGCTATCAAAATTAACTTATGATTTTAGGTCAAAAACAAACAAAAGAAAGGCTGGGTAAAAGGATTCAGAAGCTCAGAAAAAATATGGGCTTATCTCAAGAAGAGTTGGCCGAGAAAATTCATATCAGCAGGACTCACATGGGTCACATCGAGCAAGGAAGAAAATCACCATCGCTTAAGGTGATGACAAAGCTGGCTAAAGCTTTGAGGGTTAATATGTCTGATTTGTTTTAGCCTAGATAAAACTGTAATCGAATGTAGGCTTATTATCCATCTCCTGAATCTTGAGAATTAGAAGGGAAAATGCATCTGCCAAATCGTCATGCTTCTCAATGCTAAAACCTGTAAGCTGTTGTATTAATTCTTCTGCTCCTTTTTTCGGGAAAAGTATTTTACCTTGTTTTATAAGATGGGTTATTAAAGCAAGCCTTGCTCTTTTGTCTTGTCCTGACACCTTTACTCCAACTGCAGGAATATTATTCCCCTGTAAGTGTTGGATTAAAGATTGTTGATACCCAACATCTTCAATATAGAGCATTGTGTAAAGACCATTTCCTAAATTTTCAGAAAGATTCTTTGCTTGTTCAAAAGTTTCTGGAAAACTAAGTCTTTTGTTAATTGGGAAAGGTAAGATATAAACTCTTAGATCATCTTTCTGTCCGAATATTTTTGCAGACACCATTGCTGTGAAATCGGCTGAGTCCTTTTGCGATATAGCAAGATCAACACCTGTTGCAATAAATCTAAATCCATTAGCTCTTTCAGAAGGCGATTTATCGTAATAGGCAATCCACTCAGGATGGACTAGTCGTTCTGCATCAGAGATGATTCGAAGAAGGTACTCTCTATACCATGCTGAATCAGTTCCTATACTTGAGCGCAATTTCTCAACATCGATTTGAGAAGGAAATTTATCCTTCCATGCAATTTCATTATCCTTGCCTAAGAGTGGATAAGCAAAAAACTTACCATTTAACTTTTGGTTTTCGATTCCTTGTTTCAATCTCATTAAGAGACTATCTTCATGTAGTAGGTTTCCTACAATGACAATCTTTGTCCCCTGATCTCCAATTGGCAAAACTTCTCCTACTAACCATTGAAATGTTTTATCTCTACCTTCTCGTGTTTTAACACTATTCAAATCTTCCACATCATCACATATGACTAAGTCTGGGCGATACTCACCGTGTCTTAATCCTCTTATGCTTTGTTCAGTTGATGCGACGGTTATTCTGGCTCCATATTTTGAAATAACAATTGAGTTTGAACCCCACTCATCAGGTGCTATATAGTCAAAAATAGAACTTTGGTATTGAACTAATTCGTTTTCATTAACTAAAAAGAGTGAAACAAAATTAATTAGTATGCCTAATATAATTAGTACACTTGAGAACCATAAAGTATTCTTGGGATACTTAATTTTTGTTAAAAAATGGCCCAAAAGAAAGTACCCGGAAAAATATACGGCCAATGAAAGAAGTCCTGAGTTGAATGGTTTTGGAAAAGCGGGACTTGAATTGAAGAAAGGTAAAATCGACACCCACACAAACCACAAAATTATGATGTAAATCTTGTCAGTTTTTTTTAATAACGGAATGGTAAGTCTTATAATAGGAGTTAATAAATAAATGGAAAAAATAAGAGGTAGGAACCACAATTCAGTAAAGAAAGTCAGCGTAAAATAATATTTCCATTCAGAAAAAGTTTGTGGTTGAAAATCTCTAGTGTAGTAATTAATTCCCATATAAATCGCTGTCCAAACAATCCAAGGGGTTAGCACTTTTAAAATTCTTTTTTTGAAAAACATTTTATAAGTTTCCTTTTTTTCCAAAAGAAGTGCGCCACTTAACATCACAAAAAGTGGCACGCATATTTTTGCAATTGAAAAGGAAATTATGTATGGCCAAGAATTACTTAATGGAAAGGCTGATGAGGGCATTGTGGAAGCATGAACTACAAGTACCAAATAAATTGCTACTACTCTTAATACATCTGCCCATACCAAGCGTTCTAGTTGTGCTACTGCTTTTAATGATTTCATTTTTACAAGCTCTTATTCAATGAACACATTATATCCCTAATCTTAAAAGATAAAAATAACATCTTCCCCAAGTTAAAACTTGGGGTATTCCCTAAGGAAAGATGTTTTCTTTCTTCAATTCATCCCCGTCTTTATTAAAGACGGGGTTTTCTTGAAGAGCAAATAATAGTCATAGTCATAAAAATTCATGCTACAATTAATAGTCATGAGTAAAAAAATCTTAACACTTCTGCTTGTAGTTTTTATAGACATGATTGGGTTTGGGATTGTGATTCCAATTCTCCCAACTTTGGTAACCGAATCTGGAGGAAACACATTCCTGGTTGGGACAATTATTGCTTCCTTTTCCTTATTTCAATTCATCTTTGCGCCAATTTTGGGAAGATTTTCAGATAAATATGGTCGTAGACCAGTTTTGATACTTAGTTCAATTTTAAATTCAATTTCTTATTTTCTGATTTTTCTATTTCCGCAGATATGGGTACTTTTTGTTGCTCGTATGCTTGCTGGAATAGGAAGCGCCAATATCTCTGTTGCGCAAGCTTATATTGCAGATTCCTCAACCGCGCATGAACGCACTAGAACCCTTGGAACAATGGGGGCAGTTTTTGGTTTGGGGTTTGTTGTGGGCCCATTGCTTGGTGGAATTGTTTCTGAGATGTTTTCTATTTCTGCAGCATTTGCAATTCCGGCTGCACTATCTCTTATTAACGCAATACTTATCTTCTTCATTCTTCCTGAATCTAACAAAGCATTGCAAAAAAATATAAAAATCCAACTTTTCAACTGGAAGGTTACAAGGGAAGTAATGAGACCAAAGAACATAGGCTTTCTTCTTTTACTTTTCTTTTTCGTTAATTTCTCGCTGTCACTTATTGTCGGAGTATTTTCGCTTCTTGGAAGTCAAAAATTTGGTTGGACCCAAGCTCAAAACGGTATGTTTTTTGGGCTTATCGGGATGAGCTCCTTTATCACCCAAATGTTTTTAGTTAGACTCCTACTTAAAAAGTTTAGTGAAATTGATTTGATAAAAATTGGACTTTTTACATTCTGCATTTCAATTCTTATAATGGGTCTTTCTCCATTCCAATGGCTAATGATAATTGTTGGGGCGACCACTCCCTTTGCAGTTAGTCTTATTATGATTAACACTCAAGCCCTCATTTCACTTGAATCAAAGCAGGAAGAACAAGGCATAGTCTTAGGGGTTACACAAAGCATTGGATCTATGGGTATGATTTTTGGACCTTTACTTGGTGGAGCACTAGGTTCTATTAACTTAAGCCTCCCATTTGTTTTGTCAGGGATTGTAACTGCTGCTATATTTTTTGTAGGAAGACCCTATCTTACTTTTATTCACAACGAAAGAAATAACGCAAAATAGATAATCTCCCACGAAAAAGCTGAAGAAAACTTTGCTCCACATATAGTATAATAAAAATTCTCTACTGCCCTTAATACATGAGGGTTCTTATTTTTTTAATTCTTCTTATTCTTATTTTCTTTCATACCCGTGGCGTTGTGATGCATGATGAGGGCTACATCCTCCAATCCGCACTTAGATTTTTACATGGAGAAATTCCATACAAAGACTTTCACTTCGTTTATACACCAGGAAGTATTTTTATAACCTCGCTTTCTTTTTTCCTTTTTTCTCCAAGTATTCTATCAACTAGGATTTTAATGATTGGAGTTTCTCTTCTATCTTCCTTTCTTATTTATAAAACAGTTTTTCTTTCAACAAAAAATAAACTCTATGCCATACTATCTGTTTTAGTTTATGTTGCTTGGGGACCTACTCATATTAACTTTTCGTGGCCGGTTATGTTTTGTATTCCATTAGGTATTGCGCTTTGCTATCTTCTTCTTAAATTTTTTGAAACAAAACTTGAAAGATATTTGTTCTTTGCAGGAGTTTCGGCATTCTTATTATTTCTTTTCAAGCAGAATTTTGGAGTTGCCGGCATTGGAGCCGTAATTATCTTTTTTATATTTGTAGAACAAACACATAAAATTTCCTCTATTCTCTCTTTTCTCTATGGTTTTTTCTGGAGCTTGATATTGTTTTGCATATATTTACTCACAACTAATTCCTTTGCTTATTTTGTTTATGACATGCACAAATTTACTCTTGAAAGAATTATTTTTCAAAAGGATCTAAATACTTCATTTATTTATTATGATACTTTAACAAAATCGTTTTTAAGAACCCTACTTTATCTATCTCCATTTATTATTTCTTTATCTGCCTTAATTATTATTTTTATCAGAAAACGCTACCACCTCCTGCACCTTACAGTATTTGTAATCCTTTTTTATATTCTTGGAATTCGTCCTACAACAGATTATCTCCATCTTGTCCCTCTTCTTTCGCTTGTTGGAATTCCATCCGTTCTATTTTTGCGACTAAATACATATTCGACATTGAGAATTTTGATAATTTTAGGACTAGCTGGTTTGATAGCGTTAGGATTTCAAACTGCTTTATTTAAAGGATACTATCGATGGGAAGACCCTTTGATAAAACATAATTATTTTTATAGTAATCCAAGAGTATTTGTTTTTGTAAATGAAAAGACAAATAACGACTTTTCAAATTTCCTTGAAATTACCAACAGTAACTCAAAAACAAATGACTATTTATTTATAAATGCTTACGCTCCTATGTTTTATTTCATTTCGAATAGAATTGAAGCAACTGAACATAATTATCTAACTTATGATTTTGATGAAAAAACATATGAGTATAACGTGATTCTTAATTTATCAAAGAAAAAAGTTCCAATAGTGCTTATCCAAAAAGGTAGAAACGAAAAAATTATTTTTTATATAAGGCAATATTATTCATACTTTACCTCCTTTGGGGATTATGAGGTTTATGTAAAAGAGTAAGTTTATAGTATATAATCTACCTATGATTTCAATTGATGATTTTGCAAAATGCGATATTAGAATTGTAAAAGTTTTGACTGCTGAAAGAATTGAAGGTTCTGATAAGCTATTGAGACTAACAGTTAATGCGGGTGAGGAAGAGAGACAAATTCTTGCAGGTATTGGAAAATCATATACACCCGAGGAAATGGTCGGAAAGGAAATTGTAGCAATTGTAAATTTAGAACCAAGAATGATGATGGGACTTGAAAGTCAAGGAATGATACTTGCCGCTGGAGACGACATAGAAAATATTTCTCTCTTAACTCCAGAGAAAGAAGTAGAGCCAGGCCTTCGAATTCGATAGGTGGTGAATAATATGGCAGACAAACCAGCAAGAAAATTCCAAATAAAATTAAATTCAGAAACTACTCCCATCATGTACACTGATACAATTTTCATGAATGTAAATGATGATGGAGTAACTTTTGATGTTTGCCAAAAAGTTGGAAGCTCTGATCAAATTCAAGTTGTTGCGAGAATTGGAATGAGCAGGGTTCATGCGCAAAAATTTGTAAAAAAATTGTCTGAAATTTTGGCACTTACCCACGGGCATTCAGAAACTCGGGAGAAAAATTAGAATAAACTACTCTGGCTTAAAAGCTAGAAAATTCTTTAAGAAAAGTTTGTTTCTCGCTCTCATCCTCGCAATGAGTTGCGAGTTATTCACTCTCAAAATAATTCTAAAATTCGGGGAAGAAATATAACAACTCCCACAGTTAAAGCAAATATAGCAGCAAGAAGGACTGAGGCAGCTGCAACGTCCTTTGCAATTTTTGCCTCTCTTCTATGCTCATTAACTATTAAATTTGTCATCTCCTCAATTGCTGTGTTTACAAGCTCCGTAATGATTACAAAGAAAATTGAAAAAATTACAAACAAAAATTCAAACTTTGATATCTGAAAATAGATTGAGAGAAGAATTACGAGCAAAGCAAGAACTAAATGTATCCTAACATTCTGGTCAAGTGTTACCGCAAGTTTTAATCCTTCTAGGGCATAACCAAATGAACGATAAAATGTTTTCGGGTTTAACATAGTTGTCTAAAGATATTGTATAACAATAAGCGTAATAATTGTTAAAATCGCGCCACTTACCCCTCCAGCGATTGTCTCTTTTAATGTATGTCTCCTCTCAACTACTCTAGCCCATGCAACTATTGGAACAAAAAGTAATGCCAAATATGACCAACCACCATATAGAGAAATTAGGATAATGCTTAAAGAGGTAATTGAAGCAACATGAACACTTGCTTTTATTTTTGTGTTTATAGCATCAAAGACAAGCAAAGAAATTACCAAAAAAAATCCACCAAAAATTAACACAGGTGGACCTTTAAGCAAATAAACACATCCTACAAAAAAAATTACTACACCAGCTACAAATGGGTAAAGCAAAACTCTTTGCTTCCTATTTGAAACATCGACATTATTAAAAAAGCCCCTTTTTACCCCAAATAAAACATATGCTCCAATTATTCCTACTGCAATTAACGTAACTATCATCCAAAGCAATGCCTCATTAAAACTACCAACTTCGTGAAAAACAATTAGAAAAACCGCAGGAAGGGAAAGAACAGCGGGATGAATTAAAAAAGTCAGAATATTTGCAAATTGTTTCATGCTTTAAGGATATAGAAAGTGAAGTTTTACTTCAAGAGGGAGAGGGTTTTTTCTTTTCCAAGGATTTCAAAAACATCAGCAAGTGGGAGTCCTTGTTTTTGCCCAATTATCATTGTGTAAATGTCTTGAAAGCTTAAGTTGTTTTCGCCAATAAAGTCTTTAAGAGCAATCAAAATTTCATCTTTATTCCAAACTTTAATTTGATTAAATTTACTTTCAAGCTCAGATTTTAATTTTGAAGATGGTGTTCTTGATGTTGTAAGAAATGGTGAAACTAAATTCACAAACTCAGACAGTAACTTCATTCTAGTTTTTGCTGGCTCTATAAGAGCCTCAAGTAAATCCTCGTCAAATTCTTTTAGTAACGGGTCGAATTCTAGAAGTTGAGATTTGAGTTCTGAATTTTGAGTTTTTCTTATATATTCTCCATTCATCCATTGCAATTTTCTTTCATCAAATATTGATGGCGCACTATTTACCTTCTCAAGTGAAAATTCTTTTATAATTTCGTCCTTTGACAAGATTTCCTGATCATTTTTTGGTGACCACCCCAAGAGCATTAGGTAATTCAGGAGTGCTTCTGGTAAATATCCCTCTTTTTTGAAATCCAGAACGCTCTTAGCGCCTTTTCTCTTTGAAAGCTTCTTGCCATCAGTTCCTAAAACATTTGGTACGTGCGCGAATTCTGGAGCATTCCATCCAAATGCTCTATATAACAATAGATGTTTTGGAGTAGAAGGAATCCAATCCTCGCCTCTTATGACGTGGGTTATTCCCATTAAATGATCATCGACTACATTTGCCAAATGGTATGTTGGGAATCCATCTGCTTTTAAAATTATAAAATCTTCAACGTCGTCAAGATTAAATGAAACTTCTTTATTACCAATCAAATCCGTCCATTTAATCTCTTTTGAGTCTTTTGGGATAATAAAACGCACTGCACCCTCTTCTTCTCTTGCCAGTCCACTCTCCACTAATTCCTGTGCGTATTTTTTGTATTCATCAAGCCTTTCAGACTGTACTATAAATTCGTCCCATTGTGCTCCAAGCCAGGAAAGACTTTCTTTAATAGCCTCAATTGCACCTTCAATTTTCCTTGCTTGATCGGTATCCTCAATTCTTAATATAAATGTCCCTTTTTTGTTTTTTGCCAAAAAAAAGTCAAAAAGGGCAGTTCTAATGTTGCCCACGTGAGGAATTCCTGTCGGGCTGGGTGCAAATCTTACCCTAACGTTACCCGCGATATTAAGTTTTTCAGGGTTCATACTCTTGCATTGTACCGTACAATATTCCTATACTCAATATTAGTATGGCAAATTTAGCAAACGTTACACGCGAAACTCGCTTAGTTCTTAAAATAGGAGGAGCACTTTTAGGTTTGGGGTTTTTGATTTATTTTTTTGTTCAGGGATATCTTTTTATAAAGAAACTCACAAGCCCACCCGCACCACCAATGCAAGCATATGGGAAATTACCCTCAACTTCATTCCCCTCAGCTGGTACACCTGGAATTGAGTTTCAGATTAATACCATTGACGGAACTCTTCCAGCTTTTCCAGACAGAGCAAATGTTTATAAACTAATAATGCCTCAAGCAAGCCTACTTGATCTAGCCAATTCAAAAGAAATACTTGAGTCTGCAGGTTTTGTTGAAAATCAAAGAAAGCTTTCCGACACTTTATATCAGTGGACCCAAACAAGTACTGGAGTAATTATTCAATACGACATAGTCACCAAAAATTTCACAATCTCATCAGACTATCTTACCAACCCAAATCTAACATCGACCTCAATTATGCCTTCTGAGGAAGACGTAAAAAAAGATATATTGTCTTTTCTTCAAATAATGGAAGTCGACACCACAGATATAAATATTGAAAAATCTACAGTTACATATCTTCAAAATAACGGTGGTAAATTGGTTGAAGCTGAAAATTTGGGAAATGCCAGATTTGCAAGAGTTCAATTAGTCCAAAACGATATTGAAAAAATACCTTTAGTGTATGAAACACCAACTTCCTCACTTTTAAATTTTGTTGTCTCTTATCCTGGCTCAACAAATATTCAGTTAGTCGAAGGACAATTTTTCCACTACAGAGCGTCTGATGAAAAATCTGACTATCCCATAAAGACTGTCGCGCAAGCTTTAGAGGATTTAAAAAAGGGAGATGCTTACATGCTTAATCCTCAAGCATTATCCTCAGTTGACATCACCAACGTAGCGCTTCGATATTATATGGGAAAAGATATGAAGGGTTATTTACTCCCTGTTTATCTATTTACGGGTATTAACTTTTCTGGATATGTCCAGGCTATTCCGAATTCGTCCTTAAATTTAGAGGAAAATTAGGGTAAAGAATAGATAACCTTCTGATCAATAAATTTCATTAAATCCTCTGTATCAAAAAATCTATTTTCACTCTTTAAAACAACTACAATCAATATTTTACCTTCGTGTCTTACGGCTGTTACAAGAACCCCACCTGCTTCATTGGTAAATCCGGTCTTAACCCCCAAAACGTGAGGGTATGAAAGTAGTTCATTAAGATTTTGCAAATAATATTCATGTTGAAATGTGGAATCATAAACAGTAATGCTCCTTGTTTTTACTATGTTTGTAAATGCTGGGTTCTCCATTGCATATGATGCAAGACGAGATAATTCAACAGCTGTTGTGTAATTCGTGTCCTCATACCCCGCAGGGTCTACAAAATGAGTGTTTGTAAGACCTAATTCATCTGCCTTACTATTCATTTTTTCAATAAAGGCCCCTCTTCCACCAGGATAATTATACGAGAGAGTATATGCCGCATCATTTCCTGAAGGCAGCATTAACCCATATAATAAATCAATTACTCTAAGTTTTTCACCAGATATAAGATTCATTTTTGAACCTTGTACACCTGAAACATTTGGAACAGAAAGTAATTGCTCAAGAGGATAATATTCTAAAGACAGAATTGCAGTCATAATCTTTGCAGTTGAGGCTGGAGTGAATCGTAGGTTTTGGTTTTTACCTGCAACCACACTTCGGGAATCCGTATCATAAACAACATATGCTGCAGCGGAAGCATTTATTGAATCGATATTTGTTGAAAGGTTGGGAATAGAGCGAACACTCACAAAATTGGGCGTGTCCTGAGGGAGTACAAAATTCTGGAGTTGTCTAAAATAAAGAACTATTAATAAAAGGGCAACGCAATTAAGAATAAATACAACAGCCAATAAATGGTACAGGTGTATTTTGGAGTACCAATGGGAAATTTTAGGAATACTATTTTTTATCTTCTTTTGGCTGGATAACTGAGAGTCTTTCATCAACGCGCTCCATATCTCTTGGGAAAAGTGAGGCTTCCCTCACATTAGAAAGTCCCAATATATGCATTGTAATTCTTTCAAGACCAAATGAAAATCCACCCTCTGGTGGCATGCCATACTGAAAAGCTTGAAGATACAATTTGAAGTTGTTCGGATCCATTCCTCTGTCTTTAATTGCAGCTACTAAGTCAGCGTATTCATGAATTCGCTGACTTCCACTCGATATCTCAACTCCACGGAATAAAACATCGAATGACAAACTTAATTCAGGGTTTTCTGGATCGGGCATTGTATAAAATGCTCTTTTTTTAGTTGGGAAATGAGTAATTGTAACAAGATCGGAATTGTGCTTGTCCAATGCCCATTTTGAAATATCTATCTCATCCTGTGGAGCTAAATCCTTCTCACCACGGCTGTCCCTTCCAAATTCCTTAAAAATAATTTCTTGTGCCTCAGCAAGAGTTAATCGTGGTATGCTTCCAAAAGCCATAGGTTCAATGTTATATTCTTTTAAAATCTTCTCGCATTTTTCCTCTGCATATTTTAGGGTTGAGGTTATGTTTTGTTCTAATATGTTTAATAGTTCATTAAAATCCACGAATCCAATTTCCATATCCATTTGAGTATTTTCTGAAAGATGACGGGTTGTAACCGAAGGCTCTGCCCTATATGCATGAGATATCGTAAACACTCTTTCAAAAACTGGCACCATCATTTGTTTGTAAAGCTGAGGACTTTGGGTTAGATATGCTTTGTATCCATAATAATCAACGGAAAAAACCTCAGCTCCTCCTTCAGTTGCTGAAGCCGAAATTGTAGGAACAACAATTTCTACCGCTCCTAATTTTTTTGAAGCTTTTCTAAATCCTTTAAGAACAGCTGCTTGCACTCTAAAAATGTTGGCAATTTTATCATTTCTCAATGTTAGTGCTCGATAATCAAGCAGTGTTGGCAGTTGTAAATTTAACTCAACTCCTCCCATATCAAATGGCATCTCTTCCGCAACCGAAAGAATTTCTAAAGGCTCCAAAAGCTCTACTTCGATTCCACCAAGCTCTATATTGTTGTTAACAAACTTTTCTCCCCTCTCCTTTACTTTCCCAGTTATTGAAACAACGGTTTGAGGTGAAACATTTTCTACAGATGTAATTGTCTCAGGGGTTAAAGCTACAACTTGAAGAGTACCTTTTCGGTCTCGGAGGTCAAAAAAAGCAATCTTTCCGTGTGAACGCACTCTTTCTATCCATCCGGCTAGCATGACTGTTTCGCCAACCTTATCAAGACAATCTTTTGTTAATATTCTCTTTTCCATTCTTTTGCTATCATATCATAGAAATAAGGTAATTTCACCTCAAAAAGTCTACTTGACAACAATGTTTTCATGAACATATAATTCTTATTGTTATGAAACTTTTCGCTCACGTGAATATTATTATCTCCCTCCAAGCCTTTAGAGGCTAGGGGAGACGTGTGAAAAAGTTTTAGAAAAACACGACTCCCTAAAAAAGGGAGTTTTTTTTGGGCAAAAAATATGAATGAAGAAGGTATTGAAGTAAAAGAAATAGTCAAACCAAATGAGGCAGTTAGAACTGATGTGCCTCAGGATGACACAAGAGATAGGGAGTTGCATGATGTAGCATCACTTATGGCGCAGAGAAGCAAAAAGCCAGTGGCTGTCATCGCTCGAGATGGGGGTTTTGAAATCAAACCTGCAACAGAGGAGGATCTAAAAAAGGCAGCTCAGTCAAAGCCAAAATTTGAACCCCCAATTAAACCTACTATAACTTCAGAACCAATACTTGAACCTGTTGGAGGCAAATCACAAGGAAAACCTTGGAGCAATCATGTTTCAAAACATGGAATTCCTGGCGGTCCAGGCAGATATAGAAAGGGTTAAAAATATGACAATTAACGAAATATTACATGACTCTGGTGCAACATCATTTGTTATTGAGACTCATTTAGCAAGAACAAGAATTCAGTCTGGCGGGAAACCAAGTGGTGGTATAGGAATTGACGCAATTAGACCTAAATTGCCGCATCTTGATGTTCACAGAGATACTACCTACCGTCCTGACGGAACCATTGATGATGGCGCCCTTGATGATGAGTTAACAGAGGCAGTGGTTGATGTCACTGAGGACTACCCTGAAAATGAAACACTTATTCCCCTACTAGAATACAGCACAAGACATGGAGGAAGGGTAATTCAAGGCTGCGAAAATAATACTGTTGAAACTCTATCTGATGGATCTGTTAATTTACTGCCTACTGAAACTGCACAGATAGAATTATGTATGCAACTCAATATTCCGTTGACTATTCTTTAATTTTCAAGTCCCTTACTTTCAACTGGAGAGTAGTCTTTCCATTCCATTCGTTTACGTCAATTGTGTATGCGACATCTATGGTGTCACCACTCGAAATTTCGAATTTATCTGCCAGTCCAAAACCCACAGCATCAAATTTGTTCCCGTCTTTTGAAACAATCAACTTGAGATGATTTCCTTCTCTACCGATTTTTCTACATTCCTCCACCGTTACTTTTTCTGTCGCAAAAACTGGCTCAGGATTTCCCATTCCAAAAGGAGCAAGGCTTTGCAAATTTTTGAACAAACTTTTATCTAACAATTCAAACTTGAGTAAAGCATCAATTCTTAAAACTCTTTCAACAACCTCATCAGTAACTAATCTTTCTGCAATTTTTGCTAAAGCTATATGCAATTCCTCAATTTTCTCAGTCTTTAAGCTAAATCCTGCTGCCATCGGATGCCCTCCAACTTCATCCAAAATATGAGAAACCATTCGTAACATTTCAACTATATTTACACCACTAATTGACCTCGCTGAACCTTTTGATATCCCATCCTCCCCAATTGATATTGCAAAAGATGGTCTGTAATAACTTTCAACCAAGTTCGACGCAACAAGACCAATTATTCCTTGGTTGTATGAATTATGTGAAACAAGCATAATTTTAGTGTTCAACTTATGCTCCAGCGCAAGTAATTTTGCATGCTGCACTGCTTCTTCAGTGAGAAACTGCCTGTCACGATTGGTATCATCTAGCATCTTTGCATACTTTGTGGCTTTTTCAGGATCTTTTGTACACAAAAGTCTTAGTGCGTTGAGTGCATGCGTAAGTCTTCCTGAGGCATTAAGCCGGGGTGCAATTTGATGTCCAATTGTGTATACGGAAATTGAATTTAAATCAATTCTTGCGTGTTTAAATAATTCTTTAAGACCCAAACGCTTAGTTTTTTTAAGAACCTCCAATCCCTCTTTCACTATTGCTCTATTTGCCCCAATTAAAGGTACGAGATCTGCCACTGTTGCAAGTGCTGCAAGTTCCAGTTTTTGATGGATCTTTTCATCTGATTCGAATTTCATTTCTTTTGCTATCACCCAAGCAACCCCTGCACCACAAAGTTGAGTCGTATGAAGAATACAAAATGCTTCGGGTAATTTTTCTCCTTTTGCATGGTGGTCAGTTATAATAACGTCAATTCCTTTTTTATTCGCATAATCAACTGCACTGTTTGCAACAATTCCATTATCAACGGTTATTATTAATTTTGCGTCAGGATATTTTTCTAAAACATTGTCAATTCCTTTCATAGACAGACCATATCCTTCCTCGACTCTACCTGGAATATATGCAGTAACTTGTTTGGTAGATGAATAAAGTGTTTCAAACAATATTGCGCTTCCAGTTATTCCATCAACATCATAGTCACCATACACAATAATTTTTTCATTATCCTTGATGGCAGATTTAATTCTTTTTTCAAACTTTTTATATTCCTTTCTTTCGAGACCAACATTTTCTAGAATAATGGTTTGGGTATTGGGATGTAAAAATTCTGCTTTCTCATTTTTACCAATATTACGATTTTTAAGAAGGATATCTACTATTTCCTTACTTGTTGAAAGTGGTTTGTTTTGTAATATATTCCAGCGTTTCATGATATACTTTTTTTGATTAACTAATAATATCACATGCAAAAAAATATACCTGAAAAGGTAGTAAGAATTTATAGAAAATTAACTGACTCAGGATATGAAGTGTATCTTGTGGGTGGGTGCGTACGAAACCTCTTGCTCTCTCATGAAGTTACTGATTGGGACATGACAACTAACGCCACTCCTGAGCAAATTCAACAAGTTTTCCCTGACTCTTTCTACGATAATTCATTTGGTACTGTGGGAGTTAAGTACAATACTCCGAATGAATTAGCGAGTGATGATAATTCATTTGGTACTGTGGGAGTTAAGTACAACACTACAAATGAATTAGCGAGTGATGATAATTCATTTGGTACTGTGGGGGTTAAGTACAACACTCCAAATGAATCCGGAAAAGAATATGCAGAAATTACAACTTTTAGAACAGAGAATGGATACACTGACTTTAGACACCCTGGAAAAGTTGAATGGGGAACTACCCTTGAGGAGGATGTCAAAAGACGAGACTTCACCGTAAATGCTCTTGCAATAAAACTGGATAAAGATAACAACGCTGAAGTCGTTGATTTGGTAAATGGACAAAAAGACCTTCAAAATAAAATACTTCGGGCAGTTGGCAATCCCGATGAACGTTTTAAGGAAGATGCTCTTAGGCTCTTAAGAGCAATTCGCTTTACAACCCAACTTGGCTTTACGATTGAAGAGAAAACATTATCTGCAATCAAAAATGATGCGTCGCTCATTTCCCACGTATCAAACGAGAGAATACGCGACGAACTATTTAGAATTCTAAGCCTTCCAAATGCATATGATGGAATGCTTTTGCTTGATGAAGTTGGACTTCTTGATATAATCCTTCCGGAGCTCTCGAAAGGAAAAGGAGTTTCTCAGGTGCGTCCTGGCAGGCATCACACAAGCGATGTGTTTACTCATAATCTACTGTCTTTAAAATATTGTCCCTCAGAGGACCCATTAGTTAAATTTGCTGCCCTAATTCATGATGTTGGTAAACCGTATATTGCCTCTACTGATAACGAGGGGTATGTAATCTTCTATAACCATGAAGTTGAAGGAGCAAAGCTTTCGCAAATTATTGCAGACCGTCTAAGACTTTCTAAAAAACAGAAAGAAAAATTATACACTCTCATAAGATGGCACATGTTCACGGTTGATGAGCATATTACAGATAGTGCAGTAAGACGCTTTATAAGACGCGTAGAGCTTGAGAATGTAACTGATATGATAGACCTTCGAATTGGCGATAGACTTGGTAGCGGAACCAAAACTGCTGAGAGCTGGCGACTCAAACAATTTAAAGAAAAGATTGAGAAAGAACTCAATCCACCTTTTTCAATTAATGACTTGGCAATTGACGGAAATGACATAATGAGAGAATTAAAACTTCCACCAGGAAAAAAAATTGGAGAGATTTTACAAAAACTCTTTGAAGAAGTTGATGAAGATCTTTCAAGAAATACAAGAGAGTATTTGCTATCACGTTTGGAGGAATTAAATAAGTAGGGTATAATTGTTGTTATGTTAAAAGATAAAATTCAAGAAAATTTAGCTGATGCAATGCGTTCAAAAGACGAAGAAAAATTATCTGTCATTAGAATGTTAAAGTCAGCGATTCAATATCACGAAATACAAAAAGGTGGCGCAGGATATACTGCAACAGATGAGGACGTTATTGAAGTAGTTGGAAGAGAAATTAAAAAGCGTCGAGAATCAATTGAGCTCTATGAGAAAGGCCAAAGACAAGAACTTGCTGATAAGGAAAAAAGGGAGTTAGTAATACTTCAGGAATATCTACCAGAACAAATGTCAGAGGCAGAATTAACAAAATTGATAGAAGAAGCAATTTCTGAAACTGGGGCAACAACAATTTCTGACATGGGAAAGGTCATGGGAGCTTTGATGCCAAAAACAAAAGGCAAAGCAGACGGGCAATTAGTTTCAAAACTTGTTAGAGAAAAGCTGGCTTAACCTCTTTTTTTAAGAAATTTTAATTTTTTAAATCCTCCATGCTCGTCTAATTTATACCATTCAACTAAAATTGAGGAGGCAATAAAAATCGAAGAATATGTTCCCACAATCATACCAACCATAAAAGCTACAATAAACCATCTAGTTGACTCCCCTCCAAACAAAAGTAAAGCTAACAGCACCAAAACCACTGTCACTGACGTGTTGAGTGAGCGAGCAAGTGTTTCATTAAATGAATTATTAACCACCTCTTCAAAGGATAAATGTCTTACGTTTTTTACAAGGTTTTCGCGAATCCTATCGAATACCACTATGGTATCGTGAACTGAAAAACCCATAATTGTCAAAACCGCGGTAATAAACAAAGTGTCCACTTCAACTCCAGCAAAATGACCAAGTATTGCAAATGTTCCAAGGACAATTAAAACATCGTGAATTAATGCAATTATTGCGGAAACTCCAAACTTCCATGATGATACAGGCTTAGAAACTTGCCTAAATGCAAATGCTATATAAAGAGTAATTGCAATTATTGCAATTCCAACTGCCTTTAAAGCATTGTTGCGAGTTTCTGCTCCAATCGTGGGTCCCAATGTTTCAAAGCTCTTTTCTTGTACCTTAAGACCCGAATCATTGAGTTTCTTAACAGCGTCATTTTTCTCTTTATCCGAGATTGTATCGGTTCTTATGGTAATGTCTTTATCACTATTTTCACGTATGGTTACTACATTTATATTGTTCTTTTCAAGTACTTGCTCAACTTTTGCAATATCTATTTTTTGTGCACTCAATACTTCGAGACGTGAACCACCAGTAAATTCAATGGAGGGTTTAAACCTGAACAATAAAATACAAACAAAACAAATAATTGTAATAATTATTGATGCTCTTAGAAAGATGCCTCTTTTTCCAACAATATCCATTTATTTCTTCTCCTTTCTGTCAAAGACCAAAAGTAGATTGCGTGTTACAGTAATTGCTGAAAACATAGAAATAATAATTCCCAAGAAAAGGGTAAGCGCAAATCCTCTCACGATACCACTCCCAAAGTAAAACAAGATAACACAGGTAATTATACTCGTAATATTAGAATCTCGAATAGAAGACCATGCTCGAGCAAATCCATTCTTTAATGCTACCTCGCGAGGTTTACCACGACGCAACTCTTCCTTCATTCTCTCAAAAATAAGAATATTAGCGTCAACTGCCATTCCAATTGATAGTATAAATCCCGCAATTCCAGCAAGTGTTAATGTAACAGGAATTAATTTGAATACGAATAGCGTAATGATTGTATAAATTAGAAGAGCAATACATGCAAGAACTCCCTCTTTTCTATAAATGTATGTCATGAAGAAAATAATTGCCCCAAAACCAATGAGTGCAGCAAATAAGCTTTTGTGTAAAGACGCAATTCCCAAAGATGGACCTACTGAAGTTTGACCAATTACTTCAAGTGGTGCTGGAAGAGCTCCTGCATTTAAAGCTATTGCTAAATTTTTCGCAACTTCACTTGTAAAGCTCCCTGAGATAACCGCAGTCCCATTCAATATTTCACTTTGTACTACAGGTGCGCTTACTACCTGATCGTCTAGAGCAATTGCAACCGGTTTGCCAACATTTCTTTTTGTTATATCAGCAAAATATTTGCCTCCCTGATCGCTAAACTGAAGCTGAACTTGCGGCTGACCACTAGTCTGGTCAAAAACTACACTTGCTCTCTTTAAATCTTTTCCAGTAAGTTGGGTTTTTTGTGGACTTGTGTTGTTAAGTATTTGAGTGAGGCTCATTTTTAAAAGATCCCCTGAAGGCGAAGAGGTAGGAGCTTCTGCCCCTCCCTCCCAGAAGGAAAGTTGAGCTGTTTGTCCAATGAGACTAATTGCTTGCGTTACATTTGACATCCCCGGAAGCTCTACGATAATTCTATATTCATCCCCAACTTTTACAGTTTGAATGGAAGGTTCTGAAACACCAAGATAATTAATTCTTCTTTCAATAATATTTCTAGCACTCTCAAACGCATCTTGTCTTTCGGCAAGCTTAATATCTTTCATGTTAACTCGATAAACAAGGCGGGTTCCTCCTTGCAAATCAAGACCAAGTCGATAAGAGAGGTCTTTTTGAATCTTTGCTCCTCCAAGATTAATATCGATTTTCGAAGGGTCAAAGGTGAAATCCGCAACTTTTTTAGGCTGTTGAACAAAAGGGAATTTTACTGAGTTAAAATTAATTTTTGTTGGTAAATCCATCACCAAAAGGATTGATGCAACAACAAAAATTATAATGATAAATAACTTTGGTCTTCCCATGAAATCTTAATCCTTTATAAGAGATTCTTCGTCTCCAAGCAGCATTACGCGTGACTTATAAATAACTGAAGAAATAAAAGGGTCCCTTCTTGACTTACGAAAATTAAATTCATCCTCATTCATGACTGTATAATTTATTTCTCGCCCTCTTCTCTCCTCTTCTTTTTTTACAATTAAAGCAAGTTCTGGAAGAACAACCACCCCTACGACTAACAAATCAACATTATCATTAGTGTTTTCCATGTTGCGTGCAAATTCTCCTGAGATCATGGCATATTTTATCTTTCCTAGTTTGGAACGATTTTTTACGATATCCCGTCCAAGCCCCACTTCTTTTGCATGAATTTTTATAAGGTCATAATAAAAGGGGTAAGAAGTGTCGAGTGAATAGTAAACCCTATTGGCTCGAGCTTCACGGTTAAGAATTCCTTTCTTTTCAAGTAAAATAAGCTCACGCCTTACGGCATTTATTTCTTCTTCAACGCGTCTTACGATTTCCCTCACGTGATACATTTCGCCAAGACTTTCCAGGAACAAATGAAGAATTTTTATGCGAGTTTTGGAGGTAATTAAATCTTCAAACATACTGAGTACATATATTATACTACTTAGATATATTTATCAATGAGGAAGTGTTTTAATTATTGTGCGCTAACAGTAGTATTGGGAGCTAATACTGAAAACCAAATAAGCCCTGGATTAAATTCGATATCCTGCCCCCTATTATCTTTTAATAGTAATCTTGAAGTTCTGTCTTTTTTAGACCACGTTGCGTTAATTTCTTCTCCATCTTGAAATACCAATGCCTTTCCTGTTCCCTTTGTTCCATACAACATGTGCAAATTACCCTCATATCCATCGTTTGCTCTACTTTCTTTCATGAACAACACTACAACATTCTTTGCCGCAATCTGTTTTTTTGTATTTAAATCAGTGTGAGGCTTACCACCATTAATTCGTAGATATGTGTTTGTTGCTTTATCATATTTCCAATTTACAGCAAAATCCCCATATCCATCCCAAAACTCATAACTTACACTTTGAGATGCTGGCCGCGCATCAACTTTGGCATCTTCTTTAAAAGTCCAAGGAACAAACTTCTCATCCCATGCCGTTCCTTCCTCGTCTTCATTTGTTAACTTTCTATTTTTTGCAGCATATTCCCACAGTTTTGAAGTACCCGAATAAACGGTGTGTTCTGTTGCTACTGTCCTTCCAAGCCTATCGTAATCTCTAACATACACGGGAAAACCTATGGAAAACTGGTTAAGGTCATTGTATGCTTGCCAACCGTAACTTGAAATCTGTCCTAAAGCATCAGCTGGTCCAGGTGTGTTTGCTCCCCCAACATGCGCATACAAGGGGTTAGGACCGTAATCTGATAAGAAATCCATAAAGTAAGTCCTTGCGGAACGCACGGGTCCTACAAATTCAGCGTCATTACAGTAAAATACAGCCAAAAATCTAGTAATTCCTCCCTCAGCAATGGCTTCATATATTACATCAGCTGAACTAAGACCGGACTGAGGACGTGCTTCGACATGATTTTCAATCATTATTCCTAACGGACGGTGTCCCTCCCACCATTTTTCCTGTTGCTTAGAATATTTAGCACCGTTTAGAGGACAGGGCTGTGTTTTGGGAAGAGTTTCATCAAATATAACTTTCCCTGATGCATCTTTCTTTACAGAAGGAACAGGTGATAGATTGGAAAGATTTGATGGCAAAAAAGTAGTAAATGCTATATAAGAAACAATTGCACTTATAAGATATGCTGCAACTGCTGTTATTATTGTTTTTTTATTTTGCATATTAATCTTTTCCTTTTATTTGTTTTCTTGTTGCTGTCTTTATGGCTTTTTCCTCATCTTCAGACAGTTGGTATTCTACCCCTTTTCCGTTCTCAACCTTCTTAGCATACCATCTTGTCCCACTTCGTGTGTGAAGTCCAGAGACAACTACGCCCGAATTCTCTCCATCAACCAATGCCAAAATAAAGCTCTGGTCTCCACCCGTGTCGTTAAATGGGTTAAACCGCACAAGTCCCACCTTTTGAATATAAAGATGTGAATCGTGTGATAACCTTTCTACTTCCCGTCCAATCAAGCCCAATTCCTTATGTAATTCCTTTTCTTTTGATAGTACGTCATTTAGTATATCAACTATTGATTCTTTTTTGCTACCCCTTGAAAGCCTTAAGCCTAAAATGTAAAAACGAACAAAAAGCAATGTAAGAATTAAACACCAGACAAATAAAACTCCCAACAAAACATACCCTGTGCCTAAATTCATATCGTTTAATCATTGTAGACTCTTGTAAAAAATGTGTCAATATGATACATTTTGAGGGTAATTATGTCTAAGAAAAGAAAGACAAGAAAAGAGAAGGAAAAAGCTGTAATAAGATACGAAAAGCTGGCTGAACGAAAAACAACTTCACCCAGTGTTTCCTATACTGTAAAAGACTTAGGTGGAGCTACAGCAAAGAAAAAAAGTGCAATAAGTAAGGTAAAAATTCCCTCTAACGATTCTTCCCAAGTCAAATACCTCAAACATGATATCCGAACAATTTATACAGCAACAGGATTAATTCTAGCATTTGATATTTTGCTCTTTACACTACTTTCCACTGGGGTGCTTAATCTAGGGTTTTTGGGATATTAGAAATTCCACTCTTTAGAAGTAAATCAAAATCGAGATTCTCAGGTTCGAGACCCACTTGCCTAACATAAACCCTAAACACTTCAGAAAAAGTTACCTCAAGTCCGTCTAAATGGCTAATCGTTCTGGCTCCATAATAAAGTCTTTTAGCTTCTCTTAAAGATACGCCAAATAATATTGACAACTCAGACGGTAAATTGAGGACTGAATAATCTTGCCCCAGTTCTTCTAGTTCATGATGGACCCTTACTAAACCTTTAGAATCAAAGGATGCAACAACATCTCGTGGGTATTCTCCTTCAAATTCTTGTCCAGAACGTCTCATGTTGAGACTATATCATAGAGATTGTTATATTCAAGCTACTTTTCCTTATATGGAATGAGTTTGTATACTTTTACTACTACAAGATCCCACTTTCCCGCAATCTCGGCCCTTCCAAATCCTGCAACTTCCCAAAGGGAATTACCCAATGGCTGACAGTCTTGCTGCTCACAAATGACAAGCAACTGATCAGTTACACTAGTTCTATCAGGATCGATTATGGGATTTTGAATTGTTACTGGAGAGTGTCCCTCTATTTCAAAAAAGTATCTATAAAGATGATCAGAATTTCCCCCCGTAATAAGTGCAAAATTAAATGGCTTCCCATCCGTTTGAGACAGCACAAATTCAGCAATATTTTTCGCCTGATCCTTTTGCTTGTTGGGTTGAGTTCTAAACGGGTTTCCGGATAAATTAAGCGTCATAAGAATAGTAAATATTAAAACTGAAACAAAAATACCTACAAATTTTAGTTTTTTATTGTGAGCGTTAATGCCTCGCAATTCATTGCGAGGATGAGAGCGAGCAACAAACTTTTCTACAAGAATACTCTGGCTTTTAAGCCGGAGTAGTTTATTGTTCCAAATCGTAGAAAGAAGATTTCCAACCAGAAGAAATGGAAGAGGAAACATAAAACCTAAGTAATAGTCATAAATTGATTTTTTATAAAAACCGAACAAAACTACACCAAAGAATAACCACAACACTAGAAGAAGAAGTTTCAATCTATCTTTAATAAAGAACAGTAAGACAATCGAAGTAACTGCAAGGAGCAAGGTTCCTAGTTGCCATATCTCGATATTGGCTACCATTTGTGCTTCGATTTTTTCGGGGGGAGGAAAGGTTGTAACTAATCTACCAAACAACCTAAAAAAAGTATCTGTTATGTGTGTTGTAAAGGATTCTTGCGGAGGATAACCCTTCGTTCCACTATCTACAAATATAAAATTAAATATTGTTCTAAAGTTCGCAAAATTATGACGTAATTCAAATAGTAGAAAAGGAGAAAGCCCTGCAACAAACCCAACAAAGAGAGACAAATACTGTTTTGTGTAGTTGGTAAGAATATTCTTCTTACCCTGTATTAAATTACCAATCAGAACAAAAATAAAAACAATCACTCCAAGAAAGGTTGTAAGGTAATGAAGCTGCATTGCAATACCAAGTAAAAATCCTACAATAAGTAAAAGCTTTAGATTATTTCTTTTTACAGCTAGGTACAACAAATAAAGACTTAAAAGAGAAACGAAAGGCATGAGATTAGGATTCCAAGAGGAGCGAGAATAAGCAATCACAAGGGGTGAAACAGCATAAAGCATTGCAGACATAATTCCCGCCTTTGTGCCAAAGAACATCTTTCCAACATAATAAACCAAAAATACTGTAGCAATTCCAAAAAGGGCCACCATAATGGCAGGTCCAACCGGATCAAATCGGGACAACCAGAGGAATGGAGCTATCATGTAATAATAAACAGGTCCAAGAAAAAAATCTCCAGCCGAAGCTCTGGGTCCTAAAAGCGTAAAGTTGCCTTCAAGTATTCCCTTTGCAACCATAACGTCTCTTCCCTCATCCCCCAAAAAAGTCATGTAGTCAGAAATTCTATACAGTCGAAGGAAAGCAGAAAATACAAGCGTAAATAAAATAAGAAAGCTTTCAACGATAGACAATTCAAAATTAAGAATTGAAAACTTCCTATTTAACCAAGCTTGTCCTGAATTTTTGCCAAAAAACCAATTCGCCATCTTTTCCATATAAAAATATTATACATTGTATAGCTATATGGAATCACAAATATTCCAATAGCAAGAACTAAAAATATCTGTCGTGTATGCTCTCCAAACAAATGGGTTCCTACCCAAATGACACTAGTGATAATTACTAGACTTCCAAGCGATATGAGATTGAATTGAGGAAATTTTAGAAGCACTTTCCAAGGATGTGTAATTCTGTGTTCTGAAAAAGCCCAGAAATTATTAACAACAAAGTTAAATATAATAGATAATTCTGCGCCAATTGCAGCTGCTACTGCAGGATGAAAACCTTTTTGATAAAAAACCTCTAGGGAAATAGCATTAATAAGATATCCAAAAAACCCGGTAATTCCATATTTTAAAAATGGAGAATGCAATGATTCATAAATACGAGCCCTAATAACATATGACAAAACGTCAATAATGTAGTTAAATGAGGCTATTTTTGATCTCCCCAATGTTCTATCGGAAAAGTGAAATGGAACCTCAGCAATCTTAAAACCATCCCTAACTGCTTTATGGAGAAAAGATATTTGATAAATGTAGCCATTGTAGTTGAGTAACTCTTTCTTTTCTTTTAGGAAAACTGCTTTCTTAATTACTCTAAAACCACCAGTCCAATCATGAATATATGGCCTGAGCAAAATAATTCTAACCAACAAGTTACCTACAATTGAAAAAAGCTTCCTGTGAAATGGCCAGTTGTGGGGAATCGAGCCACCACCACTATATCTTGTCCCAATAACCATATCGTACCCTTCATCCATTTTTTCCAAAAATTCAATAATTTTTTTTGGCGGATGGGAAAGATCAGCGTCTATTCCAAAAAAAGCGTCAGCATTCATTTTCTCAATTGCATATGACATGCCACGAATGTAGGCTGCACCCAATCCCTTTTTCTCCCCAAGTGAAAGCTCTATATTTTTATATTTCTTCATTAATTCCTTTACTTCATCAGCGGTCCCATCAGGAGAATTATCATCTGCAACAAGAATGCTCATTTTGTGGTTTTTTATTTGAGGAAAAATATCTTCTTGTAGTTCAGATATAAGTTTTTCAATATTTCCCTTTTCGTTGTATGTTGGAATTATTATTACAATATTCATATAAGTGGCCTTATATACTCTATCATTTTTGAAATACCATCAGCTAGACTAATTTTTGGTTCCCATCCCAATAATTTCTTGGCTTTAGTAGTATCAGCTCTGCGTCTCAATGGATCGTCTTCTGGTAATCCTTCAGCCATAACGATTTCACTTCTTGAACCCGTAAGATCCTTTGCCATTTGAGCATATTCAAGAACAGTATGCTCCTCTGATGAACCAAGATTAACTATTTCTTTGGTGGTATTTTCTGAAAACATGAGAAGAGATAATCCCTCTGTCATGTCGTCAATGTAGCAAAGAGAGCGTGTTTGTTGTCCATCTCCAAAAACTGTTATTGGCTCGTTTTTTAATGCCTGAATTATAAATTGAACAAGCATCCTTTTGTCATCCATGTGCATGCTTGGACCATAAGTATTGAAAATTCTGGCAATTCTTGCGTCCAATTTTCTATCCCTCCAAAAATATGCAGTAAGTGTTTCTCCAAATCGCTTTGACTCATCATAAACAGAACGAGGGCCGGTCGTAGACACATTTCCCCTATATTCTTCTGGTTGTGGATGGACTTCTGGGTCACCATAAACTTCTGAGGTCGAAGCAAAAAGAAATTTTGCGTTATTTTTCTCCGCAAATTTTAGAAGCTCTAAAGTTCCTCTCGTGTTAACCAACATTGTCTGCATGGGAAGCGCATGATATGAAAGTCTACTATGATGATTTGGAGAAGCGGGGGAAGCTAGGTGAAATACGGCGTCTGCAACTAACTCGTCAGGCAGCGGTTGTTTCGAAATATCATGTGAAACGAATTGAAATGAGGGATTTTTCTCTAGATCCTGTATATTCAAACTCTGTCCTGTAAGAAGATTGTCCACACAAATCACTTCATGCCCTTCATTGAGCAATTTTCGTGATAAATGGGAACCAATAAAACCAGCACCACCTGCAATAAGAACTTTCATACTAACAATACTTTTTAAAGAAAATAATTTGCATGATGAGGCTATTAGAAGTTGTTTCTTTTTTCAGCTTCGACATCCGCTTTCACCATCATCTCTACAAGTTCTTTAAAGCTAGTTTCAGGTTCCCATCCTAATACCTTTTTAGCCTTTGAGTAATCTCCAATAAGATAATCTACTTCTGCTGGACGCATATATTCTTTCTTATTTGCTTCTACATATCTCTCCCAATCATCAATTCCTACAGCTCCAAAAGCAAGTTTTACAAACTCCTCAACACTATGCGACTCTCCAGTTGCAATAACATAGTCATCAGACTCATGCTGCTGAAGCATCATCCACATAGCCTTAACATAATCCCCCGCAAATCCCCAGTCCCTCTTTGAATCTAAATTTCCAAGTTGAATTGTTTTTTGTTTACCTAGATAAATTCGGGCAACAGCATGACTTATTTTTCTTGTCACAAATTCTAGTCCTCGTCTTGGTGATTCATGATTAAATAAGATTCCGGAACAAGCAAAAAGATTATAACTTTCACGATAATTAACGGTCATGTAATGTCCGTATGCCTTTGCAACACCATATGGACTACGTGGATAAAATCGTGTTGTTTCTTTCTGTGGGGTCTCAGTAACCTTTCCAAACATTTCAGAAGATGAGGCTTGATAAAACTTGACCTTGGGATTTACAGCACGCACTGCTTCAAGCATTCTTGTAACCCCAATGGCAGTAACTTCACCTGTTAAGACGGGCTGGTTCCATGATGTTTTAACAAAACTTTGCGCTGCAAGATTGTATACCTCATCTGGTTCGGTTTGGTGTAATGCGTCATTTATTGAGCCTTGATCTAAAATATCTCCTTGCACCAACTCAATTTCATCCTCAATATGCTTTATCCTTTCGAAATTTACTGTGCTTGTGCGGCGGGTAAGTCCATAAACTTTATATCCCTTTTTAAGCAAAAATTCCGCTAGATAACTTCCGTCTTGTCCTGTAATTCCTGTAATCAGCGCTTTTTTCATTAGTTAGATTTGCTTTCTACGTAAATCATTTTAAACAATATTCCTCCAATAGTCTAGAGTGTCCTGCAATGTTTTTTCCATAGGAATAGTAGGATTCCACCCCAATTTCTTAATCCGTGAGTTATCACAAACTGCATCTTTTATATCTGCTGGACGCATAAGTTCTGGATCATTTTCAACGATGATCTTCTTATTTGATAAAGCAAGCAATCGCTCCAAAACTTCCCCTATCCTTACTGATTTACCTGAACCTATATTGTAAACTTCACCGCTTTCTCCCTTCTCAAAAAGCAAAGCGTAAGCTTTTACAATATCTCTCACATCAGTAAAATCTCTTTTGGTATCTAAATTGCCCACCGAAAGAACTGGTTCCTTCTTCCCCTTTTCAATCTCGGCAATTTGTTTGGAAAATGAAGAAACGGCAGTTACCGGTGGCTGACCCGGACCGATATGATTAAATGGGCGAACGCGTATTGTTTGAATGTTTTGACCAATAAAATATTGAAGTCCAAGCATATCTTGCGCAACTTTTGAGACTGCATATGGAGAAGGTGGGCAAAAAGGAGTATTTTCATCAATAGGCAAATCTTTCTCGTCCACTTTTCCGTATATCTCGGCTGAAGACACAACAAGGGTTCGAGTATTTAATAATTGTAATTCCTTTAGTGCTTGTAGAACATTTACTTGCCCTATGATGTTGTTGCTTATTGTCTCTGCTGGATTATTGAAACTGTCTGCTGGAGAAGTAAGTGCTGCTAAATGAACAAGGTAATCAGGAGAGACATCCTCTACTACTTTTTTAAGTCCACCGTAATCCAGAATATCTACTTCAAAAAGGCGCGAACCATCATGAGAAGAACCGGGTTTTACCGTACCATATACTTCAAATCCTTGATCTTCAAGATATGGGGCAAGATGTGAACCTACAAAACCATTTATTCCTGTGAGAAGTGCTTTTAGCATTATTGTCTTCCTACTCCAAGATATTCAAATCCTATTTCTTTTACTTTTTCAGGGTCGTAAATGTTTCTAGCATCAATAATAAAAGGGGATCTCATAAGATTTCTTATTTTTCTAAGATCTAGTTCTTTAAATTCATTCCACTCAGTTACAACTACCATTGCATCAGCATCCTCAACCGCTTCATAGGCGTCCTTAACATATTCAACGTCCGTCAGGATATTTTTTGAACTTCTCATAGCTTCTGGATCAAATGCTTTTATTTTAGCACCGTCTTTTTGAAGTAATTCAATAATATCTATTGCAGGTGCGTCTCTCATGTCATCAGTATCTGGCTTAAACGCAAGTCCCAAAACCCCTATTGTCTTACCTCTTAAATCGGGAAGAACCTTCCTAACCTTTTTTACAATATCTCGTCTTGCCTGAGAGTTAACTTGTTCTGTTTCAGTAAGCAACCCAAAATCATAGTCATAGTCTTTTGCAATAGATATTAAAGCTTTTACATCCTTTGGGAAACAACTCCCTCCGTAACCTGGCCCTGGGGAAAGAAATTTATCGCCAATTCTATTGTCCATACCGATACCTTCTAAAACCTTCAGTCCATCAGCTCCAGCTAATTCTGATAATTTTGCTATTGCATTTGCGTAGGAAATTTTTAGCGCAAGAAAAGAATTTGCAGCATATTTAATAAGTTCTGCTGTGTCAAAGTTCGTTAATACAAGTGGGGCACCTATCGGTTTATGAAGCTCCACCAACATCTCTTGTGCTTTTTTGCTTTCGGTTCCAAGAATTATTCTGTCTGGATGAAGTGTATCAGAGATTGCAGTCCCCTCTCTTAAAAATTCTGGAACAGATGCATAATCAAATTCTGCGCCTTCTGGTTTGACTTCTTCTATAATCTTTCGTACTTTTTTGTTGGTTCCAGCAGGAACAGTGCTTTTTGTAGCAACGACAGTATAGCCATTTAGATTTCTCCCTATTTTTTCCGCAACTTGAAGGACTGTTGAAAGATCTGCGTCTCCAGTTTTTGTTGATGGTGTCCCTACAGCTATAAAAACTATTTCAGAGTCGGGAATTGCAGGAACATAGTCAAGTGTAAAAATAAGCCTTCCTGCATCAACATTTTTTTTAACAAGTTCTTGTAATCCTGGTTCAAAAATTGGAATAATGCCTTTTTTTAAATTCTCAATTTTTTCTTCAGTATGACCAATCACATAAACTGTATTTCCAAGATCTGCAAAAACAGCCGCTGTAACAAGTCCTACGTATCCATGTCCTATAAATGTAATTTTCATATTTCGAGCTCTATGCAAGCTCTAGCTTGCATATATAAGTCCTTGTGCGAGAAATATACCGAGAGTCTCAGTTCAAATTGTCAGTTGGCAATTTGAACAAGAGTTGTCGGTATATTTGCTGGCTTGATGTGATTACTCACATCTCCAAGACTAAATCCAAACCTTCATCAAATGTCTTTGTTTGGAATCCTAGATGTCTGAGTTTATCATTTTTCATTATCGATTTAAAGGGTCGTGGAGCACGCCCCTTATACATATCAGCAAGTTTGCTATTAGCAATATCTGTTGTCAAATCTAATTTTGCTTTTATTTTTTGTGCTACTTCAAATGGCGTTAAGGAAGAGCTTCCGCTCAAGTGATATATTCCTGTAGCATTTTTCTCAAGCAAAAACACTATGCCATTAATAACGTCATCAATAAATGTGGGCGTTATAATTTGGTCATCAATAATACTTACGCTTTCTTTGTTTGACAAAAGATCAACAAAACCCCAAACCAAATCTTTTTTTACAGGGCTTTTGTGTCCATAGGGAAAAGAAATTCTCACAATCAAATCATCTGCACCAATTGTTGTTTCACCCAAATATTTTGTTGCCCCATACCAATCAACTGGATTAGGTTTTGATTCTTCATCATAAAAATCCTCATTTCCTGAAAAAACAAAATCTGTTGAGATATATAGAAATTTCATTCCCCTATCTTTTGCTATCTCGTATAAATTACGGGTTCCAATAGCATTAATGGCAAATGCAGTTTTCTTTCCTACCCACGAATCCGACTCAACATCTCTTACATTAATTTCTTCAATTGATTCTGAATCCAGCGCTTTCAAATCTTCATCTTTATCAATTTCGCATTCATCAACGTTTGTTTTTGCGGCAAAATGAATAATTGCATCAGCATTAACGTCAGACATAAAGTCTTCAATTGTTTTTTTGTCAGTTATATCTACTCCTTTTACAGATGTGAGAGGGAAAAGTTCGTGTTTTTCAAACATCAAATCCAAAAATCTTGAGCCGATAAGTCCAGTGGAACCTGTTACTACTAATTTCATTGAGTTTATTGGGAGTACTCTTTTAATTTTTCATCGCGGATTTTGACATATTCTTCATAATTGTCCAAATAATCTGACCTGTCGGGATTGTAATTAGTAGACGAAAGAGCAAGCAACATCGCGTCGTCTGAAAAATCCTTAAATCCATGCCATACATAATGTTTTGCAACTATTGCCTCACCTCTCTTAAGGGGAACTTCTTCAATACCATTTCCTTGATCAACTACTGCTACGCATTCCCCTTTCTGCATTATGAAAAATTCATCCTCTTTATAATGACAATGCGCACCCGTTGGGCCTACAAAATCTTGAATAAAATATATTCTTTTTATCTCAAAATCGATGTATTCCTTAAGTTCTGCAACGGTAAGAACGAAATTGGGAGTATTATTTTCTTTAAGTTGTACTTTGTTGTAGGGCTGCATACTAATCAACTGTTTCAACAAATGCGAGGTCTTCTTGAAATTTATTCAATTCATCTCTTTTTTTATTCCAAATATTCTCAACCCATTCGGTATTAGTCTTATACCACTCCACTGTCTCACGAAGTCCTTCCTCAAACCTTTCCCTTGGATAATCAGGAACCCATCCTAAAGCAGTGATTTTTGAAGCGTCAATAGCGTATCTTCTATCATGCCCTGGCCTATCCTGAACATATTCAATCTTGTCTTCTCCAAATCCCATAATTTTAAGAATCATATGTGTAACTTCTAAATTACTCCTCTCGTTATCAGAACCAATATTATAAATTCCACCAGGCTCACCCTTGTGAAGCAAAATGTCCAGTGCTTTTGCGTGGTCAACTGCATGTATCCAGTCTCTCACATATAGACCATCTCCATACATAGGAACCTTTTCTCCTTTCAGAAGCTTGAAAACAAAAAAAGGAATTAATTTTTCAGGAAATTGGTATGGACCATAATTGTTGGAACAATGAGTTACAATAACCGGCACTTTATGCGTCACAAAATAAGCATTACACATCAAGTCGCCCCCTGCTTTTGCCGCTGCATATGGCATATTTGGCCACACAGGTGTACTTTCAGTAAACTTTCTATCTTCATCTAATTCTAAAGCTCCATAAACTTCATCAGTTGAAACATTCACAAACTTCTCAATTTTATTTTCTTTAACCGCATCCAGTATCATTTGAGTCCCCAAAGTATTTGTGAGAACAAACTCTTTCGCCCCTCCGTGAATTGATCTATCAACATGAGTTTCTGCAGCAAAATTTATAACATGTGTTATTCCATTTTCTTTTATCGTTTGGTTAATCTTTGCTAAATCAATAATATCTCCTTGAACAAATTTATATTGAGGATTGTCTGAAATATCTCTAAGGTTATCAAGATTTCCAGCATAGGTAAGCTTATCGTAATTGACAATTGTGTAATCGGGGTGTGCGGAAAGCATATACCGCACAAAGTTTGACCCAATGAATCCAGCACCACCAGCAACAAGTAATTTCATATTATTCAATTATTAATACTATCATATTTATTCATGTTTTTTACTATTCTGTAAATATTTTTCTAAAATTAGAAGTGCAGCAACAATTCCAGCAACTGTTATTTCTCCCTTTCCAACTTTGTTTATAGCTTCTTTGAATGGCATTTTCAATACTTTAATTTCCTCAAACTCTTCAAGCTCTTGACCTACTTCTGTTAAGTCCTGCGCTAAAAAGATGTGAACATTTCCCTTCACAACGCTTGCCTGTCGTTCAACGGTTGCCAAATGAGTCCATTTTTGTGCTATTAATCCCGCTTCCTCTCTTAATTCTTTTTTTGCGGCTTCAAGAGGGGTACTTCCCTCAAGAAATCCTGCCACACCCTCAAGCATAATTTTATCGTGCAAATATCTATATTGGGAAATTAGATACACTTCATTCTCATCATTCAATGGCAAAACCATTGATACATCATCTTGAACGACATTTCGATGAGTATGATGTACTCCGTCTTTTTCTATCTCAAATTCATCAATAGAAAATAACCTAGCATCAAGAATTTTTTTTTGGGAAATTATTTTTGGATTGCTCATTAGAAGAAATGAGTTCAGAAGAATTATAAAGCACCGCTTTGCACCTTATCAGCAACAAGATTACCTGCTCTTAATAGCTCGTCATGAGAAGTTCCTGCATCAATCCACCAATCAATAATTGCACACTCCATTGTCCCTTCCTCAACATAAAAATTATTTAAATCAGTTACTTCTAATTCATCCCTGGCTGAAGGAGAAAGTCTTTCGATAAAAGAAAAAACTCTTTCGTCATACATGTAAATTCCGGTTTGGGCTATGTCGGATTTTGGATGCTCTGGCTTTTCTTCAATAGATATCACTCGACCTTCATGATCAGTCTCTATGACACCATATTGTCTAGACTCTGTTGGCATACTAACCCCAAAAACCATTGCTCCCTGTTCTTTTTGAGAAAATTTATCAACTGCCGACTTGATATCAAAATTAAAAATATTGTCTCCAAGTATTACTAACAACTTGTCTCCCTTCGCAAAGTCTTTTGCAAGCATAATAGCATCTGCAATCCCTCCTTTAGGATTATCCTGAACACCATAGTAAATTCTCATTTCAAACTCTTTGCCTGACTCAAGAAGATTCGCAAATTGACCAGCATGCCCGGGCGACGTTGTAAGCAATACCTCATCAATCCCAGCCTTTTGCATTGCTTCAATTGGATAATAAATCATTGGTTTGTTGTAAACAGGAAGAAGATGTTTGTTGGTGACTAGTGTCAGGGGTCTTAAACGTGTTGCAAGCCCACCGGCTAAAATCATTCCTTTCATATTCTAGTAATATTTAAAAACAAATATAAAGTGAGTATCAATATGCTCACTAAAATATATTCTAACACAACCTTTCCTTTTATATCATGATGAACCCTATGATGTAAAATACCAAGAATAGTGTATGAGGTAAGCATACTGATAAGAAAGATTAATTCCGTCCAAATAGAAAACCCCATTGTTAAAATCATTGCAAAAGTTCCCACAATAATTACTATTTCAAGCATATAAAAAAGAACGTGCGAAGGATGTTTTTTCATATTAAATAACTGTACCTAATCGTGATATCAAAATAAATACAAGAAATAGTGAAATAAGTAAAATATGATCAATATTGTTCCCAACAATTCTTGGAATTCTATTTTTCTCGACTACCATAAAGTCTGTTATAAGTGCAATTAATATCAAGACTAATATTCCAAATGTAATAACTTTTGTTCCAAAGATTGCGTCAATAATTGGGTTAAATTTGTAACTACTTGGCTCGATGTATCCCTTTGGGGTTATGTTCTGTGCAACTACAATTCCCTGAACTGGAAGCGTTGGAAAAGGAGTGGGTGTGGGGATAATAGTTATTTGCGGAACCGAATTTACCTGCGCAGGAACCGTTGGTGCTTCAACACTTTGTGGTGGTGCAAATGCGGTATTTGTTGTTGCGCCAAACATTTGAACAATTAACACGGTTTCCTCTCCTTGAAGTGTTCCTGAAGAAATAGAGAATCCAACGTCTTTAAATTGAGGAGACAAAAGATTTTCACGATGAGTCGGTGAATTCATCCACGCATTAACAACATCAGATGAATTCGTAAAACCTTTTGCCAAATTTTCTCCTGCGTACAAATAATTATATCCTGCCCCTTTTATAAATCCCCACGGCGAGGTACCATCCGGTGCAAAGTGTGCCCAATAATTATTAGAGAACATGTGAGATGCTTTCCCTGCAGCTGCTTGAGATAGTTGACCATTTAATGATAACGCTGAAAGTCCTCTTTGGCCTCTTTCATAATTTACTAAATTGAGTAATTCAGAATCCGAAATTGAATATGAAACACCCAAAACTTCAGGATGATATGAATTTACAAGAATAGTAAGTGTTGTAGAAAAAAGAAATAAAATGCTTAGAAAAAAAAGAGAGGAGTTATGAAGAATTTTTGCTCTATGATTATTTCTTTGATGAGGTACTAAAAGATGACGTAAATAAGAAAACATATTTAAGTATATTGTGGTTCTTCAAAATCACCTAAGTCTTTGTCGTTGACTTGTTTTTGCAATGCAAACGAAAGAGCATTTGCAATACTTGTTCCTACTTTAAGTCCAGTATAAGAACCGGGGCCTCTTTTTACTTTTATTGTATCTATTTCTGAAAAATTTAGGTTTGCCTTTTTAAGAAGTTTTTCTACCAAAATAAGAATTGATTCAGGGCGTTTGGTTTTTGCTGTGCTTATCTCCTCAAAAACATTCCCATCAATCTCAAGTTTTGCATTTATATTGCTACTGTCAGAAGTGTCAAGAAACAATGTCTTCATCATCTATCGTTACGACACCTTCTCTTACGATTTGATAGGGATTAGTTGTTAAATCAACAATTGTCGAAACGCCTTTCATTGTACACATACCAGTTAGTACAAAGTCAACCTTTTTTTTAAGATTTTCATCAACTTCTTCAATTGTTAGCGGTGTTCTCTCACCAGAAAAATTTGCGGATGGTGCAACAATTGGTACTCCAACTTTTTTTATTATTTCAACAATCTCTTTGTGTTGAGGAAATCGGATTGCAATAGTTGACTTACCAGCACGAACAATAGGCAAAACCTTCTGAGAATTAGCAGGCAAAATAAAAGTTACCCCTCCTGGCCAATATTTATGCAAAATCTTTTTTATTTTTTCAGAAAGTGGAAGAGCGTATTCTTCCGCCATTTCAAAAGAGCTAACTAGAATTAATAGTGGTTTTTCTGGTGGCCTGTGACGTATTTCGTAAATTCTTTCTATTGCTTTTTCGTCATTTATCCTACAGCCTATTCCTACAGCAGTATCAGTCGGGAATATAACAACCCCACCCTCTTTTAAGATTTTAACGGACTCTTCACTGGGCATAATGAATTGCTATTTTTCGTCCGTCTCCCTCATATTCTATTTCTACTTTGTAATAAGGAGGGGTTAGGGAGGAATATGATAGTTCCGGCCACTCTATCAATATAACTGATTCATTATCAACCATGCTTTTTATATCAATGTCCTTTACCTCTCTCTCGCTTTGTAAGCGATACAAATCTAAATGATACATTTGCTTGATTGCGTTGTGATCTGCTTTGTGTGTTCTTGAAATAACAAAAGTTGGAGAAATAACACGAGTTGGCACATTAAGAGCCCTTGCAACTCCCTTTATAAAAGTTGTTTTACCTGCCCCCAAATTACCTGCCAACAATACTATATCCCCACCCTTAAGATCACCACCAAATTCCTCACCGACCTTTATTGTTTCTTCCTCACTTAATGTATGTATTTTCATTTATCTATATATGTATTTTAGTACGAATACATTAAAAAAGCTCCTCGTCTTTTTCTTTTTTGTATTTTTTATACATCAATGCGCCACTGGACAAGGCAAGAAGAACTCCACCAGCAACAACAATAATCTTGCCTGAAGAAGAACTTTTCTCGTCCTCTTTTATCGTAATTGTTGGAGTGGGTATCTCATCTTGAGTGTTATTCAAACCTAAAACCGTGCTCTTCTTTCCGAAAGAAGAAGTAGTTGGTGTAGGGGAAATATTGGATGAAAAGGTAGGAGTGAGTGATTTTGTGGAAGTTGATGTGGGTGATTTTGATGGAGTTGCAGTTGGCCCAGATTTAACAGGGGTTGGTGATTTTGTGGGTTTTGAAGTCGGCGTTGGTGTTGATGTGGGGGATAGAGTTGGAGTAGGTGTAGGAATTATGAAAGTAAAAAGCTTCTCATCCTGCGTATCAAATGTCGCAGAACCACTTTCAGTAAAACGCTGAAGTTTGAACCCATACTCTCCACTTTCACTACAACCATTATCGTTATTATCAATTTTTACCCTTATCTCTCCTTCCCAATTATTTTCCTGAATTGTTACTTTTGGAAATTGTTTCCAACCCTCATTTGTGGAATAAGGTCCACTAAAAAAAGCGCTACCATTCCACGTGAAGCCACAATAATTACTAGTGTCCTTTTTGTAAAAAACTCCCCTGAGATAATAATTTGTGTTGTTTGAAACGTTGATGCTAAGTTTAATTTGAAATGTAAGTTCGTCCACTGATGTAAACGCTGAGTCTTGGGGAGATTCAAGATAGGTAACTGACGCAGCATAGACTCTTCCAGTCCAGGCTAGAAAAAGAATAGATAAAAGAATGAATCCAAAACTTTTTCTCAAGTTTCTTAATCTTAAACATATTCATTGTTCGTTTTGCAAGATATAAAAAGTCTAAATTTAAACTTATAAAATGAAGTTCAGTTATCAGCGGGTAAATCGAGGTGTTTTTCAATTCTCTTCACTCTTTTTTCAAGCCGTACATCAGTTGCATCGGAAACACGAGCCAACAAATCTACATTTTTTTCGATCTTCCTAACCCTTTTTTTTATATCCAAAACATCTTTTTTTACATTTTGGACATCTTTCTTAACATCCTGTATGTCTTGAGCTAAAGGAGCTACTATCTTCGTGATTTCGACAAGGTCCGATTTAGTCAATGTCATAAGTTAGATAATTAAACTAAAGATACTGGAGATTTTCAAGAAGTCAAACTATATCGTCATTAAAAGCACGAGGGCCTCCGTAGCGTTGTAACGCGTAGGAGGCCCCATGCACTTTGCCCCGCGCGAGCGGGGAGCGGAGATCAGTCTACCATCGACGGGTCGGGAAGTCGTTGGGGAACCTCCCCACACCATCATCATTGAACCAGATGCCGCGTCGTCCTTCGATGTCAGGCTGGCCTGACGACCGAAAGATGAACGTCCTCTTGCTTCGGGAGTAGATCACCACTCCGCGAATCTGCTCGTCGCTTGATGCGCCGTCATCAGAGTCATGCTCCGTCCTTGGCCTTTCATCAAAGCCTCCACCCATTTCGGTTAAGACCATCTCGTTCCTCCTTAGTCCTAGCTGAATGGTGATCGGGGCGCCTACCCCAACTCACTGGCTTGTTTGTTCACCAATCGCACCACCAGCCTGGTGATGCAGCGCAGCCTGCAGCTTTCGCCGCAGTTTCGTTGTTGAGGTCCCCAGATGGACCGTCGCGTCCGCGAAGCAGGTGCTCCACCTCGTGGCGAAGCACGTAGCGGATGTAGTCATCCCCGTAGACGGCCGGGTCAACGTTGCGCCAGTAGATCACGACGGTCCGAGGCGGCAATCCGCCGCACTGGTCGTCAAACCAGCCCGCGCCGCCGTCAGGGAAGAGCTCCCAGTCGCAGGAAAAACCTGTGTAAGGCTTCCCCTCGGCAGATGAGATGTGTACGTTCTTGTCCTGTGTCTGCTCGGGTGTAAGTCCGAGCGTCGTGCCGAGCATGCTCAGCACGACCCACAAGGGAAGAATGAAACCAACAAGCGCAGACATGGCGCTCCCTTCTGACTTTCGGCGAATGGTGAGTCAAGTCAGACTTGACCCACGAACTGGGTTGATTGGCAAGTTCCGGTTGCCCGGAACTCTACTTGATGGCGTAGAGCATCGCGATCAGGATGATCGCAACAAACCCGACCTGCAACCAACTTACCCCTGACTTGCGGTTGACTTGTTCCTCGTTATCTCCGAGCGCTATGTAAACTGCAGTGGCACAAATCCAGACTACACCTAGTAGCCATAGGATCGCCACATACCCGACCCATGACCAGGCCAGAGACCCGGCGAAGGTGACCACGGGACCCAAGAAGAAGATCACGTAGATCACGAACGCGAACTTGTCCTCTGTCCAGCTCGAAACCAGCAGGTCGCGGAACGACCGAATCGATGGCTCCCTATTTGATGCTGACATGTGCTTTTCCTCCCAGGAAATCAAGGTGGTCGAGACGTCTGCCCCAACTCACCCTACAATAGATGCCACTTCAAATACTAAGTTTAATATTCAAAGCGGCACCTACTGTGTTTTTTTTCATGAATCTCCGCAATATTTCAAAGTGCTGACGTACCATACGGTACATCATGATGCAATAAGAACTCCACCAAGCAGCATTTGTGCTTGAATTTATTCTAATTGCAAAGTGGAATTATACTAAAATACGAAAGAGATATCAAACTATGAGATATTATTGGGGAATTTTTTACTGCAAATGCCAATACAATGTCATCTTACCATTTGAGTGAAAAATGAATACTCCATTTGCCCCGTCGCCCGTACAATTTTTACAAAAATAAGCATGACCTGCTTCCGCTGCGGTGACTACAATATTTGAATTGTTTACAATATCCAATGCTGGATGGGGGTTACCCTTATACATCCATGCGTAACATGTAAGTCCATAATTCTGGGTTATCCTCAGACTGCTTGTCGACATTGGCCACGCAAAACCTCCGCTTCCACTTGTGGTCTGACCAGAAGGATCACCACTACACCCCGATATCCAATTCACAGACTGTGGCTCTAAGGCATTGAGAGGATTTTCGTGATTTGAATAATAATTGTAGGAAGAAAGAGAGGAGATATTATAAAGCCCAAAATGCAAATGAGGGCCACTTGAAAATCCAGTACTTCCCATTAGCCCAATTGGCTCTCCCCGAGTCACATCTTTTGGTTCAGTTGCAGCCAAAACAATTGCCGCTTTTTGAATTTGTTGTAACTCTCGTAGGGCTGCGGCAAGCTGTCTCTGGTATTCTTTTTCTGAATTTTTTGTAACATCAAGGAGCTTTTGTTTTTCTTGTTTTTCCTTCTCAAGCTGTGAATTAAAGGCTTCCAGCTCATCATTGAGAGCTTCCTCTTCTTGCTGTTTTTCAACCAATATATTCTGCTGGTTTTCGTAATTTACCTTTGCCTGCTCTGCTGCAAATACATTTTTCTTATCATAAAGCTGGACTATTTTTAGATATTTTAAGCGCGTAAAAAAATTGTCTAAATTATTAGCAGTTAAAAGTACTTGCCAAGGATCAACACTTCCCACCTCATATACTGCAGAAATCCTACCCATCAAAGCCTGTGTAGTTTTATCTATATCAACTTCTAGTCCAGAAATCTTATCTTTCGTTATGGAAATATCTTCTTTTATATTCTTTATTTTCTCTTGTGCTGCTTCAATTTTAAGTTCAGTAAGTGAAACCTGACTATCAACTATTTTTATTTGCGATGATAATGATTTTGCCTCACCCTGAAGTTCGTTGATTTTACCTTGCAATTCTTTTATCTTTCCTTCAAGCTCGTTCTCTTTTGCTTCCGTTGATGGAGTTGGGGTAGGAGTAGGAGTTGCGGTTTGGCTAAAAGCAGAATTACCCAAAGCAAAAACAAAGCACAAAACTACAATCACAAATACTTTTAATAAAGCGTGACGCATGATATTCATAATACTATGGATAAAGCCAATAATTCATACTTTCCAATTACTTTAGGTAACGAAGAACTGCCAGGAAACTTGAAAATGCACCCAGAAGAATTGCAGATAGGAAAAGAACTCCTGCTACTTCAAGCATAAGAATAGGCTCTATTGGCAGAACAGGCACATTGCCAAAAAATGAATTTATCTTTGGAGTTGCATAGAAATGCAAAACTCCATACGTAACACTCCAGCCAATAATTGCACCAATGGCCCCATAAAATATTCCCTCAAGGACAAATGGCGTCCTGATAAACCAATTTGACGCACCAATTAGCTTCATTATTTCAATTTCTTCACGTCTTACCGTAATTTTAATACCAATAATTGTAAGTATCACAAAAACCGAAACAAGAACTAAGACACCAATTATCACTATTCCAATTTGTCGCAGTCCATTCGTAAATCTAACCAACGTATCAACTATGTCTTTCTGAAAAACTACTTCATCAACCATCTGTGAGCCACGAGCAATTTGCGCAAGAGTCGATAGTTCTGTTGCGTCTTTTGCTTGTACATCAAGTGAGGCTGGTAATATATCAGCAGTTACCAAATCCAAAAGCAAGGGGTCTTCTTTGTTTTGCTCTTTGTAAATTGCTAACGCCTCTTCTTTTGACACAAATTTGATACTCTCAGTTTTTCCAGTTGCCTCAAGTTGTTGACGTACAGCTTCGATATCGCTCCTTTCAGCAGTATCTGCAAAAAAAACAGAAAGCTGAGGACGTGATTCAAAATAATCAATTACACGAATAGAAATAATTGTCAAAATTGAAAAAACAGAAATTGTTAAAAAGGTCAAAGACATTATTAACGATGCAGCAATTGACTGGTAAGGTGAGCGTCTTATATATTTTGCGACTGTTTGTATGTGCATATAATTAATTCTCAGTTTACAGTTATCAGTTTTCAGTTAATCTATAATCCTCAATTCACAGGTCTTAATTCTTAGTCCTTAATTCTTTTCCTTTCTGCTTACTACCTCCTACTTTCTACTTATTTTGATGCCAGACTTTCAAGCTTTATCTTTTTTTCAGTCTCTTCATTATTCTCGTGGTGTTTCTCGTCTAACTTTTCCTCTTTAGGTTTTGCCTCGTGCTTTATCTCTTCATCATGTTTTTTTGCATCATGAGCTTTTTTCCGATCTTCCTTTATCCTACCCTTTTCGACCACAAGTATTCTCTTTTTTGAAGAATCAATAATCCTATCATTATGAGTTGCCATAAATATAGTTGTCCCTTTTTTGTTAATACTATCAAGAAGGTCAAGGATTTGAAGGGATGTTTGCATATCAAGATTTCCTGTAGGCTCGTCAGCAATTATCACTTCAGGGTCAAACACTAAAGCACGGGCTATAGCTACTCTTTGACGCTCACCACCCGAAAGCTGCATTGGAAATTTATCAAATGCTTCTTCAAGACCCACGTTGATGAGTACTTCTCTTGCTTTTTCCTTTGCATCTTTCTCTGATACTCCAGAAAATTGAAGCGGAAGCATTACGTTTTCTCCAACAGTTCTATCATTTAAGAGCTTTAGGTCTTGAAATACTACGCCGACATTTCGCCTTAATTGCCTAACTTTGTTTTGAGGTAATTTCGCTACATCAATTTCTCCAATTGTTATAACGCCCTCAGTTGGAAGTAAATCTCTAATAATGAGTCGGAAGATTGTGGTTTTTCCAGAACCAGTAGGCCCCACGAGGAAAACGAAGTCGCCCTTTTCTATATCAAAAGATACCCTATCAAGGGCAAGATTAGAATAGTATTGCTTTGATACGTCCTGAAATCTTATCATTTAAAACCATGTAATACTGCAAATGAATTCTTATAGCCTAGAGCACTTCAAGTTTGCCCACGTCCATTAACCACCCAGCTTTTTCAGCAGAAAATGTTGCCCCCTGCACTCTTACCTTTTTACCTACAAACTGAGAAAGGTCAACTATTGATGACGTTAGATAAACATTTTGAGATTCTCCTCCGGGTCGTTCAAGATGATATTCTCCCTCTCCATCAATTCCACCTTCCTTTAGGTCTCCTTCTGCTGTGTCGGGAAATTCTTTCGGATCATCAACTCCTACAGTTGCTCCTTTTTTAATTTCTCCACTGCTCAAGTCCTCCCCAATTGAAGTTGGACCTTTTTTGGCACCACCTGCAACATTTGCGGCAATATATCCTGTTCCAAGACCTAAAATTACCATAATAACTATAACCACAAGTAAGGATTTGCCAGCTGAGGAAGCACCTGTAGAAACTCTTTTCTTAGACCCACTCATATCGTGGATTAAGTTGTTATTTGAAGCTTGTTGTTCTTCCATGGTTTCTCTAGTTAAGCATATTTTAAGAGCCTAATCAAGTCTTACAAAGCCTGGATTCCAACTTGTTTGCTATAATCTTTTAATGAATACACGTTTAAGACTTAAGCACCAATCAATCAAGTTATCAAATCTAGAATCCTTTCGAAATAATGAACTACTTGTGGACACCATGTGGAATCAGCCAATTTGGGGAATGCTTCTCTATGGAGTTTTGGATGAAAAAGTAAAAACAATGCTTTCAAAATACCAAAATGATCTTCAAGTATTTGAACCTGGCAATCTCAATTGCCCACCCCCATCATCTCAGCACCTAACTATTAATCAGGTGGTTGACTGTTTGCAGGATTATCCTCAGGGAAACGAAAAGGCGTGGGAAGAAATAAAAGAAAACTTCTTGGAAAAATTTCAGAGGCTAAATAGGCACTATCCGTCAATAAATCTAACCTTCTCTGAACTAATAGCTACTACGGGTGGGATAATATGGTGCGGTTACGACGAAAATGATGAAGTTGAAACTTTGAGAAATAATCTATTTTCAGAATTGCCTTTTCCAAAAGAAACAATAAAAAAAGTACACATTATTCACACAACAGTTGCGCGTTATAAAAGAAAACTCAAAAACCCACAAGCAGTACTAGACTATATTAAAATTCACAATGAGAAGGTAGAAATGAAGCTGAATAAAATTACTCTTCGCAATGAAACCCTCTATCCTTCATTGCAGTTTAGCGAAATAGAACAAATAGAATTAAGATAATTCCTTTAGTTCTGCGTCAATAAAGATATCTATCTCCCCATCCAAAACCGCATCAACATTACTTGTCTCAACCTGCGTTCTCACGTCTTTTACCATTTGGTATGGATGCAAAACATAATTTCTTATCTGATTGCCCCAGGAAGCTGGTTTATACTCACCTTTCATTTTTGCCTCTTCATCTTTTCTCTTTTTTTCATCAAGAACCAATAATTTTGCTTTCAAAAGTTTTAGAGCATATTCCCTATTTTGGTTTTGGTATCTTTCAGTTTGGGAAGTCACAACAATTCCTGTTGGTTTGTGAGTAAGCCGTACGGCACTTGACACCTTTTGAACATTTTGTCCACCGTGGGACGAGGCTCTATAAAAATCCCACTCCAGATCGTCTTCATTTATAACAGTTCCAAAATCTTCATCTGTTTGAGGAAGAACTTCAACTAAAGCAAATGAGGTTTGACGAAGGTTGTTTGCATTAAATGGTGAGAGTCTTACCATGCGGTGTGTTCCTGTTTCATTTTTTAAATATCCATATGCAAATTCTCCTTCAACAAGAAAATTAATGTTCTTAATTCCAGCCTCCTCGCCTTTTGTTTCATCCATTACTTCGTATTTGTATCCTTTTCTCTCAAAATATCTTTGATACATTCGGGACAACATTTGAGCCCAATCCATCGCGTCAACTCCACCTTGACCGGCGTGAATTGTAAGAAAAGCATTTGCCTTATCAAATCTTCCTGAGAGATATAAATAAAGCTCTATATTGGATAATGGCTCTTCAAGATCTTTATATTTACCTTCTTTAAGTAAATTTTCGATTTTTTCAAAACTCTCAATTTCCTTTTGGAGTAATCCAAATTCCTGCATTAGTTTTGTAGCGCTTACCGAATCTTTCCAAAAATCTGGCCCCATTGAGAGGGCTTCGATTTCCTTAAATCTACGACGTTTTTCTTCAATATTAATTTTTGCAAGAACTATCTCAGCACGTTTTTTTAACTCTTCCATGTGCCTATTATATTGAGTTTAGAGGAAAAATGAAACGAGGAGGAAAATAGAAGAGATACTCATAACGGCAGTTATAATAATTCCCATTATGTTTGAAAAAAGAGAATTTGTGTAATTTCCCATAATTTTTTTATTGTTACAAATAAGAAGTATCATCACCATTAAAAATGGCGCAACCATTCCATTTAAAATTGCTGTGTAATAAAGCATTTGAAACGGTTTTATCGGCGTAAAATTAACAACAATCCCAAGTATTGTTGCAAGAGCAATAACAGCATAAAATCCGTGTGCTTTTGAAAACTTAAGATACAATCCTTCCCTCCAACCCACTGCTTCAGCAAGAGCATATGAAGCAGAACCAGCAAGAATTGGTACTGCCAAAAAACCGCTCCCGATTATCCCTGCGGCAAAGAGAATAAAAGCAAATTGTCCAGCCAGAGGCTGTAATGCTTTTGCGGCGTCTGTTGCTGTAGCTACTTCTGTTATTCCATTAGCATTAAGAGTAGAGGCGGTGGTTGCAATTATGAAAAACATTACTAGGTTAGATAAGAACATCCCAACAATAGTGTCTTTCCTCATCCTTCTTATGCTTCTTATGTTAATTGTTGGTAATCCATGTCCCATTGAGTGAAGTTTGTTTTCTTCTATCTCTTCCTCTACCTCCTCATCAGCTTGCCAGAAAAACAAATAGGGAGAAATTGTTGTTCCAAGAATAGCAACGATATTGGTTATATATGCTTTGTTAAATGAAAATGAGGGTAAAAGAGTTGATAGTGCAATAGCGGTCCAGTTTTGCTTAACTACAAAAACAGTAATTATGTATGCAAGAAGGGACAATGTAAGGTATTTAAGGACCTTTGAATATGTTGAGTAGGACACGAAAATTTGAAGCAACAGGGAAATCACAACCATGATAAGAAGACAAGCGTAAAAAGGTAAACCCACGAGAAGTTGTGCGGATGACGCCATTGCACCTAAATTTGCACCTATATTTACAGTGTTTGCGATAAAAAGAATTAAAACTGCAAAATATAAAATCGTAGGAGAATAATGTTTCTTAATAACGCCAGATATTCCTTTTCCTGTCACCATTCCTATTCGACCACACATTTCCTGAATTACAGTCATGAATGGAAATGAAAAAGGCGCAGTCCATAACTGTTGATATCCAAATTGAGCACCGGTTTGGGAATATGTTGCAATTCCCGATGGATCATCATCAGACGCACCGGTAATAAAACCTGGACCTAGGGTTTTTAATATTTTCTTTAATTTCTTCATTTACAAACAGCATCACATACTACTTTTTTTGCATTTGTATCTGTGGTCGTTAATTTCTCTAAATCCTCGATTGCCTTTTTTATCTGTGGCTGTGAGTCAACTAAATTCTCTGTGTCAATATTTGAAATGCTTTCACGAGCTTGCTCTAGAATTTCGGAGACTTTCTCTTTTGAGGGAATCTCAATTTGAGCTTTATTTTTAGCCCTTTCTTTTACCCCCAGGACATTTTCATCGTTTGATTTTAAATTATCCCAAAAATACACCCCAAACATTCCAACCAAAGCAATTACTCCTACTGCTATCAAAATCTTTGGAGCACTCCATCGAGTAACAACTTCTGCTTCCTGAATTTCCTCTTTTTCGTCTCTTTTTAGGGTTAGTCGTGTCATATCTTAATATTACACCATTAGTCAAAAAGTAGTTGCTCTTTTAAAAAAGGAGTATACTTACTATATGGATATAAAGTCGCTTCAAACAAGGATTAATACGCTAAACCAACGAGCCAAACCTCACTACAAGCTCTATTCGCAAGAGGAAAAGGAAATTTTGACAAAAACAATAAAGCTAAATGAGGAAGTTGGAGAACTCTGTAACGATATTCTTTCAGTTTTAAAACTTCAAAGAAAAAGCAAGCTCGACAAATTTGATAAAAGAAATTTTTATGAAGAATTTGCAGATGTCATAATCACAACTATGCAACTTGCAGCTGTTGCTCGAGTAGACATAGAACGTGCCCTAAATGATAAACTTAAAAAGATAGAGCATCGTTATAATAAAGATCATTAAATGGTAATTCGATATATCTATTCTTTCTTTTTGGGCGCACTTCTTGCAGTATTTATAGGTGTTGGAATTGCTGCGTTTTATAAAGAACCCAAAGCTCCTGACTATCCCATCATGACTTCCTTTAAGGCAGACGGGACATTATCCGCATCAGATGCTGCAAAACAACGCGAATTTGAGATAAGCTCAAGAGAATATCAAAAAAGGCTTGAACCTTACAACAGAAATGTTTCCATCCTTGCAACAATATCTGCTGTATTATTTGTTGTTATTAGCCTCGTATTGCTTGAGAAAATACTAATCTTATCAGATGGAATTTTGCTTGGAGGACTCTTTACATTGGTTTATGCAATCATTCGAGGATTTGTAAGCACTGATGAAATGTTCAGGTTTTTTGTTGTAACAGTTGGTCTTGCAGTTGCTCTTTTTGTTGGTTATTGGAAATTTGTAAAAAATAACAAAAAATTAACTGGCCGCAAGTAGTTTTTTGAGTTTTTCAAAATCTTCAAGTAAAGTATTTTTCATTTTAACAAACCTTAAAGCTGCGGCGGGATGGACAGTTATAAAATATTTTTTCCCGTTTTCTTCAATGATTGTGCCATGCTCTTTTGCGACTAATATATTTTTATTTAAAACCGCCAAAGAGGCAACGCGACCAAGCAAAACTATAATTTTTGGATCTATTATCTCTACTTGCTTGTCAAAATGTGTTTTTCCATGGGCGATGTCACTTGGGGTTGGAGTTATATAATCAGGCAAATACTTAACCGGGCTGGTTATAAAAACCTCCTCCTCACTCAAACCCGCTTCATTTATCAAACGTCTTAGAAGCTTTCCCGATCTTCCAATAAACGGCCGTCCCTGCTCTGCTTCGTTTCGTCCCGGCGCCTCCCCCACAAAAAGAATATCAGCATCAAAATTCCCTTCTCCGGGAACCGCTTTCCCACTTTTACCAACTTTACATTCTTTACAATTCTCAATTTCTTGAGCTATCTTTTGAAGTAGCTTTTCTTTCGCGGAACTTTTCATATGAATGATATATTATATAGTAGATACTATGCTTCCATCAAAACTTCATTTTAAATTCATCCCTAAAAGCTTTATATTACCGGCCCTTGGTGTCACAATTGCTTTTCTTATAATAAGCGGCTTAATTTTGTATCAATACCAAATTACTAAAATAAAAGATTTATCGAAAAAAGAAACTCTATTAACCCAAAAGTTAACTTCCGTTCAGGTAGAGCTTGATAAACTTAAAAATGAAGACCAAGTAAAAAGGAACGACACTCTTCAAGAAGAAATAGAGAATATTCAAAAAAATTATAACGAAACTGTTAAGTCCTACGAATCCCTTCTTGAACTTAAAACAAAAAGTAAAAATACCGATTCGCTTGATAAACTTCTTGCCCAAACGCTTTCCTATTTAGCTGACAAAAATTATGCTTCCGCATCTTCCACTTTGAAAACTCTTAACAAACAGCTTGATGATGAAAATGCCAAAATAGCAAGTACTTTTGCAATTCCTGCAAATGTTACAGCAAGCAATACTGCTCCTTCTAAAGGCTTTAGTCGACAAAAAGTAAGTACAGAGGTTGGAGAATTTTTGGTGGATATTGTAAGCTCAGATCTATCCTCAACAAGAGTTATAGTTGATACGGCCTCGGATTCTGATTGTCATGATAATTGTCCAGTTCTCTCTCTTGGTGATTATGTTGCAAGAAATGGAGCTTTTGCTGGAATCAATGGTTCATACTTTTGCCCAGCCTCTTACCCATCTTGCGCTGGCAAAACAAATTCCTATGACACATTACTTATGAATAAAAACAAACATTACTTTAATTCCGATAACAATGTCTACAGTTCTGTTCCTGTTGCAATTTTTGGGAGTGGATACGCAAGATTTATCGGAAATTCTTCTGGATGGGGTCGAGACACTGGAGTAGACGGAGTAATTGCCAATCAACCCCTACTTTTGTCAGGTGGCAATATAGCTTTTGGAGGTGACGGGGATCCTAAAAAAGGAAGCCGTGGGTCAAGAAGTTTTGTGGGTACTGGAGGAGGAAAGGTTTATATAGGAGTTGTTCATAATGCAACAGTTGCAGAAGTTGCTTATGTATTAAAAACTCTTGGATTATCTGATGCTCTCAATCTTGATAGTGGTGGCTCAACTGCTTTATGGAGTGGGGGTTATAAAGTGGGTCCAGGAAGAAATATTCCAAATGCCATTCTTTTTACTGGTCGCTAAAGCTTTATGAAGTTTTTGTAGATTTGATATCCTGATGTAATTCTTTTTTTACATCTTCTGCTGCTTGTTTTATTTTTTCCTCGATATTCTCTACTTTTTTATTTAATAGCTTCCAAGTTTTCTCATGATCATCCTCTGCAAGATGAGATAAAAATATCTTTTTATCCTCTTCTGTTAATTCAGACAAAACTGCATCAAGGACCGTGTGATAAATATTTTTTTCTATTAAATCCCTTACTTCAGTTTTCTCACTCTCTTCCATTTCTAGCGAATCCAACTCCAAATGTAGAGTATCGATTTCGATAAGATGGCTAAAAAAATGTTTTGACATATTTTGTTTTAAAATGAACAAGCTTGACTTAATTATTTGCTAATAATTTCTCTTTTGGCTCAATGGGCCCTAAAGGAATTTTATCTTCAGGATCATCTATAAAAAAGTATAACACGGGACCTTTTGCCTTTCCGTCGACTCTTTCAAGATATTTCATAACCTCTGGTGAGCCACCCAAATGTTTTCCGGTCCAAACCGCAGGACCTGCATCCCCAATAACAACAACCATAGCCTTTCCAGTATTGGGATTTACAACAAGCATTTTTCGAAACTTGAAAAAATCTCTATACTCAGACAACCTTGTGGTGTAATCTGGTGCAAGAAAAGTTTGGACGGCAATATAATATCTTTCTCTATCTATATCCTTTTGAGTTAATTCTTCTTTTGAAGGCGCAAAATATCCCCAAGCACCTCTTCCTGGGGCCATATTTTCAACCTGGTCTCCAGGATATCGCATCAGATTTTGCTCTGCTCCAATATAACCATATGTATGCTTGAGCCTTAATCCATTGATATCGGGTTTTACATTAACACCATAATAATTCGTAAGTATCCCTGCAATTCTGTCTTCTTGATTTTTGGAAATAACACCAACCGTTTCGGGAAGATACTGCCCAAGTTCTGAAACAGCAAACAGCCCCTCCGGAACCTTCAGGAATTGCTCGGTGTGAACTTTGTCATTACCGTCGGATATTAGGGGTGCATTCTGGGATGTAAGCAAAAGAAGACTTCCCATTGTGCCTGCAGCAAGTTGCTTGGTATTTGAAGATAACCAGTCAAAAGCATCTTTGTGTTTATCAACAAGCCTACCTTTAATATCTTCGTGCCGTGCTTGAAGTTTTTCCTTTAAAGTCTGAAAATGATTTGGAGGCATACTTTAATACTACCAAATACGAAATCCGAATAACACTACGGACAAAAATTTTAAGAGAGGTTTGGCCAGTGACATTTTTTCTCCGTTCAACTCTGGTGGAAACTGCTAGTCAAATAGGCTAGCACACAACCCTGTTCTTATCCATTTAAATTAGAAAGGATATTATCAAAGAAACAATTAAAATTGCAGTTTAATCTTTTTTGCAATATATGTTATAAACAATTAATGAAAATTAAATCCCTCATAAGTACATTGCTCCTGTTTTTATTTTTATTCTCTACCTTACCATTACCAGTGTTTGCTGCCAAACGGATGATAATTGGCGCAAAACTGAGAGAATATGAGCCCCCTAGAAGACCTAATTGTGATATTAATGTGCCAAAGCAATACTCTACAATTCAAGAAGCTATAAATTCTGCAAGTAATGGAGATACAATTTGTGTCAATAAAGGAACTTATAATGAAGATGTCTTGATAAATAAATCAATTCGTCTTTCCGGAAAAGGTGCTAAGAAAACAATTATTAATGGGCAGACTTCAGCTTGGCCTGGTACCGTATACATCACAGCTAAAAATGTGGTATTTGAAGGATTTTTTGTTAATGGGATAGGAGAAAGCACAGTACAAATAGATGTTAATGAATCTACATACGACGCAACTATACAATACAACTGGATAAGAGCCGGAAAAGGAGGGATGGCGTTGCAATTAGATGGGTCTCAAAACACATTAGTACAAAATAATGTACTCGAAGGAACTAACTCTCCCCATGTTGTTCGAGAGTCAGGAGGGTCTTCTGGAAAGGTTGACTTTCTTTACAATACATTTATGGGTACAGTCAGCCCAAATGAACGTTCAGATACGGGAATCACTCTTGACGCTGGCTTACCTGATGGTTTAATTCAGAGAAATGTCTTTAACACGACGGGTACACAAATTGCACTTATAGCCCCGAACGGCACAAGTATAATTAACGAAAATAATTTCAACAGCGATACTCCTATAAAAGTGTCCAACGGGTGGCCGTCTGTTGTAAATGCTGAAAATAACTGGTGGGGCGATCTAGATCCTTCAGATAATGTCCAAGGCGCCGTTGATTTTACCCCATTTGAAACAAGTCCATTCAAAGAAAACTAGTTTCAAATATTTAAGCAGTATTTGGCCAATGACATTTTTTCCATTTTTTTCCACTCCCACACCAGCAGGGGTCATTACGACCCAGCTTTTTCTTTTCCTCACCGCTTGAAACACCAGAGGTATTTTTTGACTTCTTAACAGTTTTTTTTACTTCTCCAACTTCTGATTCGGGTTGATTGGTTGTGACATTTGCGCCCTCATCGATTGGAGGAGCTTGGGTAACCATTTGTACTTTATAAATTCTAGTTACAACACCATCATCTACTGCGCTTAATAATTTTTCAAACAAAGAGAAAGCCTGGTTCTTATATTCAACAAGTGGATCTTTTTGCGAGAATGCCTGAAGCCTCATACCAATTCGTAAATCCTCCATAGCAGTCAAATGGTCCATCCATAAATTATCAATTACCTGAAGCCCAACTGCTTTTATCAACTGGTTCATTACTTCCATACCAAACTCTTTTTTCCTTTTTTCAAATAAATCATGTGCGATCTTTCTCAAAAATTCTTTCTTTTCGGCTCTCTCGCTTAAATTTGTGAGTTGCTCTATCAAATGTTTCTGTGAATGCTCATCGAATGGAACAATATTTACAAATTCTTGAATGATATTTTTATCGGGCTCCTCAATCTCGGCAAAATCAAAACTTGAGTCAACTATAGCGTCAACTGCTCTATCAACTCTCTCCAACACAAAACTTTCGTGGTCCTCATCACTTAACAAAAGCTCTCGTCTCATTCCATAAACTACTTCTCTTTGTCTATTTAAAACGTCGTCATATTCAACCGTATATTTTCTCCCTTCAAAATTAAATCCCTCAACCTTTACTTGAGCTTGGGTTATAACTCGCGTTACCAATCCATGTGTCAAAGGCTGATCCTCAGGAAAATTAAATCGAGTCATGAGACCTGCAATCTGATCTCCTCCAAAAATTCTCATCAAATCATCCTCTAGAGAAATAATAAAAACAGACCTTCCAGGATCTCCCTGTCTCCCAGAACGACCTCTGAGCTGGTTATCAATTCTTCGCGACTCGTGCTTTTCAGTGCCTATTACCAATAATCCGCCGCGCTTTACTACCTCATCATGCTCTTTTTGCCAAGCAACCATCTCTTTTCCAAATTGTTTCTGGCCTGCTTTTCCCTGATATTGTGTTTCAAATTCAGAGGGTGGTTGACCTCCTAGAATAATATCAACTCCACGTCCGGCCATATTGGTTGCAACAGTCACAGCCCCAAGCTTACCCGCATCTTTAATAATTAAAGCTTCGCGCATATGGTTTTTAGCATTTAAAACTTCGTGAGGAATCTTTCGGCGTTTAAGATATTCTGAAACCAATTCATTGTGCTCAATTGATGTGGTACCAACCAAAACCGGTTGACCTTTTTTATAAGCCTCCTCAATTTCGTTGACTGTTGCAGTTAGTTTTGCTCTTTGGGTTTTATAAATTTGATCGGTATCATCCTCTCTTATAACTTCTTTGTTTGGGGGAATATCGATAACATCTAATTTATATATTTTATGAAACTCTTCTGCCTCAGTAGCTGCAGTTCCCGTCATACCCGCAAGCTTTTCATATTTTCTAAAATAATTCTGTAAAGAAACAGTTGCTAATGTCTTTGACTCCTGCTGAATTGAAACCCCTTCCTTTGCTTCAATTGCCTGATGTAAACCTTCTGAAAGTCGACGCCCTTCAAGAAGCCTACCCGTAAATTCATCAACCAAAATTACCTGCCCGTCACGTACTATATAATCTTTATTTTTCTGATATAAAAGTTTTGCCTTAAGAGCTGCCTCGATGTGATAAACCGTATCATAATCTTTTTCATAAATATCCTTTACTCCAAACATCGACTCAATTTTTCCAATCCCGTGGTCCGTAAGATGCGCGATTCTTCTTTTTTCATCAATTTTGTAGTCAATTGCAGTAAGCTTCTCGATAAGACCAGCGTATTCATAATATTTTGTAGAAGGGGTTGCATCAGGTGCTGAGATAATATGAGGCGTGCGGGCTTCATCAATAAGTACAGAATCTACCTCATCAATAATTGCATAATAATGCTCTCTCTGTACTAACTCCTCTTTGGAGCGAGCCATATTGTCACGAAGATAATCAAACCCAAATTCAGAATTAATACCATATAAAATATCTGCCTGATATGCTTCTTTTCGAGAAACTGGCTTGAGATGAACCAATCGGTAATCAACAACATTTGGCTCGTTATGTTCTTTGTCATATATATAGGAAGCATCATTAATAATTACTGCAGTACTTAAGCCCAGGAAAGAAAATACATCTCCCATCCATCCAGCGTCCCTTCGTGCAAGATAATCATTTACAGTTACTAGATGCACAGATTTTCCAGTAAGCGCATGTAAATACAAAGCAGGAGTTGCGGATAAAGTTTTTCCCTCACCTGTTTTCTGCTCTGAGACTTTCCCTTGTGCAAGTGCAATTCCTGATATCAACTGCACATCATAATGCCGCTGTCCAATTGTTCTTTTAGCAGCCTCTCTTACCAATGCAAATGCTTCAGGAAGAAGAAGATAAATATTTTGGCCCGATTTTGCTCTATCTTTAAGCTCTTGGGTTTTTTTAGGAAAATCTGCGTCTTTGAGTTTTTGAAATTTTGCCTCAAGAAGATTTATTTCTTCAACTAATGGAGCTAATCGTTGAACTTCTTTGTCGTTTGAGTCAAATATTTTGGTGATGAAATTAAGCATGGGAATAAATGAATTGAACTTAACTTTAGCGTATTATTTTAACATAAATTTGTCACTTAATCTATTAATCTGACAAAGAAGAATATTAACTCTTTGGGGTTATCTTGTCAAAACCAGTATATTTTCTTAACACCTCAGGAACTATGACACTTCCATCTTCTTGCTGATTATTTTCAATAATTGCAACAATTGTGCGTCCAATCGCAAAAGCCGTTCCGTTTAGAATATTTGCATAGTCCTTTTCATCTCCGTCTCTATATTTAATATTTAGTCTCCTAGCTTGAAAGTCTGTGGTTGTTGAAGTTGATGTAACTTCACGATATTTTCCTTGAGTTGGAATCCAAGCTTCTATATCAAATTTTCTTGAAACTGGAAAACCCAAATCCCCAGTACACATTCTTATAACTTGGTAGGGAATCATTAGGTCGTTAAATAATTCTTCCTCCACAGAAAGAAGGTATGAATGCTCCTCATCATCAGCGTCTTTTGCAACAAAAGAAACCATTTCTACCTTATCAAATTGATGAACTCGAAGGATTCCTCGGGTGTCTTTTCCGTAGCTTCCAGCCTCACGTCTAAAAGAGGAAGAAAACCCTACATATCTTAAAGGAAATCTTTTACTATCAAGCACTTCGTCCTTATGCATGGGAACTATGCTTTGTTCAGCTGTACCGACAAGAATTTTTCCGTCGTCAGTTAATTGAAACATGTCCTCATCCCCACCCTTTTCCATATAACCCATTGCGCGCATAATGTCTTTATTTATTATTGAGGGTGGAATAATCGGGGTAAATCCTTTTTCAATTAATTTATGAAAAGCATATTGAATAAGGGCAAATTCAAGCATTGCTCCTTCATTTTTAAGATATGCAAAACGAGCTCCACTTACCTTTGCTGCTCTATCAACATCTATAATATCCAAAAGTTGACCAAGCTCTAAATGATCCTTTGCTTTAAATGCAAATTCAGGAATTTTTCCCTCAGTTCTGACTACTTCATTTTCACTCTCATTTTTACCTATTTTAACGTCCTTCTTTGGAATTGCTGGAATTTGAAGAAGAAGCTCTTGCAGGCTGTCTTGGACTTGGGCTAATTCATCCTCTAAGCCATCAAGCTTTGCCTTTATCTCTTTTCCTTTTTCAACGTCACGTTCCTTTGCAGCAACATTTCTCTGTGCTTGTAGGCTCTGAACCTCCGTTGTAAGTTGTCGGAAATGAGTATCAAGTTCAAGAATAGTAGTTGTATCTACTTGAACCCCCTTACTCAGTGCTCCTTCTCTTACTTTGTCAGGATTTTCTCGAAGATAGTTTAGATCAATCATAGGCATATTATACCAACGAACCGAACCTTCCACAATTTGTGCTGCAAGCTTGAATGGTTTTTTATAAAAAGTGTATGATGAAGTAATGACTATTCCAGACAGCGATCTTAAAAAAATTCTTTTGTCTGCCAATGTAATTTCTCAGCAAGACTTGGCTTCTGTTGAAGTTTATGCAAAAAATTCCGACTCGACACTTCTTGATTCTGTTATAGAGAAGAATTTAGTGTCTGATGAGGTGATTGGAGTTTTGCTTGCTGACTATTATAAATTTCCATTTATTGCGCTTTCAAAGATTAATATTCCCGAAACAGTATTCCGACTAGTGCCTGAAAAAGTAGCAAGGACACACAAAATTATCGCTTTTGCGAGGGATCAGGATGGGGTAAAGCTTGCGATGTCTGATCCTAACATAACGGATATTCCCGAATTCATCTCCAAAAAAACAGGAGAGAAAATTTATAAATATTACGCAACTGAAAGAGATATTGATAACGCACTTCAGGTTTACAAAAAAGATCCACAAACTGCATTAAGCGGACTAGTAAATGAAACAGGTGAGGTTAAAACAAATAAATTTCTTAAAGAAACCCCGGTTGCAAAAATAGTTGACGCAATTATTGAATATGCATACCACGATAAAGCTTCGGATGTTCACATAGAGCCTGAGGAAAACCGCTCTCTTGTAAGATTTAGGCTTGATGGAATTCTTCATGATATTTTATTTTTACCCAAACATTATCATTCTGAAGTCATCAATAGAATAAAAGTGCTTTCAAGTCTTAGAACTGACGAGCATTATGCACCACAAGACGGAAAGATGAGAATGAAATATGAAGAAGAAGATCTTGATATTCGTGTGTCTATCGTCCCCATTGTTGAAGGAGAAAAGGCAGTCCTAAGACTTCTCGCTTCCCATTTTAGAAAGTTTTCGCTTCTTGACCTTGGGATGAATGAAGTTGATCTGAAAAAAGTAACAACCGCTTTTAATAAAAGTTATGGAATGATACTTTCAACGGGTCCTACAGGTTCTGGAAAAACCACGTCAATTTATGCCATTTTGAAAATTCTTAACACCAGAGAGAAAAACATTACAACAATCGAAGATCCAGTTGAGTATCGAATTAAGGGCGTGAACCAAATTCAGGTAAATGTAAAAACAAAATTAACCTTTGCGAGTGGTCTTCGTTCTATTCTAAGACAAGATCCAAATATTGTCTTCGTTGGAGAAATTAGAGATACAGAAACCGCAGAAATTGCAGTTAATGCTGCGCTTACTGGTCATTTAGTTCTCTCAACCCTTCACACAAATGATGCAGCTACAGCACTTCCTCGTTTTATTGATATGGAAATTGAACCATTCCTTGTTGCCTCAACAGTTAATGTAATAGTTGCACAAAGACTTGTAAGAAGGATTTGTGATTCATGCAAAGTACCCCTAAAGTTTCTAATGAGCGATTTGAGCAAAAACCTTCCAACCGCTATGCTTCAAAAACATTTTGGAAATGTTACTGAGATAAATACTTTTAAGGGAAATGGATGCAAAATCTGCCATGCAACTGGTTACACCGGAAGAGTTGGTATTTTTGAAGTTCTTGAGGTTACAAAAACCATAAGAGACCTTATTACGAAGAAGAATGACTCTGATGTTATCGCACAGGCAGCCATCAGTGAGGGAATGACAACAATGCTTGATGATGGACTTGAAAAAGCTAAAAACGGAATGACGACTATCGAAGAGGTTCTTCGTGTTACGAAAGTTGAAATCTAATGAGCAAACATAATCCAAATTCATCCAATATTTCAATCTCAGATGATGAGAAACTCGGATTTATAAGTAGTCTTGCAACAATGTTTTCTGCTGGCATTCCTCTTCTTGAAACTATTTCTTCGCTTCTTGAATATTCAAAAGGGAATCAGAAAAAGATGCTGGAATCCATAATGGCCGATGTTTCGCAGGGAAAGCAATTAAATTCAGCGTTGGAAAAATTTCCAAGAATATTTGACAAGGTTACTGTAAATATAATTAAAGCGTCTGAGGAAGCAGGCACACTGGACGTTGCGTTAGTTGATTTAAAAGAAAATATTAAAAAATCAATTGAATTCAGGGATAGAATCCGTTCTGCATTAATTTACCCAATCTTAATATTTATAGTTTTTACGGCTGTTCTTCTAATGATGCTATTGTTTGTTATACCAAGAATTTCTGAGGTATTCTCAAGACTTAATGCTGACCTTCCACTCCCTACACAAATTTTAATTGGTGTATCTAATTTTATGTTAAAAAATGCTTTACCATTTTGGTTAGGTGTATTGTTATTCGCCGCTGGAATTGTATATCTATATAAAACACGTAAGAGGGAATTTATTCATTTTGTAACTGGTATTCCACCTTTCTCAACATTGGCAAAACAAATTGACCTAACACAGCTTAGTCATAGTCTATATCTTCTTCTTAACGCAGGCATCACAGTTACTTCTGCTCTAGAACTTGCGGAGGAAATTGTGATACAAAAGAAAATTGCTGAAGCAATAGCTCATGCAAGAGAAACAATAACTTCTGGGAAAACTTTTTCTCAAGGTCTTAAAGATAGAAAAGAAATATTTCCACCACTTATGATAAAGATTATTGAAGCTGGCGAAAAAAGTGGAAATCTTGAGCACTCACTTCAAGATGCATCAGAATTTTTAGACTATCAAGTCTCAAAAACGTTAAAAACAGTAACTCAGATGCTAGAACCTATCATGTTAGTTGTTGTTGGTATTTTGGTGGGGGGAATGATGCTTGCAATAATCGCACCAATCTACGGCATAATCGGACAAGTCGGAGCGCGTTAAATGAAATACTTACCTGCCCTTAAAGAAATTACCCTTGCTTCTCGTGGTTTCACATTTGTGGAAATCGTAATTACAATGGCGATAGCCTCAACCCTTCTGGGAATAATCTCCATGAATTTACTAAAAATTCATCAAACAAAAACTGTTCAGAGTGTGTATAAAATTCTTGTTTCAGATTTAAAATCACAACAAACAAAATCAATGTCCTTAAGCGCTCAAAACACTTCTTCCCCTGGAGAATATGGAGTACATTTTGAAACAAATAGCTATACCCTTTTCAAAGGATCTTCCTACAATCCAAATGATCCGGCAAATGCAGAAATTGAATTGCCTGAAAATTTTAGTTTTTCAAATGTGACTTTACCAAGTACTCAAGTGGTATTTACGCGAGGAAGCGGTGAAGTACTTAACTTTATAAATGGACAAAATAGTTTGACTATCAATAATTTCGAGGGAGATTCAATAACTCTTGAAATAAATCCATATGGGGCTATTGAATAGATTCAAAAAAAATATCTTATCTCAGCGCGGCCAGTCTTTGGTTGAACTTTTGCTGGCTATTGGACTTGCGGCTGTTATTCTTCCTCCACTCCTAACAAGTCTCGTAGCATCCCGCGATGGACGTGACCAAGCAGTTCAACGCTTAAAAGCAGTTGGTTACCTTCGAGAGGGGGAAGAGGCAATAAGAGTAATCAAGGAAAATTGGAGCAATGTTTCAACAAATGGAACTTATCACCCTACAATATCTGGAAATACTTGGGCACTTACTTCTGGAAGCGAACTACTTGATAGCCAGTATACGCGAACAATTGACATTCAAAATGTATACAGAAATTCTAGCGGTACTATTGTTCAAAATCCTGGAGGATCAGAAATATTGGACCCTTCTACAAAAAAGGTTCTTGTCACACTTTCTTGGGAAAATCCATATCCTTCATCGGTTACTAGCACCAGTTATATTACTAGACACGAAAATGCTGCATACGAACACACTACCCAAACCCATTTTAATGCTGGTACACAATCTTCAACGGTTGTCACATCAACAAATGGAAGCAGTATTGTTGATGATGGTGAAATTATTCTTGGCGCTGGAGGAGGAGGAAATTGGTGTGACCCAAATCTATCTATTACAGCACTTGACCTTCCAAAAAGCGGTGTTGCTAATGCAGTGAGCGCTATTGAAGGTAGGGTTTTTGCAGGAACTGGAGATAATGCTTCTGGTGTTTCTTTTGCAAATGTCACTGTTGCCAATACAGATCCGCCAGCAGCAACTGTAAGTGGAACATTTAACAGCTATAAAACAAATGCTGTATTTGGAGATGCAAATTATGCTTATCTTGCGACTGATACTAACTCTAAAGAAGGAGTTATTGTTGATTTATCAACCAATCCATATTCTGAAGCGGGATATATGAACCCTCCTTTTAACCAGTCAGGAAATGGAATATTTGTAGTTGGTAACGTTGGGTATCTTACTACCGGAAATGTTCTGTATGCCTTTGACCTTTCAAGTAAAACGGGAAGTCGACCAATAAGAGATAGCTTACTTATCACAATTTTTGGTACCGCAAAAAAAATGTGGGTGAGCGGAAATTATGCGTACATTGCTGTTGATGGAAATTCTTTTAAGGAACTTTCAATAGTTGATGTAAGTAATCCCGATGACTTAAGAGAGGTGGGAACTGCCGATGTAAATAGTGCTGGAGGAAAGGAAGTTCATGTGAATTCAACTGGAACTCGTGCCTATCTTGCAACTAGTGCTGATGCGTCAAAAAGAGAATTCTTTATTATAAATACTTCTACAAAAACCGGAAACAGACCGATTGTTGGGAGCTATGAAGCAAATGGAATGAGTCCATTGGGAATTTCCGTTGTTCCCGGAAATAAAGCAATTCTAGTAGGAACTGGTGGAGAAGAATATCAGGTTATTGATATTTCAAATGAGGCAAGTCCATCAAGGTGTGGGGGCCTTCAAATAGATACGGGAGTAAAAGGTGTGTCCTCTGTCCTTGAGGCAGATGGAGATGCCTATTCTTATATTGTTACAGGAGACGCAACTGCAGAGTTAAAAATCATTGAAGGTGGACCGGGGGGGCAATTTTCAGTAAATGGAACCTTCACCTCTGCCCCATATGATGCCCTTCTTTCAAGTGCGTTCAATAGATTTAGCGCAACAGTAACCAAACCTGACGATACCAATATCCAAATGCAAGTCGCAGTAGCAAATGCAGTTAGTGGTAGCTGTAGTGGCGCAAATTATTCATTTGTTGGTCCAGATGGAACGTCTGGCACCTACTTTACAGGTAACGAAACGTCAATTTCAGGAATAATTCCCTATATTTCAAATGGAAATTACATAAATCCAAGCCAATGTTTTAAATATAAAGCAATTTTTTCAACATCAGATATTTTGATTTCACCAATATTACATGATGTAACCGTCAATTATTCACTATGAAAAATTATTCTAACAAAAGAGGGTTCGCGCTTATGGAACTTATCGTTTACGTTGCCGTATTTAGCATTTTTATGTATGTAACCACAAGCATTTTTACGTCTGTTCTTGATGTTCAAGTCGAATCAGATACAACATCAATAATTCAACAAGATTCACGATTTATTGTTGAGAGATTGACATATGATATCCATAGAGCAGATGATATTGTCGTACCATCTGAGACTGGAATGCAAACCTCAAGCCTACAACTTGATATTGGGGGAGAAACTTACACCTATTCACTTAATTCAGGAAATTTAGAACTATCAAATAATAGCGGTACACATCAGCTCAATAGTACTGGAAGTGCTTTTTTGAATATTTCATTTCTTCGCATAGGAAATACTGGAGGAAATCACAGTATAGTAATAGACTTTAATCTTGATAGCCAAGCAAAATTAAGAGGACAACCTGAGCAAATACATGTTCATACCGCAGTTGCAACACGATGAAAATACACACAAACAAATCAAAAGGACACGCACTTATAACACTTCTTTTCTTTGTGGCTATCTCTACAATAGTAACTACTGCTGCAGTGATTGTTTTATTTAATAATTTATTGAATGTAACTCGTTTCTCAGAAAGCACCCAAAGCTATTATATTGCTGAAAGTGGAATTGAAAATGCTCTGATGCAAATACTTAGAAATCCAAATTATGCTGGGGAAACTCTTGACCTTCCTGAAGGAGAAGTAGTAGTAAGTGTGACAAACAACGCAGGAATCTATACTATAAATTCAACATCAACAGTAGGTGACTCAATAAGAACTGTAGAAGCGCAAGCTACATATACCGACGAAATACTAACAGTTACATCGATGGGGGAAATTTACTAAACTATTTATATGGCAACAAAGAAAACTGGTTTGATTTTTTTAACCAAAAACAGCATTGATCTATATCTTCCTGAAATTGGAGATATCATCCATTATGCATTCCCCCCCACTATAGTGCAGGATATGGATGTAGTTAATAATCAAGAACTCATCAACCAACTCGCACTTTTTTCCCAGACAAATAACATAACTGGAGTAACATTTACGATGTTAATTTATGATGATTTGATATTTGGAAAGGAAATAAAAAACATTCCTCTTGATAAACAAGTTGATGTTATAAAAACATTTATCTCAAGTGTTCCCTTCGAATATACGATTGTAAAAGAAATTAAGTCCAAAGAAAGTATGATGGTTTTTGCAACCAATTCTGCGCTTATTGACTGCATAGTTGAGGGTTTTCAAAAAAATGGAAACATGCTTTCTTATGCATCTATTTCATATTTCATTCTTCAGGGCATAGATGTTACTAACGGTTTTACAAGGCAAGTTGCTGAAGAAGCTCTTAAAAAAACTGAGCAGATAAAAGAATACAGCTTCATTTCCGAAGAAAAAGCTACCACTATTTCTGAACCAGAACAAAAAAACACGGAAGATATGCCTTTTTTAAAGAATCCAAAAAACAAAAGGACAATAATTCTTTCTGCAGTATTTGTAGCCCTTGTTGGCGTTCTTATTGTGGTTTATACAGTTACAAATTCAGCTAACTCAAAAAATATAGCTCAAAAACCAACTCCAGCCAAGCCAGTACAAGTCGCGTCAGTGAGTCCTACTGCCCCAATTGCAAAATCTATAACCCTACCTACCGAAACCAAAATTCAAGTTAGAACAAGCGATCTACAAAGATTTGGAAAACTTCAAACATCCCTAAGCGAACTTAATTTTCAAAATATCGAATTGGATACGAAAAACGTAACATTGGGAAGCAAAACAATAGTAGTTTTTGATCCGACAGTATCAAGCAGCATACAACAAAACATACTGGAGGTGCTTAAAGCAATAGATACCAATGTAACCACCCAAACCTCTCCAGTTAGTCAATTCCATGTCGTGATTACTCTTTCACGATAGTATTTTGATATAGTTAGCTTCAAAATACCCTATTGACAAGAATAAATTATTATAGATATGATGAATATAGATTAAATATCTGCCCATGAAGAAGTTATTCAGAATAAAAAACCAAAAAGGATTTACGCTCATCGAACTTTTGGTTGTTATTGGGATCCTCGCAGTTCTTCTTGCTATTACTCTTATTGCAATTAATCCAGCACGACAATTCTCACAAGCAAATAATACTCAAAGAAGTTCTGATGTAAATGCTATTCTTAATGCAGTTGGACAATATTCTGTTGATAATAACGGAGATCTATCAGCTCTAGGTATCCCAGATACAACTGCTGGAGCAGGAAATATTTCCAACGCAGGCGTAGATATCTGTTCAGCTCTTGTTCCTACCTACATTGCACAACTACCTGTTGACCCTCAAACAGGTGCATTCACAGACTGCACAGACTATGACACACAATACGAGATTGTACGCTCAACAACCAACAGCCGCGTCACAGTAAGTGCACCAGACGCAGAATTATCTCAAGTAATTTCAGTCACTCGATAACAAAAATAGGATTTATTTAAAACAGCGGAGACGCTGTTTTTTTGTGGTTATTTACTTGGATTCCAAGAATTTTCTGAATTTTTTAAGCGCTAATGCACGATGTGAGTGATGATTTTTATGCTCAATACCAAGTTCTGCAAGGGTCTTTTCTTCTCCCTCAGGTATCACAATTGGATCATATCCCCATCCCTGACCACCACGTTCTTCAGTTGATATGGTACCCTTCATTTCTCCTTTAAAAAGGTGCATATTCTCTCCGTCGTAATACGCAATAATTGCTACAACACTAACCGCCCTATTCTCTTCACCTTTCAGAAGCGTTAAGAGTTTTTGGTTTCCGATATATTCGTAGACATATTTTGCAAAAGGACCAGGGAAAGAATTCCACGCGTCTATAAACACACCCACATCATCAACCATGATAGGCTTTCCAACGATTTTAAATGCCTCTTCTGCCTTTTTCCTTGCAACATACTCCAAATCCATGCTCTGCACCTCATCAAGCTCTAAATCAACGATATTGATTGGAATTTGAAGTATTGTTTGGGCTTCCCTTGCTTTATTTTTATTTCCGGTTACAAAATTAAGTGGTTCCATTTATTTTGAGGCTTCTTGAAGTCTCTCCTTTACAAAATCTCTATCCAAACTTTGAAGTAGCCATGCTGCTTTTGGCCCATGATCTTTGCCCAAAAATGCTGCATAAATAGCTTTAAAAGCGTCCATTGAACTTATCCCTTTTTCTTTTGATTTTTCATACACGGCTGCCTGAAGCTCTTCGCCTGTAAGCTCAGTTTCAAACAGTGAAACGAGGGATGCTAAGTATTCCTTTTGCTCATTACTTAAACCCGATAAGTCAGGTAGTTCTTTTTGGATAAGAAACTTGTCGTTTTCAGGTGCATATTTTTCAATCCAAACTTTCGCATATTGTGCCCATTCAGATAGTCCTTCTTTTTCAATCTCACCATCCATATTTGGCATCTGCACCCACTGAGAAAGTGTTAAAAACCTAAACTTTGGAGGATAAATAGTTTTTCCAACTTGTGAAAGCTCAAAACTACGTGCCAAATCACTTCCTAATCCACTCTTATGCTCTTCTGCAGCTCTGAAGTAATCCTCATATAGCTTTGGGATAATTTGCGTACCAAATGGGTTGAATTCAACAGTACTGTTTGGTTCTGTTTTAAGCATCAGAAACCTAAACATTTGTGGTGATATAACTTCTAATAATTCGTGTGCAGTAAGTCCCAATCCTTTTGAAGATGACATTTTTTTACCATCGTAAAGAAAAAACTCATAAGGAAGTCGCAACGGAGGCTCTTTACCAAAAACATCTTTTATTATTTTTCTTGCCACATCATATGTACCACCTGCTGAGGCGTGGTCTTTTCCAGCGCCTTCAATTGTTACCCCAAATGTCCACCACTTCGCAGCCCATTCAACCTTAAAAGGCATTTTGCCATTACCACCAAATGGGGAAATTTTTCCGCTACTGTCACACCCCTGAGCCCACTTAACAAGCGTAGGAGAACACTCATACTCCACCTCTTTACCATCCCAAGAAGTTACCCTTGTAGTTCCTAACTTTCCACAATTAGGACAAATAATTTGCAATGGGAACCAATCATTTGCAATTTCCTTGTGGTACATCTCTGAATACACTTTTCTTACTTTATCTGCATTATCCAAAACAAACCTAATTGCTTCATCGTACTTTCCTTTTTTATAGTAATCAGAAGCAAGATAAATCTCAGCTTCAATTCCTAATTTTTCAAATATTTCCTCGAACATTTTGGCAAAATATTGTCCAAATGTGCCTTTTCCATCAGGGGAAGGAGCGTTGCAGATGGGAATACCCATATATTCCCCTAGTTTTTCCTGTAATGATTCAGGTAAACCATCGATTGGGTCTAGATCATCAAATCCAAATGTAAATTTGCTCTCTCTTCCTTTTTCTTTACAAATTTTAAACAAAGCATCATGGATTACAGGACCTTTAACTGAACCCATATGAACAATTCCGGAGGGGGTCCAGGCATCGTTAATCCATTCTTTACCTTCACGGTTTTCTAAAATTTTATCAGCCCAAAACATAATGTAATTATACGGTCATTAAGCTCTAAATACAAAAAAACCCCGATTTAATCGGGGTCATCGTAGAAAAAGGCTTTTTTAGCCGATTGCTACGATGTGATAAGTTATCTTACCTGCTGGTGCATCAACGTCAACTTTCTCTCCTACTGCTTTCCCTAATAAAGCCTGGCCAAGGGGGGACTCATGAGAGATTTTTTTCTCATGTGGATCTGCTTCCCATTCACCAACGAGGTTGAAAACCTCTTGTTTGCCATTAATCTTAACTGTCACACTTGACCCGAGCTGAACTTTTGAATTACCTTTTGATGCTCCTTTTTCAGCAATAATCTCTGCTTTTTTGAGAATTTCCTGAAGCTCCTCAATCCTACCATCCATCAAAGACAATTCCTCCCGAGCTGCCGTATATTCTGAATTTTCAGAAAGATCTCCCATAGCACGGGCTGCCGAAACCCTCTCTAGGACCTGAGGTCTCTTTACTTTTTCAAGGTCTTTTAGCTCATTTTTAAGCTCCTCAAGACCTTGTTTGGTGACAAATATTTTTTTCTTGTTGTCCATATTCGGATTGTTTTCTTAAAAAAAAATTGCTTACAATAATCCCTCGCAAAGTCGGTTGAGGGAAATGTAAAGCTTTATGCAGGTACTATACAGTAAACGGAAAACCATGTCAATATCCTGGAGTTTTAGTTCAAAATCCTCATTTTCTTATCATCAAAGTAAAATTTTGCCTCGTCCGGTCCAAGCCATTGATTTGAAAAATACCGATCAATATTTATTTTAGATTTAAGTGCAAAAAGATCAAGAATTATCTTACCTTTATCAACAGGATGAAAAAAAGCAGATTTCCTATTAACTCTTTCAATAGTAAGGTGTGGTGACATATAAAATTTCTGCATTAAATAAAATACCAGATTAACTGGTATTAAAGCTTTGGTAAATTTTTCTACAAATGAACCTTTTTTGCTCCTTACAAAAGTGGGGTGATAACCATTAGGCAAAATCCCCTCAATCCACTTATTTTTATTTAAGAATTTTTGATGAGTATTATTCTTATCAAACAAAACTTTAAGTTGAAGAACTTCATGAGCTATATAAAGATTTTGAGATTTTTTTGAAAAATACATTGAGTCTTCACTCAAAAACATATTTGGGCAAATTTTATTTTTACCATACTTCTCTTTCTTCTTTCTTTTTTGCCCAACCCCCAATAAGACCATTGAAACCAATAAACGAGCAATCCATAACGAATTCCTCTGTGTAATAAAAAACAGATCTATGTCATCATCGTCTTGAGAATTATTCATTGACAAGCTTCCACTCACACCTATTAGCTTTATGAACGGAATTTTTGACAATATCTTTACAGCTATTTTTGCTTTTGCCATTTTCTGAATACTCAACTCGCTTCTAACAAGTCTCTTTTCAACAATTTTCTCTCGTCCCAATAGATGATAAAAACCTTGAGACTCTTGAACAAGGTAAATAGAATCTAAAATATCAAGAAACTCGTCGTCGCTTATTGAAATTTTTGTGTCGCAATATTTTTTTAGCTCTACTAAAGTAAGGGGATAATCAAAAATATCAAAATAGGTAAGTGCATTTATAATGCTTTCCTGTAAATTATTCTCCATAACGATCAAGAACTTGCCTCACTCCTTCTCCTAACGTATCAACAGCCGATTGAATAGAAGTACTGTTGTTAATTGAGCGAATTGCATTTCCTAAATATACATTAAGTAATGTATTTATGCCAGTCTCACCATCATATGTGTCTGAAGAAAAACCTGTTGATTGAGCATCATCAGCTTGACTTATAAAAGGACTTATTAATTCATTTGAAGATAAGAGCGGGGCCATTGAGCGTCTTGGGTATAAGATACCAAACAAACGAGTCCTAGTTTGAAGTTCATATAGCTTTTGCATTGTCTCTGGTTTCGAAAGGTATTCTAAAAATGCAAACGATTCTTTTGGACTTTTTGATTTTGCACTAACTCCCTCAACCCAATAACTTGCAACGGTATTCTTGCGACCTCCAGCAACATTTGGAACTTTTACAACTTTAAATTGAAGGTCTGGATTAATTGCCTTTATTTCAAAAATGTCCCAGGAATAGCCAAAATATAACCCCAGATTTCCTTTTGCGAATGCAAGTTTTGAGTTATCTAAAGTGTCGTCCCAGGTTTTTGAATCAATTTTATCTGAAGAAAAATATGTATAGAATTCTAGAGAACGTTCGGTGCTAATTCTAGCAGACCCTGCAGGCCTTCTCCAATCTCCACCATCTTGCAATATAAACATCGAAATAATATCTGGAGCATGCGCAATGTTATCAAATGTTCCCAATGCAACTCCAGAAGTTCTTATTTTTCCATCCTCTGGAACCGTCAGTTGTCGAGCAACCGATGCAAGATCATCCATGGTAGTAGGTGGGGGTGAACCAATCTGTTTTAAAAGTGTAGTATTTACAAAAAGCGAAAGTGTATCAATTCCCAATGGTATACCGTAATATGCCCCGCTTGATTTCATGTCACGCTGGACAGTTTTATAGTAGTCAGTTTCTAACTTTGTACTCTCAACAATATTCTTTGGAAACGGAAGAAGGTATGATTTCAATTGTGGGACCCAGCTGCTATGATAGCGCACAATGTCAGGCCCATCCCCTTTTTCAATTCGTGCTGTAAGTCTTTTTGTATAGTCGCCCAAACTTTTAATATCTTGTTTTTGATAATTTATTTTTACATTGGGATGCTGACGCTCATAATCATCAATAATTGGTTGAATTACTGAAGCATCTTCCCAAACCCCCCAATATGTTAAACTTACATTTTCGGAATCCTTTCCCCCACCTATTTTTGATACTGCAAAAAGAATTATTATTATTAAAACAATAACTCCAACAGCAATACCTGCAATAATTAGTAATTTTTTAATTCTATTAGGGCTCTCGTCTCCATAATATGGATCAATTGGACTTGGAGCGGTTGGTGGTTGAGGGGGAGGCGCAGGGGGAGATTGTGTGTTTTCCGCTTGAGGTACAGGTTGTGGTTGAGATATACTAGGGTCCATATTACTTAAAATTTGAGTATAATAAATATTGCATGCAAAACATAGAAATTCATTCTAAGGGCATTAAACATATAAAAAATGTTCAAAAATTGCCAATTTTATCTATACATACAGTATAGTAATAACACCTAAAAAATGCTACGAGTCATTCGGATTTTGAGGTGAACTATTTCAAGCCAAACTTAGCATATGAACACAAAACTTATTAAAGAAACTTCTAGTAAAGTTCGCCATCGTGCCAAAGCTCCATTTTGGTTCATTGTAGGATTTTCAATTGCTGGACTTACAATTTTTTCTCTTTTTATTATCATTTTTCAGAATATATATAAAACAAAGGCAATCCCCGGTATTTATATCGATAATATTTACGTTGGGGAAAAAACAAATGAGGAAATCATAAAAATTTTTGATGATAAGAGCAATTCTATAAAGGATAGTAATTTTACTCTTACCCATGAAGATCAAATCTCAACCATATCTGCCCAACAACTCGATATTGGATATAATTCGGAGCTTATTGCCCAACAGGCTACGCATTTGGGGAAATCATCAAATATATTCGCTAATTTCTTTATCATAATGAATGCCTATCTTAATGGCATAACTCTTAATTCATCCTTTACTTTTAATGATACGAAATTAGCTGAGACTCTTAAGCCAATTGAGGAAAAGGCTTATGTCGAACCAGTTGACGCATTGTTTACGATTGAGAACAACAGAGTTACAACTTTCAAACAATCCACTGATGGAAAAACAATAAATATTGCAAAGGCAAAAGAATATATTTTAGAACGCGTTCCTGAAATTATAAAAAAAGAAAAAATTCAGTCATATACATATGAAATTCCCACAATAACCTTAAAACCTAAAGTAACAACTGAAGAAGTCAATGAATTTGGAATAGTAGAGCAAATAGGGTTTGGTAAATCCTACTACCAACATTCTATCCCAAACAGGATTCACAATGTCGCCCTTGCAGCATCTCGTCTTAATGGAATATTAGTAAAGCCTGAAGAAGAATTTTCATTTGTAAAATACTTGGGTGATGTTTCAAAATACACAGGATATAAGGAGGCGTACGTCATACAGAGTGGAAAAACTGTTCTTGGTGATGGTGGAGGCGTATGCCAAGTCTCATCAACTCTTTTTAGAGCACTCTTAGATAGTGGGCTTCCTATTACAGAACGTCATGCTCACGCATATAGAGTTGGATATTATGAACAATATTCCCCGCCTGGATTGGATGCTACAGTATATGTACCTACTGTTGACTTAAAATTTAAAAATGATACCGGTAGCCATATCTTGATCCAATCGTATGTAGATCCAACTGAGGTAAGTTTAACTTTTATTCTATACGGCAAAAAGGACGGACGAGAAGTAACCCTAAGCACACCGGTAGTAACTGGTGTCGCTCCTGCACCAGAACCACTATATCAGGATGATCCAACTCTTCCAAAAGGCGTTGAGAAACAAATTGATTATGCAGCAAGCGGCGCAACAGTAGTTTTTAATCGAATCGTCAAAAAAAATGGAGAGATTATTATTAATGAAAAATACACTTCTCGTTACACTCCCTGGAGAGCCGTATTTTTGCGAGGAACTAAGGAAGGATGATTATTTCAGTCGTCGCATTTTCTCGCGCATCGTTTCAATCATAGAATTTAAAAGATATCTCGGCTTATTAATGATAAGGTCATGCGCTCTTAAATAATTGACATCCTCCCCACCAAATCCCCTCTTAAACAAGGACAGTCCAGCAAATCTATGATTTTCATTTCCAACTGGTGAAACCCCCCAAAAATTATATCGTTTGATGTTTCTCCTTTTTGCTTCTTTTATTGCCTCCCATTGGATAAGATATGCCCCAGGATACTTTCTTCCTTCATCGGTACTTGCTCCATAGTGATATACCGCTTCATTGTTGTAAAAAATTATAAATGCTTCGGCCAAAACTTTTTTTTCAAACTCTGCCCTATAAAGAAGTGCCAAATTGTTTCTAGCAAATATTTCAAACTGATTTTTTAAGAAATTGTAAGAGAAAGGAACAAAACCTTGCCTTTTTGACGTTTCTATTTGAAGATCAAAAAATTCCTTTAATAAATTTGTATCTGTTGAAGAAGTTACCCTAACTCCAATTTTCTCAGCTTTTTTTACTTCATATCGAGTTGCCTTTCTCATATTTATCAATAACTCCTCCTCAGATTTTGTTATATCAAGTTGGGATGTAAGCTGAGCATGTAAGTGGGTTGGGGCATGAACAAATCCTAACTTGCCAAACTTATGTAGTGAATCCTCGGTTTCCAAAAGTTGAGGCCTAACCCTTACAAAAATGCATTTTTCGTGCTTTGCAATTCTTCTAACCTCTTCAACAAAACAAGATTCTATGTTTTTTTTATTCCAATTTATTATTGGACCACCTGGAACCGTAAGGTATTTTCCTCTTTTTGCCGGTTCTATAACGGAAAGCATGACCCCGATTAATAGATTGTCTTCATAAAAACCTGAGCGGTATATTTTCTTTCCAAGTGATTCGTGAAATTCTCCCCAATACCAAGATTGAAGAAAATTTGCCTCTTCATTTCTAAGAAGAAACTCTTCCCAATCATTTTTATTTATAATTTGTACTACTGCAATTTTTCCCATTGGTTGATAATTTCTGACAGTTTTTCCGCTTCGGCTTTTGAGACATTTTTGTGAGTTGGCAAATTAAGAATTGTTTGTGAAATCATTTCGGCGTTAGGACACTCTCCTCCATAACCAGTTTGCGACAAAAATCTATGAGGTGCAATTGGCGCATCATACCAAATATCAGAGACGTATATTCCTTCTTTCTTAAGAAATTCAATCAAGCCTTTTCTGTTTTTTACAAATATTGGAAATCGTAAATATGATGAATTATTTTTTTTCTTCAAATTTATATTAAGTAACGACTCACTAATATTTTTAAAGTAAATATTAGCTATCAATCGCCTGTGTGCTATATTTTTGTTTAAACTATCAAACTCAATTTGTGCAAGATGACATTGCCATAAAAGAGGTGTTGTTGGGATTACATATCCATCCATTGGGGCAGACAAAACATTGAGTTTTTTTAAAATAAAATGAAATACCTTACCAATCAAATACGGATAAAGAATTCTTATCGAAACAGATAGAAAGGGGTATATTCTATCACGTAGCTTTTCTGTTTGATTTTTTTTGATAAACATATCTTTTATCAAATCTTTATTCCGTATAATGATTGCTCCACCAGAAACCGCATCAATCATTTTGTCTTGGCTAAAAGACAGAACAACGATATCCCCCACTGTCCCTGCTTCTTTACCGTTTTCATAAACTGCTCCTACAGAATGTGCAAGGTCTTCAATGAGAATGATTTTATATTCTTTACAGATTTTTTGAATTTTTGAAATATCACAAGGAAAACCCAATGTGTTTTGTATAACAACTGCGGCTAAATTTTCTCTCTTTGCCAAATTTTCAAGCGATTCTGGAGAAAAATTTAAAGTTTCTTTATCGATATCAATTAGAACTGCATTAAATCCCGCTCTTTCAATTGGTTCATATACTGCATAACAAGTAAAGCCAGTTATTGCCACTTTCTTCCTTCTTGTATCAATAAGAGAAAGCGCTAGAGATAATGCCTCTCTCCCTTTATAAGTAAGATGTGCTTTCCCGCTATATTTTTCTTCTAAAGTTTTTACAAGGTTCGTTTTATAATCAGGCAAGTTGGGGATAAACAAAATTTTAAGTGCTTCTTTGAATGTGTAATTGGATCCTAACGAATTAAAAATATTCATGATAAAAATGACGTAATTAGTTTTGTTATTTCTATAGGATTTGTAAATTGAGGAGAATGCCGCGCTTCAATTATTTCAAGCTTGGAATTTGGGATTAATTCATGCATTCTGAGCCCATCAGAAAGAGGAGTTGCTTTATCATTTCTTCCCCAAATAATTAGAGTTTTTGATTTGATATTTGGAAGATGAGGCGTTACATCTGATTTAATCAGGTTTTCCATGGTTTTTTTAAGTATTGGGGAAGCCTTCATGTAATCTTTTTCGCGAGCCGCTTTATAAAGCAATTTCTCTAAAATTTTTGATTTACTAATTTTCTTTCCAAACTTTGCTATGTTTTTAAAAACCAATCGTTTCAAGGTTATGCCTATATCCTTGTGGTAAATTCCAGCACTATCAATCAAAATCAGGTGAGACACTTTCTCAGGATGAAGAGAAGCAAAAAAACTTGCAAGTCTTCCACCATTGGAATGTCCTATCAATACAACCTTTTCTTCCCTTGCTATCTCATTCTTTAACCATTCAACATAGTCCTCAATAGTATAAGCTGATTCAAGCTTGGCTGTTAAACCAGGAATTTTAAGTAATTCCACATGATAATCTTTCTTAAGCAGAGATACGAATCCATCCCATTTTTCAATGTCATATGTCCATCCATGAAGAATAAATATCTTTAAAGTCCCCATTTTTTTCTCCTATCTTGCCAAACTTTTTCTCTTCTACAGAGTTTGCTTATATCTTTTTTGTCTATTAACAATTTTTCTATTATTCCCTCTAAGAATCTAGCACCCTTAAAGAGAATTGTCTCACCACCATTAATATTTGCTTCTATATAAGTCAAAGCGTCAGTTGGCAAATCAAAGTGTACAATATCCCCAGTGTTTTTAGTATCTTCTATTAATTTTGGGTAGGTAAATTTTGAAACACGTGGTCCTACAAGAATTATTTTTTCATACTTATTTTTTTGTAAGATATCAGCAAGTTTTTCATGTTCTTCCTTTTCATATTCACCCTGCTCCAACATATCTCCTAGGACTACCCATTTCTTGACTGCATTGTATTTCTCAAAAAGATTAAGCATCGCTGTCACACTCTCAAGACTAGCGTTATAAGAACTGTCAATAATAGTAGTTTGTTTAATACCGTTAAAGACAGAACTACGTCCCGGTGGCAGATAAAAATTCGGAAAAGAAGTATCCAATTCAATTTGCAAATAATTCATCAAGTAATCTAAGACCTGGATGGAATAAGCTGCCTCCTCAGGCAAAAGAAAAGGCACTAAATATCCTCTTCCATTAATTTCAAACTTTGTAGATTTTTTCCCAACTTCGTACTCTGTCAGATTTTTTATCGATACATCTTCTCTTTTAATCGGCCCAGTCGAATTCTTAATAATATATTTATTATCTGAATTTATAATTATAAGACCAGTTGTTTTTTTTATGAATTGTCCAAATTCCTTTGCTATTACTTCCTCAATTTCTCCTTTTCCATTCTCGAAGTTAACACTGTGAGAGCGTGATAGACTTAACCAAATCGTAACCTCAGGACGCAGCAATTCGGCCAAAAATTCTCCTTCTCCTAATCTATCGCAATCAGCCTCTACGATATACAGTTTTTCATCAAATGGTTTTTTAAAAGCATTTAACGGGGCTTTTAAAAATAAAAGAGGCCATTCGGATGGAAGAAGCGTTTTTCTTGAAAGACCCAGGATATCGAATGGTATTCCAAATGCACTATTGGCTTTATCGGAATAACGCGCTTTATCCCCCAGTTGAGACTTTATGAAATGCATTGTTGTGGTTTTACCACTCGAACCTGTTATTAATATTATTCTTGGCCGCCATAAAAGAAGCTTTATTGCAGCAAAGAACTTAAAATACGACGCAACAGGAAAATAGAATGCACGCTTTAAACTTGATATAATGCCCACATATATATTTTATCAGAATTTGAGCATAATTTCGGGTTTTGAATGATATGGGAAAAATAATACACGATAACGAGACTTTTAAAATAGAAAAAGGCAAACGAGTGCTTATAGGCGGCTGTTTTGATATTTTACATCCAGGCCATTTTGAATTTATCAAACGCTCAAGGGAACAAGGAGACACCTTAATTCTTCTTCTGGAAAGTGATGAAAACATCCACAAACTTAAAGGCAAGGGACATCCAGTAAACAGCCAAGCATTAAGGGCAAACAATTTAATTTCAGAATCTGCTGTTGACTATGTAGTTTTGCTCAATAATCCAGAATCAGATACATACTACTACAACCTTGTAAAATCTATCCGTCCTGCTATAATTGCAGTGACTGAGAATGACCCCTTAATTGAGGTGAAAAAGGATCAAGCAAGTGGGGTTAATGGAAAAGTTGTAAGTGTCATGAAAAGAGACACTCGCTACTCTACAAGTTCTTTAATTAAACAGAAAAAAATATGAAAAAAGTATTTATTGCTTATGGCGCTCTTATTCTTTTGGTAATAATTCTTGCTGTTGCCAAATTTAGAGGTGTCCCCTTCTTCCCCAATGTCGGTTCTTCAACAGTTGAAATTAGTAATCAAAAATTTAATGTTGAAATCGCAGATAATGATAATGAAAGACAAAAAGGCCTTTCAAAAAGAAATGACTTAGATGAGAAAAGAGGAATGCTTTTTATTTTTGAAAGAAAAGATAAATATTCATTTTGGATGAAGGACGTCAAATTCCCATTAGATATTATTTTTATAGACGATAATAAAATCGTAGATATATATAAAAATGTCCCGGCTCAAGAAGGCAAAGAGAATACTGTCCTTCCAACCTACACCTCAAGAACTCCTGCAAATTATGTATTAGAAATTAATGGCGGTTTGGCCGATAAAAATGGATTTAAAATTGGTGACACAATTACTATCAACCGCTAATGCTTCTTTATGAAAATTCTTGCCCTTGAAACTTCTTGTGACGAAACTGGAGCCGCTGTTATTGAAAAAAAAGAATTAATAAAGGTCATTTCAAATGTCACTGCAACTTCCCTTGCTACCCATGCTACAACTGGTGGAATCATTCCTGAAAATGCTGCGCGCGCTCAAGTTACATATATTATGCCAGTTATTATTGAAGCGCTTCTTAAAAGTGAGTCAATAGAATTAACAGACAAACAAACAGATATTAGAAAGGCACTTGATATTTTGAAAAATAATATTGATGCAATTGCTGTAACTTCTGGCCCAGGGCTTATTGGCTCTCTACTTGTTGGTGTGGAAACCGCCAAGACACTGTCTTTTGTTTTAAACAAACCCCTGCTTCCAGTGAATCATTTGCTTGCACATATATTTGCTAACTATATAAATAGGAAGACAAATGAGGTTCTGTTTCCTTTTATCGGACTTATCGTATCGGGCGGACATACTGATCTTTTGCTATTTAATTCCATTACTGATTATAAATGGCTTGGTGGAACACGAGATGATGCTGCGGGTGAGGCAATTGATAAAGTTGGCCGCCTTCTTAATTTAAGTTATCCCGCAGGACCCGAGATTGAAAAAAGAGCAAAAACGGTTAGAAAAACTGATATTCATTTCAAAAGTCCCATCATTCATGAGGATAATTTTGATTTCTCTTTCTCGGGTCTTAAGACAGAGGTAATGAGATTTGTTGAAAGTGAAAAAATAACCGACAGTATAAAAAACGAAATTTGCTACGCAACCCAGAAAGCAATAATTGATGTATTAGTAAAGAAAACTCTAAAAGCAGCAGAAAAATATAATGCAAAGTCTATTCTTGTCGGCGGAGGGGTTAGTGCAAACCAAACATTACGGGAAAAACTTGAATCCCAAACAGATATTCCCGTGTTGTTTCCTGAAAAAGAATATTCAACGGACAACGCAGCAATGATTGGCGCATGTGCCTTAATAAATCCTGAAGAAAAAAACTGGAGAGACGTAACTGCAAACCCTGAGCTCTACTTTCAGTAAGAAAAGCAAGTTTCTCTTCTTTTTCTTAGGAAAAATTAAAGCTTTGTTTTTATTTTGAATAACGCCTTTGATAATCAGCACTCCCAGTACTATGCTATACTGAATTTTGTTTGCACTATATATAGGTAGTGATATAATAACATCTTCTTCGGCTTAAAAGCCGAAGTTTTCCCTAAGGAAGATGTTTTCTTACTTCAATTCATCCCCAGCCTTAAAAGGCGTGGGGTTTTCTTGAAGAGCGAATGGGAACCTTGTGAAGAAAAAGGTATGAAAGATGTAATTTTGGTGGAATCTCCCACGAAAGCTAAAACACTTACAAAATTCCTGAAAGGGAAATATGATGTCGTGGCTTCAATGGGTCATATTCGTGATCTTCCAAAAAGTAAGCTTGGAGTTGAAATAGAAAAAAATTTTGAACCACAATATATTATCCCAAGAGACAAATTAAAAACGGTAAAATTACTTAAAGAAACAGTCAAGGGAACTAGCCATATTATCCTTGCAACAGACCCTGACCGAGAAGGAGAAGCTATTGCTTTTCATCTTCATGAAATTCTAAAAGACAAAGCAAAAAAAGATGTAAAATTTTCTCGGATTGTTTTTCATGAAATTACACAAGGAGCAATTGATGAAGCAATGACTCACACCAGAAACATTGACCAAGATCTGGTAAATGCCCAAACTGCACGTAGAGTTTTGGATAGAGTCGTTGGATACAAATTGTCTCCTCTACTTTGGAAAAAAGTAAAACGTCATTTATCAGCTGGTCGAGTTCAATCTGTTGCACTTCGTCTTATTGTAGAAAGAGAAAAAGAAATTGGAAAATTTGAAAGTAAGACATTTTATAGAATTTTTATAGTTGTTACAAAGAAGGGAGATGCAACGCCAATTGAATTTGAGTTATCAAAAATTAATGGTGAAAAAATTCAAAGTTCAACAACAGTAGAACTCTATGATGGGACATATAAATACGCTTCAACTTCCTTATCTAAAGAGGAGGCAGAAGATATTATTAAGGCAATTGAAAAGGTTGGACTTACAATTACGAGTGTCGAGTCGAAAGAAACCAAACGTTCCCCGTATCCACCGTTTACAACATCTACTTTACAACAAGCAGCTATTAGAAGATTCTCATACACTGGGAAGCGCACGATGAGTCTTGCGCAAAGACTTTATGAAGAGGGTTATATTACGTATCACAGAACTGATTCATTCAATCTTTCAAATGTTTTTCTGAAAGACGCACGGGGATATATTGAAAAAGAATTTGGAAAAGAATATTTATCCTCAGACACTAGAGTCTATAAAACATCTTCAAAATCCGCGCAAGAAGCTCATGAAGCAATACGACCAACAGATCTCACTATTAAAAAAAGCATAGTTGAGGAAAAATTAGGAAAAGATTTTGCAAATGTATATGATCTTGTCTTTAGACGTGCTGTTGCAACTCAAATGAATGACGCAATATTTGCTTCCACTAGAGTCGAAGGAGAAATTGAGAAAGGAAAAATATTTACATTTGGCGCAAATGGGAGAATTTTGAAATTTCCTGGATTTTTAAAACTATATGCAATAAAAGACGACGGGGATCAGATTTTACCCGAAATAAAAGTTGGTGAAATTTTAGATTACAAAGAAGGCAGAGCAACTGAGCATCAGAGTGCTCCCCCACCACGATACAATGAAGCATCCCTTATCTCCTCGCTTGAAAAACATGGAATAGGAAGACCTTCCACATATGCTCCCATTATCTCCACTCTTTATGACAGATTCTATGTAGAGAAAACTGAAGGCAAACTTATTCCTACTGAAATTGGAATTTCTGTAAGTGAATTTTTAGTGAAAAATTTTGGTGATATTGATGATATTCCATTCACGGCGGCAATGGAAGGCAAACTAGACGAGATTGCAGAAGGAAAATTAGAATGGGTGCCAATGCTAAAGGAATTTTATAAACCCTTTGAAGAAGATTTAATAAAGGCAGAAGGTGCTGAAAAAATTGAAATTGTTCCAGAATATTCTGACAAGATGTGCCCAAAGGATAATGGAAGACTTATTATCAGACAGTCTAGATTTGGTAAATTCTTGTCTTGTGAGAATTTTCCGACTTGTGATTACAAAGAAAGTTTGAGAGAAGAAACAGAATATCCATGTCCAAAAGATGGAGGAAAAGTTGTAGTAAAAAGAACGCGAAAAGGAAGAACTTTTTTCGGATGTGGTAATTATCCAAAATGTGATTTTGCAGTCTGGAAAAAAGAAGATTTACTCAAGGCCGTGGGGAAAGAACCCGAAACGCCTCCTGCAGAAACTGCAACTAATTAATATGGACATCACAAAGTTAAGCGCTGATGAGTTGCGCGTTATAATACCGACCGAAGAACAACTTGAAAAAGTAAAATCTTCCAGACAAGAAATTTATATAGTTCTTGACAACGTGTTGGATACGTATAATACCGGTGCTATATTTAGACTTGCTGATGCTGTGGGTGCAAGAAAAATATTTTTATGTGGCGGTACAGAAACTCCCCCAAACCACAAAATAAAAAAGGCCTCCGTCGGAACCTGGCAATGGGTTGAGTGGGAATATTGCAAGAAAACGACTGACGCGATTAAAAAACTTAAGAAAAATATTAAGAATATTAAAATCATAGGAGTAGAGCTTGATAAAAGAAGTATAGAATATACAAAAGCTGATTATTCGCTTCCGATTGCTTTGGTCGTGGGGCACGAGTCAGATGGTATATCAGAGGAAGTTTTATCAAAGTGTGACAGTATAGTGGAACTTCCTCAGATGGGTATAAATAAATCACTAAACGTAATGGTTTCCTTAGGAATTGTTTTATATGAAGCTCTCGAGATGAATCCTCAATAACTCATCTTACTTGTGATAAAATGTATTCCACATGAATATTGACCTGCTCGTAATATCAACAATTCTAATCCTTGGATTTGGAATTGTTATCTACTTTATAAACCGCAAACAGACCCCTTCCTCCGACAATACCGTTGTAGAGTGGCTTAAGTCTATGGACAAAAGACTTGACAGTAATTCTGCTGAAATGAATTCAAGGCTCAACAACGCTGCGCAAGCTTTCGCATCAGTTCAAAAATCTCTTGGAGAGATGAGTGAAATCGGACGTAACATGAAAGACCTCCAAGAATTTTTAAATAGTCCAAAATTAAGAGGTAACTTAGGAGAACAGGTTCTTAAAGAACTACTTGGACAATTTTTGCCCAAGAGCACCTTTAGACTTCAATATAAATTCAAAACCGGAAATGTAGTTGATGCTGCTATCATCACTGAGGCCGGCATTATCCCAATTGACAGTAAATTCCCAATGGAAAATTTTAAAAAAATGAATTCAACTGAGGACCCTAAAGAAAAGAAACTGTTTGAACGGGAATTTACGAATGATGTAAAGAGACATATTGATGCAATTTCTTCAAAATACATATTAACAAACGAGGGAACAATTGACTTTGCCCTGATGTATATACCCTCGGAATCAGTTTATTACGAAATAATAAATGGCCAAACTCTTTATGAATATGCGACTAAGAAAAGAGTTCTTGCTGTAAGTCCCATGTCTTTTTATGCATTCCTTCGTTCTATTCTCATAGGGTTTGAGGGGCAAAAAATTTCCCAACAAGCACACAAAATCCTATCTAATCTTCGAGGCATTAAAGAAGAATACGAAAGAGTAAATACAAATTTTGAAACATTACAACGCCATATTACAAATTCATATAATATGGCAACTACTGTTTCTTCAAGTTTTACCAAACTCGGACAACAAATTGATAACACAAACACTTTGGGAGAACTAGAGGAAAAGGAAATTAAGAAACTTGTGGATTAGTTAGTTGTAAAATTTGTTGATTATTTTATTTATTTTTTTCTCGGCTTCTTTATTACATCCAATATCTAAGCCTTGTCTCTCAAATATAAAACGTATCGGTATATAAAACTTTTCGCTCCTAAGAACATTTACAAACTCTTCCCTAGAAAAATTTTTCTTAAAAATAATTACGTACTCTTTAGTCCTGTTACCATGCGGTAACATAAATGTTTAAAAATATAATGTGACAAATAATCTTAATATCGTTTCTGCACTTAAGCGTTTTATCGTTTTTCTTTTATCTTTAAAGAAGCAGTATTTAAGCTCAGGAATAATATCCGAAACTTCATAAAAAGCGATTTGAGGATATTGTCGTAAAAAGGTGTTTTGCATTATTAATGCACCACACAATATGCGGTAAGCTGGCCTCCTACTTTTAACTTCCTCAACAAATATTTGTCGAGTAGATTTTTTAAATACATGATGAGCATTTAGAACACTAGTTAGATTCCTTTCGACCGTAGTGGGAAAACATGATAAAATATCCCTAATAAGAAAGTACGTACTATTTTTCATAAGGAAGAGCTAAAATTCACCTTGCATAGGACTACGACAATTGATTTATAATCAATATCCCTCAAATTCTTCAGCAATAATTCTGTCTTTTGAAACTCCCATTTCAATAACCACTTGTTTTAGCGCATTTACCATAATTTGTGGGCCAGTAAAAAAATATTTACTCCCAGCAACATCGTACACATATTTTCTTATCATCTCGCTATCGATTCTACCCAACTCCCCGTCCCACTCTCCTGAATTTATATTTGTTTCTTCAGTTAAAGTTGGAACATATGAAAAATTTTCAAGGTGATTATTAGCATCTCTGAAAAATTCATCAAATATCATTTCACCTCTATTCTTCCAAGATGCAAACAATATCATAGGCGTTTTAAGGCTCTTATCAAGAGCATACTTTACAATAGAGTGGTACGGAGTTACCCCAATTCCACCTGCAAAGAACACGTGAGGAGATGTGTCTTTTTCATCGAAGTTTAGGTCGTCCCATGGACCGTTAAATTGTACTTTTTCCCCAGGCTTTAATTCGTTGAGTCTTAACTTAAAAGTACTTTTAATAATTCTTGTTGTTATTGTAATAAATTCTTTATCCGTTGGGCTTGAACTAATTGTAAAAACATGCGCATCCCCTCTTTCATCTGGATTTTTAATATCAAGCTTCATTTCATAATATTGACCCGGCACAAAATCCCGCTCCTCCCCTGTACGTTTGAAAAAGAATGTATAAGTGTCTTTGGTTAATTTCTCCTTTTTTACGAAAGGAAGAAAAAATGGAGTTTCGTTGTCTGACATACTATGTATTAAACAAAAATAACCTTCTCTTTACAAGGCTTCATATATGATACAATGATGGCGACTTTATGCTCAAGCTAAATCCCAAACAGAAAGCAGCAGTAGAATTTGGAACGGGCCCCCTATTAATTGTTGCGGGCGCAGGAACAGGAAAAACTACAGTTATCACTCAGAGAATCCAGCATCTTATTGCTAAAGAAAAAGTGGTGCCAGATGAGATTTTGGCATTAACTTTTACAGAAAAGGCTGCAAAAGAAATGGAGGAAAGAACGGATAAAATGATGCCATATGGATATACGCAAATGTGGATTTCAACCTTTCACTCTTTTTGCGATATATTGCTTCGTCAAGAAGCATTAAATATCGGGCTTAATCCAGGATACAAACTTGTTGGAGATGGAGAAAGCGTTATGCTTTTTAGAAAACATCTTTTTGAAATGAATCTTAATTATTATAGACCGCTAGGAAATCCCGTAAAGTTTATTGAGGCAATGTTGCAACATTTCTCACGTCTTAAAGATGAAGATATTACTCCTGAGGAATACGTAAAATATGCAAAAAATATAAAAGGCGCAACCCAAGCTAATGGAGAGGCTTTAACAAAAGAACAGGTGCTAGAACTCTCTCGTGCATACCAGCAATTTGAGGAAATAAAAATTAAGGAGGGAGTTATGGATTTTGGTGACCTTATCGCAAATACCCTAAGACTTTTTAGAAAAAGAGAGAATATTCTAAAAAAATATCAAGATAAATTTAAGTTTATATTGGTGGATGAATTTCAGGATACAAATTATGCACAGAATGAATTAGCAATAATGCTTTCTGGAAAAAAGAAAAACATCACAGTTGTTGCAGATGATGATCAAGCAATTTACAGATGGAGAGGAGCAGCGCTTTCAAACATTTTGCAATTTAGGGATAATTTTCCTGGAGCAAAAATTATAAGTCTTACAAAAAACTACCGTTCCACTCAAACGATTCTTGACGCAGCATATACTCTTATTCAAAATAATAATCCTAATCGCTTGGAAATTACTGAAAACATCTCAAAAAAATTAACATCAGAAAGAAACGTAAAGGGAAAACCAATCGAAGTGGTCTTTGAAAACCGACTTGATGAAGAAGCAGAGCAAATTGCATTAAAAATAACTGAACTTGTTAAGAGTGGCAAATACACCTACCGTGATATAGCAATCTTGGTACGAGCAAATAACCATGCGCATCCAATATCTCAATATCTACAACGTCAAAAAATCCCATATCAATTCCTAGGACCCGGACAACTTTTTCACCAAGACGAGATAAAAGATTTAATAGCATACCTAAAAGTTTTGGCAGATCTTACTGATTCCATTTCACTTTTTCGTGTTCTTTCTATGAATTATTTTGATATTAATCAAAGAGATTTAAATTATTTGCTTTCCTTGTCTAAAAAGAAAAACCTTACGCTTTTTGAAACTCTTAATCATTTAGATGATTCATACATTTCAGATCTTTCCCGAACAAAAATAAGAAGCATTCATGAGACAATTTTAAGACACATCGAGCGTGTAAAAGTAGATAGCGCTGGACAAATTCTTTATTATTTTTTGACAGATACAGGAATGTATCAGGATTTTTTAAAATTTAAAACACAACAGGAAGAAAAAGTAGCTTTAAACATAGCTAAATTTTTTGACCGCCTAAAATCATTTGAAATATCCGCTGAAAATTCAAATGTGTACGCAGTTGTGGATTGGATAGATCTTATGACTCAACTTGGAGAGAGCCCAATTGTTTCTGAAATTGATTTTCGTGACATGAACGCAGTTAATATCCTGACTATTCATTCGAGTAAAGGATTAGAATTTCCGATTGTCTTTTTAGTAAATCTTGTAAATGATAGATTTCCGGGGAGAGAGAGAAAAGAAAAAATTCCGATTCCGTCCCAACTACTCAAAACAAAAAGTAGTGTTTCTTTAAAAAAAAGCGAGAAGGTAACTATCATACCAGAAGACTTTCACCTTCAGGAAGAGCGAAGGTTGTTTTATGTGGCAATGACTCGAGCACGTGATATTCTTTTTATGACTGGTGCAAAGTTCTATGGTGAAGGTCGACGTGAGAAGAAATTATCACCATTTGTTTTTGAAGCACTACCTGATTTTACTTTAAAGGAAACAACTGAAATTAAAGAAAGGCAACTCACATTGCTTGATGTCGCAGAACAATTTAAAAGAATTGAGAAAAAAAATGAAGATAGAGAAGTTTATAAAGTAAAAACAATATCCTATTCTGCTCTACAAGCTTTTGACATTTGTCCGCTTCATTATAAAGCAAGATACATATTGGGAATTCCAACTGTCCCATCATCTGCACAAAGTTTTGGAATTACCCTTCATAAAACATTAAGCGAATTTTATAAATTTCTCTTGAAAAAAGAAAATGTAACACAAAAAATGCTTTTGGAAATTCTTACAAAAGAATGGATTTCAGAAGGATATCAGAGCAAGGGTCATGAAAAAGAAGCAAAAAATCGAGCAGAACAAATATTAATAAACTATTTTAAAGAAACATTTGATAAAAGAATAAATACAAAGGAAATTGAAATGCAATTTTCATTTCATCTTGGAGATAATTTAAGAATTATGGGAACAATGGATAGAGTTGATGAACTTCCCGATGGAACAATAGAAATAATTGATTACAAAACTGGTGCAATAAATTCATCTACAAAAACCTCTTATCGATTTCAACTTGGTTTATATGGACTGGCTGCTACAAGAATTAATAAACCCTTTTTCAAGAAACTAAATAAAATAAAATTAAGCATGCTTTATATTGAGACAGGAGAAAAAATATCTAGAACAGTTACTGAAAAAGATTTAAGCGAAATTGAAGAAAAAATAATTTCAAAAGTTAAAAAAATTGAGGAAAGCGACTTTAAATGCAACAAAAATATCCTTTGCGCTAACTGTGAATATCGAATGCTTTGCAGTGTTGCATCTTAATTTAAAAAGACCCTTAGCTTTGAAAAAGCACAACATGAAGAGAGTGCGCGAAGTGAAAATCTATATCCTGAGGTAAGTCATTTAACCAAGTTAACTTTAATTTAAAAAGACCCTAGGAAGAGAGTGAGCCAGATTCTGTTGAACACTGAAAACTATCAGGTGTTTGATCGTCATCTATCTGATGCCCTCAAACTTCGATACTGTGCCTATGAGGCACGGGTAATGCTCCCATATCGATCGGAGGTTGCAGCAGGTAGGATTGCCCGTTTCACTCCCACTCGTCTCTGTTGCTCTCAGGTGCAGTTAATTCTGTACCTGTTCTAATTCCCATATGTGGGTGAAGGAATTAGACACTAGCTATTTTAAACAAAACTTAAAAAAGCTTTGTTTATTCTAGCCGGAACTTACGTTCCATCCCTGGCATTAAACCTGTCTGGACTTTCCTCCCCGTCCAACTACGGCCGAGGCGACGACCCTTCTTCCTAAGGTCTTAAGTATTATACTACTTTTGTGAGGACAAAATCAAGCCTATAATAATTAAGTCTTAAGTTTTTCTTCTATTCTAACCTCAAAATACTTATCTTTAACATCAAACCCCGTTATAAATGTGTTTTGTCATTAATCAAAGACGAAATCTCTCGGTAAATCTTCTCTCTAGAATTTCTAACGGAGTCAAACCAATTTATTCTTTTATCTTTTTCAAACCATGTCATTTGGTTTTTTGCTAATCTATGCTCTGAGATTTTCCATCTTTTTGTTGCCTCGTTCAGTGAAATTTCGTTTTTTAGAAACATAAACAACTGCTTATAACCATTAGTATTTTTTACCTGCTCGGTAAGGTTTCTGTAGTTTTTAAACAAATTTTCCGCCTCTTCCAAGGCTCCATTTTTCACTCTTTCATCTACCCTTTTATCAATTCTCTCTTTTAAAATCTCTCTTTCTGTTTTTAGTCCTATTTGAAGATGTTGGGCTGTAGGAAAAGGAATTGTGGTTATGAATTTTTTGAAACCTGATTTTTCAATTTCTATTGCACGAATTAGCCGCCTTTTATTTTTTCTGTCCGACTCATTCATTTGCTCCAGTTTTTTCTTTGAAAGTTTGCTTTGCAACCTATCAATAGACAAATCCTGAAGCGCTAAACGAAGATTACTATCATATGGAATATCTTTTGTTGGAATTCCATCAATAAGAGATTTTATATATAATCCTGTGCCACCAACAACAATTGGGGTTTTGTTTTTGGATAAAATTTGATTAATAATATCTTCCCCTAGTTTTTGAAATTGCGAAACTGAGAACGCCTCAGTTGGAGATACTACATCCAAGAGATGAATAGGAGTTGATGAATTTTTTGGGTTATCCTTACCAGAAACAATATCTAACCCCTTATAAATTTGTACGGAATCGGCATTAACCAATTCTCCATTGAATTTTTTCGCAAGCCGAAATGCTAGTGCTGTTTTACCAATCCCAGTAGGACCTACAACATAGATAATTTTATCCATTGTAGGGTATTGTATCACTTAATAGCTTTTTTGAGGCTCTTTCCAGGTGTAAATCCAGGTGCTTTTCTTGCGCTGATTATTATAGCCTCACCAGTCTTAGGATTTCTTCCTTTTCTAGACTTTCGACTTCTTACTGAAAATGTACCAAATCCTGTAATTACAACCTTTTCGCCTCTCTTAAGGCTATCTCTAATGCCATTTAGGAAAACCTTCACTGATTCCTTCGCAGCCTTATTGGTAAGATTACCTTTTTTTGCTACTAATTCTATTAATTCTTTTTTTGTTACTGACATTAAAAATCACCCCCTTTCGAAACTTTGCTTGATTTAACAATACAAACTCTACATACCTTTGTCAATATATCTGTTTGGGATTGATTAATTTAGAGAACTAAATTCACTCTTTTGGTTCGGAGACTCTAAATTCACGAATTACTGTTACTCTCACTACTCCTGGAACTATAACCTTTCTATCAACTTCTTCTTTTATTTTTCTTGCTAAAATTGTAGCCTCAACGTCATCTAACTTTCCTGGATTTATTACTACTCTTAACTCTCGTCCTGCTTCAAATGCATAAGCGTCTTCAACCCCATCAAAATTCTTGGCTATTTCTTCCATGTCCCGAAGTCGCTTCATGTAGTCTTGAAGGTCTTCGTGCCTTGCACCAGGTCTAGCACCTGAAATTGCATCCGCTGTGGACACAATCATTGACTCAATTGACGAGAATGGTTTATCTTCATGATGTTCTGCTACGCAATTAACAATTTCTCGTGGGATTTTATATTTATTAAGAAGCTCCACTCCAAGATCCACATGACTTCCCTCTTTTTCATTAACAACTTTACCAATATCATGGAATAAACATCCAAGTTTTACGGTTTCAACATTTGCACCAATTTCATGCGCAATTTGCATACCGATTTTTGTCTCTTCAAGTGTATGCACCACTAGATTCTGCCCAAATGACGTTCTGAATTTAAATCTTCCAAGGATCTGAATAAGATCAGGGTGAATGTTGTATGCGTCAACTGAGTGAGCTAACTTTTCTCCTTCTTCAAAAAGAATTTTATTTACTTCCTTTTTCTGTTGCTCTACTACTTCCTCAATCCTTACAGGTTGAATACGAGTATCCCTTATTAAAAGCTCCAAAGCGCGTCTTGCAACCTCTCGTCTAACTGGGTCAAAGCTTGAAAGCCGTATAATTCCCCGCTCTTCAAGGTCGACGTCAACTCCAGTAGCATTCTCGAAAGCTCGGATATTTCGTCCTTCTTTTCCAATAATCCTACCCTTCATGTCCTCATCTTCAATTTTTATAACTGAGAGAGTATATTCTGGGAGAAAATCTAAAGCGCCATGCTTTATAGCATCAGCTAGTATCTCTTGAACTTTTTTGTGTGCAATTGCTTTTGCTTCGGTTTCACTATCGCGAATAATTTTTGCAATTTCAGCCTTAGAGTCATTCTCCATTTCTGAAATCAAAAGTCTTTTTGCTTCCTCAGCTGAAATATGCGAAATTTCTTCTAGTTTTTTTACGTATTGTAATTTTGAGTCCATATTTGGACAAAGGGGTATATTCCTAAATAATTAGGCTGTGGCGTGAAGTAAGATGTGAATATTTGGTATTCATATGCTTTAACGCTTTTGTACCGCTTTGCAACCCTATTATACCAATCAGAGCGTTATTTCTCAACGTATAGCAAAAAAAAGGGGGGGAGGATTAGGGCTGAATCACTTGAAATGAATTTAAAAATTTATTAAAGTTCACTGAAGATACTGTTTTGCCTATAGTTGCTAATACGTATATTCTCTCACCTACTACAACTGCTGTTGATTGATAGTAATAATCCTTTGTTTTTATTTTGAAGTTAATTGACGGGTATGAATTGAACGTACTTAATTGATAACTTATAACCTCCCCCTTTACCTTCTCTGCTCGTAAGGGTGGGATCTTCTCAAGAGTGGTTGAATCAGGTAAAAAATCGACGTCTTCATAAATTAAAGAGAAAGCAAACTCTTTATCAGTGCCGATAAGAGCAACGCTTTCGTATTTTCCATCCTTTGACGTTTTTTGAACCGGAGTTGATGGAAATAATATCTTGAACTTTCCTTGTGGGTCTGCGTATTCTTTCCATACAGCATTTGTACTTGCAAAACAATCTTTAAGACATACGGTTATATCATTGGAATCTTTGCATTGGGTAGTACAGGTGGTATCACTCACTTGAGTATTAACACAAGACACGATGCATGCATTCGAATTATCACCTTTTTCGTTGCATGCATGAGAACATCTGACAACTTCTGCCTTACTAAGTTGAGCAAGTGGGTTAATTTTATCAATAAGAAAATTCGCAACTTGACCGGCTATTATAAAGAAAAGGGAAATACCTACAATCCAAAATACTAATTTATTGCTTTTATTTTTTGTAGCGGGATTTGTTTTATCCTTTAATGAAGCCATGATAATAAAACCCAAAGCACCCAAAATTCCCAACAGGGCAAAAAACCCTGAGTATCCTTTTGCTTTTGCATAGTTATATAGGGCATATATAGATACGGGAATTGCAATGTAATACAGAAGACTAATGATCTTAAAGGCGGGACTGGAAATGAAATCTAGAGACAGAGGTTGTCCTTGCTCAGCTTGTGGAATAATTTGTAAAATTAAGAAAAATACCAAAGCAATTGGCACTAAAAAAGTAACCAACCAAATAATAAATCCCCATTTTGCTCTCTTTTTATACGAGGCAATCATATCTATATAATTTCATACCGCCTAATTATAATCAATCCCATTTTTGAAATCCCTTTTACCATGGATTTATTGAAGAACTAATGATGTATTGCAGGAAGAAAAATAAAGCAATTGAAATTAATGCTAGATAATAGTCGATAAGAATGTATTTAATTTTAATTGGTTTACGATTAGTTGCAAAAATTAAAAGAGCGAACAATGGAATAAGAAGTAAAATAGCAATTCCTACGTAAGAGATACCCTCATTTAAGCCTCCGCCAATATGATTAGAGTCGCCACAATTATGTCTGCATGGGTAATTTCCCCACACAGCAGATTTGTGATAAAAGTCATATACTCCTCTATACAAAAACAGGGCAGGAATAAGAAACAATGAAAGGATATAAATCTTAAACCTTATCAATTCAAATCCCGAGCTTTTTTTAATAGTTGTCATACCAGCAAGAAATTATGACATGTTCACCTGCTTTTAAAGGAAACTTTCGACTACATCCAATGGAGGAGGCGGCACAATCATCATTTCCAGTACAACCATCTGCTCTTAGTGGATGGTTTGTTGGTTCATCCATAGAAACATTATAGTCTCCCGGCGCAAGAGGAGGAGAAGTCCATGAAGGTGGATTGCCGACATAATTTGTTTGTACACCATCTTTGGTGACATGTACTCCAATATTACTATCGGTTATGGGAATTTTTGTCCATGGCGAGGAACCTGTATTCATTTTCCACTGATAGAAATAAACAGTCACCATCCCTGTTGTCGCTGATTTAGTAGGTGTTATTACTGCTTTTATTAGTCCATTCGTAAGCGAAGGCGTAAGAGTTGCTGTAGGTGTTGCAGTAGGATTTAAAGTAGGCGAGACTCTTTGGACAACTTGTGCTTGTTTTGGCTTTGTCTTAAAAGAATTGAAATAGCCATATGCAAAAAACCCTCCAAAAATGACCATCAAACCCACAGGTATAGCAAGAATTCCTATAAGCACCCACTTATCAAATTTTTCTTTCTTTGAGGGATTTACGGTTTCACTCGGATCAGGTGGAGCTTCAATAGGCTCTTGAATTTGATTTTCCCCTTGCATAACTCAATCATTACAAAACCTAATTTATAAGTCAATCTAAAAAAGAAGGCACAAGTCTCAACTGGCAATAAATCTTTAAATTCTCTACACTTAATATATATGGGGTTAATTAAAAACCTACAAAATCTTGCCGTAACACCAGAAAGAGCTACTCTTCTTGAAATAATTGAAACTGGACTTGCTTCAATTCAACCTGAGGAAAATTTTAGCAAAACTATAAAACTTGAGGGGACTATTTTATCTATTCTTGATCAAACCTACGATTTAAGTACTTACGAACATATATATCTTATTGGCTTTGGAAAAGGAAGTGCAAGAAATTCTAAACTTCTTGAGGATCTATTGGGAGATAGGCTGACGGAGGGATATGTAATTGATACTAAGGGCGAAGAATTTGGAACAATTAAATTCACCGAAGGTACACATCCGGTTATATCACAGCAAAATGTAGACTTTACTTTTTCTCTGATGGACAGATTTTCGACAATGACAGAAAAGGATTTGGTTCTTGTAGTTGTGTGTGGCGGAGGAAGCGCTATGCTTGAGCATCCACACAGTGTTTCAATTGAGCAGAAAATTGAAATTGAGAAGGCTTTGTTAAGGTCGGGTGCCACAATAATTGAAATGAACAAAATTCGTCAACACTTATCAGACGTTAAGGGTGGAGGGCTTGCACAAATCCTGTATCCCGCAACTATTGTTTCACTTATTTACTCAGATGTTCCAGGAAATGACATTTCCTACATTGCATCTGGCCCAACCGTAAAAGACAGCACCACAATTGATGATGCGCTTGCTTTGGTGCATAAATTTCAGATACCGAATGTAACGGCCGATATGTTTATCAACAATCCAAGTGACGACAAGTACTTTGAGAAGGTAAAAAATATTATTGTCCTCTCAAATCTTACGGCACTAAACGCAATGAAGACAAAATGCGAGGAGAAAGGATTGTCTGCAAATATAGTAAGCGACAAGTTTGAAAGTGAGGCAATAAAGGCTTATGAAAAACTGAAAAATGAAAATCAGTCAGGCATCATTCTTGCCGGAGGAGAAACAACTGTAACTGTCCATGGAAATGGAAAAGGGGGAAGAAACCAGGAAGCAGCTTTGGGAAGTCTTACAAATCTTGGTGATAATGAAATATTTGTTTCAATTGACTCAGATGGCTGGGATAATTCGGAACACGCTGGCGCAATAGCTGATAAAATTACACTTCAGCATGCAAGTGAAAACAGTCTAAATCCTGATGAATTTCTTAAATCCAATAACAGCTTTGAGTTTTTTGAGAAATCTGGTGACGCAATCATCACCGACCGCCTACCTTCAAATGTAGCCGACTTAATTTTGGTTTACGAATATTAAGAATCATAAGTTCATGCTTAACATCTTCTCCTCCGCTATCCATAGCAGGCATATATTTAGAACTATATGAAAATACCTTTTTCTGTAAAAAAACTTTTTCCTGCCTTGTTAATTCACTAATCTTTTGAAAAATTAAAATGCAATAAAGTACACTCTGTTAATTTAACAAATACGTATTCTGGGAGATATTGTAACCATTAAATGTAGTGTCTTCTGAAGGAACTACAATAGGCGATAACTCCCTCTTTTTCTCTGTTAAATAACTGAAGAGAAGAGGTCTATTTGTTGATGATCCACCTGAATGATTATCAATAACTATTGCAGCCCTTCTTCCCTGGCTTTCAGCAACACGTTTTACATAGTCTGTAAATTTACCATAAAAATCAGGAATATCTACATGGTTTATATATGACTCAAGAGGATTTAATCCTCTAATAATCAGGAGTGGAACTCCATCTGTTGAGGTCGTTTCTATGAGAAGAGATGAGCCTAAGAGTTTGGGAACCTCTTTTGATACATCTTGCATTATTACTGCCGTTATATTAGGAAACTGCTCGGCAGAGCTTTCGTATCTAGATGCCCAACATGCATCGGCGATATAACCAGAAAATTCCATCAAAATTCCTCTTGTGGGGACAAATTCAACAGGGGTATAATTTCTAGTTTTACTTCCTTCTTCCATGAGTCGGGTTAATCCGTCGTTGATTTCTTTTGTATCAAGAATACTTTGAAAAGCACGTTTCGCATTTTTATCCGTAAAATAAGATTTCCATGCTTCCTTTGTAGTCATGTGTTCGGTGAAATCTAAAATCGCGCTAATACTATCCACATCAGGAGTTTCTTTGCCTATAACCCGTGCCATTCTTTCTCTCTGTTCTGGGAATTTCTGGAGTGTATATGCAAAAACCGATTGCATGAGAAGATCACTAAATACCTTTTCCTGCGCAAGAGCCGCGAAATTTGCTTGGAACGACTTCAGGTCGCCTGGATCAACTGTTTTAAGTCTCTCAATTCTCTTCTGTATGTGTGCCTGGGCTTGAGACTTGTCTCTGTTTTTTTCCAAATCTGATTCAAGCATAATAATCTGCTCGTCTATTTGTATCTTTATGTTTCTTGCAAGACTGGAAAAAGCTCTAGGTTGGCTAATTGCATCAAGGGCCTTTTGTATGTTGTCTCTTAGTGTTCCATAGCGGGACATAAATGGTTCCGTAAAAGTAGATTCACTAGTATGAGTTCTCTCAAGTTTGGCTATATCCTGTATTCCACTTGATGGTAAACTTGAGTCCAAAATTCCCGGCTGTGTTTCTTTTAATCTTTGTGCCGTTTGAATTATCCTGCTAAAGTTGTCAGAGCTATGGTCCCCCCACTGCGAAGACTCATATCTAACATATGATTTAATGAAATCAGAAAAAATTTTATGGTCAAGTAGAGAAAGATCTGAATTACCGCTTTCCAACCCCAATACAAATCCATGCATAATACTCTCTAATTGAGCTAATCCTTCTTCTCCTTTTTGAGTTATTCCAAGGCTTTGAAGCACTTGATCATCAACAGATCCATTCACAACCTCTCTTAAGAACCTATACGAATCGATAGTCAAATAATCTCCCATCATTTTGTAACCTCTTCTCAAAGCAATGTCTCGTGAAGATTGAGGGTCTACAAATATATGGGCGAAATCTACGAAGAGGGATTTATCATCAGGAGTAATAATTCCTTGCTCAATATACTTTTTATAATCCGTAAGAATGCTTAGAGAATTTTGCCCTGCCAATTCGACCACTTGATTTATAAAACTCAAATCTTCTTCACTTTGCATAAATAGTAACGAATTATTAAGAATGAAAGCCGCCAAACCTGAATTTTCCCCATCATCTAACCATTGAAATCTTGCTGGAATTTGCCTCAGGATTTCAGGATCAATTTGAAGCAAGTCAACACTTAAGGTAACGTTACTTTTCTCAATCAAAGTTGAGAAAAAATCACTCGAGGAGATTATATTACTCAATTCAATAATCTTATTGAAAGTCTTAATGTCAACGTCAAAACGATCTGATTCACGATCGAAAGGAACACTTGTGTAATTTTGAAATTCTATGGGGATATTAAGCACGGCCTCTATCCATCTTTTTTTCATTTCAGGAGACAAACCATCAACAATATCTGCTTTCAACAAGCGCATATTTTTCACATTTCTTAACCACTGCTCTCCATCCGCATCATTAGGAACTGAAATACTATTTTCCTTTAGCAAAGTTACATATCTATCAAATCCAATCATTTTGACATATTTATTTACTTTTTCCCTCGCTTCAAAACGCAACTCAGAGCTGGCCTGAGACCTACTGTTTTGAATAATATCCACGAGAGAATCCTGTCCTAAATAATCAATTACGTTTCGGGCATAGAAAAGTCCCAGCAACAAGCTATCATCTCCATAAATTCTCATATCGTACTCATTAAAATGCTGCTGCAGAAAAAAGTCTCCTGGCTGAAGTTTGAAATCAGGACTCGAATCAAGATTTTTTACAAATTCCTGAAATTCTGGAGCTAAAAATAATTCAACTCGAGTTTTATTCTGAAACAGGTCAACAATTGTAGAAAATGGTCCTTTGTCAAACACATACTCTCTATCACCAATATCACGTCCTTTAAATATGAGGTCATAAAGCCCTTCAATTTGTTCTCTTTTATCAAAAAACTCATCTACTTGTCCTACTTCAATTTCTTTTCCTTTTGATAATTCACTAAGTCTTCTTGCAAATTCCTGTTTTTCTGAATTAGATAGCAGGTCTTGCACACTCGGGTTATGCACAAATTCTAAAAGACTCCTATTAACATCCGCTTGGGTTTGCTCGCCTTCCCTATTTCCCGTACCAGCAAAAATTTCTCCAACAGAAATTTTTGATTGCAGAAGAATGGTTAGGGGTTCGATTAGTCCTGCGCTATCTAGCTCATCAAGGGATTTGAAAACTTCGTCCCCAACGGGAACATAACCATTATTCAAAGCTGTCAGAAGAAAATTAAATTTTCCTGGATTATTAAAAACAGGTTCAAATTTTGGCAAATCATCTATTTTAATATCTCTTCTAATTGCCGCGGATACAGTGCTAACTTTTTCATAAAAATCCACACTATATTCAGGCACATAATCAGATTCTGCTAATGCCAGAAGGCTTTCTAACTCAGTCTGCCCACTAGAGTCCCATCTATACATCCTATACCCTGGAGCACTATCACTAATTCCATTAAGCACGGCTAGAGCCTCGTCTAAATGAGGGGCTTTAAGCAATCTCAGCACAGACTCTACCCCTCCAGATTCGCTATCTATGCGAGGTCGGAATTCTAAACCAACAGTACTTAGAGCTTCAAAAACTGGCAGAGGATCTACTTCGGAATTTGCGAGTTCTCTGAGAGCATTTAACTGTTCTTCTTCAACGATCAGATTTCGATCGATCTTGAAAATTTGTGTTAGAGATTTCAATCTTTCCAAGTTATCTACTCCGGCTTTCTTAGCTAAGGACCTTATTTCTCTGTCGCTCATTTGAGAAGAACCTTGATCTAACTGCGCTAGTTTTTCTCTTACTTTTTTAAGAAGTGATGTTTTTTCTTCACCTTCCGCATCATTTGATTCCCCGCTTCCTCTATTGCCTTTTCTGGTCAATACTGCTTCTTTAAGTTTTTGAAATTCGCGATCAATCACTTCCCCTTCACTTACTAATGCTTCTTGTGGCACATCCTGAGAATCCAGGTGTTCTGGAGAAATTGGATCATCAACCTGAATTTCATCCGGCAGAACACTGTCATCAGTTTCAAGCTCTTCATCAACTTGTTGGGGGTCCTGTTTTGAATCTGCAATATCTTTCAATACTGCCTTTGGGTCTGGGTTTGGTCCCTTCATTCCCTCTTTAATTCTCTCTATTAAATCTTCAGCAGGTTTTGATACTTCAACCTGCGATGTGTCATCTTTTGGTCGAGTCAAAGGTCTGTCTTGATTAGGTTGTTGTATATCAATATCTGCACCTTCAGGCATATGTAATAAGGTTACTATGACACTATCATCATTACAACAATTTTACTTGAAGTTAGCGAGCTAAAACAGTTATGATTAGATTGTGATAGAAGACCTAACACCAGAAAAAGAACAAGAATTAAAGGAAATTGCTGTTGAAATAAGACAGTTGATAATCCAAACGCTTTTAGAGGCAGGAAGTGGCCATTCTGCAGGCCCATTGGGTATGGCAGATATTTTTACGGCTCTTTACTTTCACGTCTTAAATCATGATCCAAAAAATCCGGATTGGAGCGAGAGAGACAGACTTGTTCTTTCAAATGGACATATTTGTCCAGTACTCTACACAACCATGGCAAAGGCCGGATATTTCCCAGTTGAAGAACTTAAAACTTTACGAAAAATAAATTCCCGTCTTCAAGGTCATCCACACAGAGGAACACTTCCGGGAATTGAAAATACGTCAGGCCCCCTGGGAGAAGGACTTTCTCAAGCTGTTGGAATGGCATTGGCTCTAAAATTAGATAAAAAGAAAAACCACATTTATTGCCTTACTTCAGATGGTGAACATCAAGAAGGAAACACTTGGGAGGCAGTAATGTCAGCTGCGAAATTTAAGCTCGATAATTTAACAGTCGTAATTGACAGGAATAATATTCAAATTGACGGAACCACAGAAAATGTCATGCCACTTGAAACATTGGGATATAAATATGAATCATTTAATTGGAAGGTTCTAGAAATTGATGGAAACAATATTGAGATGTTTGTAAATGCCATAAGAGAGGCTCGTGCAATTCATGAAAAACCAACCGTAATTATCGCCCATACTATCCCTGGTCTTGGAGTAGACTTCATGGAAAACGATTACACCTGGCATGGCAAACCACCAAACCAAGAGGAAGCAAAAAAAGCATTATCAGAACTTAGAACTTTACAGGGAAAAATAGAAAGCGAACACCAATAGATCAGTTGCTGGTTATTAGGAATAGGAATAGTTAAAAATATGTTGAATAAAGATCTAAAACTAAATGACAAAATATTTTCAGAGGATGTTGAGAAAATTGCAACACGCACTGGATACGGAGATGGACTAGTTGTGTTGGGAGAAGAAAACCCAAATGTCGTAGTTCTTACCGCTGATCTTTCAGAAAGTACGAAAGTTAATAAATTTGCTGAAAAATATCCTGATAGATTTTTTGAAATGGGAGTTGCCGAACAAAATATGGCTGCAGTTGCTGCTGGACTTGGAGTAACTGGCAAAACAGCATTTATATCCTCCTACGCCACCTTTTCCCCTGGGAAAAATTTAGAGACTATTAGAACAACAATTGTCTACAATAATGCCGATGTAAAAATTGCAGGACATCATGCAGGACTTATGACTGGACCTGATGGAGCAACCCATCAAGCAACTGAGGATCTTGCAATCACTCGCTCCTGGCCAAAAATGAGGGTAGTTGTTCCATGTGACTCAATTCAAGCCATGAAAGCAACGGTTTATTCTGGGCAAAACTATGGTCCATTTTATATTCGATTAACTCGCGATAACACTCCCGTTCTAACTACTACAGAAACTCCATTTGAATTTGGAAAAGCCCAAACTTTTTGGACAAGTGAATCCCCGCAAGCTGTAATTTTTGCCACTGGTTACATGTTATATCATGCATTAGTTGCAGCCTATGAATTAGAGAAGGAAGGAATACAAACACTTGTTACAAATATCCATACAGTAAAACCAATCGACGCTGAAACAATAGTAGAACAAGCAAAGCAAACAGGTGCAATAGTAAGCGTTGAAGACCACCAGGTTGATGGGGGTTTGGGAAGCGCCATTGCTGAAGTGTTAGCGAAAAACCATCCTACTCCAATGGAATTTGTAGGAATGCAAAATACTTTCGGAGAATCAGGAAAAATAAATGAGCTTTTGACAAAATACAAAATGGATTCTACTTCCATTAAAGAAGCTGTCAAAAAAGTCATAGCCCGCAAATAATTCAATGGATCTACTTACTGCTCTAAAGCAATCTACCACGTGTGAAATAACGGATGACATTTCGTTAAGAAAAAAATATTCTCGTGACGCGTCTGTTTTCGAAATGACACCAATGGTTATTGCGATTCCAAAAAATGCTAAGGAAATTTGCGAAATCGTGGATTTCGTTAGAAAAAACAAAAACAATTTCCCTAATTTATCTGTTGCAGTAAGAGCAGGTGGAACGTGCATGAGCGGGGGAAGCCTAACGCAATCAATTTTAATTCAAACTGACAAGCTAAATAAGATAAAGCACATCGGGGAGGACTATGCAGTTGTGGAACCGGGGCTTTATTATAGATATTTAGCAGAAGCACTTGATAAACATGATTTAAAATATCCACCCTTCCCTTCTTCATGGAAACTTTGTACAGTTGGTGGGATAGTTGCAAATAATGCAGGTGGGGAAATGACTCTCCAATATGGAAAAACAGAAAATTTTGTAACTGAATTAAAAGTAATTTTGGCTGATGGAAATGAATATGAAATTAAAAAATTATCCAAGGAAGAATTAAATAAAAAAATCAAGCAAACAGATTTTGAAGGAGAACTTTATAGAAAGCTCTTCTCCCTATTCGAAAAGAATAATGATTTAATTAAAAAGTCAAAACCAAAAGTTAGTAAAAATTCTACAGGATACAATATTTGGGAAATTTGGGATGGTGAATATTTTGACATACCCCGACTCTTCACAGGATCGCAAGGAACGCTTGGAATAATTACTGAAATAAAATTCAGACTCGTAAAAAAGAAGAGGTATTCGGGGCTTATCGTCGTTTTTTTAAAGGACTACGAAAAAATCCCGCTTCTTGTGAGAATTATTCAACAGTATAAGCCAATGAGCTTTGAGAGTTTTGATCATCATACAACAAAGCTTGCATTAAAATATTTTTACGAGTTTGGGAAGTCACTTAAAACAAATTTGTTTGTAACTACCAAGCTTTTCCTTCCAGATCTCCTAACAGCATTCGAAGGAAAAATCCCAAAATTAACTTTGATGGTTCAATTCGAATCAGATGAGAAAAAAGAAATTAATGAGAATATTGAGAAACTTACTTACGATCTATCAATAATTAAAGATGTTCAATATAAAATTTGTAAAACAAAAAAGGAAGCTGAAAAATATTGGGCAATTAGGCATGATAGTTTTAAGTTGCTTAAAGAAAGAGTTAGAGGAATGTACGCAGCACCATATATAGATGACACAATAGTTCCGGTTGAAGTGTTGCCGCAATTTTTTCTCGAAATGTATAGAATTTTAGAACGCGAAAAACTTTTGTATACAATTGCAGGACATATCGGCAATGGCAACTTTCACATAATCCCTCTCATGGACTTATCAAAAATGGGGGAACGCAATAAGATTTGGATTACTAATGATATGGTCTTTAATCTTACATGGAAATATAAAGGCGTAATCTCTGCTGAACATAATGACGGCTTGATTCGAAGTCCATATGTAAAACTCCAGTATGGTGAGAAAATTTATAGCATATTTGAGGAGATAAAGAAAACACTTGATCCTGATGGCATTTTAAATCCTAAAAAGAAAGTTGGAGTTACAAAAGAGTATGCAAGACGCTTTATGATACACGAACAAACAGATACAAGTCCTGCTTACTCCGCACAAACACTTGCAAAATAATCAAATCAACTTCTCAATTTTTGCAGCAATCACGAAATCATTTTCTGATAATCCTTTTATTGCATGAGTGGTTAATTGAATTTTTACTTTATTGTAATTTATAGTAATGTCTGGATGATGCCCTTCGCTTTCTGCAACTTCTGCAATTTTATTTACAAATTCAATTGCCTTAACAAAATTCTTTAATTTAAATGTTTTCTGAATTTCTTTATCATCAACTATTGCCCAGGAGGATTTGAGTTGTAATAAGTATTTTGCAATTTCCTCTTTATCTAAAGGCTTTGCGCTACCCTCACAGGGAACACAATGTTTTTTTGAAAGATCCTGCATTATGCCCTAACTATACCAGTGGAGATAAACAATTTCAAATTTGTCCAACTCCAATTTAGTTTTACTATAAACTCTGTTAAAATAATATACTTCGGGGAGTAGTTTTGGGCAATCTTGTTGACGCAAACTACTTTCTTTTGAGATAGTAGCGGGGAGTAGTTTAACGGTAGAATGTACGGCTGGGGGTCGTACGGCAGGAGTTCAATTCTCCTCTCCCCGACATATCTCTTGCTTTTACCACTTGCAAAGAATTAAAAAATTGCTACAATGAGTTTTAATTAGTAGCGTTTTTTTATGTAACTAAACGCTAAATGCTATTAACCAAACGCTAATCATGCCACGATTATCCTCTAAAAAGTCTGCCACACCAAAGCCTAACGGCATAACACCTGAGTCTGGAAAAAATGCTGCAATTGCTATGGCAATGGAGCAAATAGAAAGACAGTACGGGAAGGGTTCTATCATGAAGTTTGGAGATGCGGCTCATAAAATGGTCGTTGATGTGATTCCCACTGGTGCTTTCCCGCTCGACATTGCTCTCGGCGTTGGGGGGCTCCCTCGTGGGAGAATTGTCGAAATTTACGGACCAGAGGCATCTGGTAAAACGACAGTTTGTCTCTCTGTTATTGCCGAGGCGCAAAAAAGAGGTGGAGTTGCTGCCTTTATTGATGCTGAGCATGCACTTGACCCCCAGTGGGCACAAACAATTGGCGTAAAACTTGAAGACCTTATTATTTCCCAACCTGATACTGGAGAGCAAGCACTTGAAATTGCTGAACAACTTATTAGAAGCGGTGGAATTGACGTACTTGTAATCGATTCTGTTGCGGCGTTAGTACCAAGGGCGGAAATTGAAGGAGAGATGGGTGACTCAATGATGGGTGTTCAGGCTCGTCTTATGTCTCAAGCTTTAAGAAAGCTAACTGCAGTTATTTCAAAAAGTAAAACCATACTAATTTTTACTAATCAACTAAGACAAAAGATTGGTGTGATGTTTGGAAATCCTGAAACTACAACTGGAGGACTTGCATTAAAGTTTTACGCCTCAATAAGACTTGATGTGAGACGAATTGAAACACTAAAGCAAGGAGACAAGGTAATAGGAAACAGAACAAGAGTAAAGGTTGTAAAAAATAAAGTTTCCCCACCTTTTAGAATTGCAGAATTTGATATTATGTCAACGGGAATTTCTAAGGAAGGCGGAATACTGGATGTTGCAATTGAAACAGGCGTAGTAAATAAAAGTGGAGCATTCTTAAGATATGGAGAAGAGATGCTTGGCCAAGGACGAGAAGCAGCAAAGGCTTATCTTCAAGAAAATCCAGATCTTGCTCAAAAGATAATGAAAGAAGCGTCTCAAAGAGCTACAGATGGTGCCCAACCAATTGTTCCTACAGCTCTTGATGAAAATGAAGACGAAGACGAGGAGTAGCTTTATCCCCCAAACTCCATTTAACAGAGCATTAAAATATTTATCATTTCGGCCCCGAAGTACTAAAGAAATGCATGATTATTTAATTAAGAAAAAATACTCAGTAGAAGAAATAAATGAAACACTTAAACAATTATTAGAACTTCACTTTCTGGATGATGATGACTTTGCCAGACTTTTTGCAGAATCCCGTCAAAGAAAAGGAAAAAGCAGACGACTTATTTCATACGAGTTAAAGCAAAAAGGAATTGGAAAAGAACAGGCCGAGAAAACTTTGGAAACTGCAGCGTCGGACTTTAAAACCGCATTGGAATATATCCAAAAGCGTTCAAGACAATTTGAAAGATATGAACCTGAAGAAAAAATAAGAAAAATCACATCCCGTCTTGCGTCGCGTGGATACGGATGGGATACAATTTCGAAAGTATTAAAAAAACTATGAAAAAAAGACATATTCAAACTTCGGTTAATAATTTTATTCATTGTGGTGATGAATATTTATTTCTTCTACGTTCTAAGGATAAGAAAATCGATGCAGGACGTCTCAATTCGATCGGTGGAAAGGTTGAACCTGGAGAAAACTATCTTGACGCAGTAATTCGCGAAACTGAGGAAGAATCTGGAATAATCATAAAACCTAAAGATATAAAATTAATTGGAATTGTAAGACTTGAAGGCGGATATGAAGATGATTGGTTGATGTGTTTTTTTAAGACTGAAATAAGTAGCAAAAACTTACCAATCGGAAACAGAACAAAGGATGGCCAATTGTTATGGATAAAAAAAGAAAATGTACTAAATGGTAACTACGAAGTGGTAGATGATCTCCACTATTCCTTTGAGGATATTGTTAATAATAAAGGAATATTTTTTGCTTGTGCACAAATTGATGAAAAAGAAAAAGTCAAAAAATATAATATGAATAAAATTCCTGAATAATTGGAGAAATTAACGCTTTGGAGAACTTTTCTTTCTTCTAGCCCCACATATTTTCCTTTTCGCCTTCACGTATTATTCATACAGGGCTCAAAGAGCAATATCGAGGGACTTCGTCGAAAAAAGTAGTATTAACGTTTCGGTGAAGACTTTTTTCTCCTCGCTTTACCGGCATTTCCGACTTTGCGTCTTTCACGAACCCGAGCGTCGCGAGTTAAGTATCCTTTATCTCGAAGTGCTGTGTGGAATTCGTCTGTATTAAACTTGTCTAAAGCACGTGCCATACCTAAAATAAGTGCTTCAAGTTGGCCATTTAATCCTCCACCTGCTACTTTTGCTGTGAACGAATATTTTCCAGCAATGCCCATATCTACTAGGAATTTATTATAAACAGGAGCCAATGGCTTAAATCTAAAATATTCCTGAATTGGTTTATCGTTTACAAAAATTTCACCTTTTTTAACCTCTACTCCTCCAACTTCTGCTTTAGTGTTGGTATAAAGTCTTACTCTAGCAATAGCTTCACGTCTGCGACCCACAGAATGAACATATGGTTTTAGTGCTTTGCGATTTCGTGGTGCTACTACTGCTTTAGCCATATCCTAAATTTCAAATTTCTAATGTCTAATTTCTAGCCCCTGCTTTAGCAGGGTTTTGACTTTTTAGGTCAATTAGAATAATTAGGTTAATTAGTAATTATTCATTTCCTCCTTTCAATTTGTCTTCGTATTTGTGGTTTTCGTCAGAGAAAACATAAAGTCTTTTTAACATTTGTGCACGAAGTTTGTTTTTTGGTAACATTCCTGATACTGCCCTGGTAATAATTTCCTCAGGTTTTTGAGCTCTTACTTCTTTTAGAGTTCTTGTTCTAAGTCCTCCTGGATATCCTGAGTAGTTAGTATATTTTTTAAGTTTTTCTTTATTTCCGGTTACCCTAACTGTTTTTGCGTTCACAACTACTACATAGTCACCGCAATCTAAGTTGTTAGCAAAGTAAGGCTTACCCTTACCCATAAGCTTATGAGCAATTGCTACAGCTTCACGACCCAAAACCTTATCCTTTACATCAATAAGATGCCAGTCTCTTTCGATTTGTTTTGCCTTCGTAGGTGTAGTAGTTTTTATCATATTTATTGACCCTTCTTTTGTCTTGAAATAAGTCTTTTAATTCCTGTTGCTTTTAATTTTGGTGTTTCCTTAACTGCTGCTTTAACAGTTGAAGTTTTTTTGTCAGTTGAAACAGCTTTTTTTGCAGATGCTCTCTTCACTTTTTGATCAACTTTTTTCTCTCCCTTTTCAACAAGCTCCAGAAGCACCATTTCTGCGTTATCCTTAGTCCTTGTACCCATTCTCACAATTCGCGTATATCCACCAGCTCTATCTTTCATTCGTGGTGCAATATCTTTTATAAGTCTGTCAACTGCATCTTCAGAAACATGTTTTACTAAATGATATCGAGCAACCTCTCCATCTTTTGCTCTTGTGATGAGACGCTCAAATGGACCCTTAATAGATTTCGCTTTTGCCTCTGTAGTCTTTATCCCTTCATAAATAGCCAAAGAACGCATTAGCCCCCTAAATAGAACTTGTCTTTGCGCTGTATTTCTTTTAAATTGTCTTCCGTATACTTGCTTTCGCATAATTTGTAAAAAAAATGCGTCATTTCAGACGCAGTGTTAACTCTCTATGGTAATAAGTCTTGGCAGTTCCCTAGATAGTAAATGGTATTCCTTTTTTACCTAGCGCCTCTTCAATAACTGAAAGGGACTTAGCTCCTAAATTTCTATAAGTCATCAGTTCTTTTCGTGGAGTACCCAATAGATCCCCTACAGTTTCAATTCCAGCATTTTTCAAACTATTGTAAATTCTTGTAGGTAAATCTAATTCGTCAACAGTAATGTTGCTTCCCTCAGGAGCTACTTGTGCAACAGCAGCAGTAGCATCTACAACGTCTGCTCCATTTGGATCAAATACTTGCTTAAAGTAAGAAACTAAAATGGTGCTTGCTTTATCTAATGCGTCTTTTGCATCAATTGTGCCATCAGTGTAAACCTCAAGAATAAGCTTATCGTAGTTGGTTTGTCTACCAACACGAGTTTGTTCAACTTTGTAATTAACTTTATTAATTGGAGTAAAAATTGCATCAATTGGAATAACTCCTACTGTAGCAACTTTTCTTTCCTCAGCAAGAGAATAGCCAAGTCCCCTCTCAACAGTCATTTCCATATTAATCTTTGATTTTTTGTCAGAGAGACTACCGAGATAATGTTTTGGATCTACTACTTCTGCTCCATCACGAGTTTCGATATCAGATGCTAAAATTTCTCCTGGACCTGTTTTTGAAAGAGTAAGTGTAGTTGAAGAAACCCCTTCTGGAAGTTTGACTCTCAAAGTTTTGATGTTGAAAATAAGTTCGATAATGTCTTCCTTTAGACCTGGAAGAGTTGAGAACATGTGTTTTACTCCGTCAATTGTAACTGAAGTAACAGCAGCCCCTTCAATACCTGTTAGTAAAACTCTTCTTAAAGCAACACCCATGGTGTTACCAAATCCTGGCTCTAAGGGTTCTACGACAAATTGTGTGTAGCCTTGTGCTTGTTTCTCTTCGTTTATTTTAAAGCTTGGTTGTATCATAATATAATGCTCTTCCGAAGAAGAGCTCACAACAAAAGTATATTTTACTACTATCTTGAGTAGAATTCAATAACCAATTGATAATCAGACGGATTGGGTACTTGGTCTCTTTTTGGAACACTTTTAAGCTTCCCAATAGCATTTTTTCGCTCAAAATAGGGAAGAATATTTGGTTCTGTTGTTTCTATATGTAGCTTCAAATCCTCGTTCTTAAGGATTTTTCCTGAAAGAGAAATCTTTTCTCCAATTTGTACTTGATAAGAAGGAATCGTTAGTTTTTTACCATCAACCAAAACGTGTCCATGAGTTACTAATTGGCGCGCCATAGTGCGGGATTTTGCAAGACCAAGTCGATACACTACGTTGTCCAAACGAGATTCAAGGAGTTGAATAAGCACTTCATCTGTAGAACTTGTGCTTTTCTGTGCCATTTCCACATATTTTCTAAATTGTCTTTCAAGAAGACCATATGAACGCTTTAGTTGTTGTTTTTCCCTTAACTGCAAAGCGTACTCCGAAGCCTTTCTTCGTCCACGTCGTCCGTGTACTCCAGGAGGAATATTGAGTCTTCTCTCTAGCGTTGCCGAGGTTTTCTCAAGGATATTAACTCCTTCTCGTCTTGCTAGTCTATGTTTTGGACCTGTATATCTTGCCATATTTACTTAATGTTTATGCTCTCCTTTTTTTCTTTGCTTGTGGCCCATTATGTGGAATGGGAGTTACATCAGCAATCATAGAAATAGAAAGACCTGAGTTTCTTATAGCTCGTAGTGATGCATCCCGTCCAACTCCTGGTCCTTTAATAAATACCTCAACCGAATTAACGCCAATTTCTTTTGCTTTCTTTATAGCTTCCTCAACTGCAGATGTGGCTGCAAATGGAGTAGATTTTCGAGTTCCTTTAAATCCAGCATTTCCTGCAGAACTCCATGCTATAGCATCTCCTTTTTCGTTAGTGATAGTAACAATTGTATTATTAAATGTAGTTGATACAAATAATTTACCGTTACCGGTTGTAATTGTTGGTCTTTGTTTTTTAGCTACTACTTTTTTTGCCATATTTAAAAAATTTTATAAATAAAAGTCCTTTTTTTTAAATATACCGAGAGTCTCAGTTCAAATTGCCAGTTGGCTATTTGAACAAGAGTTGTCGGTATAAATACCTACTTGGCTGCTGCCATTTTTTCAGCCATTTCTTTCTTAATTGCACCAATAGTGACTCTTTTTCCTCTTTTAGTACGAGCGTTGCTTCTTGTTCTTTGTCCTTTTGAAGGAAGATTTCTTGCATGTCTAATCCCTCTGTAGGCACTAATTTCTTTAAGTCTTTTAATGTTTCCTATAACTTCGGCCCGAAGATCTCCCTCAGTTTTGATAACCTCAATTGCTTTCTGAACCCTAACCACTTCATCCTCTGTTAAGTCTTTAAGTCGTCTTGAAGCATCAATTCCAGCTGTTTTTAGTACTTCAAGTACATTGCTTGGACCAATACCATAGATGTAGGCTAAAGCCCTATCGACTCTTTTTTGTTCTGGTATATTTACACCTGCAACACGCATAATTTATTTTGAGATAAAAAACTTAGCGGTAGGAAACCTTACCCTTAAGCTTTTGCTAACGGTAACGATATGTTATCCTTCCTCGCTCGGTATCATAGGGGGTCATTTCTACTTTTACCTTATCTCCTGGCATTATTTTTATAAAATAAATCCTCATCTTCCCCGATAAGTGACACAGTATTACCTTTCCTCCTTCTAATTCAACCCTAAATAATGTATTTGGTAATACCTCGCGAACTACTCCGTCTATTTCTATCGACCCTTGATGCGCCATAATCATCCTTCATATGCCTTGCGGCATAATCATTCTTCATATACCTTGCGGTATAATCATTCTTCATATACCTTGCGGTATAATCATTCTTCATATGGCTTGAATATTTTCATATCCAGCGCCATACAAAAAAATTGTTTTTAGGCTGAAGTATTATACATTAAAGTAAGCCTCAACGCAAAACAATTACATGCTATTCTACCAGAAATCTTGAAGCTATTCAAGGCTAGGATTAAATTGTCTCTCCGGGGAAATATGTAATAAGCTCAGGACCATCAGGTGTTATTAAAATAGTTCTTTCGCAAAGCCCAGCAAGACTTCCGTCAGAGGAAGAAATCGTCCAATCATCGCTTCCCTCATATACTACCCCAGCCTTACCCATATTATAAATAGCCTCAATTGCTAGGGTCATTCCATCTTCTAAAATTGGGGTTTTTCGAAGCTCTTTTTCCAAATATCCTGGGATTTCAGGCTCTTCGTGAAGCTCTTTTCCTACTCCATGACCCACCAGACTTTTTACTACAGAGTACCCACTTCCCTCCATTACTTCCTGCATTGCTTGAGAAATGTGCCCAACTCGACGTCCAACTTTTGCCTGACGAATACCTGCAAACATAGCCTTTTTGCCAGCCTCTACAAAACGCACTACTTCAGGATTGCTTGTTTCACCCACAATTTTGGTTTCAGCCATATCAGTATGATATCCATTTAGATAAACTCCACAATCAACACCGATAATATCTCCATTTTTCAACTCTCTATCTTTTGGAATTCCATGAACGACAACGTCATTCGTAGATACACAAATAGAATGCTCGTACCCATCAACCTTTTTAAATCCCGGTTCTGCCCCTTTTTCTAAAATTAGACGTTCAGCAAGTTTATCAAGCTCAATTTCGGTTACTCCTGGTTTTATTGCATTCATTACTTCAAACAAAACCTCGCCAAGAATTTTTCCAGCTTCACGCATGACCTCAATTTTTTTTCTAGTCTTGTCGTTAATCATATAAGATCTCTCCTTTGAAGCTCTCCTACTACTTTTTCAACGGTTTCCTCAATAGTATCATGAGATGTATCAATGATGAAGGCATCCTCTGCTTGCAGCAATGGGGATGTATCTCTTTTGCTATCAGCATTATCGCGTTTCTCAATATCTTTTTTTACATTTTCAAAATCAATTGTGACTTCTTTTTCTTTTAATTGATTCCATCTTCTCTGGGCTCTAATATCAATATCAGCAGTTAAAAAAACCTTAAGATCAGCATTTGGTAGAACAACTGTTGTAATATCTCTACCCTCCATAACCACGCGCCTTCCCATAGCAAGCGCTTTTTGCCTTTTAACCATTTCTTCGCGAACATCAGGATATGCAGAAGTAATTGGAGTAATGTTGCTTACTTGAGGATAAAAAATTTCATCAGTAATATCTTCATTATCTAAAATAATTCGAGTATGAGAATCCGCTCCCACTTTCATACCAATCTCTATTTCCATTAGAACCTGCAGGACCTCTTTATTATTGTGGATATCTATATTTTTGCGAAGACATGCAAGTGCTAAGGCCCTATACATTCCCCCTGTATATATGTGTATAGCATCCAACCTTCCAGCCAAAGCTACAGCTAGTGTTCCTTTTCCGGAACCCACTGGTCCATCAATTGCTATTTGTAAACTGTTTTTCATAGTTGTTTAAAGTTTAATATGCCTTTTCGTAACCTCGTAAAAATTTGTCTAATTTTTCGTAAAAGTCCTCAAACTTACCATTGCTATCTATATAAACATCAGCAAGAGCAATGCAGATTGCAGTTTGAAGACCAGTTATTTTCTCACCTACGCCCAAATCACGCAAGTCTAATTTGTAAAACAACTCTTCGTTAAGCTTTTCCCTTCTTTTTAATTTCTTCAAACGATCAAATCTAATGTTTCTGTCTGCAACAATCCCAACAATAATACTATTCTTAACTTTTCTTAATTCCTCTATTTCTCCAAGATTTCTTATTCCGTCAATTACTATTTTTTCATTATTTTTAAGCCTTGTTAAGGCTTTCTTCATAAGTACGCCTGAACCATTTCTTTCTCGAAATTCATTTCCAATATCTTGAAGGATTTTTCTAGTTAAGGGAAGTTTGCGTTTGAGAGCTTCTTTTTCGAGGAAAGAGGAAAGGTAAATTTTTTTATATCCTTTGGTTTCAAAATAATCTGCTGCAGTTGATTTTCCGCTACCAAATGCTCCAGATATTCCTATGATGTATCTTTTCTTCACAAGATCTACTTTTGTATGTTTCTTAGTATTTCTTCGTGAATTTCTTGAATTTCCTTCTCTCCATTTATTTCAACAAGAATGCCTTTTTCTCGATAATATTCAAGGACTGGTTTGGTAAATTCATGAAACATTTCAATTCTTTTCCTTAATGCTAGTAATGTTTCATCTTCCCTTTCGTCTTCCCTGTAAGAAAGCCTCCACAATGCCTCCCTGTCAGAAACATTAAGGTAAACAACATAATTAATTCCGTTCACAAACTCTTCAGCCTGAATTACTGTCCTTGGAAAACCGTCAAGGATATATCCGTTTTTGTATTCAGAACGTGATAAATATTCGGTTACTATTGGAAGAGTTTTCTCATCAGGGATTAGAACGCCAGCATTGATTGTTTCTTTAATATATCTTCCCATTGGGGTTTTCTCCTTTGCCATTTCACGAAAAATATGGCCGGTTGAAAGATAAGGAATATTAAGTTTTTGAGATAATAAATTGCCCTGCGTTGATTTCCCACTACCTTGAATACCAATTAATATAATTTTCATCTTTCGCATACCCCCTTTTGTAGTAAAAGTCCTTGGTTGCGAAAGATACCGGGAGTCTCTGGGGAGAATGCCAGTTGGTATTCGACCCAAGGGTTAACGGTATAATTAAGATATATATTCATAATTTTGGAAATTATATTTCGCTCACGCTCATATGCTGAGTACATCATAGAAACCTATCGTAAGAACGTGTAACTAATTGAGTTTGGAAAATTTTAACACTCTCTATAACAACTGACACAACAATTAAAATACTTGTTCCTCCAACGATTAATGCTTGAATACCTGTAAGGGATTGCAATATGTTTGGGACTATCGCAACAATTCCCAAGAACAATCCTCCTACCAAAGTGATTCTTGTAACAATAAAATTAAGGTAACTTGCAGTAGGTTTACCTGGACGAATACCTGGGATGAACCCCCCATTTTCTTGAATATCTTCTGATACTTTCTGTGGTTGGAAAACAATTGCAGTATAAAAATATGTAAATCCGAAAATCAATAAAAAGTAGACAACGTTATATGCAACGCTTGTGGTTGAAAAATTGGCTGCTAAAAATTGTCCAATTGACGCGAAGTTTGGGTTTTTTGCTGCAATAAGATAATTTGAAACTAATGATGGAAGAAGAACAATAGAAACTGCAAAAATAATTGGCACAACCCCTGCTGAATTTAGTCTAAGTGGTAGGAATGTTTGCTGCGCAGTTTCACTTCTTCCTCCCCTTATACGTCTTGCGTACATTACTGGTACTTTTCTAACAGCCTCTGTTACAAATACAATTGCCGCAATCATTAAAACTCCTGCAGCTGCAAGTAGTCCCATATTCATAATTTGATCTGGAGTTACGGTTGATACCGCTTGAATAAGCGCAATTGGAAGTTGCCCAACAATACCTGCAAAGATAATTAAAGATATACCGTTTCCAATATTTTGTTCTGAAATAAGCTCTCCAAGCCAAAGCACAAGCATAGTTCCCGCAACCAATGTTGCAACAAATGTTACCAACTCGAAAGGACCCAGATTTGCAATAAGCCCCTGACTCCTTAAAAGAGCATACATTCCAATTGATTGCAAAACTCCTAAGGGAAGAGTGATGTAGCGTGTGTATTGATTGATTTTCTGCCTTCCATATCCACCCTCTTTTTGAAGTTCTTCAAGTTTTGGATAAATTTGAGTTGCGAGTTGCATCACGATTGACGCATAGATGTATGGCCCGATTCCAACTGCAAGAATTGAGAAGTTGGCAAGTGTACCTCCACCCAAGAGATTGATAAGACCCAAGAATTGATTTTGTTCGAAAAGAGATTTTAATTGCGCAAGATTTACACCAGAAACAGGAATGTGCGCAAAGAATCGGAAAACGAGGAAAAGAGCTAAAACTATGAGTACCTTTTTCCTTAAGTCTTTGTCTTTGAATATTTTCTTAAGGACATTAAAGATTTTACTCATAAATGAATATGCTAAGAAACACTTCCGCCGGCTTTTTCAATTTTTTTCCTTGCGGACTTTGTAACAGGTAATTTTACAGTAAGTGCTTTTGAAAGTTCACCATCACCTAGAATTTTTACCCCAAATTTCTTTGCCTCGGAAGGGACAACTATATTATGTTTTATTAATGCTTCAATATCAACAACAGTTTTTGCAGGCAAAAGATCAAGAACCTTTACATTAATAACAACAGGTTTTGCCTGTAAGGAATTATTGCGACCCTTTCCTCGCATGAAAGGAAGTCTCTTAATAAGAGGAAGTGCTCCTCCTTCAAATCCTAGAGCAATATTTCGTCTAGCTTTTTGTCCTTTTGTTCCTCGTCCGGAAGTTTTACCTCTTCCCGAACCAGAACCACGCCCAAGACGTCTTAGTTTTTTGGTTGTTGTTTTGTTAAGTTCCATATTTTTAAAGAAAAAATATTATTTTACAGTCTGTCTTTTGCTTAATGCTAATAACGCTGCAAATGTTGCATGAACATTGCTTCCTTTATTTGATGTTCCCAAAATTTTTGATGATATATTGTGAATTCCAGCTGCCTCAACCACACTTCTCACTGCTCCTCCAGCAATAATTCCTGAACCTTTTGGTGCAGGTTTTAATAGTACTTCCGCAGCCCCTTCTTTTACTCTAATTTCTTGTGGAATTGTTCCATTAACAATAGGTACTGTAATGAAATGTCCTTTTGCGTAACTTACAGCCTTTGCAATTGCTGATGCAACATCTGCTGATTTTCCGAGACCTACACCAACTTTACCATTTCGGTCCCCAACAACAGCAAGAACTGAAAATCTCATTTTATTTCCACCTTTAGTTTTTTTAGAAACTCTATTTACTTGTACAATTTTTTCGTCGTATTGGTTATCCATAAATTTAATTCGTAGACAAGTCTTGCTTTAGGACAAAGTCCGCAAGCTTTGCTTATCCAATTTTGCGACCCCTAGAATTGAAGTCCTCCTTCTCGTGCACTTTCTGCAAGAGCTTTTACCCTCCCATGAAATTTATAAGCACCTTTATCAAATACTACCTCTTTTATTTTTTTATCAATTGCTTTCTTTGCAATTAATAACCCAACTTGTTGTGCTTGTTCCATTTTCTTTGTTGCCTTTATCTCTTTAGATGAAGCAGAAACTAGCGTATTAGCCTTTTTATCATCAATAATTTGAGCGTATATATGCACATTTGAACGATAGACAGTAAGTCTAGGTCTGTTTGAGGTAGCAAGTAATTTCTTTCGAATTCTTGTAACTCTTCTTTTTGTTTTTAAATTATTGTAAACTGCTTTTTTCATAATTTTACTCCTACGCTGCAGCCTTTGCTGTCTTTCCTGCTTTGCGTCTTATCTTCTCACCTACATATTTAATTCCCTTTCCTTTATAGGGCTCTGGTGGTCTTACTTTTCTAATGTTATCTGCTATATCTCCAACAATTCTTTTATCTACACCTGTAACGGTAATAACATTTTCCTCTACTTTAAAAGTTACGTCCTCCGGCGCCATAATCTTCACCGGATGAGAATATCCAACGTTTAATATCAAGTCGTGTCCATCAACTCGTGCTCTGTATCCGACTCCTGAAAGTTCTAGTTTTTTCTCAAATCCTTTTGAAACACCTTTCACCATATTTGAAAGCAGTGCGCGAGATAGTCCATAAAACTTCTCTAAATACTTGCTTTCGTGCTCTTTCTTAACAGTTGCAATACCATCAGCAACAATTACATCTATTCCTGCAGGAAGTTTTAAGAAAAGAGAGCCCTTAGGACCACTGACTGTAAGATCTCGTCCATCTTTTTTGACTTCGACTCCTGCTTCAATTGTTACTGGTAATTTACCTATGTTTGACATATTAACTGACTTTTGCTAAAAGTTCTCCTCCTACTCCAAGTTTTAATGCTTTTCTGTTTGACATAATTCCTTGATTTGTTGAAAGAATTGCCAAATCAAATCTACTTACAATTTTTTTAACATCATTTTTTCCAATATATCTGTGAATTGATGGTTTTGAAATAATCTTTACATCTCTCATTGCTTTATCATTTCCGTGATACAAAAGCTCAACTTTTACTACATTTCGTTTTTCATCTTTTGCTTCTTTTACGTCCTTAATGTACCCCTCTTCTTTTAAAATTTTTCCAATAGCAAGAACGGTCTTTGAATAAGGAAAGACCATCTCATTTTTATTTGCCATATAGGCATTTTTTATTTGTATTAAAAAGCTTGCAACAGGATATGTCATATTACCAACTCGCTTTCTTCACTCCAGGAAATTCTCCTTTAAGTGCCCTTTCTCTAAAACAAATTCTACAAATTCCAAATAACCTCATGTATCCTCGTGTTCTTCCACAAAGAGCGCATAAATTTACCTCTCGGGTTGAGAATTTTTGTTTTTTGCTTAGTTTTACAACTGTCGATTTTTTAGACATAATTTAGTTTTTTACTTCTCCGGTTTTCTTAAATGGTAGTCCCATTTCTGTTAATAACATTTTTGCTTTTTCATCGTCATGTGCATTTGTTACGATAGTAACCTGCAAAGAACGCAACACATCTACTTTTCCTGAATCGATTTCTGGGAAAACAATATGCTCATCGAAGCCAACGGATATATTACCTCTTCCATCGAATGCTTTCAAGTCTACTCCACTAAAATCTTTCACACGAGGAAATACAACTTTAATAAGTTTTTCTAAAAAGTCATACATCCTCTGTCCTCTTAAAGTTACTGCCATACCAATCTTATCTCCCTCTCGAAGTTTGAAAGTTGCAATAGAAATTCTAGCTTTTGCAATTTTTGGTTTTTGTCCTGTAATAAGAGTCAGATCCTCAAGACCACGTTCTATATTTTTCTTGTCTTTAAGAAAATCTTTCAAACTCATATTTACTACTATTTTCTTAACTCTAGGCACAGCCATAGTAGAATTAACCTTCATTTTGTCTTTAAGGCTTTTTACTATTTCTTTTTCAAATGTTTCTTTAAATGTCATAGTTAACCTTGGCGTTGCTTGTGTCGTGGATTCTCACAAATCACAAGTAACCTCCCCCTTCTTTTTATAATCTTACATTGTAAACAACGTTTTTTAACTGATGCTTGTACTTTCATTAAATTGCCTCCCCGGACAATCGTCCGATTCTTATCTTTTTTCCTTTTTCGATTTTAAATCCAACTCTTGTTGGTTTTTTCTTTTTGCTATCAATTAATGACACTTTTGCAATCGAAATTGGCTTTGTAAGAGTTACAATCTCTGACTTTTGGCCCTGTTGTCGTGATTTCAAATGCTTCTTCACTTGATTTATACCTTCAACAATAACCATGCGTTCAGTTGACAATACTCTCTCTACGGTACCTTTTTTACCCTTATCTCGTCCTAACATTATTTGTACTGTATCGCCTTTTTTTATTTTTAAACTCATATTATTTTTTCCTTTTTAAACAACGTTCTTAGCCAAACTTGCAATTTTACTGTATCCAGCTTCTTTTACTTCTCGTGCAACCGGTCCAAAAATACGAGTTCCAGTTGGCTCTTTTGTTTTCTCATCAATTACAACTCCAGCATTTTCTGAAAATCTAATATACATTCCGTCTTTTCTTTTTACTTCTTTCTTAGATCTGACTAATATAACTTTTACAAGATCTCCCTTCTTATACTGACTGTGTGGAAGTGCTTTTTTGACAATACACCCAAGCATTTCTCCAATATATCCATAACGTCTACTTGATCCTCCATAAATTTGGATTACCTGTAGTTGTTTTGCTCCACTATTGTCTGCTGAAACCAGCATAGTTCTGTGTTGTACCATATTTCGAGCTCCTTATAAATCTAAGTCCTTGGGCGAGAATTTAGATTGCTAAACCGCAAGCTTTGCTTATACCGAGAGTCTCAGCTCAAAATGCCAGTTGGCTTTTTGAGCAAGAGTTGTCGGTATAAAATTCTACCCTTTCCCTCCTTTTGAAACTAATTTAAAATATTTTGTTTTACTCATTGGTCGTGTTTGCTCAATTACTACTGTCTCTCCCTCTGTTGCTTCCATTCCGTTTGTATCTACGTTAAATCTCTTTGTAACTTTTAGGAGTTTGCCATATTTTTTATGCGCAACTTTTCTCTCTACAGCAACTACAACGGTATTTTTCATCTTTACCGATACTACTTTTCCTGTAATCGTTTTTCTCTTTGCTTCTTTCATTTTTTCCTCGACTGGCTTTTTAGATTTCTCTACAACGACAGGGCTTTCAGCTTTTTTTATTACTTTTTTTACTGTTTTAGGCATTTACTGTTTCCTCCTTTTTTTGTCCAAGATATGTAAGTATTCTTGCTATCATTTTTTTCTTGTTATAAATTTCTGCAGTATTTACTACTTTTCCTGTTGTCATATCCATTGACAATTTTGCCGCTTCGCTACGTAAATCACGTAGTTGCTTTATTAACTCTTCTTTTGTTTTTGATCGTAATTCAATTCTGTCGTTTTTTTTCATATATTCTCCTTATGCGTTTTTTGAAATAAAGCTTGATTTTACTGATAATTTATGGCCTGCAAGTCTTAATGCTTCTTTTGCTGTTTCTTCTGTTACTCCTGCCATTTCAAAAATCATTTGTCCAGCTTTTGTTACTGCAACATAGTGATCAATATCTCCTTTTCCTCCACCCATACGGGTTTCTGGCGGTTTTTTGGTAATAGGCATGTCTGGAAAAATTCTAATCCATACACGTCCACCCCTTTTAATAAAATGAACAATTGCACGCCTTGCTGCCTCAATTTGGCGGGCTGAAATATGTCCTGACTCTTCAGCTCTCAATCCAAATTCACCATATGAAACCCTATTCCCTTTTGTTGCCATTCCGGGAAGGCTTCTTTGCTTAAATTGTTTTCTGTATTTTGATTTCCTAGGTTGTAACATAATTTTATTTTTAAACTAAACGCTACTTTTTGTTTCCAAAAAGCAAGCTTTGCTTATTTTTTGTTTATCCAAACTTTAACTCCAATGTAACCTGATTTTGTAAGCGAAGGAACGCTTGCAAAATCGATATTTTCTCTTATTGTTGATAACGAAACTTTTCCTGTTTGTGTTCTTTCTCGTCTAGCAATTTCTGCTCCATTGATACGACCAGCAAGAATAATTCTTACGCCTTTTGCCCCCGACTGCATTACTCTATCAGTTGCTTGCTTTACTACTCTTCGAAATGGCATACGTCGTGCCAGTTGTTCTGCAATATTGTTTGCAACTAAATATGCACTCAGGTTTGGTTCCTTAATCGGTTCAACTTTAAGTTCAATTTTTTGAGAACTCTTTCCAGGAACATGTGACTCACCAAGAAGAGTTACAATTTGTTTTTTTAATTCCTCAAGCCCAGAACCACCTCTTCCAATCACAATTCCCGGACGCATAACGTAAATTGTAATTTTTATAGAACTTGCAGAACGTTCTAGAATGATATCCCCAACCCCTGCGGGCTTTAGTCTTTTCATTAAAGCCTCTCGAATCCTAATATCTTTCAAAACTGTTACTGCATATGACTTTTTAGGGTAATAACCTACGCTTTTAAAGTCGTGGTGGATACCCATTCTTAATGCAATTGGATTAACTTTTTGTCCCATATTTTGAAAATTTCTAATTTCTAAGTGCTCTAATTTCTAATTTAGTTTAATTAGAATAATTAGATTAATTAGTAATTATTTCTTTCCTCCTTTTTTAATTGTTTTATTCTCTTTCTCAAGCTCTACTTTGTTTAGAACTGGAGCTTGAACTATTGCTTTGTCTTCTAAGATCACGTTAATATGGCTTGTTTTTTTAACATATGGTCTTGTTCTTCCTCGTCCTGCAAAGTGATATCTCTTATATGCTATTCCTTCAGTTACATTAATCGTTTTAATAACCAAGTCGTCCTTTTTTGCATTATTGTTATTTACTGCATTTGCCATTGCGCTTTCAATAGTTTTTTTAACAGGAACTGCGCCTCTTTTTGGAGACACCATAAGTTGAGTTAATGCTTTTGCCACTGTTAACTCTCGAATGCTATCCGTCACAAGCCTCACCTTACGTGGTGAAATTTTAATGTTTTTTGCAATTGCTCTATATTCCATAGTATTCATTAAGTCTTTGATATCTCACGAGCAACGACTCTTCCATGACCCTTAAAGTGCCTTGTTGGAGAAAATTCTCCAAGTCTGTGCCCAACCATACCCTCAACAACTTTTACACTAATAAAATGTTTACCATTATGAACACCAAGGGTGTGACCGACAAATTCTGGTGGAATTTGGCAAGCCCGTGCCCAGGTTTTGATAACATCTCTGCCTCCAGATTCTTTTTGAGCCATTACTTTTTTCAGTAATCTCTCAACTACATATGGTCCTTTTTTTAAACTTCGTGACATAATTACTTTTGTTAGCAAAAGCAAGCTCTGCTTAAGCCTTCCTCCTTTTTACTATGTATTTATTGCTGTATTTTTTCTTATCTCTTGTTCTCCCCACAGCTGGTCTACCATAAAAAGTTTTCGGCGTAGACATACCAATACCACTTCTTCCTTCTCCTCCTCCATGAGGGTGAGAAGACGGCTCCATGGCAACTCCCCTGACTGTAGGTCTTATTCCAAGATGACGTTTTGCTCCCGCTTTCTTCCATTCTCTATCTTTCCATTCAACCTTTGAGAGCTGGCCAATTGTAGCATAGTTGTCCCCTGAAATCCTTCTTATTTCACCTGAAGGGAGTTTTACATGAACATATTTATCTTCTCTGGCCATAACACTTGCCTGATCCCCAGCACTTCTTGCAAGCTGTCCACCCTTACCCTTGGTCAATTCAACATTGTGAATTGGTGTACCTACGGGAATATTTTTAAGCATCATAGTGTTTCCAGCTTTTACGTCAGTAATTTCATTGGCAATCACTTTATCTCCTAAATTTAAATCCAATGGACGAAGAATGTATCTTTTATCCCCATCCCTATACTGAACTAAAACCAATTCAGCTGAACGATTAGGATCATATTCAACTCCAACAATTGTTCCCTCTACTGAATGCTTATCTCTCTTAAAATCAATAAGTCTATACATTCTTTTGTGTCGTCCGCCCTGATGACGTACAACAACGCTTCCGGAATTATCCCGTCCTGAATTTTTCTTTAATATTCTTTTTAATTTCATAGGTTATTTATTATCCTTTGACTCTTTCTTGTCGGTATTTTTTTCTACTTTCTTCTCTTTCTTTTCTTTCTTCTCATCTCCTCCTAGATGTTCTTCAAAGACATCAATTGTTTGTCCTTTTCGAAGAACTACTCGAGCTTTTTTGTTTTTAAATATTTTTGTTTTTCTTCCTAATTTAGTGACTCTTGTTGTGCTTCCTTTTGTCGTAACGGTTGTTATTTTTTCAACATTTACCGTAAAGGTTGATTCAATTGCTTTCTTTATTTCGGTTTTATTTGCAATTGAATTTACCAAAAATGTAAATTTCCCAGTTTGTGCGTCTCTCAAAGATTTTTCAGAAATAATTGGTTTGATTAAAATATCTAGTGCCTGCATAATTATTCTCCTTTTTGATATCTTGTAACTAAATCATTAATCGCGTCTTTTACAAAAATGATATTTTTACTGATTGAAACTGGGTAGGTTGAAAGGGTTGCTGAACTCTCGATAGACAAACCTCCAATATTGTGTGCTCCCCTTGCGATATTTTTATCATTTTGGCCAATAACCAATAACACTTTCTGTGCTTTTCCTGTTTTATTAGTCAAACTCATTGTTTTAAGTAGCTTTGAAACATCCTTTGTTTTACCACTAAATTCTCCCTCAATTACCTTAATAGCCCCATCTGATGCTTTTTGAGAAAGGATTGAAGCAAATGCAATCTTTTTCATCTTTTTTGGCATTTTTAAAGAATAGTCGCGTGGATGAGGTCCAAAAGCGATTCCTCCACCTACAAAAATAGGAGCAGTGTTCGCTCCATGTCTTGCTCGTCCTGTACCTTTTTGACGGTAAATTTTTCTCGTAGAACCCTTTACCTGACCCCTGGTTTTTGTAGAAGAAGTGCCCTGTCTTTGGTTTGCAAGATATACACGAATAGCTTGAGCTATAAGAGATTTGTTAGGTACAATGCCAAACAACTCAGTTGGAAGGCTAACAGTCCCATTCTTTGCACCATTTGCTCCAATAACATCAACTTTCAAAGAACCGGTTGAAACCTTAGCTTCTTTTACAACTACAGCCTCTTTAGCTTTTGCTACTTTATTTACTGAAGTAGTTTTTTTTGCCACAACTTTTTTAACAGCTGGTTTTTTAACCGCTGCTACTTTTTTAATTGTTTTAACTTTTGTATCAGCCATAATCACTAAACGCCAAACGCTAATTTACAAAACGTTAGGCTTTTTCCTCCTCCTCTTTTGTTTCTTCTTTAACTTCTTCTATTTTCTCCTCTACTTCTTCTGTTTTTACTTCCTCTGTAGGTTTTGCAGGTTCTGTAATTTGCTCAGCTGCCGCTTCTGCTTGCATTTCTTCTTTTACTTCCTCAGCGTCCTCAACCCGTGCTTCTTCTTGTTCTACTAGGGGTTCTCCTACTTCCTCAACTTTTTTCTCGTCTATTACTACCTCTTCGGCAACCGGTTCTTGATAAAGACCTACATGTTTTTTATTGTTTCCAATTCTTGTAATTGTTACTATTGAGCCAATTGAACCAGGGATAAGTCCTTTAATTAAAAGTTCTTCTCCGTTAACCTCAATAACCTCAAGATTCTTAACAGTTACCTGCTCATTTCCCATTCTACCTGCCATTTTTTTACCTTTGTAAACACGTCCTGGTGTAGTAGATTGACCAATAGAACCTGGAGCACGATGGCGGTCTGACTGACCATGAGTTTTGGGTCCTCCATGAAAACCATGTCTTTTGACTACTCCTGCATATCCTTTTCCTTTCGAAGTTCCAGTTACATCAATCCTATCTCCTGCTTCTAAAATTTCTTCTACATTAATGGCTGTTCCCGCTTCAATTCCTTCTAATTTATCAGCCTTTACTTCCTTAAAAAAACGAGGCGTCTCTTTGAGCCCCGCTTTTTTTGAGTGTCCTTGGGTTGGTTTATCTGCCTTCTTTGTATTTCCGAATCCAAGTTGAACAGCTTCATATCCGTCTTTTTCGATGGTTTTAATTTGGGAAACCACATTTCCCCCAACCATAATTTTGGTCATAGGAATACGTGTTCCGTTTTGAAGGAATCCTTGTGTCTGTTCCAATTTTTTGCCTAATATTGCTTGTATCATGTTTTTTAAACTAGTTTTAAAAAACATACCGAGAGTCTCTGACAAGCTCTGCTTGGCAAAAGAGTTGTCGGTATATTTTGAACTAAAACCCACAAAAAAAGCGACTACTACAGTCGCTTTGATGATTAAGAAAACCTTAACCGTTAGAGCTTATGTAGTCAAACTAACCCTCCTTAAAGTCGTCATTTTGCGTAAGGATTATTATATACGTATTTGAATTCAAATGCAAGGAGTTTATACCTGTCTTTCTGTTGTTGAGTTACTATAAGACTTCTAATATAATGCGTAGTATGGAAAAAGAGAAACATCCAAAAGCTATAGAATTCGGAAAGGCATTCGCAACTATTGCTCGAGCGCACAATCGTACCCTGAAATCCCTTCACGTTGAACTTGAAGTCTCCGACAGTTACATATCAACTATTTCTACCGGTAAACGCGTACCAAGTCCACAACTTTTAGGGAATTACCTTGCCGCTCTTGAACCACTAACGGAATGTGAGCTTGACTTATTGCTTGAACCCTATGCTGCTCTCCTTGTTGAGGGCTTTGTACCTCCCGAGAAGGGTAAGTTTAGCCCCGATGGGCGTGAAAGACATGCTCAGGCTAATGCCCAAAGAGAATTTACCCCCGAGCTGAGAAATCGTATGAGTGAAGCAGCAAGTGGAAATAATAATGCTAATTACGGAAAACCACTTTCAGAAAGCGTTAGACAAAAAATAAGCGAGGCATTAAAGGGAGAAAAAAATCCAAATTACGGAAGAGGGCTGTCGGATGAGCTGAAGCAAAGAATAAGTGTAAAACTAAGAGGAAGACAACCCAACCCCGAAGCAGTTAAAAAAATGGTGGAGACTAAGAGAAAAAAAACGATTTTCTTAAGACAAAATGAGACAGATTCTACATCTTAATCTCAACATTTACCCCTGAAGGTAAATCGAGATGAATGAGGTTCTCGATAGTGCTATCTGTTGGATTCATAATATCAATGAGTCTTTTGTGAGTTTTGAGCTGAAAATGCTCTCGTGCGTCTTTATCAATAAAGGCTGCTTTATTTACTACAAATACAGTCCTATCTGAAGGCAATGGAATAGGTCCAACAACCTTTGCACCGGTACGAAGGGCCGTATCAATGATTTGTTGACATGTTTGATCTATGATTCGAGGATCATAGCTCTTTAATTTTACTCTTATTCTTCCTTTCTGTGCCATATTTTTATGTTATTGTGTATGTGTAAATCTGATTTTACCCTCTTCTTTTAAATCCAATTCAACAACTTTACCTTCTAAAAGCTCGAAAGCCAAATCACCGGTAGCAGCATTATAAGTCCAATCTCCAGATTCACCGCTCATCCCAAACAAACCAATAACAGGACCTATTCTTACATTCCCTACCGCGCCAGTTCTTCCTTCAGTTCCAAAATCATGTATACGTAAATCAGCATTTCTATACCATACGAATCTACTTTTTCCAGTTTCACACTTTACCTCCTGTCCAATTCCCGTAAAGCTAGATTTATCTATAAACTCATTTGATCTTTTTAATGCTTCTGCCTGAATAGTCATATTTGATATATTTTACTACAAAAAAACCTGCTTTTCGAAAAGCAGGTTCATAACCATTTAAAAATCAGTTAAATTACAATGTGCGAATGATCACTAATTACTTAGTAATCTTGGTTACAACTCCTGCTCCGACGGTTCTTCCACCTTCTCGGATAGCAAATCTCATTCCTTCTTCCATAGCGACTGGAACAATTAATGAAACATTCATTTTTGCGTTATCTCCTGGCATAACCATCTCAACACCCTCTTGGAGTTTGATTTCACCAGTTACGTCAGTTGTTCTGATGTAAAATTGTGGTCGGTATCCTGAGAAGAAAGGAGTGTGACGTCCACCCTCTTCTTTGGTAAGAATATAAACTTCAGCCTCAAAATCAGTGTGAGGAGTAATACTTCCAGGTTTTGCAAGAACTTGTCCGCGCTCTACATCTTTCTTTTCAATTCCTCTTAGAAGAAGTCCTGCATTATCTCCTGCTTGACCCTCATCGAGCTGTTTTCGGAACATTTCAATTCCAGTAACAATTGTTTTTGTGGTTGGCTTTATACCAACAATTTCAAGCTCTTCGTTAATTTTTACCATTCCTCTTTCTATTCTTCCAGTTACCACTGTTCCTCGACCTTTAATTGAGAAAACATCCTCAACTGGCATAAGGAAAGGTTTATCAACTGGTCTTTCTGGGGTTGGAATGTAGCTGTCAACTGCTTCCATAAGATCAAGAATAGCTTTTTCAGCCTCTGCGTCTCCCTCAAGAGCCTTAAGAGCAGAACCTTTAATAATAGGGGTTTCGTCTCCTGGATATTGGTATTTGTTCAAAAGTTCTCGTACTTCCATTTCAACAAGTTCAATAAGCTCAGGATCTTGAACCATGTCAATTTTGTTCATGAATACTACGATTGAAGGTACTCCAACTTGGCGAGCAAGAAGAATGTGTTCTCGAGTTTGAGGCATAGGACCGTCAGGAGCAGATACAACTAAAATTGCACCATCCATTTGAGCGGCACCAGTGATCATGTTTTTAATGTAATCAGCGTGTCCTGGAGCGTCAATGTGTGCGTAATGTCTTTTTTCTGTTTCGTATTCTTGGTGGGAAATGTTGATGGTAACTCCTCTTTCTCTTTCTTCTGGAGCATTATCAATATCCTCGTATTTTCGAGCTTCTGCAAATCCCTTTTTAGCCAATACTGTAGTAATAGCTGCAGTTGTAGTGGTTTTACCATGATCAACGTGACCAATGGTTCCAATATTAACGTGTGGTTTTGTTCTATCAAATTTTCCTGTTGCCATATTTGTATTATATCGTGGCTTTCGCCAAAAAGAAACACCTCAGTTAAGGTGTAAAAAGAATAATACTACATGTTTTTTTGTACGTCAAGAGGTATTTTGCAAGTAAAGATTATTGCCAGCATTCTCCCATTGAAGCTTATTAACTCATGTGAGATGCTACTCATATGGACCACGAGCTATGCCCCAAATGCAAATTCCAACTTTCACCTGCAAATTATTTTTGTCCAAATTGTGGACAAAAAATAAAAGAACCACCCGTCTCAACGACGATTGGCAAACAAATGGGCATTTACCTTTTAAGTTTTTTTCTTCCTCCGCTTGGCCTCTGGCCGGGAATAAAATATTTCAGGCAAAAAGACTCCAAAGCACAAATAATAGGCGTTGTAGCAATTTTACTGACTCTTTTTTCAATTATTATATCGGTGTGGTTAATGGCACAAACTTATAACAGCATTACCAGTACTTTAAACACTCAATTAGGAGGAGCAGGATTAGGATTGTAAGGAAACCGAATTTAAAGTTTTTCCTAAATCTCCTGATATAATTTGCTTTATGGGTTGGCTCATTCTTCCTCTTGTAGGATTTATCACTTTTGCAATAGTGCTTATATATCAACATATTCTAGTCTCGAGCTTATCCGCATTGTCCAAACTGCTTCTGTTTTCTCTTTTTACTTTCATTCTTATGCTTTTAGCCTTCATAAGAGTACAGGGATCTGAAGAGGGAACAATAGAATCAACAATTTTAACCCCGCTTGCCTCACCAATTGAAAAGTCCATTGAAACTTATAAAAATATTACTCGCTCAAGAGAGCTTGAGAAGATAATAAAAGACTCTTTACAAAATGAGAAAGGTACATATGCAGTGGTTATTAAGAATTTAAAAACGGGTGAAGATTATAGCTTGAATGAAACAAGAAAATTTGACTCTGCTTCCTTATATAAACTCTGGACCATGGGAACAGTGTATCAGCAAATTGAGGACGGAAAATTAAGTCTTGATAAAAATATTTCGATGAGTATTGAAGAATTAAATAGAATATTTGACCTCGGAGAAGACGCAGAAGAAACAGAAGGTTCAATTGATACAACGGTACGAGAAGCTCTAGAGCGAATGATTACAATTTCTCATAATTATTCAGCGCTCCTTCTTACCTACACCGTAAAAAATTCTAACGTTAAGAAATTCTTACTTGATAATCATCTCACTGCTTCAAATACTGGAAGTCCTCCGCGTACGACTGCAAAAGATATTGCTGACTACTACGAATTGCTTTATAAAGGTCAACTTGTAAACGAAACCTCTTCTAAAGAAATGCTTGAAGTGCTAAAACGCCAGCAACTCAATGATAGAATTCCAAAATATTTACCTGATGGAACGGTTGTTGCACATAAGACTGGAGAGCTAGGAGCAGTAAAACATGATGCAGGGATAGTTTTCTCCAAAAAAGGTGACTATATCATCGTATTAATGTCGGAAACTTCCTCTCAATCGAAAGCTGCCGAATTTGAGGCTAAATTGTCTCAAAAAGTGTGGGAATATTTCCAAAAATAAATTGTTATAGTTTGTCATATTGACAGTGAACAATCGTTCACCTAAGATAAATATGGCAGTATGTACTCTTTACTTTTTAATAAACTACTTCATCTATTTAAACCTCATTCTTTTTTAGAACGATATCTTCGGGAATTTAATAAAGAAGACTTTTTGAAATTTCGTAGCAAAGACTTTTTACTATAGATTTTTTTGCATTTGAAACCAAGAGCGCATTTTTAGTTCGTCATTTTGTAACGAACGTATGAAACAGTAAGTGAACGAGAGTTCCGAAGGAAAAACAACTGAAGTGAGCTTGCGAACCGGGTTGTTTTAGCGAGTGAGTGAAACTGGTGAATACGTGAGGGACAATTGACGAGAGGCTTTGCTACTTTCGCCGGAACGAAAGTAGAAGGACATATGAAAGCAGAATACTTGCAGCAATTACAAAAGTTTTATAAAAAAAATAAACGTCTTCCTTCATATTCTGAAATGCTTACTCTTTTTGGTCTTGCCTCAAAAAACGCGATTCATAAGATAATTACCAAATTTGTAGAGCAGGGCTATTTAGATAAAGTGAGTGGGAAGTTAGCGCCCGCCTCACTCTTCTTTCAAATTCCCCTGTTGGGAAATGTAAAGGCTGGATTCCCAACAGGGGCTGAGGAAGACCTAAATTTTGTTTCCTTGGATGAATATTTGATTGACAAACCAAGCTCCTCTTTTATGTTAAAAGTTGCCGGTGACTCCCTAGAGGAGATAGGAATTATGAAAAATGACATGGTAATTCTTGAAAAAGCAAGGAATGCAAATAGGGGAGATGTGGTTTTGGCGCTAATTGACCGAGAATGGACTTTGAAAATTTTTGAAAAAGTCGACGGACAAGTAGTTTTATGCTCTGCTAACCCCTCTTATCCTGATTTTTACCCTAAAGAAGAACTTGAGATTTTTGGAATTGTACGGTCCGTCATCAGGAAGTATTGATGACGAACAAATTGACCTAATTACTCTAATTAACCTAATTTATCTAAAAAATAATTAATTCAATAAGCAACAAACATAATATTAATTTAGAAACTGGAAAATAGATTATTGGGATTTAATTAGTAATTAGAAATTAGATCAATCAGAAATTTTAACCATTATGCCCTCTCTCAAACTTATAATCAAAACCGTTTCCAATCTTACTCGGCGGTTTTTCAAACTCTATTATGACCACCTCATGGCCTGAAGCAATACTTCATCTAGACGGCGACGCTTTTTTTGCCTCTGTTACTCAAGCAGTCAATCCACATCTTAAAGGAAAACCTGTAGTTACTGGCTGGGAGAGAGGAATTGCAACAGCAGTTTCATATGAGGCTCGTAAATTGGGTATTACCCGTGGAATGCAATGTTGGAAGATAAAAAAAGAATTCCCGCAAGTAACAATTGCAGTTAGTGATTACAAACTTTATCACCTCTTTTCTGAAAAAATGTTTGCTGTCATGAGACATTATTCACCTTCTGTTGAAGTCTATTCAATAGATGAAGGATTTGCTGATCTTAAAGGGATGCGCCGCCCTCTTCACATGAGTTACGCACAAATTGCAGCAAAAATAAAACAAGAAGTAGAGTCATCTCTTGGAATTACGGTTTCAATTGGCGTAAGTATCACAAAGTCTTTAGCAAAAATTGCGGCAAATGTTCACAAACCATCAGGCCTTACAGTTATTGAAGGACGAAATATTGATGCGCTCTTGAAGCAAACTCCAATTGAAAAAGTTTGGGGAATTGGACATCAAACCACAAGTTTTCTAAAAAAATTAGGGATGAATACAGCATATGATTTTGCAAAACAAAAAGAGGAGTTCATAAAAGAAAAGTTCTCCAAACCCTTCCATGAAATTTGGTTGGAGCTAAATGGATATCCTGTTTATGCCGTTACTCCAGATGCCAAAAGGACATATAAATCAATCATGAGATCCCAAACCATAACTCCTGCAACAAATGACAAAGAGATATTGTGGGTAAGACTCTTGTCTCACGTGGAGGATGTCTTCTTAAAAGCTCGCAACTATAATTATGCTGCAAAACACATCTCTCTTTTTCTAAAAACCCAAGACTTTCACCACCATGCAGTAGATATAAAACTAACTCAGGCAACTTCCTATCCTATGATGATACGCGCGGAACTTCGAAATGGTTTTGAAAAAATATACAGGCAAAATGTATTGTATCGCTCAACCGGAGCAACTATTTATGAATTTAGCGAAAATACAAAAAAACAGGCTTCGCTTTTCTTTGATAACCCACCGCTTGAGAAAAAAGCCAAACAAATTTATCCACTATTTGATGCCAAAAAAATAGACTTTGGGACGAGTCTAATGGATGAGAAAAGGGTGATTAAAAAGCGAAAAGAAGTAAAATTTTCCCTTCCACTAATCTCTCGCGTAGAATAGAAAATAAACCACATTTTATAAAAACTGGTTTTGAGGCTGTGTAATTAACTGCCCTGAGGCTAGCAATCAAAAACTACAGGATATAATGCCTGACAATTTTTACCTTTTATCCATACACTATATAGATCTAAGATTAAGCGTCACAATATTGACTTTGAGCTTATTTTTATATATAATTGCCCCAATCATACCATACTCTAGGTCTATCTAGAAGCCGCTTGAGGCTTCAAGGGACGGACCGCAGAGTTAGGCGTGAAGCGCCTCGAGGATTTCGAGCACCCACCCAACGCAGGGATGCAATCGGAATATGAGGTCGAAATCAACGCACATTGACATCCTGGAGGAAAGTATAAGCCAACAAGTAGACACCACGCTAAAACAAAGAGAAGGGAGATAGCGTGAACAAGTTCCTTGCCATAGCATTGGCCATCATGGCCGTAGCTGCTGTGGTAGCATACGTTACCATCTCGGCAACAGGGCCTGCCCTGGCCGACGGTCAAGGCAGTCCCGCAACATGTCTAGGCACAACCACAGGAGTGGTTGGGAGTATTGAGGGCGACCCGGTCGCCACGTACGATGCCGGGACCGGTAACACCGTGAGCGGCGTCTGCATCAAGTCAGGCTCGAGCATGTTCGGAGGCAATCAGCATTCCAACGTGCTCGGAAACGGCATCTATGAGAACGGGTGCTACAAGGTCGAGGGAATCGGAACACAAGTAGTTACGGTGACGCGCCTGCTCTCGGGCAGCGAGTGTCAAGAAATCAGCCACATCGATGTGGTAGTGGTTTCTGTAACGCCCACGGCGACGCCAACGAGCACGCCGACTTCGACACCAACGTCGACTCCGACCTCTACTCCGACCGCGACGCCAACTCGGACGGGAACGCCAACAGCGACTGTAGTGATTGGAACGGGGGCAACGCCCTCACCAACCATTACGTCGCCAACGGGTACGACCCAACCGCAGCCGAAGGCTTCGGTGACGCCGGCTCCCCCCAAAACGGGGAATGCCGGAACAACTGATCAGGGCGGGAACATGGCGGTTGCCCTACTCTTCGTTCTTGCCACTGTGACGGTAGTTGCGGGAGCCAGGGTAATCACGGGCAACAAGCGGTAGGAACCGATCAATCCAGGATGACAATCTTGTGCCGGAGGGGGAATTCCCCTCTCCGGCACACTACACTAACAATCTTCTCTGAAAGTTAATCTTGAAATTTAAAGACTAATAATAGGAGTATGCCCAAAAACCCGTTTGGTTAATTCCATTTTTAGAAAGTTCTACTAATTTTTCCTTTATTGAAATTTCATCCTCAAACCATACAACGTGAGGTTTTCCTTCCGTATCTATGTATTCAATGTAAGGTTCTTTATCACTATTGCGTTTTAATGAACATTTTTTATATACACAAGAATTAACGAAATCCTGTTGTATCTTATTTGTACTCAAAGGTACACCATTAGATATAGCTTCCTTGTTTTTATCAATCTGCCAATCATATCCAAAATATCCCAAAACTATAATCAATTTTTTGTTGTCTATATCTTTTTGGTAATCCTTAATTAATGCCCCCAAATCATAGCCATAGCTTTCATTTCCCCTCAGGGGAAAATTGGGACCTGGATTACCACGCGACTTATGAAAATCATACGTCATGACCAAAACTTTATCTGAAATTTTTCCTATATGCTTAATGTCATACGCACGAGCCCTGTAATAAGAATCCCCAAAAAGTGTAGTGTAAAACAATAATTTATTTTCGTGCACTTTGACAGAAAAACGAGAATAAAAATCACTAATATTTTTTGTTGTATTTTCAAAACCAAATGCAGATGTTTCAAAATCTACCAGAATTCCGTCGAATCCATATTCCTTTGCGATTTCAATTGAATCATCAATAATTTTCCCCTGAATAGACGGATTTTTTATAATCTCAGAATTAATAGATGCATCAGTCATCCTTATACTCAAAATCCTTTCTTTATTTGATTTTGTACTAGCCATAAAGCTAGCAACTTTTTCAAAACCAGGGTCATCTCTATTGATACCATTCACGTCTGCCATCACTCCAAAATACAATAATGAGTCAAAATCATCAGAGACAATACTGTCTGAAAAAGTCCAATAAGGTATAAAGATATAGGTTTTTTTTGCGGATGGATTTATATAATTATTAGAGTTAGTTGTTAAAGTAGAAATTCTATCCGAAAAGGGGGATTTTCTATCCAAAAAGAGGAAATAACAAAGCGCAATCAAAAAAACCACAAAAAGGATACCAATAACCTTTTTCATGAGCCAATTGTATCACAGGAATTATTAAAAACTCTTCCGAGCAACTCTAAATTTGGTAAGTTTTAAATCAGAAAGTTTTGATTTGACAATCTATAGTTGAAAAAATAATAATTCATGATATTATATGGACACCTTTAGGCACAATGGAAGAACAGGAATCAATTCTCAATCGCTCTCGCCGCTCCTACGTATATGAATCTGGCCGCTCAAGTGGAAATAGAAAAAAAGTTATTTTGATTGTTCTTGGAATTGTAATTCTAGCTTTTCTAGTTGTTATTGCTGCGATAGCCACAGGAGGAAAAGGAGAACAGGAATTAGTAGATGTAACTCCAACCCCCACTGAAGAAATAACACCAACTGAAGAACCTACTCCAACACCAGAAGAAGAGACTCCAACCCCAACAACCAAAGCAACTGTTACTCCAACCAAAACCTCGTCATCAAATACTGATAGCGCATCTGGGCTTGACCGCTCTAGTCTGACAATTATGGTTCAGAATGGTGGAGGAGTCCCAGGAGCTGCTTCAAAAGCTAAAGCTACACTTGAAGGACTTGGATATACAGTTTCTGGAACCGGAAATGCAGACAACTTCGAATATGAAAATACGGTAATTCAGGTAAAATCTACCAAAAAAGCTTATCTTGATTTACTGAAAAAGGATTTAGCAAAGTCATATACTATTGGGACTACTTCAGCAACCTTAACTTCAGGTTCAGCTGATGCCATCGTTATTGTCGGCAAAAACTAACACTCTCCCACCACCAAACTTCAAAAAGAGCATTTAAATGAACTAAAATTGGCCTGAGCTATGATATGATGAAACTATGAAAAACATTTGGAGAATTATTAAATTGTCAAAACCTCTACACGGACTGTTATTTATTTTAGGAACACTTATCTTGTTTTCCTCCACTCTCCAACTAGGAGCACCTATCCTTTCAAAATTTATTGTTGATGAAATTGTTGCAAAAATCCAAGGAGAAAATGGAAGCATGCAACGATTGATTTTTCTCATCGTCCTAGCTTTTGCTTCAGAGCTTATCACTCAAGCTATTACTTCCATCTCCAATAGATTAGGTGATCATTTTACGGGGAGAGCAAGAAAATTCTTGACAGAAAAATTTTATGAAAAAGTATTAAGCCTTCCTCAAAGTTATTTTGATTCACAAATTTCTGGAAAAATAATTAATCAACTAAATAGGGGTATTTTTACTATTTATCAATTCCTCAATCAATTATCAAATATGATGATGCCGATGCTTGTCTCAAGCATATTTACAGTTGCGGTACTTGCTTATTTCAATCCCACAATTGCACTACTTACATTTATTTTATTCCCCATTTATATCACTCTTTCTTATATTTCAACGAAAAAATGGGGCAAATACGAAGCCGAAAAAAACATGTTTGAAGACTACACAAGGGGAAGAATGGGAGAAGCAATTAACAACATACGACTTGTTAAGGGCTTTACAAATGAAATTCTAGAGTTTAATACTGTATCAAAAAATCTTACAAGGATAAATAAAATTTATGCCAAGCAAAGCACAACATATCACAAAATAGATTTTGCTCGAAATCTATCCTTAGTAATTATTATGTTTGCAATTAATTTTCTAGTTTTCTACAGCGCTTTCATTGGAACAATGACAATCGGTGAAATGGTATTGATTCTTCAGTTGTTTAATCAAGCAAGAATACCGCTTTTTGCAATGTCATACTTCCTTACGCAGGTACAACAAGCGGAGGTTGGAAGCAAAGAATACTTAGAGCTTTTAAATCTTGAGTCTGTTGAAGATTTTACAAAAAAAGAGGAAGGTGAAAAAATAGAAAAGCCAAACATTGAATTTAAAAATGTTTCATTTAAATACGAAGAGTCAGAAATAGTCCTGGAGAATATCAACTTTACAATTAATACAAATGAAACGGTTGCGTTAGTTGGGCATAGTGGAGCCGGAAAAACAACAATAATTAACCTTATTCTTAAACTATATCAACCCACAAGCGGTGAAATATTTCTAAAAGATATTCCATACCAAAAAATTACACACCAATTTGTAAGAAATAATATTGCCCTTGTATTCCAAGAAAACGAACTATTCTCGTCAACAATCAAGGAAAATGTAGTATACGGAAAAGCTGATGCAACAGACAAAGAAATAATAGAAGCACTAAAAATGGCAAACGCATACGAATTCGTTAAAAAGCTTCCAAAAGGACTTGAAAGCGAAATTGGAGAAAGAGGAATAAGACTCTCAGGAGGCCAGAAACAACGTATTCAAATTGCACGGGCAATTTTAAAAGACGCACCTATCTTAATTCTTGATGAAGCAACTTCCTCGCTTGACGCAAAATCTGAAAAAGAAGTTCAGGAGGCATTAGAGAATTTAATGAAAAATAAATTAGTTATTATTATTGCCCACAGATTTTCTACAATTCAGAATGTAGACAAAATAATTGTTGTCAATGAAGGCAAAATTGCAAATTATGGAACCCCACATGAATTAGCAAAAGAAAAAGGAATTTACTCAGATCTTTTGCACTATCAGATCGAAGGAAATAAAAAATTACTAGAGAAATTTGAGTTGCATTAAAGTAATTTATAACCCCTGGTCTTAACAGTTACTATCTCAAATTTGTTGTCTATTTGCTTGAGCTTTTGTCTAAGTCTTGCAACAAGTCTATCCACTGCCCAATCAGATACTCCATAACTTTCTACCTCTGGCCAAACTTTCTGGATGATTGTCTCCCTCTCACATAAGGCTCCACGATTCTCTTCAAGCAATGTTAAAAGTAGGTGCTCTTTTTTTGAAAGCTCGATATTGGGAGGGGATACTTTTTTTGTCTTTATGGTCTCCTCTATAAATTTTTCATAAAGTGGACTGAAAAATTTTCCATCTTCCTCCATCATACCGGTATTCCAAAGATATGCCGCTATATCTCTCTCCTCTAAAGTAATTTTTTTATTTTCAAATGCTTTCAATACAATTTCTTTTTCCTCGTCCAACAAACTCTCCCATAACTCCTCAGATTGAAGAGCAATCCTTTCGTCTTTAAGCAACTCATCAAATAATTTTTCGTCAATTTTAGTTTTCTTTTTTTCATACAGGTATGATAGTGCGAATTGTAAATACTGAGCATATCCATCCACAATTGAAAGAATTTTCTTTTTTTCTTCTTTTGAGAAAGCGACGTTATTCTTCTTTGCAGTGTTTTCAAAAATGATCTCTGCGTCATCAGTACTTCCAGGAGCCACATACATAGTACGTGCAAATGCCGAAATGGAAGCTCTTGAAAAAACTTCAGGAGAAAGACTCTCCAAACTTCTTGCACTCGTAAAAACAAAAGATAAATTCCTGTGACATGCATCAATTAAACCCTGAAGGTTTGAAAAAAATTCAGGGGTTACTACGTCTTTCATTCTGTCAAATCGTAGGAAAAAAATTGTAGGTATAATATTTTTTTCAACAAGGTATAGCAAGCTTTTTCTTATGCTATCAATCGTTAAAAATAAATCTTTAGATTGAATACTGTCAGAAAATAACGTGTCTATATATTGCTTGGCGTCCGCCGGAATTTCAGAAGCCTTCACCGCATCCTCAATTCTTTTTAACGTTAGCACCCAAAAAGGATATAGCTCTCGCTCTACAAGGTCATTTAAATCAACCGGTATAAAAAGATGGTTCTTATTGTCGTTTATGTATTTTTTCTGAATTCCTTTATGATATAAAAAGAAACGCAAGAAATTACTAATTCCCACTCTCTTCATCCCAACCAATACAACACTGTTTCTGTTTTTAAGATATTGACCTAAATTAGCAGCATCCTTTTTGCGAAACGTAATAGGATAAAGACTTTCCTCAATATGGTTATCCATTTGAAGTAATTCTAGAACTAAGTAAGCCTTAAATCAAGTAATGCAATGTCAGGATTTTGACCGGAAAAAAATGCGTAAGTGTCAAGCGAGATGTTTTTAATTGTCCTAAACTAGTTTTAGTATTTTAAGAGAAGTACTTTTGCCCGTTTCCGGCTGCTTGAGGGAGCCAGCCGGAAATTCGGGTTAATTAAATCCGAATTTTTACTGAAGTATTTGCTTGGCGTCTTTTATTATGTTTCCTGTTTCTACAATGTATCCTTGCAGTGCCTTTTCAGCTTCCTGACGTTGCAAATTATACTCGGATAACTTTTTACTTTCTGTTTTTATGTTGCATTTATTAAAGTTACTTACACATGTTGCCGCTGTATTGTACGCACCTACACAACTTTTATTTAACTGGTCACTCGCCTGAAGAGAACCAACGCAGTTTGTCAAAATTCTTTGTGTAAGCTCTCCCTGAGTTGCAACTTTTCCTCGCAGTACCATATACATTGCAAAACATCCTAGTGCAAAGAAAAATATGGCTGGTAATAAAAATAAAAGTGTTTTTTTAATTGCTGGTAACGAATTTTTCATAATCTCTTTTTTTAACAAAAAAAACCTGCTCTTGAGCAGGTCTACCAAAGATATCACACAGTTATTTCATTTGCAAGAAATAGTTATGGGAAAAAAGCTAGATAGATTTTCTTATCACTTCCTATCCTTTCTTCTGTTTGCCATCCGGCTTTCTTTGCCCAAATTAAAACATGCTTATTAATTTCAATCTGTGAAAGATTTTGAAAATCTTTTTTTAATTTTTTAGAAGGATTTTTTTTGAATGCTGCTTTATATAAGTCCCAAAAAGAGAAATTGCAGGAAATATCCATGGGGATATTCTAACAGAATTACTTATTTGATTCAGGAGTTGAGGAGTGTATGTTCCCAATTGCTACTTCCGGATGCACTACAACTGTTTCAGAAAGCTCTTTTAGAAGTTGCTCAACGAGAGGTTTGTTGGCGCGCCTTAGTTGCTCTGTTATAGTTTTTTCTAAATAAGATGTGTCTATTCTTTCAAGCATCTTATCTAATTCGGGATCTGGTTTTTTAATGCCTACCTCTTTCCTTACTTCTGCCAATATCTCCAAAACTTTAGTTATCTCCTCTTCCGAGATTAATGAAACTCCCATATGAACTTCGTCTCTTATTGTTGAAATGTATGCTTGTCGATTCTGAGAAACAAGAATAAAAAGTGCTAAAAATATTGCCTCAAGAGACACAACCATTGTTAATAATCCAAATGGAAAAGGATCGAATGGAGAAATTTGCTTTAAGTGTCCTGTATTAATAAAAATCCATGTGCCAAACCAAAGGATATGGATAATAAGAAAAGTAGTGGAGCCACAAACTTCAGTGAGTTTATCAGCAAATTGTGTAAGAAAAGAACGCGAACGAAGAGATTTTGCTTCGAAAGAGCGAAAATATTGACGGCGCTTGGCAGCAAGCTTCATATATATACCGTATCACAAATTAAAATATTCTTCAAAGGAATTTGTTGTTCTATCTTTACAGTTGAAATTATATCTTTGATGTTGCTCTTTTACATTTGAAACAAAGAGCTCTTATTTATTATTTACATGCCGTTATATTCGCAGTGCATGAGAGACGAACGAATGAACGCCAGGAAAGAAGTAAAGGCTGAGTGAAACGAACTGCCGATTCTTTCAGTGAATGAGAGAGGATTGATTGCTCTAAGGATATATAGGCATGATTTTTTGGTTCTTTTGTATCGACAAAAGAACAAGAGAAAACCTTAATTCAAAGGTATTTCTTCATCATCATTACCATCACCTAAAGAAAGATTTTTTATTGTAGGAAATGAATCACCCATAAGACCTTCCAGTTCTCCTGACAATTTTGACAAACTACTCTCAGCCTTTAAGATCTGCATTTCCCTTTTTTTCCATATCCTTTCCATTGCCCTTTTTTCATAATCCAAATCCTGCTTCATACCTGAAATGCTTTCAACATATCCCTCAATTCTATGACGAAAAGCATCGCTTTGGAGATATTGATATACCATTTCAAGTTTTTCCTCTTTATTTTCAGCTGCATATTTTGCGGCAGCTGTTTGCATAATTCCACGTCTCACAAGTATTGCAAGTGAAAGCACATATACATAGGAAGTAATCAAAACGCTTTCATAAAAACCAAAGTTCTTAATTCCTTTAGGAAGCTCTTCACTGACAAGGATTGAAGAGGTTGCCCCGACTTTTCTCGTGTCCTCTCGAAGTTTTTCTATCCAGGAGGGAGTCCACTTTGCTCTCTTTGTTTCCCAAAGAATCAATCCTGCAACTTTTCCCTGAGAATTTCTAACTGTCTGCAAAATATCTCCCCCTTTTACACCTTTAGCAATTGGTTCAATTATGTCTGTAGGAAATGCCTTTAAGAGCTGCTCCTCTAGGTCAATCTCCAGAACTTCACCCTGTACTTGCTGGCTTACGCCCGATGCTTTCCTATTGGCCTCATCCAATGACTTTCGAAGATTCTCGATCATCATATCCTTCTCCTTTTCCTTCATTCGATAACGCTCTTCCTCTTCTTTTGCAATTTTTTCTTCCATTCCCTTGCGCTCTTCGTCCAATTTTCTCTGAATATCTATTTGCATCTGCTTTTTCTCTTCCTCAATTGTTCTTTTTTCCTCACGAAGTTTTAGTTCCTGTTCTCGAAATTCTTTGACTTTTTCTTCTTTTTCCAAAAGCTGTTTCTTAAGATCGGAGAGTTCTAGGCTTTGTTTTTCATCAATTTCCCTTTTTGCATTCTCTATTGCCTCAAGTCTTACCTTTTCTAAATCCTTATTGTGTTTTTCTAGCACAGATTTTTCAACTTCTGATTTAACTTGATGCAAGAGTGCTTCTGTGATTTCAATTTCTTTTCCGCAGTGACGGCAAATAATAGTATTCATGGGCCTGCCCCGTTAACGCAATTTATTACTATCTTCGGGGAAAGACAGTGTACTACTGGGGTTAAATAGAGTCAAGCATTCAGCTTTCTACTTGAGTATGAAAAGTTAAGTCAAAACCAAAATTTGGACCAGATCCAAATGGCTCACGATAAAGTCTCGTGGCTTCTAGTTCTGTTGTTTCTACCACACGACGGACTTCACACATCAATCTAAATGGTACACCCGGATACAGCCTTGAAGAATCAGAAGTAGGGCCGACATGTTCTTCAAAGCCACCATGCATGTTTGGATTTAATTCCATTGCAAGAATATATCAAAAAAGAATTATTGAAACAAGACATTATTCAGCCTTTTATTGAAGTAATAATTTTGTAAGATTAATAAAAAGTATTTTGGACTATTCGAACTAAAATTATTAATTTCAATATCTAGCGGAAATCACTAAATTATAATTCCTCTGGAACTGGAAGGCCTATCTGGTAAAGTGGTAGATACTCAAAGTAATATTGACACCCTGATGATACTACATAATCCAAGACATCTTTGTACTCAGGTTTCTCAAACCATCGACTCAAAATGTAAATATAATGTACGTTTATATTTAAAGGAGCCATAAGCTTTTGATATTGTTTTTTCTTGAAATCACAAGTTTGAAGTTTCTCATCCACAGAGCCTGCAACTTCCTGGAATTTCATTTCGATAACAAAAAGCGTATTGTTTACAATGACATAAATTGCTTCATCAGGAAGTAACTTTTTGGAAATTATTTTTGAGTAATCAACGCCTTTTGAAGACAAAAAGGCATAAAGGGAATTCTTTGCATAACTTCTAGCTACTTCCTCGCTATTATAATAAATAGTATTTCCATCAACCCTATATCCCTTTGTGCTTGCTAGCAATGTTAAAATACTCACACGCTTCTCAAACCGTAGCCCTGTTTGAGTGTTTCCCCCGCCTTTTCCTTTAGTAATCATAAATAAATTCTATTCGTGCGCTATAGGTGCACTTTTTTTGTATTCTAATATATTCTTTGTAATTTTCATATCCTCAAATCTTTTTATCGAAAGTTTTAGATATTCTTCCTCCGTATCAATTCCTATAAACTTTCTTCCATGCTTTACTGCTGAAATTCCAGTTGTTGAACTTCCGGTAAAAGGATCTAGTATAACGTCTCCGACATTTGTACTAGCAATAATTATTCGATCGAGAAGGCTAATGGGCTTTTGGGTTGGGTGCTTGCCAAATTTTTTCTCTTCGGCCCTTGGAGTCCCTATTGACCAAACGGAGCGCATTTGCTTTCCTTCACGTTTTATAAAATCATTCAAATGCCACGCACCATTTTTCATTTCTTGGTAGTTGAAAGTGTGTTTGGATTTTTTATCTTTTCTCGCCCAGATAAGAGACTCGTGGCTTGCTGTGAAATATCTTCCTGAAAGATTGGGGGAAGCATTTGGTTTGAACCATGAAATATCATTTAAAACATGGTATCCAAGTTTCTGAAGAGCATATCCGCATTGATATATAGAATGATAAGTCCCAGAAATCCAAAGAGTACCATGAGGTTTTAAAATTCTCCTTACAGCCTCTATCCAGGCAAGATGAAAGTTTAAATCAAACTCAAAACCCTTACTTTCATCCCACTCACCCTTATTGACGCTTACTCTTTTTCCGGCATGCACGGTGAAACCACCATTTGAAAGATTGTAAGGAGGATCAGCAAAAACCATATCAAAATGGTTTTCGGGGAAATTATTCATTACTGAAATAGAGTCACCATGATATAAAGCAAATCCATTATTGAGGTAGTAAGTCTTCATGAGGTTATACAATAATAACACAAAAGCTTCACTTAATTATATGGGTTTTTGAGGCTGAAATTAAATGTGGGTTGCTCTTAAATTGACTAAGAAGGGGAATTGTTCCAGTTTAACTCCATTTACTTCAAAGGGCGAATCCCCACTTTTAAGATCTGGCATTAATACTTGCTCTTTACGCATATCAATAATTCCGTGGGGCCCAATAGGTACCTGAGAAATTGAGCTTTGATGATTCTCTTCTGCACAACTAAAAATAATAAGTCTCGGACTACCAGCAGAACGGTCTTCAATAAAATCATCATTATCAGGCGCAACTTCTCCAAATCCTATCCATCTATCTTTTCCTTCAGGTGACACTTCAAGTTTTGTTACCATGAGGCGAATTTTAACACAAACTGCTGAGCTAAGCTATATTATCGAAGTTGTTTAAGCGCAATGAGGAAATTCTTAAAACCCTAGAAGCCTAGTGCTTCCTTAACGAAGATAACTGTAGTGCGGGGTGCGGATTCTGAATTAATTATAAGTATCCTTCTTGGATTGCTTGGTACGCCATGAAGCTCCAACATGCGCTCATTTTCAAGAGGCTGAGAATGCTGATAAATTCTCTTCATTCCAGATTCAATATCTTTAACAATTTTGTGAGTTCCGGCAATAAAAATAACATTACTTGCCCCATATGCGTATCCCGGGATTTGGCTCCCGGATCCTGAAGCCATCATGATATGCCCGTCCTCAGTTACTGCATGAAAACTTCCTATTACAAAATCCATAACGCTTCTAAGCTCTTTTATACGCTTGCCTTCAATTTCTCTATACATTGAAAGTACTTTTTTATGAATTGAGTTATATTTTCCTGAATTCTGGATAATGTCTTTTATCCCAATTGCCTCAAGCGTTTTTGAGGTATTGTCCATAATACTTGAGCCTTCAGGAATAAGGCTTAAAACAAGTTCTCGAACCTCTTTCTTGTCTTTTGCTATCAAAACTTTGAAACCATTTGCCTCAAGGGAAGTTTTGGTTTTTTCCAAACTTTGGTCAGTTGCAAGCTTTGTATAATCCATAATATGGTATACTATACATACTAAGTTTATTTAGTACAAGTACATACTATAAAGTATAGTACTTACTGTAAAGTAACTATGAATAATATTTTAAAAACACAAAAATACAGTCTTGAATGCTCAACAATCAAAGTGACGTTGGATGTTATGGGTGGCAAATGGAAACCTCTCATTCTTTATTTATTGCAAAAAAATAAAGTTATGAGATTTTCAGAGCTTAACCATCAAATTGAAGGAATTACCCAAAAAATGCTTACTCAGCAATTACGGGAGCTTGAAAACGATAGGGTTATTACAAGAAAAGTTTATCCTGTCATACCACCAAAGGTTGAATACTCTATTACCAAACATGGCAAAACTTTGATCCCAATTCTTCTTGATATGGAATCCTGGGGCAAAAAACACAAAAACTCAAGTTAATCTTTCAAACCTTGTACCCAATTTTAATTTGATGTACGCTAAATCCACATGAATTTATCAGAAGTTCAGGAAAAAGTTGAGGAAGAAGGACTTGTCTATGTTACCGACACTTCACCAGGCTGGTTCAGGCAAAAAGTCAGAAACTCATTTTATTACTACAACACAAAAGGTGAAAGGATAAAAGATGCGGAAAAACTCGAACGGATAAAGTCACTTGTAATTCCTCCTGCATGGGAAAAAGTATGGATTTCCCCTAAAAAAAATGGGCATATTCAAGCAACCGGAATAGATGAAAAGGGGCGCAAGCAATATATTTATCACCCAGATTGGATAAAAACTTCTCAGGAAAATAAATTCTCCAAAATGATAGATTTTGGTGAGGCACTACCAAATATTAGAAATAGAGTTAGATACAATATGAAACTGTCAGGTATGGATAAAAGGAAAATTTTATCAACCATTGTCTGGCTTCTTGAACACACTTTTATTCGAATTGGTAACGAAGAATATTCAAAGGAAAACAATTCATTTGGCCTAACAACACTACGCAATCGGCATGTTAAGGTGAGAGGAAGTGATGTAAAATTTTCTTTTCGAGGTAAAAGCGGAGTAGATCATGAACTTGAAATTTCTCACCCAATAATTGCTAGAACCATAAAAAAATGCATTGAGCTTCCCGGATTTGAATTATTCCAATATGTAGACGATAAGGGTGAGCGTCATGTAGTTGATTCAAGCGACGTAAATGATTTCCTTAAGGAAATCGCAGATGATGATTTTACTGCAAAAGACTTTAGAACTTGGGGTGGAACCAATATTGCCTCAGTTCACCTTTATCATACGGGTCCTTTTGAAAATAAGACTCAATTGAAAAAAATCTTAACGGAAACCTGCAAGACAGTTTCTGAGCATCTTGGAAATACCGTTGCTGTTTGTAGAAGTTATTATATTCACCCTACAGTTTTTAATTCCTATTCTAAAAAGATCCTTATTCCACACTTTTCGATGTTGGATGGAAAGAAATCTGCCAAAAAAGGATTAACTTGGGAAGAATATGCACTTATAAAATTACTTGAGAAGGATTCCTAAGCTATTCACCTCAAATCCTTCCATTTTAACCTCATTTGTGCTATAATAACTTAAGTTTGAGTATTGAGCTCCCAATAATTTTACTCCAAACGGTAACCTACCCATGAAGAAAGCTACTACAACAGATCTCTGTCCACGATGCGGAAATCCGCAAAAAATTACTAAAACTTGGGTTGAAACCCTAAAGACTTTTGATGGTGGCACATCAAAGCTTACCTTTTCACAAATTGCGTGCACTAATCAAGAATGTCAGGATGCCTTTGACAAAAAAATGAAAGAGGAAAGACGCAAAAAAGAAGAATTGAAATCAAAAAATGAAGCGTATGCAAAAAATAAAGCGGCAAATGGCACTAACCAAGGTACAAATAGAGGATTTGTGACAAAGAAACCTACATTAAAGTAGTATTATAAACAAGTTTGAAATTGTTCAATTATAAAACAAGTTTGCGGATTTCATCCTAAAACAAGTTTGAAATTATAAAATTATAAACCGAGTTTTTTAGCACATTCTCCCCACACACCCCAACCACGTTTTTCTTGAAGCATTTTCCCTCGTTTTATTTGCTCATCTTTTGAGGAATCTGATGGTTTACCCTCTCCTCCTACAGAATTCCATGCGCCTTGTGAGAATTGAAGTCCACCAAAATAACCATTTCCTGTATCTATACTCCAATTCCCTTTTGATTCACAAGACGCCAATTTTTCCCATACATCATTACTTGTCGAAGCTGAAATTGGAGTAGGTGTTACCAGTGGAGTAGGGGTTGGGGTAATTTTTTCTGTTTCGAGGAAAATCTCAATTGGAGTAGTTATGTCTGATGATAAAGTATCATTTTTCGTTTCTTCTGCTGAGGAATATACTGGTGTTTGACGAAGAAATTGCTCCTCCTCTTTTGAATAAGCATTTTTTGAGCCTTGAAATGAAAGTACGAGAAGGTAAAAAACAACAACCGCTAGAATTGCTGTTCTCTCACCCAATATCCAAAAAACTTTCTTAATGGAATAGTTTGAAAAATTCATCACTGCCAGACTATCTGACTTTACATTTTACCTTAGAAAGCTTTTGCATTGCAAATTTTACGCTCAAAGTTAAATATTTTGCTATACTAAATATATGAACATGAAAAAACTTCTTACAATTATAATTCTTTCAATATTTCTTCTTTTTCCAGCTCAATCTTACGCTGAGGGTATCATAACTGCTGATAAATTAATAACGGTTGATACTACCAAACAACGTCTCTACGCTTGGGAAGGAGGTCAAATTCAAAAAGAATTCTTAGTTTCGACCGGTATGAGATACACACCAACCGTTAAGGGAAGCTTTAAAATTAGGCGCAAGGTTTCCCTTCAAGACATGAAGGGAAGTTATCCTCCATATGAACCGTACTATATAAAAAATGTTCCCAATGTTATGTATTTTTATGGAGCATATGCAATTCATGGAACATATTGGCATAATAAATTTGGCTACCGAGCCTCACACGGCTGTGTAAACCTGGCACTTAATGATGCAGAATGGCTTTATAATTGGTCTGGGGTCGGAACACGAGTTGAAGTTTTTTGATTATTGAATTTCTGAAGCACTAAGTCCTGCTTTTTTTCTTAATTCATAAATTCTTCCCAACTGAAACAAAATCTCATCCTTTTTTTGCTTGTAGCTACTTAGAGCCTCATACAGTTCCTCAGGATTATCCTGCCAGTTATTATAATCTGCAATAATATCAATATCTTGCTGCTGATAATAATATAATCGCGATATCTCTTGATACGAATTAATTACATCGAGATATTGTTCGCTTTTATTGTCCGATAATTTTGAAGCTAAATCATCTTTGGGTACATCCTCTACCGCAAAAGCTACAAACAATCCAAATACAAAAATCCCAAAAACGGCAAACCCTCCCCATATAACCAAGGGGATTTTACGCATTACTGATTTTAAAATCGGAATTGACTTTTTATAGGAGAATGCGAAGGACAACTTCTTTTTTCTGCCTGCCATAGGAGAATTCTAACACAAATTGAGGAATAGACAATTACTACTGAGCGGTGTCCTGATATTGCTGCATGTATTTTTGTATCTCTTCCTGACTCATTTGAGGTGTTTGTGAACCGTTTTGTGAAGCCCCAGTAGGTATTAACTTTGACATATCAGTAAAAGTAACGTCTGTTGGGGGTGTAAAGAGACTATCTGAAACAACTGCAGGTTTACATTTATCCTTAAATTCCTCCATTGCCTTCAAAATATCAGATCCTTGAGACTCAGTTTCGCCCGTAGTAGTATCTGTTTTTACATCATCCGGTAGCTCCATTGTGTATCCCCCTTTGGAATTCCAAAAGTACATTTTTTTGTCTTTCATAATAACGCTTCCAGACTCTTCAGCATTTTGAGAGGTAAAATCTGCCCTAACTGCGCCATTTTTAATGTACGACTTAGTAATTCGCCCACTTTCATCTGTAAATTCACATTCAAGGCTAATTGATTTAGAAAGAGCATCCTGAATTGAAGTAAATGCGTTATCCGATCCTGACGGACTCAAATTAACCATTTTGTTCCTACTTAAAAGGAAAAAAGCAACTATTCCAAGAAGGATAACAGCTGCTGCTGCAATAATTATTTTATTTTTTGAAGATTTATTCTTTGCCATAATTCAAGCTATGCATTAAGCATATCAATATCATATTATTTGTCAATAGAAAAAAGTCCTACGATGAAAAATAGAATGTCCTGAAAAATTAGTACGCGCCCCCATCTATTTCATTCCCATCCATATCAATTGCATCCCCATTCATCATCATGCTTTCAGTTCCATCTTTTTTCATTACCTTACCATCTGGCATTACTTTATCTCCATTTGTAAATACGACTGACTCATCCATTTCCCTCACTATTCCGTTTTCTACAACCCAAACAGTATCATCTTTCATCATGACTTTATTTGAATCTGCTTTCAAACGGCTAAGAGCCTGGTCCTTTTCAGTAATCATTTTATTTAATTCTAAAATTTGTGGTTTGTATTTTGTGCGTGCAACAACAAAACCGGTAACAAATGCAAGTAATAAGCCAACTATGATTATTATTTTTCCGCGATTGTCTGTATTAGTTTTTGCCATTTCCTTCACCTCCAATCCAAATTATTTAAGCATCCTCAGTATGAGGCATTTTTCAAGAGCTTGTCAAGAGAATTAAAATGGCAATGATCCCTTTACGACACGTAACTCATAAACAACGATCTCATGCTTAATATTGGAATTAATAAAACTGATATAATCAGACCACAAATGACTTTAATAGTTGCTCTTAAATCAAAGCATGGAGCTGTCCTTGCTGGGGACAAAAGAAATCTTAACCCACAAACTCTTTCAAAAGACGATACTGCAACCAAAGTATTTAGATTAAATGACAAGGCAGCAATAGGAGGTTCAGGAAACAGATTTGATTGTAAAGAAATAATTGATGCAATGCTTGCTGAACCTGGTATTAAAAATCTTAACCTAGAACAAGTCAAAGATCTTTTACTCAAAAAAACTCGTGAAAAACAAACAGAATGGCTCGATGCAAGCCCAATGAACGCAGCAATGGTACAAGCAGGAGTAACACCTCCCCCACAATTCGGATTCATATTAATTGGTCTTTCGGATTCTAATATCTCTAAGATGTATGAGCTTAGTAGTAATGACATAAATCCCAAGATAATTGACGATAATCATTGTCAATTGGGTTGGGTTGATGTATCGAAGTACCTTTTTTTGACCATGTATAGAGAGGCTATGACATTGGAAGAAATGTCAAATTTAGCTAAGATGGCAATAGAAGGTACAAACCTTGTTTCCGTAGCTGTAAGTAAAGATATGGACATAATAAAAATTGAACCACGGCATTAGTAATTTTTGATGTACTTTGATATAATTAAGTCGTGTCAAGCGTATCATTTACGCTTGGTAGCTTCTTACTTAGGTTTTCGGACAGCGATTCGTGTCTTCAGTTCTACGTTGATCTTCGGTACAAGAATGGGATATTTTGCAAAAGGTGTAAGGCAATTACCAAGTTTTATAAAGTCGAAAATCGTAAGGTATATCAATGTAGCTGCGGTTACCAAGTAAGTCCTTTGGCTGGAACAATCTTTCACAAATCCTCTACGCCCCTTGAGTATTGGTTTTATGCCATTTTTGTAATGTCAGCAACACGTTCGGGAGTTTCTGCGAGGCAGCTTCAAAGAGAATTGGGTGTTACATATAAAACGTCGTGGAGGATGTTAAAACAAATAAGGACCTGTATGAATTCCGTCGGAGGAGAACTTCTAAAAGGTGTAGTTGAAATCGATGAAACCTATATTGGAGGTGCAGGATACTGGCGTGAGAAGGTGTGGTGGCAGAATTGGGAAGAACATCCAAAAGAAATTGTAATGGGATTTGTAGAACGCGGAGGACGCATAAAAACAAAACACGTCGCAGATACCAGCGACTTCACTCTTATAAGTAACGTTAAAAATAATGTTGATCAGTCTGCTCAGGTTTATACCGATCAGCTGTATGCATATAGAAAATTACCAAAATATGGCTACAAACACGACAGCGTTATGCACAAGAAGCATTACGTCAGGGGTGACGTATATACCCAAAATATCGAAGGGTTCTGGTCTCATTTGAAGCGAGGATTAAGGGGAGTTTATAGAAATGTGTCACCGAAGTATTTGCAGTCGTATACGGATGAATTTGCCTTTCGATACAATTACAGGAAGGAACCAGATAAGATATTTGAAAAACTACTAATCCAAACTATAGCGTGAGAAATTCAGTCGTTAAGTGTTTATAATGTATTAATACAAGAAAAAGTGTATTTAATACACTAAAAATACACTTTTTAATTTTATAAATCGTATTAAATACAAATAAGTTGTGGTAATATTTAAGCAATGCATTCCGTTAATCCATTTAACCCGCATTCCGTTGTAACACCTTCCTTATTTGCTGGGAGAGCCTCACAGGTAAATGAAATGTGCAGCAAGCTCACCCAATTAAAAGATGGCAGACCTGCCAGTTTTTTTATATACGGAGATCGAGGAATAGGAAAAACGGCTTTAGCAAGTCTAATTAAGCATGTCTCATCAGCAAATTTAGAAAAACTCCATGAATTAAATCTTCTGACCTCATATTATACAGTGGATGAAGAACAAAGTATTATAAGCGTAATCCAGCAAAGCGTAAACAAAATTTTAGAACAACAAGACAAGAGTTTTCTTAGCAATATACAAGCCAGGGTGAGCCATCTTTTTCAGAATAACAAGTTTACCATAGCAATACCAACTGTAGCCACGGTCTCTGTAGAAAACAAAGGCACGACAGAAAAGCCAGAGACAACCATAAAGGATGAAACGGTATCAATACTCTCACAGATACTCAAGGAAACAAAAGATGGAGAGAATAAAAAAGATGGTGCATTAATAATTATAGATGAGATACACAACATCAAAGATATTTCGAGCGTAGCGTTGCTCCTGCGTAATATTTTAACGACTCTCACAGTTGATGGCTACGGAAATATCTCCTTTTTACTTATTGGGTACGAATCAGACATGAGAGATTTTTTTGCTAAAGACTCATCCTCAAGAAGATTTTTTGATTTAGTACCTCTTGGTGTTATGCCTGATGGTGAAGCCTACGAGATCCTATCAAAAGGATTAGAGAAAATTAATATCAAATGGGATGATGATGCTTTAAAATCTGTAGTTAAGGCCAGTGGGGGCTACCCACATTCTCTTCAACTTGTAGGCCATAATTTAGTTCAGCTCGATACTGATTCATTTATCAACAAAGATGATGCAGCAGGAGCGATTGTTGAAACAGCTGTTCAACTACAAACAAAGGATTTTTCACCCATGTACTCGTTTAATAAAAAGATGACCAATAACGATAAGCTACTTGCTTATATGGTAAGCCTTGAAGAGCCTATAACGAGGAAGGCAGTTATTGACAGTAAAGTATGCTCAAATATTGTAAGATCCTTGGCCGAACTTAAGAAAGAGGGTGCAATTAAAGAAGACTCTGAGGGAGTTCTTACATTTCACTCTCAACTTTTTAAAACGGCTGTTCGCTTCGATCAATATATCAGAAAATACATACCACCATCTACTCCAGTAACTACACCTGAGCAATCTGGTCATTAACTTGTATCTTAATTAAGAGAAGTCGTTATCTACATGAAGTGAGGGGATCATTGCCATTAAAATCTAATTATCCTTGTGGGACAGGGGGCTGAGGTGGAAGACTAAGCTTTGGAAGGCGAGGGAACCTTAATTGAAATCTACTAAATAATAAAGTCCCCAAAACAGTTAAAATAACAACTCCAATTATTGAAGACCAAGCAATTGATTGATATAGAGGAGTGTAAGAATATTCTAGCTCTGCCTGCATTGCATATCGACTAATAAGAATAGAGGCATACCATCCTACCCAGGAAATCGGACCAATGATAAATGCCCAAATAGCACTAAAAGCATATCCTGAACCAACAATATCTGCGCCAATTTTTATGAAAAACATGGCAATTACTTCAAGTGCTACAAATGTAATTATCCAACCTGTAATTACCTTCTGGGCATAGGGTATGACCTTATCTTTTTCAAAGTTTTTTTGATCTTCGTCATATTTTTTCTTTTCTTCCTGATATTTCTTCATATCTTCATCATATTTTTTTAAAGATTCTTGATATTTTTGCTCTCGTTCTAAGTATGAATTATCAAATTGTTGCTGCGTTTGAGCTCGTTGAGCAACTACGGGTTGGGTTGGAATAGCTGTCTTTGGCAATATTGAGCTCAATGGGTTTTGCTGCACTCCATATTGCCCAGCTTGTAAAGGATACGAAGGGTACTCAGGATATTTTGGGGCCTTTGGGCCTGTTGGTGGAGGAACATATGCAGCAGTATATGCGCTCACACTCATGGCAATTAAGATGCTTAATGCTGCAATAAATCCAATTCGAAAACCATTCATAGATTAATATTTTTAGTATTTCATAGAAAAAACGATCTTGTCAAGAACAAATAAAATATGCTCGCTTTTTCTTATTATAAACTTTTGACAAAAAACCTAAAAATCTCTATCATTGACTGACTATGTTTGAAATTATTTTGGGGGGATCTGTGGGTTTTATTCTTTTTATGCTTGCGACTCATCCAGGCTCAAAAGTAAATAGAAGATTACCCGAGAAAAAAATAAAAAATTTGCAAATTTTCCCACGCTTTAACGTCTCTGCAAAAAACCGTGTATACCACGTACATCATTGGATGTTTCTAACACCTATTCTTCTAGTAGTTCAAAGCCTATTCCAATCAAATATAATTCACGGATTTTTTATCGGGGGGATCTTACAAGGGCTAATGTTTAAAGACAGATTTCGCTTTATATTTAAAAATGACGAATATCATATGCAAATCAAAAATTCTTCTGTTCATGTTCCTTTAATAAAACGCCTAAGAAAACTCATAAAGTAAAAAGGGTGCAAAAGGCTAGTCTTTTCAAACTATTTCTATCTCAACTTCTGGGGTAAATCCAAAAACTTCCTGCATTTCTTCTTCAATTTGGGCAATAATACTTTTCACTTCATGAGCTTTTGCTCCTCCTAAATTTACTATGAAATTCTGATGCTTTTCTGAAACCTGAGCATTTCCCTCTCTGTGTCCTTTAAATCCAAGTCTACCAACAACATATCCCATGCTCACTTTTCCATGCCACTTTCCCTCAATCAATTCGCTAACGTCTGGCCAGGTAGACCTAACTTTTTCAACTTCTTCTTTTTTGGAAATATTCTTGAACACACTCCCACAATTTGGGTAGTCTAACGGGTGTTTATCTTGTCTGTAGGTAATATTTGCATAATAAACTTCTCTTGCAGCAAGCAATTCTTCATCGGTTGCCTCTTTTAGTTGAAATTGAGCTGAAAGAACAATTAATTTTTCTGCCTTAACCTTACTAGTGCGATAAGCAAATTCCATCTCGTCACGTGTTAAAGTAATTTCCTCATAGTCTCCATTTTCATGAAGTTTTATACAATGTGCTTTTACGAAAATATCTTTTATTTCTCCTCCAAATGCTCCCACATTTCCCCTTACTGCTGCCCCAACTGTTCCGGGAAGCCCCCCAGCCCACTCAAGACCTGCAAGACGGTGTTCAAATCCAAACTGAATTACGCTATCCAAAAATTCTCCGGCAAAACTTTCTACAACGTTATTTTCAAGAATTCTTACTCCATTCCCATCTTCTTGCATTAAAAATCTTATTATTGCTCCATCAAACCCCTCATCGGGAAAAAGCATATTGCTTCCGAGTCCCAAAACAAAAACTTTTGAAATATTATTTTCTTTTACATAAGAAAGGGCTTCATGTAAATCTTCAACAGATGAAACATCAAGAACGGTCTTGGCTATTCCGCCAATTTGATACCAGAGAATAGTGGAAAGGGGTACATTGTTATAAATCTGCATAAATATAAAAATACGAAATACGAATATCGAAATTCGAAACAAACCTCAAATTAGAATTACTCAGACTTCTTAAGAATTGCTCCAAATATATTCATCAGTTCTGTTGCTTCGCCTAAAAGATTATCTAATTCTGCAGTTTTATTGTCAATCAAACGCAACCAATAACGACTTTCTTTTGCTTCTTTACGTGAAATTTTTATTCGCATTATAAAATCCTTTTTACTAAGAGAGTCGTTTGCTTCTATGCAATTTGCACCAACCGAACCTGAGGATCTGATCAACTGCTTGACATCTTCTTGATTTGACAGTGTCTTAGGCAAAGTTCTCACAAATTCCCTAACTTTTTTTGCAAATATAAATGTTCTTTCTTCCAAATCATATTGTTTGGAATTTTTATTTTCAGACATTGGAATTTGTTTCGTGCTTCGAATTTAGAATTTCGAATTTATTGTGCGCTTGCATCTGCTACGTCTTCCTCGGACAACCGAAGTAGTCCTTCATCAAGTCTTTTTTGATCTAGGAAATGTGCAATAAAACCAGTAGAGCGAGACAAAACAAATAGTGCATTAAAGAATTCTGCCTCTATCAAATTCCACAACTCTTCGTCACTGTATCCTTCTTTTTCAGATAGAAAGTCCAGCAAAACCGCTCCAATTGCTCCATCTACATTTAAAATCAAGTTTCCTTTTTTCTCAGTTGTAATTTTTTCTACCTGAAGGGCAAAATTTATAAATCTCTTTTTCTCAAGTTTGTCTGCAAACTTCTTTATCTCTTCTACTCTTGGGTCTGGCATATCAACTCTATATTTTTTGTGTCCAATCCCTTGAATATAAATCTTTTTTGATGCGAATTCTTCCACAAAATCATATGCACTCTTACCATCTACCACGCCTTTATACCAATTTTTTGCAGCTTCATTTAAGGCTCCTCCAAATCGTGGACCAATTGTCAAAAGTCCTGAAGCCAATGAGGAAACCAAATCTTTCCCAGCGCGAGCAGCAACTATAGTATTTAATGCACCTGAAACATAAGGACCATGATCAACAGACACCTTAAGTATAAAATCCACAAATTCCTCGGTTTCAATCGACGTAATTTTTTTACCCAAAAAGAGCGAAGCAGCAATTTTTGCAAAGGAATTCTCTCTTGCAAAAGGCAATAAATCTTCTCCAAGAATTTTTACGTCCCCCTCTTCATCCTTTGAAATACTTGATGAAATGAGAGCATGTTTTCTATCATCCATATTGTTAATTGTAACAGATGAAATCTTTTGATTCTCTTCTATCTCATCTTGCTTGCCCTGCCTGTCCCGAATTTGATTGAGGGGAGAATTTCGAAGGGTACCATTTGATTTCTCAAAACCGAAATCTGAAAGTTCTTTTATCGCGTCAACAAATTCTGAAAAACTCTCAGGAACTATTCCCCCTGCATCTTTTAACGCGTCCCTTTTTGCACGGGCAGACTCCTGCCTGGTTTCTGCCATCGCCTTTGCATGACCGAATTGTGGCGGGGTTTCAAATAGATCTGAGATAACTCCTCCGACATAACAAATAACTGGTTTTGTAAGATGACTTCCTTTCAAAAGATCTGCTAATTTATACTCGTCTTCTCCACCTAATTCTCCATAATACACAATAGCTTTAGTGTTCTCATCTTTCTCTGCCGCTTTTAGGGCGTCCACTGGCTCTAAAAATGGAAACCTATCTCCTCCGAATGACAAAGCAAAAGAAAGCTTATTTTGAGTCTGTCCTACTACATTTATGATTTCATTTACCATTCCTCCACTTGCAGACAACACGCATACTCCTCCTTTAGATAAAATTCCAGATGAAACAATCTGCTTTGATTGAATTCCACCTATAGCACCGAGCTTAAAACTTTGTGGTAAAACCATTCCAACACTTGATGGACCAATAAGAGTTACATTTTTGTTTCTTGCATATTCACCCAATTCAACCGCGTGTTTTTCAGGAACTCCTTCTGCAAAAATGACTCCGAGTTTGAGATTTTCGAAATAATTTATTGCATCAGTTGTAGATGTAAGCACTCGCCTTCCGGACGCGACATTTAATAGCATTGTAATTTTTTCTTTTGTATTTTGAGGAATTGAATTGAATGTTTGAAAAACTGGAATTAGAATTTCCCTTTTACCAAAAAAGTAACGCTCAAACTTTCTTCCTGTTGCAAGTATTCCTGCAACTGTTGGTTTCTCACGTCCTATTAGATAATCATAATCAAGAACTGACTGGATAATTGCCGGATGAGAACCAATGGAAATAATTCGCGGGTTAAGTGTTTTTAGATCGTTAATATTTAACATAAAATAACTTTTATTTTTAGCGCTACAATTTCTAAGCTCTAATTTCTAATCAAATCTAAATTTCATAATTAATTAGAAATTAGGATTTAGTCATTTCCCACGTGCGCAAGCGCGGGAGCTACAATATCTGTCAAAACCAATTCTGGACCATGCACTTCTCCAATAAGATTTTCTTTCTCCAAAAATTCCTTCATTAAGGCAAGTCCCTCTTCCTGATGGGGTCCACCACGTCTTACAAAAACTTTAACTTTATTCTTCAGTAATTCGCTTTTAAATTCATCAAGTGCTTTAATTACTCCAATGAATGCTATTCTAATATCACTAAAGTTCGCGACCCCCCCGCCATATATAAGTACTTTTCTTGTTGAATTAGATTTGATTAATGAACTAATTACGTTTTTTGCATAAATATATGTTTCCTCCGCATTTGGGTTACCACTATACTCTCCAAAATTCCCAATTTCTTTACCCATTCCTTTATCATAGATCTCATCAGCCAAAACTAAACTTGCTCCTCCTCCCTGCAATATTAAAAAAATTGACCCATTAGGATTTAGAATTTCATAACTAAAAGCAGAAGAACTTGTTTCGTTCAACTCTTCAATTGCCCGCTCCTCCTCAGTTTTTTCAGCCCTTACTCCCTCACGAAAGTCATCTTTATTCCATGCGTCACTTACAAAAAACTCGGCTTCACTATCTACTTCTACTGCAGTATCTAAAAAGTAAAATTCCTTATTTTTTACAACAAGAGGGTTAATCTCAAGAAATGAGAAATAATAATCATCAAAAGCATCAAGAATACTTTCTAGTGTTTCTTTCTCTAATCCAAAGTCATTTGAAATTTCCTCAAGTTGTTCTCCGTTCTGATAAATAAAAGTTTTGATACTTTCCTTATTTTCCTCAATATCAATTCCGCCTTTTGTTGAAAAATGAATTTTCTTCCCTTCCCGTACTCTTTCTACTGCAAAATAAAATTCATTAAATCCTTCATGCTCCAGAAACTCTTCTAAAATAAAATAAGAAAATCCTTTTTCTTTTAACTTTTCAATTTCCTCTTTTACGTTTTCTTTTGTGACATCAAAACTCACGAGGCCTTTTTTCTTTCTTTGTTTTACGCCCTGATCAACTTTTAAGACATACTTTTTCCCATCAGTCATTTTTGAGAGGAGATCTTCATAAAATTCATCATGAGTATCAATAGAAACTCCACTATATGGTTTTTGCAAAAACTCATATAATAGTTTCTTTGCTTTAAATTCTGATATTTTTATTCTTGCCATAATTAGTTAATTATACTTGAATAATAATTAAAAGTGGAAAAAACATGCATTAAGAAGACACCTTAAAGTAGTAAATTTATTATCGCCTTATACCAAGCGCTCTGCGAGCATCAAACAAAGCAGTTCTTAAGCTTCTATCTGGTTCAGGATTTTTTCCGATCTCCTCAGCAATACGACCAACAACACTTTCATGCTCATCAGACATTTCTTTACCATCAAGTATACTGAACAAGTTAACAACGGTAATTCCATTTTGGCCCCGTCTTACAACTCTTTCTCCATTTGCAGAGGTTTCATACCCGTCAAAACTTAAAATAGCAGTCTCATAAGCAAGTTGGTCATCAAAATAAGGAATTGTACTCACAACTCTACCGTGATTTCCTTTTCTTACAAGAGTAAGTCTGCTGAGATAACCCGAATCTTCATAATATCTAATTGCTGGCACAAACATACCTCTATCCGCTGAATAAACCCTTCTCTTAGGCTCCAACTGCTCAATTACTACGCCATTTGGTAAAACATTTGTTTCCAACACGGTTCCGGGCATATGAACAGATGCTCCTTCTGCGCTAGCTGAGCCTTGTAATCCTTCAATTTCAATAGACCTACTCATTTTGCGAAATTATAACACTACAATTATTTAAATGCAAAATGGATATATTGCACTGCAATTATTCTGAGTAACTGGAGTTTTTTGGAATGCCCAGATAAAATTTATTGTTTATATTTTAATAATCTATCAATTAATTCAGCGACGCCATCATCTATGTGAGAAGAAACTGTAAAATCAGCCACAGCCTTTATTTCTTCAACAGCATTTCCCATCGCCACCTTAAATCCTGCGGCTTCTAAAAGTGGAAAGTCATTGTAGCTGTCACCCACTCCAACAACTTCCTCCCTTTTTATATTTAACTGCTCCATAACTTTTACAATACCAAATAACTTTGTGGCTCTGGTAGACGTTAAATCCCAACCCTTTCCAAAAGTTTTATTGTGGGTTGCAATGGCATGCAACTGAGGAAACTTTAGCTCTATCTCTTTTACAAATTCATCTAATCCATTATCTTTCTCATCCTTTGGTTTTAAGTGAAATTTCGCTATATCTTTTAACTCAAACTCTCTTATGTCAACAAATTTTATTTTCGGAAATATGTATGCATATTTAAATTCAAAATTTGTATAAATTGTGTCATCGACGTCAATATTAAAATCAAATTTATCATTTTTATTTAACATTTCTAAAACTTGGCTAACTATATTTTTATCAATTAATTCACTATGTAAAACTTTACGATTTGTAGGATCCACAACTTCTGAACCTGCTCTGACAATCACTGGGTCAATAAGCCCCATTTTTTGACATTCATCCTCCAACATCAAAAATTGCCGGCCTGTTGCAATAGTGAAATGTCGACCCGAATCAATCCAGCGCTTTACGGCCGCTACAACTTTTGGGGTAACAATGTGCTCTGGACCTGCAAGGGTTCCATCAAAATCACTAACGATAAGTTTGAACTTAGAGGTATCTGGGGGAAAACTATTTGCCATGCGCTTATTTTAACAGAAAAGCTTTACTTATTTTAGTTTTTCGTTCTAATTTTTCTGCACCGTTATGCGATGAGAGCATGACAAGCGAAACGAGTGAACGCCCGGAAAGATGTAAAGGCGAACGAAGTGAACTGCCGGATCTTTCAGTGAATGAGTTTTGTTTGGAATGCATGAAGCGCATACAGGTGCGAGCTTTTTAGACCAACGGTCGCGAGCTTTGCGTACTTACTTTTGGCGACCCAAAAGTACAAATCGTTATTCTTCTTTGGGTACGAAGTTAGATTTTGCCTTAATCTGCTCTTGGATTTGTACAGGCACCTCTTCATAATGAGAAGGTTCCATGTATGCGTTGGCACGTCCTTGAGTCAAAGACCTTAAAGTAGTAATGTAGCCTGATAGTTCTGCAAGAGGCACAAGGGCTAATATGATCCTTGAGTTTCCTCTTTCTTCACTGCCTGAAATTTGAGCTCTTTTTGCTGACAGGTCACCTATAACGTCTCCCATAAATTCGTCAGGTGTAGTTACCTCTACCTTCATAATAGGCTCTAGAAGGGTAACCTGAGCAGTTCTGGCCGCCTTTTGAAAAGCCTGGGATCCTGCAATTTTAAATGCAATTTCAGAAGAGTCAACGTCATGATAAGTTCCATCATATAGCTCAACTCTTACATCAACTACAGGGTATCCGAATGCAACTCCCCGCTCCATAGCCTCTTTTATACCTTTTTCAACAGGTGGGATAAATTCTGCAGGAATTGCTCCACCCTTAATGGAATTGACGAATTCAAATCCTTCACCACGGCCTTTTGGTTCGATATTAATCAGAACATGACCGTATTGACCACGTCCTCCGGTTTGTTTGATGTACTTAAATTCAGCATTTGATTTACCTTTAATTGTTTCTTTATATGCAACCTGAGGCGCTCCAACATTTGCCTCAACTCCCATTTCTCTTTTCATTCTCTCAACCATAATCTCAAGCTGAAGTTCTCCAACTCCTGACATAATTGTCTGTCCAGTCTCATGGTTCATTTTGACTGTAAAAGTAGGATCTTCTTCCATGAGTCTCTTCATAGCAGCTCCCAATTTTTCTTGGTCACTTTTTGTCTTTGGCTCAATCGCAAGAGAAATAACGGGGTCTCTGAATGTAATTTTTTGAAGAATGATTGGCTTACTCTCATCACATAGCGTGTCTCCTGTAACAGTATCTTTAAATCCTACAATTGCGACAATTTCACCGGCATAAGCCTCTTTGATTTCTTCCCTTTGATTTGCATGCATCAAAAGAAGTCTTCCAACGCGCTCTTTTATGTCTTTTGTTGAATTATATGCATAACTACCTGAAGATATTTTTCCAGAGTATATACGTACATATGTAATTTTTCCTACGTGTGGGTCAACCTGAACCTTAAAAGCAAAACCGGTAAATGAATCATCCGGTGTAAGATTTCTTGTTTCTTCTTGTTCGGTTTTTGGGTTAGTTCCTGTTACAGTTTTAAGATCAAAAGGAGAGGGCAAGAAATCAATAACAGCGTCAAGTAATGGTTGCACGCCTTTGTTTCTTAAAGAAGTTCCTGCAAAAACTGGTACTACTTTATACGCAATTGTTGCAGCTCTAAGTGCAGCTTTTAACTCATCATATCCAATTTCTTCCCCATTGAGATATTTTTCCAAAAGGACGTCATCTGTTTCTGCAATTTTTTCGATAAGCTGCTCGCGGTATTTCTTGACCATTTCAGTCATTCCATCTGGAACCTCGTCTGTTACCTCAAACTTTGCTCCAAGTTCCTCACCCGACCAAATGTAGGACTTTTGATCTAATACGTGATAAATTCCCTTAAAATCATTTTCAGCTCCAATTGGAAGACCAATTGTTACTGGATTAGTACCAAGTCTTTCTATAACAGACTTTATGGTCTTCTCGTAGTCTGCTCCAAGTTTGTCCATTTTGTTAATAAAACAAATTCTTGGAACATTGTATTTATCAGCCTGGCGCCAAACAGTTTCGGACTGACTTTGTACTCCTTCTTCAGCGTCAAGAACAGTTATAGCACCATCCAAAACACGAAGAGAACGCTCAACTTCAGCGGTAAAATCAACGTGTCCGGGAGTATCAATAAGATTAAATCTATAATCTTTCCAGAAAGTTGTAGTAGCAGCTGAAACGATCGTGATACCACGCTCACGCTCCTGGTCCATCCAGTCCATAGTTGCAGCTCCTTCATGAACTTCTCCAATTTTATAAGTTCTTCCTGTGTAATAAAGAATGCGCTCAGAAGTAGTGGTTTTACCCGCATCAATGTGAGCAATAATCCCAAAATTGCGGATTTTGTCCAAAGCGACATTTCTGTCTTTTGTAAGTGTTGTTTGAGGTGATGTTCCAGCCATATTTTAGTCAAAAAAACGACCCGCTTTAAGGGTCCAAAAGATTATACCAAAATGAGGGTAAAAAGAAAAGTATTGAATGGAGGGCGCCCCTGAGCGGTAAAGCTCAGAGACGCCCAAAGTCTGCTGGGTTGGCTAGGCGTTGGTGAATGCCATGAGTTTCGCGGCCACGGACAACGACCGCCCATCGGCGCCCAGAACGACGAGCTCCCTCACCTTCATCACGTCCGGATCTTCATCTGGGAATTCCATTTGAAGAATGTCCACTTCCACTGCGCCCTCAAGGCGTTGTGGATTAGTGTAGACGTAGATGGTGGCGATAAGGTTCGCCCCTTCCTGAATGGGCTCGGCCTTTGAGACCGAGCTCGGATGGATCATCAGCATCTGGCCGATCAGTGTGTTTTCCTGACGGGTTCTCACGAAACCGTGGAAATTCACATAGACTCGGATGTAGCCGACGACCCTAGGTCGCCCATCCTCAGGGAAGGGGATTTGTGGCTCCTCGAAAAGAACCAACTGGTTATACCCTTCAGGGCGGCGGCGCACTCGAGCATCGAAGAAACGTTTGTCCCCTCGACCAATGAGTGTGTCTCCGTCTTGTGGATCAGCTACGAATACCTCAATCCATGTCCCTGGGCTTACCTCTTCATCCGAACCTGGCTCGATAGACCAGGCCACCTTGTCGGTGCCGAACTTCTCACGAAGCGCAGCAGCAACGTCCGCCCGAGTAACGACTCGGTACTCAGAAATGTCTGACACTGCTAGACCTCCTCCGCAGACTCAATGTGCTAATCTTGCCTTGGCTCCCCACAGTATCAACTGTGCTTCACCAAGAAAATTAAGCATATTATAGGATAAAAGAGCTTGAAAGTCAAGCTCAAAGGATAAAGATTTGAGGCTAATCACTCCCACTCCATCGTTGCTGGGGGTTTGGTGGAAATGTCATACACAACGCGGGAAACATGTGGCACTTCGTTAACAATTCTAGACGACATTCTCTGTAACACTTCATACGGTAATTTTGCCCAGGTAGAAGTCATAACATCTTTTGACTCTACTATTCTTAATGCCACAACTTCTGAAAAACTTCTCCCATCCCCCTTTACCGCAGTCGAATAGCTATCTGTTAACACCGGAAATGAAATAAATATTTTGTCCAATAACTTTGCTTTTTTAAGTTCTTCCATGACAATTGTATCCGCCTGTTCTTCCATAGCAAGCCTTTTTGGAGTAACTTCGCCTCTTATTCGTATAGCATACCCAGGTCCGGGAAAAGGTTGTTTCTGGACAAACGATTTTGGAAGCTCAAGTTTTTCCCCAAGGGAACGTACTTCGTCTTTATAAAATTCTCTAACTGGCTCAAGTAATTTCAATTTCATGTGTTTTGGAAGACCTCCTACGTTGTGGTGTGACTTTATATTGGCTGAATGCTTAGTCCCTTTACTCTCAATTACATCACTATAAATTGTCCCTTGCATTAGAAATTGCGGATGAATTCCACGCTTTTCAAGCTTTTCCATTTCTCTTTCAAAAACTTGAATATAATGCCTTCCAATAATTTTTCTTTTTTCCTCACTATCAGTTACTCCTTTTAGATAAACCAATAATTCACCTTTTACCTCAGCAATCACTGGTTTTATTCCAATATGCTCAAATATTTTCTCTACATGCTCCCTAGCGTCTGGCCGCATGAGTCCGTTGTCTACATAAATTGGGAAAAATCTTTCTCCTATTGCCTTTGCGGTAAGAACAGCAGCAACAGTTGAATCAACTCCTCCAGAAACCGCGCCGATTACATAATTTTCTCCAACAATTTCTTGAATGTTTTTTACAAGAAGAGAAGGAGAAATGGTTTGGGAACCTGTTTTTATATTGCAAACTGCCAAAAAATTTCTTAGAATTTCTATCCCAAATTCAGTGTGTTCTACCTCCGGGTGAAATTGCAGTCCATACATTTTTCGCTTCACATCCCCCACCATTGCAAACTTCATATGAGGAGTTTTACCAAGCGTTTTCATGCCTATCGGCATTTTTACTATTTCATCCCCATGACTCATCCAAACTGTAAAAGAGCTAGGTAGATTTTTTGCAAACATCACGCCGTCTGATTTTGTTGTTAAGCTAACTGTTGCCGGACCGTATTCTTTGCGCCCCGGAACCACTTTTCCTCCATTAAGCTGCGCCATGAGTTGTAAGCCATAACAAATTCCAAGAACCGGTATTCCTAATGAAAAAATAGACGGATCGATACTTGGTGCTCCATTTTCATATACAGAGGCCGGTCCACCTGAGAGAATAATTCCTGATGGTTCTTGGAGAAAAACTGAGCGGGTTTTTTGAGGAGGAATAATATTCACAGGAACACCGAGATCCTTTATCCTTCTTGCGATTAGATGTGTTGTTTGGGAGCCAAAGTCTATAATTACAATCATAAGTTAGTTTACATTTATCATTTCTCAGTTTCCATTAAGTTCTCCTTGTGTCAGTGAATAAATGAAAATTAACTGAGAATTGCCGCCCCTGGCGAGCCTCGCCTTTGGCGGGTGAATTGAAAATTGAGAACTATTACACATAGCTCTTTCCCGTATTATTGACTATTAAGCCATGTGGGTGACTTTCGTGAAGTGATGCTTGAGTGATTTGTATAAATTTTGCTTTTTTCCAAAGGGACTTTATATCTCTGGCCCCAACATAAAACATTCCCGATTTTATTCCCCCCAGAGCTTGCGCCACAAGCTCCTCAACAGTTCCCTTAATAGGCACTAAACCTTCAACACCTTCTGCAATAAGAGTTCTCTTGCTGTATGTATTACCATGAAATTCATCCTCTGCTTTTACTTTTGCTCCCTTTTTCATTGCAGCATCACTTCCCATTCCTCGATATTCTTTAAACCTAAACGTTTTATGACTGTGGTTAAATATACTTTGAAATCTATCCGGTACTTCATTTCTTTTTAGTAAAAGTACTTTTCCTGGAGATTCAACTGACGACGCAAAAAAGTTACCCATCATAACTGTTGATGCTCCAAGCGCTAATGCCTTTGTTATATCTCCTGAGTATTTTATTCCTCCATCTGCAATCACAGGAATTTTTAATGGCCTTGCAACATGCACAACTTCTTTAAGAGCAGTGACCTGCGGAACTCCCATCCCCGAAACTACTCTAGTAGTACAAATTGCACCAGGACCCATACCAACTCTTAATCCATCGGCTCCCGCCTTTATCAAAGCCTCTGCTGCCTCACCAGTTGCAATACTTCCAGCAATTACATCGATTGTTTTAAATGTTTTCTTAATATAGCGCACTGCATCAATTATATTTTCTGTAAACCCATGCGCACTATCAATAACCACAACATTTACCCCTGCTTTAACTAACGCCTCAACTCTTTTCTCGTATCCAACAGCCGCCCCAATTGCTGCCCCCACCAGAATATTTTGAGTAGATACTTTTTTTACTTCTGCTGCTTGCTGAGAAATTGTCATATTTCTGTGAATTATCCCAATACCACCAATCTTACCCAAAGCAACGGCAAGTCGACTTTCAGTCACAGTATCCATGGGGGAAGAAACAAAAGGAATAGCAAGAATTATATTTTTTGAAATTTTGGTAGTAAGATCTATATCTTGCCTTTGAAAATCAGAATAACCTGGCACAAGTAGGATATCGTCGTATGTTAAAGCTAGGGGAAAAGGATACTTTGGTACTTCCATAATTTATCGTACTCCAATCTTTTTTTTGTGTCAAGAATGCTATAATTAGTAAATGTTTCAAACTAGAATATCCCGTCTTTACGACCTCATTCGAAAAGATTCAATTTCCGCCCTTCTTATTACATCCCCCTATAACATTTCGTATCTTACAGGAATTAGGGCTTTTTCAATTGAAGAACGAGAAGCATGGGTTTTAGTCGTTAATGAAAAAATTTATCTTTTTACTGATCCTCGATACACAGAAATGGTAAAAAAAGATGCTCCATTTGTAACCCTTGTTGAAACAAGCGCTTCTAATCCCTTCTTTAAATCTCTTTTTGATATTCTTAAAAAAAACTCAATTAAAGAATTGGACTTTGAGGAGGAAAATATCTCATACGGAGAAGTTGCAGACCTTGAAGAAAAATTAGAGAGCATAGAACTTATTCCTTCATCAGATCTTGTTGAAAATTTACGAATGATAAAAGACAGTGAAGAAATTGAAAATATCAAAAAGGCATGCAATCTCACGGATAACGGCTTTTCTTACATAATAAAACACATCAAACCAGGAATGTCAGAACTTGAAGTGAAGATACTTCTTGAAAGTTTCATCCGAAGTAAAGGAGGGGATTTATCCTTTGAATCAATTATTGCTTTTGGAGTAAATGCAGCCGTTCCACACCACTTATCCGATACTACAAAACTCAAAAAAAATGACGTTATTCTTCTTGATTTTGGAGCAAAAGTTAATGGGTATTGCTCAGACATGACCCGTTGTGTTTTCCTTGAAAAACCAACTGAGGAAGTTGAAAAAATTTATACCGCAACGCTTGAGTCGCAGGAGTTAGCGCTTGAGGAATTAAAGGGTCACATGAAAGATGGATTTAAGCCAAATCTTTTACAAGATAATGCTTCAAGCCATTTAAGAACATTTGGTTTTCCTGACATTCCCCATGGACTAGGTCATGGTGTGGGACTTCAAGTTCATGAAAGCCCAAGACTATCACCCTTCACCGAAGATGAGTTTTCACCTGGTGTTGTTGTGACTGTTGAGCCAGGTGTTTATTTGCCAGAACTTACCGGAGTACGCATCGAAGACACTGTTTTATTAACAGAAACTGGAATTGAAGTATTAACCAAATCCTCAAAAAAATTAATGATAATCTAAAGTTCAGGAGCAGGCGGAACCTCAACAACAGGAGCTTCGACAACTGCAGCTTGAGCAGGAACATCTTTCGGTTTTAACTTAAGCTCACCCGCATGCTCCAAAGCATACTCTAACTTTTGTCTCGCCAAACCTAATAAATCGCCATCAAAATGACTTTCACTACTAGCCACAATTTCGCGAGAAACCCTACCACGAATTGTTGTTTCCTCAACGCCAACTTCTGCCAAAACAGGTGATCTTGACGAATCACCATCTAACAAAACGATTTCTCTCCTCGAAGGTTCTCCTGTATTAACAACTATTCGGCCAATACCATCCTTCGCTCGAAATGTCACATATTCCGGGGTAAGGGACTCAGGTCTGGAATCGCGTTCAAGAATCCTTCTGGTACCCACATTGATTTCCTGTCCATTTGGTGCAACCAAAACTCCACTTCTTTCCTCATAAAACCCAGGCATCTCACTTCTAACTGGAAGTTTATCATGTATTAATCGTGCAAATTCATTAGCGTCTCCCGTAATTCCATTAACTCCATCTAGCACTCCTTTTTTAGCTTCTTTAAGAGCTTGTTGTGCTTCAACTAATTTTCCGAAGACATTTCCACTTTCAGCTCCCGCTTCTCCTCTCTCTTGACCTTGGTGTTCGACCCCATCCGCAGAATCCCGACCAAATGTTCCTGTATCAACTTCATCCATTAAATTCATAATACAAAATAAATAATTTATTTTCAATTTAGATTTACTTGACCAATCCTTATTTTTGGTGTATTTTAAACTCTATGTCCAAGGTCCCTTTCGTTATTATTGGCATTCTCCTTATCACATCAGTCTTTGTTATACTTTTCACTAGAAGTGAAAAAAATGATCCCTTGGAGGCACTTGGCACAATAACCCCAACTCCAACTCAAATTATTTTAAATAAAAATATGACGCAAATCTCAATTACACCATCCCCATCTCCCTCTCCATCCATACAAATTCCTAATGCAACGCAGGCAACAATTAACACCACAAAAGGAGCAATAAAAATTGAGTTTTATACAAAGGAAACGCCAAATACAGTTAAAAACTTTATTACAAAAGCAATAACGGGATATTATAAAAACCTCACGTTCCACCGAGTTGAGAATTGGGTAATTCAGGGTGGAGACCCTAAAGGAAATGGGACAGGAGGAGGAGATATGCCAACTGAAATATCAACCAGAACATTTACAAGGGGTTCACTTGGAATAGCCAGAACACCAGCTGATATTCGAATTTCAAATGACTCACAATTTTTTATTACAAAAATTGCAAGTCCTCATTTGAATGGTCAGTACACAAATTTTGGAATAGTAAAAGAAGGAATGGATGTTGTTGATAAAATCGAAATCGGAGACAAAATACTGTCAATCACCGTTAATTAAGCCACTTTACAAAAAAATACATTGAAGCAATAATTGCTACAACACTTACACATTGCCAGAAAATTTGATTGGCAATCCATACAGAATTTCTCGGAAAAAACCTGCTCGCCCACAATGTATGCTCAAGATTCCTGTGATTTGTCGCAAATTGTTCAAGAAACCAATATATCTGCTCGCCAATTGAGCGGACTGTCCAAAATACAAAAAATGTTAAACAAAATAAAATAAAATCTGAAATCAGTAAAGTAAAAACTGAAACTAGAAAAAAGAAAGCACCAAAAACAACTGTGTCTGCCCAAACAAATGCTCCCAGTGGATTGAACCAATACGAAAGGCCGTAGGGATTATTCTTCTTATATGTTCTTACAAAACCAAATATCACCGCAATCAATCCATACACACCCCATATAAGAATACTGGCTGTTTGAAAATTAGACATAGGGCACCTATTATACAACTACTTCTCTTTATAGATTGATGACAAAATCTCAAATGCTCGATGGACATCTTTATCTGCAAAAAAGAGCGTGAGCTCAGAGGTTGTTGCAGCGTTTCCTAAAATATTTATCCCTTCCCATGCAATTGACTTAAGGAAAAAATAATACACGCCGGGAGTAGTGATGGCTTTCTCTGGAAGAAATATTGTAATCAATGAAACATTTGGGATAACCGAGATGATGTGATTTTTTGAAAATTCTGCCTCAATTTGAGGCAAGAAACTTGAAGAAATAGCAATGTTTATCTCACTTGCACCAATTGTAATTGAGAAGAAAGTCCCCTTTACTCTTCTTATAAATAATTCTCGTATTGCCTCTTCTGTTTCTTTGGTTCTTTGAATATTTATCAAAGAAAGCCCTGAGCGTACTGCCATTTCTGGTTGTTTTTGAAAAAGTTTGTTCTCCTTATATTTTGGTTTGAGAGTTGGCTGAAGACGCATAATTGCCATGATAATAGAGCCTTTTGAAACAGGCTTTAAAAGCATTTCTTCAAGTTCTGGCTTTAAATACTCTGCAAGTGAGGAAATATTTATAAGTTTTTTAGATAACGCTTCTGATAGATATCGAGAGCGCTCTATAATAATTTTTGTACCATCTGGAACCGTAATCATAATTTTTATAAATAGCTAAACCTCTAATCTGCCTGCAGTGAGCCTGCAAGAAGTGCCTGTCCTGAACTTTGTGAAGGGCTTGCGCCGAGCTTGCGAGGTGTTAATATTTTAACAAATTGTTAAATTTTGTAAAGAATTTATAAAAAATTGACTTCAAAACCATAAATATTTATGATAACTTTCAAGCAGTGAAAAGGAGGTGATATATTATGGGAACTGAACTAGATAGAGCACTTGATGCAAGTTTTGAACACTCGGGTTTGAACTCAGAACCTTTAAAAAGTGGGGATGGAAATCCAGGAATTCGCACGGGTATTATTATTGAAAACAGGGTTGATGGAATTACCGTTCCATCGGGCACTTTAATTAAAAGTAGAACAGATGGGGCAGATTTTGAACACTCTCCTGATTTAAACGGTCCACCTCTAGGAGGAGTTCGAGGTTAATTAAAAAAAGAACTATTTAAAGGGCGAATTGACAACTTATCTCTTGCAAATTTCATTTTTGGAAATATAATTTCTATATGCCGAAAGAGAGAGTAGTATTTGAGGATGTTCGCTTTGACAAACAAAGGATTTGGGCGGCATCGCATGACCTAATACGAGACCTTGCAAAACATGTAAGCGAGGGTGATAAAGACAGTAGAAATGCAGCACTATTAATTATAAGAGATACTATCGAAAATGGCGGAAATACTAGATTTGTTTGGGATACTCCACTTCTAAAATTGGTGTTCTCAGGATTTGCGCCACCCAACTTTCGAATCGAAGGAGACATGGTTCTATTTACTCAAAGACCTCCTTACTTTGCCCTACACTCAGGAGAAGCATACAATATTCTCGATGAAGAAAGAAAAGAAAATGTTGATGAGGGAATAACAAGCGCACTTAGTCAAGCAGTAAGGCAACACAGTCTTGAGCTTTCCTATGAAGACCCAGTTGCGATATTAAATTTTCCATTAGACTTTTATGCAGAGAGAATAACTACTACAGCCGCTGTTTTGTTGTGAAGATAATTAAAATCTAGAATCTGAAGTGGGCCCTCCTTCGCGTAAAGCTACGGAAGGGCAATCGAAATTAAAAACGGAAATGTGCAAAAGCCTTGTTGGACTCGGCCATACGTTGTACGGAGTCTCTCTTTTTTACTGCTTCTCCCTGATTTTCTAATGCATCAAGAAGTTCTTGAGCTAGTTTTGCAGCAAATGACTTGTACTCAGAATTTGAGCGTTTGCGGGCTGCTTCAAGAACCCATCGAATAGAAAGAGAAACTTTTCGTGGTCCACGTACCTCCATAGGAACCTGATAAGCTGCTCCACCTACTCTTTTTGCCCTCACTTCTTGTCTTGGTGCAACAGTGTCCAATGCTTTTTCGAAAGTAGCAAGCGGATCTTTCCCTTTTTCCTTAAGAATATCGAGTGCATCATACACTATTCTTTGCGCAGTGGTTTTTTTACCATCCTGCATTACATTATTTATGAATTTTGAAAGAAGAATGCTCCCATAAATTGGGTCTGCTTCTATTTTTCTTTTTGCAATGCTTTTTCCACCTCTAGCCATACTACTTAAGCTTGTGCAGCTCCTCCTTTTTTAGCTCCGTATTTTGATCTGGATGTTTTTCTGTTCTGAGTTCCAGCAAGGTCAAATTTTCCTCTTACTAAATGGTATTTCACACCTGGTAAATCTTTTACTCTTCCTCCACGAACCAAAACGATTCCGTGCTCGGCTAAATTGTGTCCAATTCCCTGAATGTAGGCTGTAACTTCTTCTCTGTTTGAAAGCTTAACTCTTGCAACCTTACGCAAAGCTGAATTAGGCTTTTTTGGAGTCATTGTTCTTACAAGCGTTACCACTCCTCTTTTTTGAGGAGAAGGATTCTCGGTGTATTCTCTATTTTTTGCATTAAAAATAGTTCGCAAACCGGTTGCTTTAATCTTTTTACTTTTCTTTGCTCTTCCTTTTTTAACTAATTGGTTAAGTGTTGGCATAGTAAGGGTTGATTATACACTTTCGACAGGCTCAATTCCAGCCTCAGGTGCAGATGGGGCAGACTCAGTTGACATTAAAGCTGGGAACATAGGAACATCCTCAATTGTCTGCACCTCATCATCCATGAAGTGCTCTCTAACTGGAATAAGTCTTCCAACGATAACGTTTTCTTTAAGTCCGATAAGATCATCAACCTTTCCTTCAAGAGAAGCATCAGTTAATACCTGAGTTGTTTCTTGGAATGAAGCGGCAGACAACCACGAATCAGTAACAAGAGCAGCTTTGGTTACACCTAGCATTATTTCTCGAGCAGTTGCAGGCTCTCCACCTTCTGAAATTACTGCTGCATTCTGATCTTCAAATCTAAGTTTTGAAGTAAGATCTCCAGGAAGTAGCTTTGTGTCTCCAGCAGTTTCAAGCATTACTTTATCAGACATCTTTCTTACAATTGTCTCAAAGTGCTTGTAGTGAATTGAAATACCTTGAGACTCATACACATCCTGAATTTGTTTGATAAGGTATTGTTGTGCTCGAACCAAACCACCAACTTTAAGAACATCTTTTGGATCAAGATGGCCTTCACAAAGTTGAGTTCCTGCAGTTACTTGATCTCCATCTGCAATTAACAAACTTGAAGCAAGTGGTACAAAATATTCTCTTTCCTCAACCGGTTTTACCTTAGTGTTCTTTACCTTCACAATATATCCATCTTCAACCTTCTCAACGCTTGCTTTACCGGTAATCTCAGCAACTGGTGCCAAATTCTTTGGTCTTCTTACCTCAAATAACTCCTCAACTCTTGGCAAACCTTGAGTCACGTCAGACATAACAACTCCACCAAAATGCTTAACACGCATAGTAAGCTGAGTTCCTGGCTCACCAATAGATTGCGCAGCAATAACACCTACTGGAGTACCAAGATCTGCTCTCTTGTAAGTTGAAAGGTCCCATCCATAACAAGCTGCACAAATTCCATGCTTTAATTTACAATCAATGGGGCTTCTTACAAATGCCTCGGAAATACTTTCGTCTTCCAAGATTTCTCTTAGCTGTTCGTGATCAATGTCCTCACCTTTCTTAACGTACACTTTCTTTGTTTTCTTAGATGCTATGTCTTTTAAAGCCACACGACCCAAAAGCATATTGATATGAGGTGTTAGATTTTCTCTGTTTTCAAGATTAACCTCAAATCCCTCAGTTGTTCCACAATCATCTTCACGAATAATTACGTCATGAGCAACGTCAACAAGTCTTCGAGTTAAGTATCCAGCGTCAGCAGTCTTAAGAGCTGAGTCGGTAAGACCCTTTCTTGAACCACGAGCTGAATTAACGTATTCAAAAATTGAAAGACCTTCTCTAAAGTTAGATTTAATTGGAAGTTCAACGATACGTCCAAGAGGATCATATATTAGACCACGCATCGCAGCAAGCTGTTTAATTTGATCTTTTCCTGCACGAGCTCCACCTGAATCAGCAATTATTCTTACGATGTCATTTTTATCAAATAAGTTCCAAGTAAGATTTGCCATCTTTTCGGTAGCCTCTAACCATACATGATTCATAAGTCTTTTTTGCTCGCTGTGAGTAATAAGACCTTGTTGGAATTCATCTTCAATTTCTTGAATTTGTTTCTCCGCTTCATCAATAAGAGTTGACTTTGTATCAAGCATCTTCAAGTCAAATGTTGAAACTGAAATACCAGAAATAGTTGCAGCATAGAATCCAATTTCTTTAATTCTGTCAATTAAAAGTGCTACGTCTTCTTTTGAAAGAGTAACCATAGCTTTTGTAATAATATCTCTAATTGTTGAGGCTTTAACTTCTTCATTTACAAAATCCAAACCCTCTGGAAGTGCCTCATTAAACATAACTCTACCCAAAGTTGTTTCGAAAGTTTTACCATCAACCCGAATCATAATTGGCTCTCTAAAGCTCAATTTTTTAGTTGTTCGAGCTAAATAAGCCTCTTCAGGGCTTGAAAACATCTTTAATTGTTCGCCTCGAAGTCTCTCATCAACACTTGTTAAGTAGAAAGTTCCCAATGCCATCTCTTTGTTTGGAAGAGTAATTGGGTTACCATCTGCAGGCTTAAGCAAGTTTGATGCAGGCATCATTAACTCAATTGCTTCTTTTTGCGCACGAGATGAAAGTGGTACATGAATTGCCATTTGGTCTCCATCAAAGTCAGCGTTATAACCAGCACAGACACAAGGGTGAATTTTAATAGCACTACCCTCAACAAGCACTGGATAAAAAGCCTGAATACCCAATTTGTGAAGTGTAGGGGCACGGTTTAGAAGCACTGGGTGATTCTTGGTAATTTCCTCAAGGATATCAAACACCTCAGCTGGTCTTTTCTCAATATATCTCTTTGCAGCTTTCGCATTAGGTGTGGTTAAACCTCTAGCAATAATTTCTCTTATAACAAAAGGTTTAAAGAGCTCAAGGGCCATTTCTTTTGGAATACCACATTGATTAAGGGATAATTCAGGTCCTGCAATAATAACAGAACGACCTGAGTAATCTACTCTTTTTCCAAGAAGATTCTTTCTAAATCGGCCTTGTTTTCCTCTCAAAACATCAGAAAGGGATTTAAATTGTCTTTGTGTTGAAGAAGCTCGAATTGAAGTATCAATTAGATAATCAACAGACTCTTGAAGCATTCTCTTTTCATTTCTTAAAATAATTTCAGGTGCTCCAAGAGAAATAAGATGATTCAAACGATTGTTTCTGTTAATTACTCTTCTGTAAAGATCGTTCAAGTCAGATGTTGCAAATCTTCCACCATTAAGTTGTACCATTGGGCGTAGATCAGGAGGCAAAACTGGAAGAACGCGTAGAACCATTGAGGAGAGGTCAAATCCAGCTTCATTTATAGCCTCGATTAAGTGAAGTCTTTTAAGGAGTTTCAATTGCTTCTGACCAGATGATTTGTGAACATCTTCTCTTAATTCACCAATAATCTTACCAATGTCCATTGACTCAATGGCATGAAGTATAGCTGAAGCTCCTGTTTCTACCTCAAAGAAGATTAAAACATCATACTCAAGAAGCCTTACGTATTCTTCCTCAGAAAGAACATCCCAGGTCTTAAGTCCCTTTACGATATCATTAATTCTTGTAAAGATTTCTTCAATTCTTCCACCCTCAGCTTCAAGTCTCTTGTCAAATGCCGCGTTTCTTTGTTTATAGTTAACTCTGGTTTCCTCAAGAACTAATTCTTTTCTTTCTTTCTTAAGGGTTGATTCAATTTCTTTAAGCTTGTCTTTTTCTTCTAATTCAAGTTTTTTCTTCTCTTCTTCAATTGTTTTCTTTAATTCATCAAGACGTGATTGCTTAATAGTCTCTAGTCTTTCCATTGCCTCTTTTCTTTTATCCTCATCAATTGAAGTTACAAGATATGAAGCATAGTAAATGATAGACTCAAGCTCTTTTTGAGTTGTTCCCAAAAGAGTTGAAAGTTTTGAAGGTGAACCTTTTGAATACCAAACATGAATTACAGGAGCAGCCAGGGTGATATGCCCCATTCTCTCACGTCTTACTCTTGAATAAGTAACCTCAACTCCACATCTATCACAAACAATTCCTTTGTACCTAATTCTTTTATATTTTCCACAGTAACATTCAAAGTCTCGTGTTGGACCAAAGATTCTTTCGTCAAACAAACCATCCTTCTCAGCTCTAAAAGTTCTGTAATTAATGGTTTCTGGCTTAGTTACTTCTCCGTATGACCAATTTTTTATGTCATCGGGAGAAGCTATAGTAATTCTTAGACCCTCAAAGTCTGAGATATTAATTACATCATTCCTTCGAACTGCTTTTGGAGCAAATGCTGCCTCTCTTAATTGATTATTGTTGTCTTGTGGTTCCATAATATAAATTTAATTTGAGAATCTTAACTAATTCTCTTCTCCTTCCATTGCTTTAGCCGTATCTTCCATTGTTGGCTCGGTTTGTTCAACTGAGTCTACTATTAACTCTGTTTCTGCTGGAAGAGTATTGTCTTGTCCCTCTCCTGCTTCCTCGACATTTTCTACTTCAAGTGCTTCCTGAAGCTCTTCTGCCTCTTTCTTAACTTCTTCTACCTCGTCAGTTGCATCTTCGTCATCTGCAACAACTGCTGCGGTTGGCTGGATATTCATACCCAATGATTGAAGCTCACGGATAAGAACCTTAAATGATTCAGGTACTTTTGGAGTTGGTATATCAACGCCTTTGATAATAGCTTCAAATGCTTTTGCTCTTCCTGCAACGTCGTCTGACTTAATTGTTAACATCTCCTGCAAAGTGTAGGCTGCTCTGTGCGATTCTAGAGCCCAAACCTCCATCTCTCCAAGACGCTGTCCACCCATTTGTGCTTTTCCTCCAAGAGGCTGTTGGGTAACAAGAGAGTATGGTCCAGTAGATCGAGCATGAGTTTTATCCTCAACCATGTGGATAAGCTTCATGATGTATCCAATTCCAACTACGATATTATTTTCGTATGGCTCACCGGTTCTTGCGTCCCATAATTTTACCTTAGCATCGGCTGGAATACCAGCGCCTTTCATAAGATCGAATAATTTTTGCTCAGGAACTTTTTCAAATACAGGCACAGCGATTTTTGTATTCATCTTGTCAGCAGCCCATGCAGCATGAGCCTCAAGAAGCTGACCCAAATTCATACGACCAAGTACTGAAATTGGAGAAATAATAATATCAACTGGAGTTCCGTCTTCAAGATATGGCATATCTGATTGGGGAACAATCTTTGAAATAACACCTTTATTTCCATGTCGTCCTGCAAGCTTATCTCCAACTACAACATGACGAAGTTGCGCAACTTCGATGATGAGCTTTCTAATTGCTCCAGGTTCCAATTCGTCACCCTTCTCTCTATCAAGAACTTGAATAGAAGTTACAATTCCATGCTCTCCATGAGGCATTCTTAGTGATGTGTCCCTCACTTCTCGTGCTTTTTCTCCAAAGATAGCACGAAGCAAACGCTCTTCAGCAGTAAGTTCAGTTTCACCCTTTGGTGCAATTTTACCGACTAGAATATCTCCAGGAAGAACTTCAGATCCAATTACAACAATTCCTTCTTCGTCAAGATTTGCCAAGTCTTCTTCAGCTACATTTGGAATATCTCGAGTTGTCTCTTCAGGTCCAAGTTTTGTATCAACTACTGTAGCCTCATATTTCTCGATATGAACTGAAGAAAGTTCATCGTCTTTAACAAGTCTGTCTGAAATAACAATAGCATCCTCATATCCAAGTCCATCAAATGATGCATAAGCGATTAATAAATTCTTACCAAGCGCCAATTCTCCAAAATCAGTTGCTGGTCCATCAACTAGTACGTCGCCTGCTTTTACTTTTTGTCCAGTTACAACAACTGGCTTTTCTGAAAAGTAAGTGTTCTGAGCTGTTCTCTTAAACTTTTGAATTTCATATTCCATTACCCCATTCTTTCCTTTAATAACTACTTTTCCTGCGTCAACATATGTAATTTCTCCGTCAAATGGAGCCTTTACAACTCTTCCCATAGCCTCAGCAACTGTTGCTTCCATACCGGTTCCAACAATTGGGCTTTCGGTCTTAATTAACGGCACTGCCTGACACTGCATGTGAGTACCCATCAGAGCACGATTAGCTTCATCGTGGTCAATAAATGGAATAAGGGAAGCGGAAGTTCCAACAACTTGGCGTGGAATAACATCAATATATTGAATTTTATCTCTGTCTACTTCAAGATATTCTCCTCGATAACGAGCTGGTACCAATTCGTCCACTATATATCCCTTTTCATCAAGTGCAATATCTGCATGAGTAATGTAATAATCTGAATCAACATCAGCATCAAGATATACAATGTCATCAGTTACACGTACTAAGGTTTTATTTCCTTTTTTCTCAGTTACAACCTTTCTATAAGGTGCCTCCAAGAATCCAAAATCATTTACATGGGAGTAGAGTGCTAGATAAGTAACAAGACCGATATTTGGACCCTCAGGGCTTCGTACAGGGCAAATCTTGGAGTATTGTGAAGCATTAATGTCTCTAATTGAAAAAGAAGCTCTTTCTCTTGAGATACCACCAGTTCCCATAACTGTAAGACGTCGAAGATTGTCAATTTCTGCTAATGGATTTGTTTGGTCAAGGATTGCTGAAAGCTGTGAGGTTCTGAAGAATTCGTTAATTGCTGCAATTATTGGGTGGGCATTAATAAAGTGAGAAGGAGAATAAACTTCCTCAGTTGAAGTTAAAGACATCTTTTCCTTCACAATTCTTTCAAGTCTTAGTGCTCCAACTCTAAAAGCGGTTGATTGAACAAGTTCTCCAACAGAACGAATACGACGGTTAGCAAGATGGTCAATATCGTCCACTTTTCCTTTACCCTTTGAAAGGTCAATAAGATATTTAATAATTCCTACAACGTCCTCAATTGTTAAAGTCGCAATTTCAGGATCAACATTGCCGTTAAGACCATTTAGTTTTTTATTAATTTTGTATCTTCCAACTCTAGAAAGATCATAACGTCTTCTATCAAAGAATGTATCTCTGAAGTTCTGACGAATTGTATCAATTACGACTGGCTCTCCTGGATTAAGTTTCTTGAAAATTTCAATTAAAGCATCATTTGATCCTTTTGCCTCATCCTTTTCAAGGGTATTTTTGACAAATTCTTCTGCTCCATCAATTCCTTCAAAAAGAGCGTAAATCTCTTCATTTGTTTCAATTCCTAAAGCCTTTAGGAAAACTGAACCCAAAAATTTCTTTCTTCTATCAATTCTTACAACTATCATGTCAGTTCTAGTTGTAGAAATCTCAAGCCATGAACCGTGAACTGGTCTAAGTTCTGCTGTATATAATGTTTTTCCGGTAATCGGATCTTCAGAGCCTGTAAAGAATACACCAGGAGAACGAACAATTTGATTAACAATAACTCTCTCAATACCATTAACAATAAATGTTGCCCTATCGGTCATTTTTGGAATTTCTCCCAAGAAAACTTCTTGAGTAACTTTTTTCTCGGTCTTTTTATTGAGTAGTGTTGCCTCAACCATGAGAGGCGTGAAGTAGGTAAGCCCTTTTTGCATGGCTAGTTCTTCTGTAATTTTTGGCTCTCCTAATTTGTATTCTCCTAATGAGAGCTCCCAGTTTTTACCGGTGAAGTCTGAAATTGGGGTGATTTCATTAATTATCTCTTGAATACCTTCGCGAATAAACCAATCATATGATTGCTTTTGAATCCCCAAAAGGTCCATTTCGGGAAGCTTTTTTACTTGCTTACCCCAGTATTGTCTTGCGTTTGATTGTTTTGCCATCGGAAAAAAGAGAAGTTGGCCTCCAACTCACGAAAAAAAAGGATGAAAGGTCAATGACCTCCATCTTTTTTAATACGTGATGTTAATCTATACAGCATATGACGAAGTTTGTCAATGCCCTATAGTTTTTAAAGACGTACTTTACCTCAAATACTTTTCGACATTTCTATTGTGTTCTTCCAAAGTCCTTGCAAAATGAACCTTTCCCGTTGTGTCATGTATGTAAAAATAATAATTACTTTCTCCTGGATTTGCTGCAGCTCGAATGGCTTCAAGCCCCGGATTTGCAATAGGTCCTGGAGGTAGTCCTATATTCTTATAAGTATTATACAAAGAATTTAAGTTTTTGTCATTTCCTGTTGGCACGCTCCACCACTTCCCTCTTGCATCTTTACCCTTAATATATTGAAGAGTTGCATCTATATCAAGCGCCATATCATTCTTCAATCTATTATTAATAACTGAGGCTATAAGGGGTTTTTCTGAATCAGTAATAGCCTCTCTCTCAATAAGAGACGCCATTGTTACGATACTGTTAAGATTTTTTGTGTCTTTACTTAATTCAATGCTTTCAATCTTCGCGTAAAAATTGTTATTCATTATCGAAATGACTGTTGTAACATCTGCATCTTTTGGAATTAAGTAAGTATCAGGGAATAAATATCCCTCCTCCTCTTCAAGGGACTTTATCCAAGTATCACTGTAAGTTCCTATATTTTCCTTTAAAACCTCAGCTATTTCTGCTGCTCTATATCCTTCGGGAATTGTAACCCATACATCAATAGTCCCTTTTCTCATTTCATCAACTAGCTGTGACAAGCTCATAGATGGTGATAATTTATAAGAACCAGCCTGAATTTTTTTATCAAGTCTGTTCTTCTTTATGTATAAAAAGAAAACAACAGGATCTTTTATAAGACCTTGCTCTTTAAGATCATTTCCAATTATTCTAATTGCGGCTCCTTTTGGAATAACAAAAACTTTCTGCGAGGTATTTTTAGGGTTAACGGGGGCAACTCCATTTCTCCACCAGACAATCGTTCCAATCCCAACAACTACGGCCAAAAGTATTACTACCCATAACTTCTTCATATCCTTGGCATTATTGTAACATATTGAAGCTAGTAAGCTTATATGAATTGTATTTATTTTGCACTCGAAAGTGCAACTTTTACCCCCAGAAGAATTAAAACTACTCCAATGAATTTGACTGCATAATTCTGAACTCGAGATATTCTATCCTTAATAATATTGAGCGAGAAAATCAACGCGACAAACGAGAACCACAAGGAAGTAACCAGCGCCATTTCAGCTCCCATAAATAATTTTATAACTAAAGGGGTTGTTGGACTAATTACCAACGTAAAAACACTTAAAAAGAACAGTGTCACTTTGGGGTTTAGTGCGTTTGTTAAAAATCCTATCTTGATTGCCTTCCATTTTGATATGTCGGGAAGAGCTTCATTCTCTTCTGCTTTTGTTATATGAGAAGTTTTTGATGTTAATGATTTTATTCCAATATAGATTAGATATGCAGCCCCTAAGTATTTAATAACATTAAATAATACGATAGACTGAGCAATTATAAAACCAATACCAACCAATGAATACGTTACATGTAATAATATCCCGATCCCCAATCCAATCGATGAATAAATACCAGTTTTTCGAGAATACACAAGACTATTTCTTGTAATCATTAGAAAATCAGGGCCAGGACTAATTACTGCTAGGAGGTGGATAATTGAAACGGTTAGTATTAGTGAGAAATACTCCATATTTTATTATAACAAACCAAACCTATTCAATTGTATAAAGTGGAAACATTTCCAATGAATCAATTGCTTCAGAAATTCTATGCTCGCTTTCACTGAAAACCTCAAATAATTCCTCACCTTTTGAAATCTTATCTTTAAGTCTTTTTTTAAGGAGTATTCCTGATTTTGCATCCTGTGGAGCTCCTAATATTTTTGCTATTAAAGAAATATTTTTACAATTAATTGCTGTTATTTCTCCAGACTTTTCCGACTTTACTGACTTATGATTGGAAGCTGGATGGAGTTTGTCTGAGGTAATATTCGCCTTTCCTCCTTGGGCATCAATTATTTCCATCATTTTCTTATGTGCTTGTCCTGATATTAATATGGAACGTGCCCACTCTTGCGTATTTTCAAATTGCTTGGAAACCTCTTTTAACTCGTCGGGTGCATCTTCAAGACATAATTTTAATAATGCCCCAGCAAGTTCAATTGAACGCTTTTCAAGAGCAAGTGGCCTGTCTGGAGTTTGTTCAAGCACTTTCAGAACATCTACTGCCTCAAGAAGTGGACCTATGCCGTTTCCTGCAGGTTCAGCTGTGTGACTTAGAATTACTTCCAATTTCATATCAAATTTATTTGCAATAAATTTAAATTTTCGAGCTAAACTTTCAGCATCTTCTTCTCGATGCACTTTCATCGTTTTGCCGTATGGAATATCAATAACTATATGGTTTGAACCAAACGCGATCTTTTTTGCCATAACAGAAACCAAAATTTTGTCATAACTTTCAAGAAGTAAGGGTTCTTCGACTTGAATTATCTCGTCATCAGCGGGAGCAATTTTAAAACTTCCACCCCATACGATACATCCTTTCGTCTTCTCAACAATTTTGTATATCTCTTTTTCATCAAATGTTACACTTGATAAAACTTCCATCACATCGGCAGTTCCTGCTGGGGTTGTAATAGCGCGAGAAGAACTTTTTGGAATTGTAAAACCAGCTGAGGCAATTATGGGTACTATTATCATAGTACAACGAGTTCCGGGAAGTCCCCCAATTGAATGTTTGTCAGCAACAATTCCCTTAAACTCAAGCTTTTCCCCAGTTTCAACCATTGCTTTGGTTAGAAAGTACAATTCATCATATGAAAATCCTTTAGAATACCCCGAGGCTGCAAAATATGTTGTCAAAATATCACCAAGTCTATCATTTGCAATTTCATCCATAATTGCATAGATTTCCTTATAGTTAAGCTCCTTTCCTACAAGCTTTTTTTGAATTGCTTTTAATGCTTCTTGTTGTTTTTCCATATTATTTTAACTGCTCTAATGCTGTTCTTATCCCCCCTCGAATAATTCGAAAAGTGTGATAAAAAATAAATGTTAGTGTACGCTGAATACTTGGCCAAATGTTGTAAAAAAATCTATAAATTGATTCTTTTATCCTCTGCCTTTTATACTGCGCTAAAAGCTTATCATCCTGGGAGGAAGAATCAACTCCAATTTGCTCCATATTCTACATAGTATCAGAATTACCTCTCAATTTTTTGCAAGACCAGTAAGACTTGCCCTCACAATAAGTCTTTTCCACACCGTACCGGGTGGAGTACATGTAACAAGAGTAATATAGCTATTATCAAAGCTTTGAGAGAAAATATTTGGGTCAGAAGGATCAGTAATATTGGTTGAAAATATTTTATAAGAAAAATTCAAGTTATTTACCGTAAGAATTATTTCATCCCCTACTTTTATTGTATGAAGCTTTGCAAAAATTGTATTGTAATTAGTAGGATCAAACCATTGAGGTAGAGTAGAATGACCAAAAATTACAGATGTTCCCTTATCTATGGGGTTTTTTGACGTTGAAAAATATTGGACCAAATGCTTTGAAAGATCAAAATCATCCCCAGAAACTTTTGCATTCATTATCTTTTGAGAAGGAATTGATAGCTCGTACTCGCTTACTTTTTTAACTGTAACCCCTTTCGCTTCTACTTGAGGGAACCAATTTCTAGCGTCCGTAAAATCATAAGCTACATCACTAAAACTTGAAGCTACTATTGAAGTAATATTATTATTCCCCTGTAATACATATCTCTTTGGCAAGGGGGATTCTATATCATCTGCAGAAAATTCCGAAGAGAGAAATAAATGGTAAGAAATAACGGGAAAGAAAAAATAAAGCACAACCACGACTCCAAGAACCAGGGTTGATATACCCACGAACCTTTTTAAGCGCTTTTTAAGCACACTACGAGCTTTTCCATATGTATATGTTTTGGACATAATAGTATTCAATTAAAATTAAGCTTTAGACTTATAATTCTTCAGCTTTTATTTCAAGAGTTATATTCTCCTTTCTAAATGGGAGAAGGCTTGGGAGAAGTGGAATTCCATTGTGAATCAAAATCTTCACATCTGAAATTCCTGAAATTTCCCTAAGTTTTCCCTCCGCTGTTTTTATACTTTTTCCTTTTATTTCCTGAGGAATATTTGAAACCTCAAGCTGAGGCTTATAGATTGCATTAAATGACAACTTTGCAGTGATATCTTTTCCTTTCTGAGAAACATTTGATAACCTTAACTCTGACTCTTGATCAGATAATTTAAAATCGTCAGGAACATCAAATGAGTCAGAACTTGCAATAAATGCATCCAATTCTTCTTTTTTGTAAGATCCAAGCGTGAAGGTTATTGTTGCAGTTAATTTAAGATTTTTTGCTTCCTGATCTTCTTTTTTATCAAATTTTTTCTCTTCAAATTTAGTGGATAACACAACTGGCAATAATTCCTGACCATCTGCAACTTTTGCTGAAGCTTTCTTTTTTGCATCACTTAAAAGCTTGTCAGATAGGCTCTCAGACAATGAGTCCATATCTTTCTCTGACACCACCTGGATTTCTTCTTTAGTACCTCCTGCAAAAGCAGTGTCATTTTTCGCAAAAACTTGTGAAGTTGTGAAGCTTGTAACAGTAAAATTGGTGTTTGATGGTAAATTGTATTCCTTTCCAAATTTTGAAGCCTCCACCTTGGCTTTTTTATTAGAAAATTCTGTTGCAAAAGAACTAGTGGATGCGATCTCAACTGTGTCGCTTAAGGTAAATTCTAAATTATTAGATGAGGTTATCGTTGTTCCCTTTTCTATTGTTTGTTTTTTATCAGTTTTGTTGAATATTGTTACCTCTCCTTTTGCCTTTTCACCTGTTTCTTTCTTTCCGGTAACTTCTTGCGTTTCACTTCCACTCACTTCCTCTGTTACTGTTTCTATACGCAAAACCTTCTCGTCAAATGATGAGGTTCCATTTGTTGTAAGAGTTATATTGAGCGTGTCGTTAAATTCTTTTTGACCCGTAAAAACAATTACATCAGCCTTTATAAGAAACATGTAATAAAAAGCTGTTATTGCAATTACAATAACTGCCGCAGCAAGCGGAATAAGATACGATCTCCCACCTTTAGCAAATGAAAGTTTGGGTAATGATAAATTCTTTGGAATGAACGACAAAATAACTGCAAAAATCCCGCCAGAAGGACTTTTCTTTTCCGGAGGAACATAGCTTTCTTCTATCCCCTCGTCCATTGCAATATCCTTTTCCTGGTTTCCATCCATTAAATCAGGCTCGTCAATTTCTTTATCTTCAACGAGTGGAGTTGATTTCTTTGCTATATCAACGTCTTGGGAAAAACCGAACGAATCTTCCGTAGCGCTTACTTCTTTTTCTTCGCCTCCCTTTTCTTCCGATCTTGAAACTGCCAGCTCACCCTTTATTGCTGCTCCCATTTGGCTTGCAACCCCATGAATGATTGCTTCATTCTCAAATCCTTTTTCAAGCATTGCAACCTGGGGAAGATGCTGAAAAGGAAGCTGCTTAGTCCAGTGATGAGACAAAAATTTCTGCTGAATGGTTTCTGCTTCCTTATTATTTAAAAGAATAATTTTTGATGGTAAAACTTCAAATTTTATGACGGAGGAAAGCAAATTTTCAACAGTTTTTTCGGCTGAATCATCAATCTTCCCTTGTTTTACTTCTAAAATATTTCCACTTCTTACAAGGTAAACATATAAAAATGTTTCTGAAATTTCCACAAAAATTCCATTTATCGGCACGCCTTCTTTTTTCTGAAGAAAAGCAATAATAGCCTCAATTGAAACTATAAAACCCATTGGAACAAGAGCTAATTCGACACTTATTTTTTTAAGCTGGGCAAGTCTTTCTTCTTTTATCTTTCCTTCCTCAACCCAGGAGTAGGGGACTGAAAAAATTGTTTTTTCAAGATTTGCCCCTTCTGGCAAACTCATTTCGATTTTGGAAATAACAGTGTCTGAGGCAATAACCAAATCCTCTATTGCAGCTTCTTCAAGGTCAATCTTTTCCTCGCTGCTTCCTAAAATTACCAAGGTTTTTTGCTCTTCTCTAAAAAGAATTGCAGAAATTTTGTCTTGACGGAAAAGTAGGGAAAGAAAAAAATCTTCTTTCTTTCCACCATTTATAAATGGAATGGGAGGCAGTTTTAACATATTGCTAACAATTCGATACAATTAGGTCACCTTAATGTAAATACGACGAACACCGCGGGCAACCCCTTCTTCTTTTAGTATAGCAAAACTTTTGATATCTGAAGTCTTTTCGACATGGGGACCACCACAAAACTCCTTGGAATACTCCCCTATAAAGTAAATCTTTACGTCTTTAGCGTACTTATCATCAAAAAGACCAATTGCTCCTAGTTTTTTTGCCTTCTCAAGCGGCATTATTTCAAAATGCACTGGAAGGTCATCTTTTATTTTTTGCTGCACTATCGCATCAACCTTCTTAAGCTCTTCCTCTGTTACTTTTTTCTCATATGCAAAATCAAACCTAACACGTTCGGACGTGATATTGCTTCCTGTTTGATGTACTGAATTTCCTAGAACATCTCGCAACGCTTGATGCACTAGGTGTGTTGCAGTGTGTCCCTTTACAGTTAACTCTGAGTGGTCGGCTAACCCTCCAGCAAATTTTTGTCCTGCACCAGCACGAGACGTTTCTTGGTGTTGCTTTATAAGCTCAGCCAATGCTTTATCATCGAAAGTGTAACCCAAACTTTTGAGCTGCGTAGGTCCCAACCCATATGAAGAAATTGCTTTAAATGCCAAATCTGCTGAAATAAGGGTAACTCCTGTTAGCTCGCCGCCTATTTTTACTTCATCTGATGTTTTAAAACCTAAAGGATTTTTGGAAATTTCTTTTTCAATAAGTTTTTTACCTCCTGCTAGTGCCTTTTGGTATACAGTCTCTTCCTCCAAAATAGTATTTTTAATCTCCTCAAACTGCTCGACCAAAACAGGATCAGTATCTTTATATTGCTCTATGATTTTTTCTATGATTGGAACTATCGTATCTCCATTGAGGACATAAAAATTATCCAAACCGCGACGAATAAGACGACGCAAAATATACCCCTGTTCTTTGTTGGATGGCTTTACATCATTTGAGCAAATAAATATTGCGGCTACAAAATGGTCCAAGATTATTCTCATTTCCTGTGGATTTTTGCTGTATTCTTTTCCAGTTGTATTCTCAATTGAATGAATTATGGGACTGAAGAGAGTGGTCTCAAAAACATCCTGCTTATTCTCCACTGCAGCGAGTAACCGTTCCAAACCTCCTCCAAAATCTACGTTCTTCTGCGGGAGCTCCTCAAAGCCGGTTTCCTTTTTTATATATTGCATAAAAACAGAATTTCCTATCTCAAGATACCTTCCGCAGTCGCAATTTACATGACATTTTTCGTCTTTAAAAACACTGCTTTCGTGTATCTTTAAATCAATACCAAAGTCGAAAAAAACTTCGCTGTCAGGTCCTCCGGGCTCGCCAACCGGCATATTTTCAGGAACTCCAGCTCTAGACCACCAGTTTTTTTCAACACCATATTCAAAAATTCTCCCGTCTTCTGCATCAATTCCTTTGGATGCAAACAATGATTTCCAAATCTCGATGCTTTCCGTGTCTTTTGGTACGGTTTTATTTCCTGAAAAAACAGTGACGTAAAGCTTTTTTGGATCCAAACCTAACTCATCTGTCAAAAATTCAAAGAAGTAGGGGAGTTGTTCTTTTTTAAAATAGTCACCCAGTGACCAATTCCCAAGCATTCTAAAAAAAGTAGTATGCCGGTTGTCCCCAATTTCATCTATGTCTTGAGCTCGAAAACAATTCTGTGCATTCACAAGACGCACGCCCTGTGGATGTTTTTCTCCTAAAAGAAAAGGGACTAATGGCTGCATACCGCTTGAGGTAAAAAGAGTTGTCGGATCATTTAAAGGAACAAGAGAGCTATTTTCTATACGAGTATGTCTCTGCTTTTCAAAATATGAAATATACTTTTGAAGAATATCCGCTGCTTTCATGTAGCTTATTATATCAAAACAAGCTACGCTGAAATTAGCTACTAATTAAGGCTAGAACTGTACCATGGAAGCAAAAACTGTACTCCAAACATCAGGTGTTGTAGTCACATAGCTTCTGCCCAAAATATTATGGTTCTTAGGACCCCCACGATACAGAATATAATCCACGCTTATTCCCGAGTAGGCAGTTTGACTCACTACGCGTGTATATTCTCCATCATATCTACGACCAATTCTACTTGTTCCCTCATAAGGTTCCTCAAGAGCAGCGTTAGTACGTAAATGCTCATAAATATCCTGTGGTATACCATAACTATTACCTATACTTTCTTTTGGACCTTCTTCTATCAAGCCCAAACCTTCTAATTTTGCCCAGTCATAGACATAAAGCCCTCTTACTCGTGTTTTATCATCAGCAAAACGGTTACTACTGGTTCTATATAAGGCATCTAATTCAAAGCTTGTATGCAAAAGTTTGTTTGCAATAAGTTCTTCAATAAATTCGTCTGGATTTAATTTCCCATGTGAGCTTTTTAAAGCAATCGCACATGCCTCAAGTATAGACTTGTTATCGGAAAACTCCCCCCAGGGTGTTTTGAATCCATCCCTTACCATGGATGCAATAATTTTATCATACAGTAAAAATCTGAAAACAGCTTCTAGGTCAGCCATTGTCGCAAGAGGTACCTGCGATCCTTCAGAATGTTCTACGTTTGGGGTTATTCCCATTTCTTCCATCTCTTTGCCTTTTGTCATGCGTGCATTATACTATAAGTTGAAATAGAGAGCAAGAATATGTTTTTTTTAGTATTTCAATAATAAATCCCCAGCAATATTTTAATTCAGAGAGAAAAAGAAGTTAATGGATATACTTTTTCAAAGGACATTCAAGATGTTTACAGTGCGCAGCGCAATACGTACGCCCATAATAAATTAGACCCAAACCAAATTCCTGCCAGTCTTTTTGTGGAACCAGTTCCATAAGATCACGTTCAATTTTTACCGGATCAGAATTTTGAGTTAAGCCAAACAAACGGGTCAAACGTTTTACATGAGTATCCACTACTATGCCCTCGCTTTTTCCAAAAGCTTCCTGCAAAATGACATTCGCTGTTTTTCTCCCGATGAAGGGTAGGGCAACTAATTCTTCCATCGTCTGCGGCATTTGTCCTTTATACTTCTCTGCAACTATTTTTGCCGCCTCCAAGATTGCCTTTGCCTTTCCTTTGTGAAAATTAATGCTTTTAATATCACTATCAAACTCTTCAAATGTTGCATTTTTATAGTCATCAAGTTTTTTATATTTTTGAAACAAACTTTCTGTGACCTTATTTACCCCTACATCCGTTTGCTGCGCTGAAAGAGCTACTGCAACATATAATTCCCAAGGGTTACTGTGATTAAGTGGGGTAGTGGGGTTGGGAAATAATTTTTTTAAAACTTTGGTGATCTCCCCTGCTCTTTTCTTTTTTTCCATTCTACTTGCTTGCTACTTGATTATCTTTGATAAGCCTTGTGCCAATTTCTCTGGGTCATGACGCAAAAACATCCCTCGTCGCAAAAAGTCACCTTCCACTACTCGCTTATCTTTCCCCAAATCATCCTCAACAAATTCCACATGCTCTCTTTTATATCTCTCAACAATCTCACCCTTAGGCTTTTGGGTATTTACAGTCACATAATCAATAACTCCTTCTCCTAAATACTCCTCCATCTTTTTTATAAAGTCAGATGCCTTAAAGTCATTTGTTTCTCCAAATTTGGTCATAATATTTACGTTATAAATAACTTTTGCTTTAGTTTTTTTAATTGCTTCTGCAATTCCTGGAATAATAATGTTTGGCAATACTGAGGTGTACACATCTCCAGGTCCCAAAATCACTGCATCAGCCTCTTCTATTGCCTTGACGGCCTTAGGATTTGCTGCAACTTGTGGTTTTAGAAATACGTTTTTTATTTTTATATTTCCATCGTGTTTTGGTATGTCAATATTAGACTCTCCCTCAACCACTGTTCCATTTTCAAGCTCTGCATAAAGCTTAGTATTTGAAAGAGTTACAGGAATTACGTTCCCCTTAACATTTAAAATTCGTACTGCTTCATCTACTGCGGAAGCAAAATTTCCTGTGATTTTCTCAAGTGCAGTTAATAAAAGATTACCCAAACTGTGCCCCTTTAGAGATGTTGCTTCTCCAAAACGATAATTAAAAAGATCGGATAGTACTTTTTCATTAGAGTCGGATAATGCAATTAATGCACGTCTGATATCCCCAGCCGGAAGTGTTCCAAATTCCTCTCTTAAAACGCCAGTGGAGCCTCCATCATCTGCCATCGACACAATTGCAGACAACTCATAATCGTATTCTTTAAGTCCTGTCAGGACAGTAAAGACCCCCGTTCCTCCTCCAATAACAACAATTTTTTTCATATTTGTATGAGAATTATAAGCTCTTAAAGAATCAAACTCAACTCAGAAGCTTTACGTAGCCACCCTTATATTTAGGGTTTTTCTTTTTAAATTCATCTCCATGCCCAATATCCTCAACTATTGGTACATTTTTACTACACAACCCAATCTCTACACATTCCTCTGGAGTCCAGGTGTCGTAATATATATCGCATAAATTTACGAATTTTTTGACATTCATTGCCTTTGCGCTTACTCCCTTATTAGCAGCAATTGAACCTACACCAACAATTTTCCCTCCGGCTTTTTCAACTGCTTCAATAGTTGCTTTAATTGAGAACATTTGATTAATTATATCTTCTAAAATTAATACCCTCTTCCCTTTTACAGCCTCTGTAAAACCTTGTCTTTCGAAAGCAAAAGCTTTTTTCTCTACCCCACTCACCTTATCTGCCCAAACCCCTAGAACATCTTTTTTTTGTAATTTTGAAAGGTGATATGCACCCCAATGAGAAAACGGAATTGCACCAACCGCAGGAGAGGCAACCGTATCAATTTTTATATTTCCAAACTCGCTTACGAGAAGTTTTATCATTTTGCTTACTAATGAAACGTGAGGCAAAAGAGGATCGATATTGCAATATCCTGCTAGATGTTTACCACTTACACCCACAAAGTGGGCACTATATATACATCCAGCTTTTTCTAATTCTTTTCGCGCATTCATTAACTTCATGATGAACTCATCCCTGCAGCTATCTGAACCTGCGTATTAAGAGTAGCTTGTCGAGCTGCTTGGGCAAAATCTTTTCCTCCAGAGGCAAAAATTATACCTCGTGAATTATTTATAAGCATTCTATGCCTTGCCGCGTGTATCACTTTTTCAGGATCCCCACCTTGTGCTCCAATTCCTGGAATCAAAAGAGGTACGTCAGGAAAAAGATCCCTGACTCGCCCTAATTCTTCAGGACTTGTTGCCCCCATCACTAGCCCAATATTGCCATTTTCATTCCACTCATTAACAGCATGTTCAGCCACATGCAGATATAATGGTCTCCCATCAATCATAAGATCCTGAAATTCTCCTGCACCATCGTTTGAGGTACGTGCTAAAACAATAATACCTTTATTTGCTTGCTGCAAAAATGGTTCTAACGCTACTCTTCCCAAATAAGGATTTACTGTAATCGCATCCGCACCACATTCTTTGAAGGCAAATTCAACAGAACCATTATTGGTATTTCCAATATCGGCTCTTTTCGCATCGAGAATCACAGGAATATCAGGATGCGCTTCCTTTATATACTGAACTGTATCAACAAGAATCTCAATTCCCTTGGCCCCTAATGCTTCATAAAATGCAAAGTTAGGTTTATAAGCAGCTACAAGATCGTGAGTAGCATCAATAATCTCATGATTAAATGCAGAAACACTCCCTTGCATTGACTCGGGAATTCTTCCAAGCTCACTATCTAACCCTACACATACGTACTTTCCTTCACCCCACTTCCTCTCAATCATCTCCATAAAATTTTGGGGAGTACGTACTTCAAATTCTTGTCCGATTTGTTGCATATCTTGCTCTCCTTCGTGGATATTCATTTTCTACAAAAAAACTGCCGAGGGCAGTTTATAAAACTATAGACCATGAATAATAAACTTTCAACTACTTCTTTCGGATTCCGCGAAACAATCTTCTTCTCAGGGGTTTTTTTGGCTCTTCTTCAACTGTAATTTTTTCCTTTGGAACAGCCTCTTCAGTCTCTCCACCCATTATTTCTTCCTCTTCTTCCATCACTCCTTCCAAATCATCTAAATTTATAACATTACCTACATATTCTAGTCCATAGTCTGCTACATCTTTTAGAATTTCTCTTCCTTTTTTAGTACTCACCAAAGCACCAACAGCAGCACCCAATAAAAGACCAAACATAAATCCGTTTGAGTGGTTTTTTTCTTGCATACTATTTTTTCCTCTTAGTAAATAATGAGAATATCTTTGCAGCTACCCCGAGGGCAGACCCGTTACTCAAAAATCCTGAAAGTGAAGATACTGGTTCTGCGATTCCTGCAGTTATGGCCTCGACATCATCAAGAATTTTATTTGTTCTTGAAAGCGTTTGACGAAGGTCTTTTAAAAGAAAATATACTTGAATACCCAATACAACAAAAAGGATTGAAAGAAGAACTATTACAAATAATAAAACAGCCTGGACAGTATCAATCATAATGAGTATCTCAGCCTATCACGTGAAAATTTCAGAGTCAATATAACAAAGTACTTCAAATAGAATAAAGAATGATGAATTAAGAATTAAGGAAGATTTTTTACACTTGAAACAAGATTAAGTTATTCGTCATTTTGTACCGAACATATGAGTCAGTAAACGAACGAGTGATCCAAAGGAGAAAGAACTGAAGTGAACGAAGTGAACCGGGTTCTTTCAACGAGTAAGTGAAACTGAAGAATACGTGAGGGACAATTGACGAGAGCTTTTGGTACTTTTCTCGGCAGAAAAGTACGAGAAAATTATCTTACAATTACATTCACAACTTTTCTTGTTTCTTTACCATTTCGACTTTTGGCAACGACTGTAATTTGCCTATTTCCCTCAAAAAGATAAAGTGTTTTCTTAAAAGTTCCATCAAGCTTCACATAAACTTCATCATTATTAACTAAAATTGAAGCATAAGGATCAGTAGTCCCTTCAACTTCTACAATATTCTCATTTACTACTTGGTTGTCTGTAGGTTTTGCAACCTGAAGTTTCGGACCGAACAGGAATGAGCTGTACTGATATAAAATATATCCTATTACAAGCAATATTCCTATAAAAATAAGTAAACTTCGAGGTGAAAAAAATAATTTCCGCCTGATTTTTTTATCCTGGCTTTTAAATGTAGGTATGAGCTTTGTCTGTTGCCCCTCATATTCACGCCTGAAAAGTGCAGCAGCTTTTACTTTATCAATTCCTACAAAGGAGGCATAGTTTTTCACAAATCCTAGCGCATAGCTTTCAGAAGGCAGTTCGTGATAATAGCCATTTTCAATTGCTATCAAGAATTCTTTTTTTACTCTAATAGCCTTTACAACATCTGCAATAGATAGGTTTTTTTCAATTCTGGCATCCTGAAGCATTTCAGATATCTTTCGCATAGAAGGTTATTCTTGGGCAGGTGGTGGTCCATTTAAGAAACTGTCAGCATCTCTCACCAATACGTCCCTAGGTTTCGAGCCATCTGCCGGGCCCACAACTCCTGCTTCCTCAAGTTGTTCTAAAAGTCTTGCTGCTCTATTAAAACCTACCTGAAGTCTCCTTTGAATAAGCGATGCTGATGCTCTATCATGCTGACATACAACTTTTACAGCTTGATCAAATAACTCATCTCTACCACCTTCGCCTGTCATTGGCATACTGCTAGAGCGTCCCTTGATGTTAACTGCTTGCTCTACTACTTCTGAAGTGTATTCTACGGGAATTCCTTTAGATTTTATGAAATTAGTAAGCCTTTTTACGTCAGGGTCTGAAACAAATGTCCCCTGAATACGAGTTGGTTTTGCCTGATCAGGGGGCACAAATAACATATCTCCTCGTCCTAACAATTTCTCTGCTCCTGGTCCATCAATAATAACCTTAGAGTCAATTCCAGATGAAACATTAAATGCAATCCTACATGGAATATTTGCCTTAATAAGTCCTGTAATAACATCTACCGATGGACGCTGGGTCGCAAGCAGTAAATGAATCCCTGTGGCTCTGGCCATCTGAGCAAGACGGGCAATGCTATCCTCAACCTCAACAGGCGCAAGAGCCATAAGATCTGCCAACTCATCCATCACAATTATGATGTAAGGAATTGCCTGAAAACCCGCTAATTCATTGTATGAGTCTATATTCTTTACACCCGCTTCCGCAAATTTTGAATATCTCCTATCCATTTCTTTGAGTGCCCATTTTAGTGCGGATACTGATTGCTCTGCTTCAACGACAACTGGGGATAGAAGATGCGGTATGTCGTTATAGCCCGTTAATTCAACGCGTTTTGGATCAATCATGATAAATTTTACTTCGGAAGGAGACGCCCGAAATAAAATGGAGGCAATAATTGCATTTACCATAACTGATTTTCCAGACCCAGTGGTACCTGCAATTAGAACGTGGGGCATTTTGGAGATATCTGCTACAACCGGCTCTCCAGAAACATTAAGCCCTAATGGCACTGCAAGTTTGGATTTTACGTTTTGCATTGCCTTTGATTCAAGCATGGTTCGTAGTGATACCATTTCAAGAGCTCTATTTGGTATTTCAATTCCTACCAAATTTCTACCAGGAATTGGAGCTTCTATTCTAATTTGACCAGTTGGGGCCTCGGTTGCTAATGCTAAATCATTTGCAAGAGTTGTAATTTTGGTAAGTTTTGTACCTAATGGAATACGAATAGCGTATTGGGTAACAGATGGACCTACGTTTATTTCTGAAACCTGTGCCTTAACTCCAAAACTTTGAAGAGTGCTTTCAATTGTTGCAGCAATTCTTTTAACATCCCCTGTATCTCTTTTCTTTTCTTTAACTTCATTTAAAAGTGAGTACGGAGGATATTCCCACATTCCCATCTCTAGTGGCTTGTTAAGAATCATTTCTTCAGGAAGCATACCTTTTTTAAGCGGCGCTAATGTTGCAGCTGACTGAGCAGCTGATGTCGCTACTTTTTCAACCTTCCCATCAGAAATTTTTACGTCGTCATCAAGTCCTTTTATTGCAACTTGCTGCATTCCTGTTGCAAACTTGTCTTTTGTTTTAAGAAGAGGAACCACACCTTTTCCAATACCTGACGCTGCTCCTTTTCCTTGCTCAAATATAAATGTTCCAATTTCTGCAAAAGAAAGATTGAGACAAACAACAAATCCAACAAATGCACCCAAAGCAAATGCCAATATCGTAAGGATAGAACCCATTATAGAACTTGTATAGAAAAATAAATCATGCCCTACCATCCCACTTTGGAACAATCCAAGGATTGAGAGTGTAAAAACAAAAAAACCGATTGCAATATTTGGTTGAGAAATTGCGCTTTTTATTTTTGAAATAAATAAGGCAAATAAGATTAGATTTATTGGAATAAGAAATGAGAAAAATCCAAAAAAATCAATCAGGTATTCATTAAAGGTTGTAAGGGCAACCCCACTTTGTGTATATGAAGCAAGAGATGCAAGTGCAAGGAAAACAAGACTAACTGCTGACAAAGTATAAACTGTACCTTTCTTAAGTTTTAGTCCCTTGCTGCGTCGCTTGTATGAGCCGCGTTTTTTTATCTTTCTTCTGGGCATATCTTAGAGTAACAATCATTATATCAAAATCTATACAGCCATTACTAACCACATTTATACTCATGGTATAATCGCACCATGTCAGAAGAGGCCCCAAAATACACAACATCAACAATGAGTAGAAGGCGTTTTTTAAGCGCAGTGGGAGGAATTATAGTAGGTGGTCTTACGGGAATAGATGTTATAAATGCTCATACCAACAGACCCTCTATTAGCAGAGGTCTTGTAGAAGGATTAGAAACCGGCACTTTTGGAATGGATGCTGATCAAATGAAAACTGAAGTTGAAAACAAATATGGAATAATATTAATATCTCCAGATACAAATTTAAGTTTTACGAGTACAAATGACAGCATAGAGTTTACAAAAAATCATAGGGTCCACTGGGATGCGCCTCGCATCAAAGCGTTGTCCAAAGCTCTTGATGTGCTTCCTCCATTTTTTTATCAACCAAGAGAAACAAGTGGAAGACTTCTGCCGCTTGCTGTTTCCTTGGCAGATTGGGACCTAAGAACTCCCCAAATGAAAAATAAAGGAGGACTTTATTGTAGGTCCGCAGATAATTCTAGTGGATTAATATTTTTTAATAAAAAATCACTTGGACAATCCTTTTTGGAACAAGACAAGGCAAAACAAAATATTGTCCATGAATTTGTTCATCGCGCAATAGACCCTCGATTAAATAGTCTTGAAAGGGAAGTAATGCAAGTTTTAGAAATTGAAGACGAAAGACAACTTCAGTCTATTTTTAAAACTGAGAAACTAAATCAATATGTTGCTCAACAAGAAAGTTCTTCGGGTTTTGAACTAACACAAACAAGAAACAAACCTAGACCTTCATCCACTCAAATAAGAATCATGTACGGTGGAATCAAATTGACAGAATTACTAGCTGTTGCTGGTGAACAGTTTACTAGGGGTAGAGAAGAGTTTTTGGAAGGGTATGTCGAATTTATTGGCCAGGAAAAAGCAGCCAAACTATATGAATTCGTAAAAAAAGAGATCTATGAGGGAAGAGAATACTAAACTTCAACAATGACAGGTATTACTAATGGCTCTCGCTTCATTCTATATAAAAGCCCTTCGGCATTTTGCTGTATGATTTTTCTATAGTATCCAAAATGAGTAGCTTTTGCACTTTTCTCGCCCATATCTTTCACTAATTGCTCTGCTAGTTTTTTGGCAAATTGGTCTTTTTCAGGAAAAACAAATCCACGAGAAAGAATATCGGGCGTGCCTACAATTCTTCCACTTTCTGTTTCAACTTCGGCAATAATTATCATTATTCCCTCCTTTGCAATTTTTTGCCTATCCATAAGTACAAATTTCTCCATCTCCTCACCAGTTATCTGATCAACATACACAGTAGATAATGGAACCTTGATTCCAAACTTGTAACTTCCTCCTGTAAACACAATTTCCTGCCCATTTTCAGGCAAAATAATATTGTTATCCTGATAACCCATCTCCCGCATCAATTCTTTAAACGCCACCATGTGACGATAGGTTCCACCAATTGGAAGTGTAAATTTTGGAGTCGTTAGGGAAGCAAGCAGCTTTATGTCGTTTTGGGAACCATGCCCCGAAACATGAAAATCAGGATTTGTGTCAGAATGCACAATGCGTGCTCCTTTTTTGGCTATAGTATCAATGAGGTTATAAACATTTAATTCATTTCCTGGAATCGGATCAGAAGAAAAAATAACCGTGTCATTTCTATCAATTTTAATATCACGATCATTATCCGAAGCAACACGAACCATAGCTGAAGTTTCTTGGCCTTGATTGCCGGGAATTAATATCATAACTTTTGAAGGATCCATACTTTTTACTTGAGGTGGTTTTATCTCTGAGTTGGGCGGATATTTCATGTATGAAAGCTGTTTTCCAACATCCCGAGATTTTGTGAATGAACGCCCCATAAAACAAATCTTGCGGTTAAACTTTAATGCCACCTCAATTGCTTGATTCATTCTTGAAATATTTGAAGAATAAGTTGAAATAAATATTTTTCCTTTACTTCTCCTAAATTCTTTTTCGAAACTATCAGTTATCTTGCTTTCTGATTCAGAATGCCCTTGACGCTCTGCTCCAAGACAATCTGATAGCATGCACAAAACTCCTTCTTGGGCTGTGCCAGCAATACCATGAAGATCTGATAAATGTCCATCAACTGGTGTGAGATCAAATTTATAATCACTCCCGTGATAAAAGTTACCCGCCGGGGTTTTTATAAAAATATTAGAGGTATCAAGAACCGAATGAGTAATGTGAAGGAAGCGAACAGTAAAGCTGCCAATCTTCATATCCTTCTTAAATTCAACATCCTTTGCCCTCTGATTAAGCCCAAAATCTTTAAGTTTTTCATTTACGAATGCTGCAGTGAGCGGTGTTGCATAAATTGGAAATTGAGGCAATTGATCAAGAACAAAAGGCACTCCGCCAATATGATCCTCATGTCCGTGAGTTAAAAGAAGTCCAACAATTTTCTTCTTACCTTCAGCGGTTAGTTTTTTTAGATAAGAAATATCGGGAACCAGAAAGTCGACACCCGGAGTTGAGGGATCTGGAAAACCCATTCCACAATCCACAATAAGAATCTCATTGCCATAAATATAAAGGTACATATTCTTTGTAACTGTACCTATGCCGCCGATGGGAACTATCGAAACCGAATTAGAAGAATTTTCCATTTGTTCCATCATTATATTCCAAATTGAGCTTAAATAAAACTGCTAAACCATTACCACGCTGAAACAAAGGTTTTTACGTTTTCCGCATTTATCATAAATTTCTGACCTCGTGGAATTTTACCCATGAGCATAAAATATACAGTTTTTCTTACCATTCCTTGAATTATTCGCTGAAGACTTCTAATTCCAGGGTCGTATCCAAGTGGCCTTACAATTGTTTCTGGCCAAACATCATCACTAATTCCAAAATCATTTGTTGTTAGTCCACTCTCGGCAAGAACCTGGGGCATGATAAAATTTTTGCCTATTACAATTTTTTCTTCATCAGAATAAGATGGCATTTGAATAATCTCAAGCCTATCAACTACAGCTGTTGAGATATCCTTAGTGTTATTACTTGTTGCAATAAAAAGAACTTGCGAGAGGTCAACAGGATAGTCAATAAAGTGATCAAGAAATGCTTTGTTTTGCGTCGGATCCAAAAGTTCCACCAAAACACCCATTATGTCAGAGCGTGCTTCAGATGATACTCTATCTATCTCGTCCAATAAAATGACTGGGTTGGAGGTTGCAGCACGCCTCAGAGCTTTTACTACTAACCCTGGTTCTGAATCTGAATAAAGTCTAGACTTGCCACGAAGCTGTGAAGCGCTTCCCATACCTCCAAATGGAATTCTCTCAATTTTTCGACCCAAAGCTTCGGCAATTGAATAGGCTATGGTCGTTTTACCCACACCTGCAAGACCAACAAGAGAAATGATTGGAGCACGAGCAATTATATCCTGGGCTTTATCCCCAGCCTGTTGTTTTGTGTTTATCATAATGGCCAAGTATTCAAGAATTTTTTCTTTAACGTCATTTAAGCCATAGTGATTTTTTTCCAAAACTTGTCGAGCGTGATTAAGATCCAATACGTCGGGTGAGTATTTTCCCCACGGCAGAGAAGCAATCCAATTAATATAACGAGAAATTGTGTCATACTCTGTGTAAAAACTTGTTTGACCCGAAACTATCTTTAATCTTGCTATCATTGCTTTTGCATTCTGCAAAAGCTCAGGAGGTAAATTAGCTGTATTTACTGATTCTTCAAGTTTCTGAATTTGGGACGCGGAGTCCGGATTTTGTTGAGCAGGATCCATACTTTTTTAGTATAACATCTTCAGCAAATAACATAGCCATTGCAATGATAATTACGAAATTCATTGTATAATCTGGATATGAAGCTACCTCTTATAACTTCCGCGCCGCATGACTCTGATGACTTTGCCCATCTTATTGATAGAGTGGCATTGGATGAATGGTTCATAGGTGAATTTAGTGATAAATTCACTGCAGATACTGCTTTTCATCCCCATGCATTGGGAAATTTGAAGTCAAAAGTAATCCGTGGACTGGGGAGTCTAAATCAACCCCGTGATAAGAACCTTTTTAAGCTTCAGGACTTTCATGGAAATCAAATTTGGAAAGACGGACAAAACTTAACTGATGAGGAGAAAGAGTTCTGGCTCTCAACCCATCACGATCCATATTATGAGGAAATCAAAAACCTGATTGCTGCTTCGAAGGAATTTGGATTTGAAAAAGTGATCCTTTGGGACCATCACGACACGGGAGATTATGATAAAAATACCGGAAAACGTGACCGTTTTTTACCTAATGAAACAAGAACTATGCCAAAATTTATATTGTCAAACTTTGGACTACCTCACACGGGAGACATAGATCCTACAATTGGATTCAATGCCTCTCCGGCTGAATTTATTCAGAGTGTGAGAAACTTTATAGCCTCCGAGTTTGGATTAAAAACTTCCGAAATTGAGATCAATACCTCATATAAAGGCGGTCATATCACTCAATATTTTGGAAATCCTAACCTTAACCATGGAAATACAGTTTATGCAATTCAAGTAGAATACAATAGGGGTTTTATTATGAATCAGGAAACAAGAGAACCATATTGGGATGCAATTCGGGATTTTAATAAAAAATTCAATCGAGTTATGGAGAAAGCCGTAGAATTACTCTAGATTTAGCCTCTCCACTCATCACGTTTGCCGCCTTGGTATGTTGGAGCATTAGCAGTTGAAGATCTTCTTGGACCACCACTACTTCTTCTTGGTCCACCAAACCCACCTGAAGAACGTCCGCCACCGCTAAAACTTCCTGAAGTACGATTACTACCTCCTCCAAAATCTCTTCTGGGTCCACTGCTACTTCTTCCACCGCTAAATCCGCCTCCACCAAAACTTCTTCCCCCGCCTGGTCCTTCACGTCTTGGTCCCCTATCTTGAGAGCCCCCATATGAACGAGGTCCACTTTCTCTTCGTGGGCCGCGGTCTCCTCCGCCAGCTGAACCTTTATTTCCACCCTTTTCTGCGTCTTCTCCAAAAAGCATTGAAAGATTTACTCTTCCTTGATCATCAATTTCTTTTACTCTTACTTTTACAGTTTGTCCAATCTGCACAACATCAGCGGGATCTTTTACATAATCTGTCGCCATTTCACTTACATGCACCATTCCTTCTTTTCCGGGAAGGAATTCGACAAATGCCCCAAATGCCAAAAGTCTCTTCACCGTTCCGTCATATGTTTCACCTGGTGTAACGTCATGAGTAAGTCCCTCAATCCATTCTGTAGCTTTCTGTACTGCTTCCTCGTCCACCGCTGAGATACTTACCGAACCATCATCTTCTACATTAACCTCTGCTCCGGTTTGGGCAATAATACTCTTTATCATCTTTCCTCCAGGACCTATAAGTCCACCAATTTTTTCAGGATCGATTTTTATCATTTTAATCTTTGGAGCATAAACGCTTACCTCTTTTCTTGATTCAGCAATTGCTTTATTCATAACCTTTAGAATATCTAGTCTTGCTTTCTTTGCACGGTCAAAAACTTCCTTTATCATGTCGTCAGTTAGTGCATCTAATTTAACGTCTAGTTGAATTGCAGTAATTCCGTCTTTAGTTCCTGCAACTTTAAAATCCATATCCCCTGCAAAATCTTCAAGCCCAATTATGTCAGTTAAAATTTTGTATTTACCATTTAGAGTCATTAGTCCAATTGCAATTCCTGCAACTGGTGACTTTATGGGAACACCCGCATCCATAAGAGCAAGAGTGGAGCCACAAGTTGAAGCCATTGATGTTGAACCATTTGAAGACAAAACCTCTGACACTACCCTAATTGCATATGGGAATTCTTCAACTGATGGTAAAACTGCCTCAATTGCACGCTCAGCAAGCGCTCCATGTCCAATCTCTCTTCTAGAAGGAGAGCCTATTCTTCCTGTTTCTCCAACCGAGTATGGTGGGAAAGAATAATGATGCATATAAAGACTTGTTTCCTCACCATCCAATGTTTCAATAAGTTGTCCTAATGCAGTTGAAGCAAGTGTTGCAATGGAAAGTACTTGGGTTTGACCACGAGAGAAAAGACCAGAACCATGAACGCGTGGAATATATCCTGCCTGTGCAGTAATTTCTCTTAATTCATCAATCTTTCGCCCATCGAATCTTTTCTCTTCATTTACAATTCTTTCACGAATTATTTTCTTAAATACATAGTCAACTGCATCAAAGATTTTCTTTCTGTCAGCATTTTCGCCTTCAAGTTCAATAATGCTGTCTGCGATTTTCTGAAGGTCGCCCGATACATTTTCTCCCAACTCACCTTCAAGAACTGCTGTAATTTTATCCTTATAAGACTTTTCTACAAGCGCAATTATTTCTTCTTTTGCCTCATCTACTGCAAGTTCAATTTTCTTCTCTCCTACTTCTTTTACTAACTCGTTTATAAATTCAATAATTTTTATATTATTTTCCCGCGCCAAAGTTACAGCCTTAAGTGCAATCTCTTCGCTTACCTGATTTGCACCAGCCTCAACCATAATGGTGCTACCGTTGCTACTTGAAGTTAATATAAAGTCCAAATCTAATTCTTCATTTACATCAGGGAAAATTACCAAATCATCAGTGGAAACAGCCTTTAAGTCTCCCACTCTTACAGCTGCAACAGGTCCATTCCATGGAATCTTTGAAATCGCAAGTGCAGCCGACACTGCATTTAAGGATAGAATTGCAGGATCATTAATTCCATCAATTGATAGAACAGTTACTATTACCTGAACATCCTTTTTAAGAGCCTTTGGAAACATTGGTCGAATGGAGCGGTCAATTAACCTTCCAGTCAAAACTGCGTCGTCGCTAGGACGTCCTTCACGTTTTACCCAACGTGAACCTTTGATTTTTCCTCCAGCATAAAGTCGCTCAACGTAGTCAACTGATAATGGAAAATAATCTAAAGTAGTGTCGTTTCGACCCATGGTAACAGTTGCAAGAACTGTAGTGTCCCCCATCTTTGCAAGCACGCTAGAAGTAGCAAGCTGTGCCAAAGAACCAGTTTCAAAAGTTAATGTTTTACCGTTTATCTGAAACGACTTTGAAATTTTTTTCATCTATTTTTTTCTATATTTACTTCCCAACAACCAAAAAAGAATTGAAGATTAGTTTATCTATTTATATTTTACTTTGCGAGACCAACTTTTTTTCCGATACTTTCGGAGCGGACTTTGTCCACTTTTACTAAGAAGTTAAAAAGCCTTCTTCTCTTTGATAACATATTTAAAAGTCCACGTCTACTATGAAAATCCTTTTGGTGGATTTTCAAATGATCAGTTAATTTCTGAATCTTGTGAGTAAGAAGCGCTATCTGCACCTCAGGGCTTCCGGTGTCCCCGTCGATAACTGCATTTTCCTTAATAATTACTGTTTTTTCGTCTGTTGTTAACGGCATGGTTGATATTTTAACAAATATGAGCGTGATTTACAACTAATTCTGATTCTTGGAGCTTTTGAAGACTTTTGGCATTAACCAATCATCTGGAATTTCCTCAGTATTTTGACTTGAAACAGCATTTTCCTGTGGTTGAGGTGGAAATGGTGGCTCGTTATCAAAAGGCATAGAATTGTTATCCATTGGCTCTGGAGCTTGAGAAGAAATGGCATCAAATTGACCTTCCTCATAGACAGGCTCTACTTGTGGTTGGGGTTGTCTTACAGGTGTCTCTTGTCTAATTTTATTAATAATATCCTGCGGACTCATTTGGGGCTGAGTGTTTTGTGGACGTGGCATTTGTGGTTGAGGTCGCTGACCCAATGCTGACTGAGGTCGTCTTGGCATTTGAGGCTGTTGTGGCCTATTTTGCATATGCATAGCTGGAAAATCATTTTCATTTACTCTTTGTCTTTGCTGTTGTGGGTTCGAACGCTGTGGCTGCATTGGCTCTCTAGGGGTCTGCCCTTGCTCACGCTGTCCTCCTCTGTTATTATCCCTATTTTCTCGTCTCTGTGCCCCTTGGTACATAGCACTTGATGCTGTTTCAAATGCAAAAGGAGAAGTGTTTGGCTTCGTGAAATTTCGAGTTGCAAATAAAACACCGTCTAAAAGATTCTGCGCACTATCAATGTTTAATGGAAGAGAAAGGTCTTTAATGATCTTACCTACTACCTCAGAGAGTGAAGAGAAAGACTCATCAACCAAAACAACATCCCCAAATCTAGTATTTTGAGGGTAGTTATCTATATTTACAATTTTTGTATTGTTAATATCAATTATTTGAGAGAATTCATCTATTGTTCCAACTCCCACGGCAATAATAAAACCTGGAGCCCCACCTTCCCAATTAAGATGAACATCTTTTATGTCAAATGGTGTAATACTTTTTCCTTCAGCCGCAGTAAGATGGAAATTAATAGTTGATGGCGCTTCAGTAAAAAGCACCTTCTCAACTTCACCTTTTTTGTAAGGCAAAGAAACAACTAATTTAGTTGTGTTCCCTGCAAAAGTTTTTTTTACTTTATCTATTCCTACAAGATTTGATAATTCAACGATTGGATCTTTTAAAGAAACGATTTGAACTTGTTTTCCGCTTTGAGATAAGGAAAGATAGAGGGCAAGAGATGAGGCCATCGTATCAATTGTTTGATGATTTCCCACAATGATTCCAACATCATTATGGTTTTGTAGCATGTCGCGCAAAAAATTAATTTCCTGTGAAATCTGTGGATTCATATGTCTTATAGCTAATTAAAAAAGGCAAAATCTAATCCTCAATATTAGCCCCAGGATATTACCATATCCCCTATAGTAAAGTCAACCATAGGGTCAATCATAATTCCGCATTCATTCCCTTTTCCTATTTCTTTAATATCGTTTTTACCTTGCTTTAGTGACATTATTTTTGAAGATGAAGTTTCATTTACTCCCCTAGTAATTACAATTGTATCTCCAACTTTAAGCTTTCCTTCATCAACCCTTACTCCAAGAATTTTACCTTCATTACCTTCAAATACCGCCAAAATTTGTCCTTTTCCAAATATTTTACGCTGAGCTCGCTCTTTGATAAGAGTAACTGCATCTGCTAATTCATCAAGTAGGTTATAGATAATCGTGTAATTTCTGTAGAAAGTTCCCTGTGTGTCTGCAAGAATTTTCGCCTGTTTCTCAATATCTACATTAAAGCCGACAACAATTGCATTAAAGTCTTTGGCCATCATAACGTCTGATACTCCAATATCTCCTCTTCCCTCAAAAATTACCTGAACATCCTCAGGGAGTGACTCTGATATAGCCTCCAATTCACCACTTGTGTGGGTTTTAAGAACAATATTTACTTTTTCCTCTTTTATTTCAGCTAAATGCTTCATTAAATCAGCTGAGGTATATTTAGCTACTTCTTTTGCCTGTGCAACAACAAGAGCTCCGGGTTTTGTGGCAAGAAGTGAACCTGCAGAGAGCACCTCAGTAGACCCCAAAATCTCAACCGCATCCCCTGGCAGAGCCTCTTTAACCTGTTTTCCAAATGTATCAACCAGTGCCCGCACTTTTCCAACTTCTTTTGCCTCAAAATATATTTTTTCTCCAACTGCAAGTTTGCCTGCTTTAACAATAACTGATGCTAAAATCCCCCGTCTTTTATCAAGCTTTGCCTCAATTACAACACCCAAAAAGTCCTCAGTCTCGCTTTTTTTAATTTCTCTTATGTCATAAACAATTGCGATAAGATCTAGAAGATCAGAAACTTTTTCTCCGGTTTTTGCACTCACTCCTATATATGGCACGTCTCCACCAAGTCCTTCAAGCAAAACTTGTTCTTTTAATAATTGCTGTTTTACTTTCTCAATTTCAGCTCCAGGAGCATCCATTTTTGTAATTACAACGATATAAGGAAGATTGGATGCTTTAATTTTTTCAATTGACTCTATGGTTTGAGGCTTTATCCCATCATCTGCTGCAACTATTAGAAGAACCACATCTGATGCTGACACTCCGTGGGAGCGCATATTAGAAAAAGCCTCATGACCGGGTGTATCGATAAAGGTAATCCACCTTTTTTTGCCTTCATGCTTGCCCTGAGAAGAATCGAAGGAATCAATTTCAATGCTTGAAGCACCAATAGATTGAGTAATTCCACCAGCCTCGCCTGATGCGATATTACTTTTTCGGATAGCGTCAAGAAGTGTGGTTTTTCCGTGGTCTACATGACCTAAAACAGATACGACTGGAGGGTATTGTGTAAATTGTTTCTTATCTTCCATATTGTTATGTGCGTTAGAACTCTCATACTAAGCTTCAACTTCAGCAATTGGCTCATTACTTCCTTCTACTTCAATATTATAACCAGTGAGTTTTGAAGCAAGTCTTACGTTTTGTCCTTCACGACCAATAATAAGAGGCAATTCCTCCTGAGGAGCTGTAACTTTTGCTATTTTCTCCTTTTCATTTACCTCAACGGTTAAATTCTTTGCGGGAGACAACGCGTTAGTAATAAACCTAACAGGATCTTGATTCCACTGGATGACATCAATCTTCTCAAGTCCGTCAACTGCATCAATTACAGCCTGAATTCGGACTCCTTTTTGTCCAACACAGCTTCCAACTGGATCAATCCCAGATTGGTCTGAATGTACTGCGATTTTAGCTCTTGAACCTGGTTCTCTTATAATTGCCTTAATTATTACATTTCCTGCAGCAACTTCTGGAACCTCACGGCGCAAAAGTCCTTCCAAAAGACCATTGTGAGTACGGGACACAATAATTTCCCGTCCTCTTTTCTCATCCTCTGCAATTTCTACTATATATACAGCGATTTTTTTATTTAAAAAATACTGCTCGTTTTGTATTCTTTGTGCTTGAGGCATAATAGCCTCAGCTTTTCCAATATCAACGATTATAGTGGGTCCTGCAAATCGCAAAATCATTCCATTTACTACGGTCCCAATTCTTTTAGAATATTCTGACATGACTGCGTCTTTCTCTCTTTCTCTTATTTTTTGAAGCAAAACTTGCTTTGCTGTTTGTGTTGCAATTCGTCCAAAACCTGGAGGCGTTACGTCAATTCCTTCATGAATTATCTTGGTTTCTCCAGTTTGAGGGTTAATTTCAGCAGAGTAAACAGTTTCATCAACTTCATCTTCTGTAAGAGTTGCTGGGACGTGATCTTTTTTGTAAGCCGCTAAAATTGCAGTTTTTATGCTCTCAAGAATATCTTGAGGATCCACTCCCCTTTCGGTTGCTATTTGGTTAAGTGCGAGCGCAAACTCGCTTCTTTGTATTGCTGGCATATTTAAAAAACGGTGGGTTGTCCCACCGCGCACATTACTTTAGTTATATTTAGCAAGAACCTAATATAACACTTTATTGTGTTCATTTTAGCAGAAAATAGCGCTTGAAGTCAAGCTAACCACTCTAAAACCGTGAAAAGAATATTGACACTTTTTAATCCAAATGTATCCATTTTGCTTACCTTGACACATCAACGTTTTTTTAATAAAACTACTAATACAATACTCTGTTAATTGCTAAGTATTCATTCTTGCCCACTTAAGCGTTATTCCTTATTTTTTTATTTGAATCTGCCTAAATCTTCTTTTAGATAAAGGGCAGTAGCTAATTTAACCTGCCTAATTTGAGCTTTCGCGAGAAGAGGCAGGAGAAAAAACATGAACCTGCCTATGAAATTTTTATACAACACAAATTGCTAAACAACCGATATGGTTGTTTTTTTGTGCCTGCATTGATGCAGTAAATGCTTAGAAAGTTCATATGGAATGGCAGGGCGATTTTACACGAGAGGGGGTGAAAAAAATGAATATAAAAAAAATTTTAACGACAGGAGCTGCAGCAGCTCTTCTTTTTGGAAATGTTGCAATGCCAGCATTCGCAGCCCCAAACTGGGAATTAACAGCACCGAAAGCTATAGTTTTTAATTGCGGAGGGTCTGACTATGCTCACACTCTCAATACGGTTTCTCAGGACGTAAACGGAGTGTTTGCCGGAACAGGTGATTTTGACGCAGATGCTTCATACACATGGGATATTGACGGCACAATAGATGGAAGCAGTATTACCTTTGCTCTTGTTTATACCGGTGCAAACTTCGGCTATACATTAAATGGTAATGGAACAATAGCAAACGATGGATCTATCAGCGGAACAACTGATGGTAATTGTTCAACCTTTACAATGCCTGCCGGATCAGCGGATGAGATTGAGGCAACGCCTCCTTCAAACATTCCTGAGCAATGTGATGATGAAGTTGAATACAACGTCATTGAAGGAACAGAAGCAAGTGAAGTACTAAATGGTACTAGCGGTCCTGACTTAATCCTTGGAAAAGGAGGAAGTGACGTCATTAACGGTAAGGGAGGCAATGATTGTATTGTAGGAGGAAATGGAAGTGATGCCATACACGGACAAGGCGGTAATGATGTAGTTCTCGGTGGAAATGGTAGTGATGCTATTCAGGGAAATGAAGGAAACGATTGGTTGTATGGCGAGAATGGAAGCGACTCTATTAAAGGAGCTTCTGGAAGCGACCATCTTTTTGGAGGAGTAGGTTCTGATTCACTAAAAGGTGATGGAGGAACAGATGATGCCAACGGAGGCGCAGACAATGATTATTGTAACGCTGAAGCAGAATCTTTCTGTGAAGCATAGTTTTAGTACGTTTGCCGAAACGTAAATCGGAGATATCTTAGCTTGAAAGGAGGTGAATAAAAAAAATGAATATTAAATACAAAATTACAACAGCTATCGCAACTGGAACAATGATGGCGGCTTTGGTAGTCCCGACAGCATTCGCTGCACCAATTGAAATCAATAATAATGGTGCTGGCTCAGTCAACGGAGCGCTTATTGTAAAGCTTTCTAAATCGAAAGTGAAGCAAAAAAATACCACAATTGTTAGCACAAACGTAACAACAGTTCAAAACACTGGGGGCAATAATGCTAACGGTAACGTTGGTGGCGGAAATACCATTACTACAGGTAAAAATACGACAACAACAAATGTGACTGTTGCAGGTGGAACCAATACCAACACAGCAGAAAGCTGTTGTTGTGATGGACAAGGCGAAACAACGGTTGACATACATCACAATGGTGCTGGCTCAGTTAATGGAGCTTTGGTAATCGATCTTTGCAAAAACATTGTGAAGCAAAAAAATACCACAATTGTTAGCACAAACGTAACAACAGTTCAAAACACTGGGGGCAATAATGCTAACGGTAACGTTGGTGGCGCTAATGACATCAATACTGATGACAATACAACCACTACAACTGTAAATGTTACAGGTTCAACAAACTCAAACTAGTTTCTTTCTAGTTGATACAAAAAGCCCTTCCAATTTGGAGGGGTTTTTTGTGTTTTTAAACTTATAGTTTTGATTTTGGATCCATTTTCCTATATAATCCATCCACTTTTCAGTTTGATTGATAGTTTTTAACGTGCTTAAATTCACCAGATTAAACAAAAAAGTACGCACCTTTACAATTCATTCTTGTTTATCCGCCATAGCTTTAGCGAAGGTGGAAGAGTTTTGCCCCGCAGAGTTCCGATAAGATCGGGATTGCGCGGGACAAAACTCAAAAAAAGGAGAAACGATGGATAGGTTTGTGAGAATGTGCCGTCGAATAGGCGGAATCCTCGAGAGCATTGCCAACATTGTTGAGCATGCTCAGGGGATTGTTCAGGAAGCAAGGAAGATACGCGGAGAGTCAAACCCAAAATCTTCCACCAGAAGAAAAAGGTTTGACAACCCGAACGACTAGTCAGAATACAACTCGGCCAGTCCTGCTGCGAGGCGGGACCCATTCGCCTCGAAGGAGCATTCGATGAAATACGAGCACAAGCTTCAGGAAGTCAGTGCAGATTCATGGAGGGCGACTGCCCTTCTCAAAGACCATTTGGATGGAATGGCCCACTACGGAGGCTGGGAATTCGTTGGGTTTGCGCCGACCAAACAGAAACCGTCAAAAGGTCTGGAGACGTACTGTCTGATCTTCCGACGACGAGTCGCCAAAAAGAAAAAGTCTCGTAGATCCCGACGGTAGTCAGCACCCCATCACGCAGCAGGTCTCGCCGCGAGGCGGGACCCATTCACCTCTGGGAGGAGGGACACCGGTGGAAATCTTGATTATCATCTTGGCAGTGTGGGGAATCATCACACTCTGCTTGATGATCCCAGATGCATTCAGCGAGTACACGAGGGAGCGGTTTCGCCGCCATCCTGTAGCCACTACGAAAGAGCACGTCGGGATTGGGATACTTATCTATGTTGGCACGCCCATCATGATCGTTATCTCGATTTTCAACGGGCTCTTCAACATAGTAAGGAGGTTATTTTACCCACAACAAGAATGAACCCGTAAGGGCGCATGGGGGCGGCTCGTCCGCCCCCGCCACACCTAGAGGGGTTTTGCAAATACAAGAAGTCTTTTAAAGGAAGTTCCTACTGGTGTACAGGTTTGAAGAATTAATACGTCACCTTGAGACTCAGTTAGGTATTTAACTTCGCTTGGCCAAACTGTTTTTTGAGTAAACACTTTATATTTATACTCCCTGCCTTTGTGTTGAATTAGTATTTCCTCCCCATTTTTCACCTGTCCTAATTTAAAAAATGCAGTGTTATATCTTGTAATTCTCCATGGTACGTCCGAGGAGTGAGCAAAAAGATATATAGTTCCTTTTTCACCAGGCAAAGAAGTGCCTTTCGCATGTGCTACTCCGTCCTTAAGGGACTCTATGTATTCTGCCTGATTGAAAGGGTCTACATTTTCGATTACTTTTGAAAAAACATTAATTGATGGAATTTCGACAGAAAATCCAAGACTTTTCTTCTCCTCTTGGGTATAAGTAGGAGGAAATAAATATTCTTTTGCTATTGGGTAATAAATTAATACCAAACCTAAAAAAGAAAACGCCATTAGAGCGTTGCCGATATTTCTCTGAAGTTTTCTACTCATAATCTCTGATTGTGAACAAGCCTTGCTTCTTCATAAAGGTATATTAAACACGAAACAAACATAATGCAACTATGCTTAAACCAAGAAAAAACCCCGCTTAGCGGGGCTTTGGTTTAAAATACTAAGCTACAACTGGAGGAGAAACTCCGGAGTGATAACGCAGAAAGATACCTGAGAGGAAAAGGAAGAAGAGAAGAAGCGTAGCGTAGAACATAAAAGGAAGTCCTGTTGCAGGCAACATAGCACCCAATACCGAACCACCTTTTCCATCAGACCTACCGTCTGATCTTCCATCACCACCACCTCCACCACCAACTGATGTAGGTGGTGTGCTTGGTGGGTTAGTAGGTGGAGTTTCAGGATCTTCTGGTTTTTCGCATGTTAAGCATGGAAGAATTGCAGTACTACTATTTATATTTTCATTATTGATTTCAACATCGCTTGTAATATCTCCTGTAATTATTGCAACGTCACCCAAATTTCCATTTGCACTATTGTATCCAGTATTCAAATTGTGCTCTACATTATTTGATATGTTTGCAATATTTGTAACAATTAGATTATTTTCATTATCCTTGTTGAAAATAATTTTGTTCTCAGAATCTTCTCCATTATTTTTTATAACAGCATAAAAAGAGGAATCAACGCTACCTCCTGCAGCATAGCTATTATTAATATTTTTGTTATTGATTTTTGTAGTTGCTGAAATATTTCCAGTCTTTATGTATACATTTCCAATATTGCTGTCTGCGCTGTTGTATCCGGTGTTAGAATTTGTCATTGCGTTGTTGTAGATATTTGCGTAGTTAGTTTGGTAGATGTTGTTTGTATTATTATTTGAAGCATTAACTAAATTGTTGGAATCACTACCATTTCCTGAAATCTCAATATTTACAGAATTACCATTGCAGCATGGATTAATATTTGCTGAATTTGAATTGATATTTTCATTATTAATAGTAGTAGAAGTTGTCGAATCGCCTGTTTGAATTGAAGCATTTCCGTTATTATCAGTTGCATTATTTCCTCCAGTGTTAGTATTCGTATTTACATTATTATTTATATCCGCTGTGTTGGTTTGGGTAACTGTCGTAGTAGTATTATTCTGAACTTGTGTAGCATTTGACGAACCCTCACCATTACCAGTAACGGAAAGGTTAATCTCTTCTGCTCTAACTTGAAATGCAAGTGCGAAGTGAACTATGGGCAGGCAGATTATGAACATTACTGCCTTCTTAAACATGATTTTAAAGAAACAAATGTATACCTCTTAGCGCCAGGCTTGAAACTGGAGCAAACGATTTTTTTGCGAGTAGCACAAATCCCATCCCTGGAATTAAGAGAAGGAACCATGCTAAATTAATATTGATATTCTTATCTGCTACTGCCGCAGAGTCGTCTTGCCCTACGCTTGCAACAGTAGCATCATTTTGTGGTTTTGAGTCGTTTGTACCCTGAACGCTTCCGTATGCAAGAGTGTTATTGTTGCCGTTTCCTGTGATTTGTGAAAGCACATTCTCTGCTTGAACAAGGCTAGACGAACTTCCGAATGAACCTTGAACTGTTGATGTTGAATTATTTGAGCCGTTTGATCCACCTACTCCATTTTGTGCAGATGCTGTTTCCTTATGTTGTCCAGGAGTTACCAAATCTCCCATCCAACTTCCAAATACATTCACTACTGTTACAAAGAGCCTACCATTGCCAGTTATATTATTGTTAACAAAGTTAACTATGTTTGCGATTATGTGAGCATCCCCAGTTACTATTGAGTTGTTACCACCAGTGTTGTGACTAGTACTGTTTCCACCGGTATTAGCAGATAGGTCAAGATTATTTGTAATTGCTGCAGTGTTGCTTTGGTTGGTTGTTGAATTGTTTGTCTGGTTAACTGCTGCTGTGTTGGTTGAGCCTTCACCATTTCCTGAATTCTTTGCTGTTACTGCCCCAGTAAGTGGATCTACTATAAATTCAAGTCCATTAGAACCTGCTACGTTGCTTCCGTCTCCACCCAATATCTTTCCGATCCATTGTCCTGCTTCGTTTACGATTACTAACCACCAATCCCCACCCGCAAGATTCATGTTTGCGATATTCAATATTCCTACCTCAGTATTAGTATCTCCAGTTTCGATATTGCTACTGCCTCCAGTATTCTTGCTTGCTGAATTATCTCCTGAATTAGCATCGCTTATTATGTTATTCTGAATGCTTGCGTCATTGTATTGAAATGTTCCATCATTTGTGGTGCTAGTAAATGTAGCTTCATTTGTAGAACCTTCGCCATTTCCTGTATTTGCGACTGTTGTGTTATTTGCAACACAAGTTGAACAATTTGCAAATGGATTTTCTGGCAAAATGATATCTCCAATAAGGTCTCCGAATATATTAACGACTCCCAATATCACATTCCCTGCAATATTATTGTTAACCAAATTCATTACATTTGCTGCCGTATTAGCATCGCCCGTTGTTATAATGCTGTCTCCACCCGTATTGTGAGATGCTGAATTGTCTCCAGCGTTAGAATCAAGAATCATGTCATTTACAATTCCTGCTGTGTTAGTTTGGAAAGTGTTATCTGTAGTTGTAGAGTCAACAGTTCCAGTATTGGTTGAGTCCTCCCCATTTCCAGTATTAATAACTGCTGTTTCTCCTCCGCATCCTGCGATACAATTTGAATTTCCGAAGTCGAGAATTATGTCCCCAATATGATCATCTACTACATTGAACTCGGCAACTGCAATTCCATCAACATTTGTATTCACTGCATTAATAATAGTTCCGCTAGTGTTTGAATCCCCAGTATTAATGGTTGTATTTCCAACATTACTATCAGAAATGTTATTTCCGCTTGTTGCTCCTTGATTCATTGTGTTATTAATAGTTGCTGAATTAGTCTGGTTAGTGGTTGAAGTATCTGAACTTATTACTGCTCCAGTGTTTGTTGAGTCCTCCCCATTTCCGCTATTTACAACTGTGGCTCCTCCACCACTTCCTCCAGGAGTTGAGGCTGTATTTGTATTTCCTACATTTGAAATTGTACCGTTACTTGTAGCATCTCCCGTGTCAATTGTTGTATCCCCCACATTTCCACCTTGTGTATTTGATTCATTTTCTTGGTTTTGAATATCATTGCTGCTTTCTTTTGGTGCTGATTGTTGCTGCGCCTGTGTAGTCTCTGTGGGTGTTGGTGTTGGAGTTACTAATGTAGGTGCACTCGGCGCAGTTGGAGCAACTGGCGCAGTAGGTGCTGGGGGAGAAGTTGGCGCAGTTGGAGCAGATGGAGCGCTTGGAGCAGTAGGTGCACTCGGCGCAGTTGGAGCAGATGGAGCGCTTGGAGCAGTAGGTGCACTCGGCGCAGTTGGAGCATCAAGAGCTAAAGCACCAATTGGAAAAGCAAGTTTTGCTGAAAATATAACTAGTATTAATACTGTGGACAGTAATTTTCTTGTTTTTTTGTTATTCATATATGTTTTGTGTATTTTTAATTCTTAATTCTATTTTGGGTTTCGTAGGGTGTTCCTGCCGAAGTGCTAGCTAGAGCACCCTACTTAATTCCCAATTAACCGTTTAAAAGATCAAGAAGATCTCCTAAGTCAAAGCTAAAGCTGAAGTGAAGTCCTCCAAAATCTGGAAGGTCCAAATCATCCATATCAACTCCGAAAGCATTGCTGTTTCCTGAGTTGTTTACTTTTACGGTTGCGTCAGCGTCTCCGGTTTCAATGCTTGGATCAGAGTCAGCATCAACTTCCCCTGTATTATCGTTTGCATCATTGTGTCCAGTGTCGCCGTCTACGTCAACGTCAGCACAGCTGTCGTGATGTCCTGCACAATCAAGTTCATTAGCTTGTGTAGCCGTGGTGTCTCCACCAAGGTTAGCAATGATCTTGTTGTCTGAGTCTTCTCCGTTTCCAGAGATCTTTGCGAGTACATCGTCAAGAAGACATCCGCAGTTAACATCTGCTGCATTGAAGTTAACCATATTATCTACGGTTACATCAGTGTCAGCATCTCCAGTTTCGATCATTACATCTCCTCCGGTGTTGTCATTTGCGTCGTTGTATCCGGTGTCGGAATCAACATCTACGTCATTCTCGATATCAGCAAGGTTCCATTGAGTTAGAGTGACATCTCCACCATTGTTTAATTTGATTTTGTTGTCACTGTCTTCTCCGTTTCCAGTGATTCTAGCTGTAAGAGATCCGCCGTTTGAAGATCCACCAATACGTGCCCAGTTAGCGTTAGCAGTTGTGCCAACTTTAACGGTTGCATTAGCATCTCCAGTTTCGATAGAAACATCTCCACCTGTATTATCTTCTGCGTCGTTATCTCCGGTGTTAGAATCTACGTCAACATCATTTTCTACATTAGCCTCATTTCTTTGAGTTAATGTAGTGTCGTGGTTCTGATTCAATTTAACAAAGTTATCTGAATCTTCACCATTTCCACTAATTAGAACGTTAGTATCTCCTGTATCACAACAATCAACATTAGCAGCATTGCTGTTAACGGTGTTTTTAACGGTAACATTTGAAGTAGCATCTCCAGTTTCTACTTTTACGTTTCCTCCGGTGTTGCTATTAGCATCATTACCTCCAGTGTTAGATTTAATATCAACATTATTTTTGATATCAGCTACATTGGATTGTGTAACAGTTGTGTTACTGTTCTGGTTAACAATAGCCTTGTTATCAGATTCAGTACCATTTCCTGAAAGTTCAATAGTGGTTCCAGCAAATGCAGGAGTAGCTATGTTAAGAACCATAGTTCCAGCTGCAATTACTGAGAAAATTTGTTTATTTAAATTTGTCATATATTATTTCACCTCCTCTCGTTAAAAAAGCTTTCCCGTTTATAGAGAGCACTTCATACTCTCCCGCCTATTTTTGTTCTCGGTAGCCCTAAAGAACAAAAAAACGGAGACTTCCGCACACAAAAATAGTTGTGTGAAGAAGCCTCCGTTTGCGGCCAGCTTTCTTGATTTACTAAACTTATATACTAAAGAAATATTGGTGTCAAGGGCTAAATGAAAAACTTACGATTTCCTTACAGAAATACAATTTAAGAAACCCTTTTTACAATTGTTCTTCGTATTCTTTTTGCCTCATCTTGGAACATATGAATTTCTTGTGAAGATAATTCGTCACTATCTTCTATTTCAACACTGGTTTTTTTGATATTCCTTACTGTTATCTGGGTTACTACTTTGTTCTGTACAAAAATTTCAATACTTCCATAAGAAACACTTTTCAATGCCTCCTTTATTTCAGAAACCAAGTTTTGACGTTTGTTTTTATTAGTAGAGGAACTAGTATTTGAAAGTTTGGTCATATGCTTTTACAAACTTTAACGAATGATTTTTATTTGAAATTAAGTTCGATGGTTTGTTTGTCCCCATCAACTTCTCCAACCTGTACTCTTATTGTTTCTTTTGAAGTACTCTCGTCAATTGCAAGCCCAAGTCGAGTGTATTTTGTTGATATTGCCTGAACCTCAACAGGATCATTGTGGATATCGGGAGCCAAAAGTTCTTTATTATTGTTGTTAAGAATAATTCTCATGAAATTTCTTGTTGGAAGCTCCATAGGAAATTTCAAATCATTTACTACTTTTAGATCAAAAACTAGGAATATTCTTCCATCAACAGCGGTTGCTCTTTTTCCCTGTACAATAATTTGTTTTCGAAGTTCTGCACGCTCTACAATAAAATCAAATTTTCCAACCTCTTTTCCCTTATCATCTCTTAATGGAAAAGCGAATTTACGATTTAATTCTATTGTCGAAGTTGCATCTGGTACTTTAATGTTATCACTAGAAGAATTAAGGTTATTTTGTGCATTTGGTAATCCCCTTGCAATACTTACAAGCCCTACAAGCGCAAGTACTCCTATTAAAAGTGGAAAGCCAATCTTCATTGCTTTCTTTCTGTTGAAATTTCTAAAATTAAATTTACTAAAAGAGAATTTTGGAAAACCGAAAGAATGCTTTATGTTTAATTCACTAGGAGCGGACTTTCTTAATGGATTGTATACAGAATATGCAAGCGTTATAGCTTTGGATAGAAGTAAATAAAGTTTTTGTTTTATGTCGATGGCTATTCCTTGAAGGCTAGGGAGTGTAAAAGTAACTTCTACTTTTTTTGGTGCTAATGCTTGATTCTGTTCCATATTTAAAAATAAAAAACCCCGAACGTATTCGGGGCAGCAATTCGAAAGTATGTGGATATTACCAAATGAATTTTCGCCTGTCAAGGCATAAGGCAATAGAAAAGCACTATTATCTCTTTTTTATTGAAAACCATGAGTTATAATTACTAGCTATATAAATCCAAACGAAATATAATCATACATATGTATATGAAACCTAAAATTAAAAAACTACTTTCAATTCCAACAAGAGCTTGGAGTTATTTTCTCAAAGCATCTTTGAAGAGAAAAATAATTATTATTGTCCTACTTATTATTGGAGCGGTTATTGTTTCAAATATAATTGGGAATCTTACTAAAAAGCCACCTTACACAACCGCAAAAACAGAAATTACGGATATCACAGAAGAAGTTACTGAAACTGGAAATATTGTGGCAAGCGGCACCACAGAAGTATATTCTCCAACCAATGGTGTTGTTACAGAATCATATATATCAAATGGAGACTCCGTTGTTGAGGGTCAGGAACTTTTTGTCGTACAAAGCTCAGCAACTGAACAACAAGCCAATGCGGCATATGCAAATTATCTTGCAGCCCAAGCAACACTTAATGCAGCCCAGTCAAGCGCTAATACGTTAAGAGCTACAATGTATGATGAATGGGATACTTTTAGAAATCTTGCAACAAATGGCACATATGAAAATGGAGATGACACCCCAAATGAACAAAACAGAACGGCAGCAGAATTTCAGATTGCCAAAGACCAATGGTTAGCAGCTGAAAAGAAATATAAAGATCAAGTAACCGCAATTGCACAAGGACAAGCCCAAGTCTCTTCCACTTGGCTTTTGTATCAAGCAACACAAAACGCAATTGTAAAATCCCCTGTTGCAGGAAAAATATCAAATCTATCAATTAGGGAAGGTAGTCCAGTAAAAGCCACTGCTGCATCAATCACTACAACCCTATCTCCAGTACTTCTAATTTCTAATGGCGAACTTGCTAGTGAAATAGTAATTGCACTTAGTGAAACTGATATTGCAAAAATAAAACCCGGACAAAAAGCAGAAGTTGATGTAAGTGCGGTCCTAAATAAAAAATATAGGGCAGAAGTTAGTCGAGTTGATGAAATTGGAACAGACAATGGAGGAGTTATTAGTTACAACGTATATTTAAATATTCAAAATACCGATGGGGCACTACGTTCAGGCATGAATGCAGACGCAAGGATAATTACAAAAGAAGTAAAAAATGTACTAAGTGTTCCAAATTCAGCAATCAAACCATACCAGGGAGGAAAGGCGGTAAGAGTGCCTGATAAAAAATCTAAAGATGGAATAAAATATGTACCCGTGATTACAGGAGTCCGAGGAGAAGATAGAACTGAAATATTGAAAGGACTGACAGAGGGACAAGAAATTATTACAACTTTATCTAATGAGCAGTTAAAGCGTCCTGGATTATTTGGAAATTAATAATGTCTAAAAATGCCCTCATCAAACTTACCGACATAACAAAAAAATACCCCCTAGCAGAAGGTGAATACTACAATGCATTAAATGGTATTACTCTAACTATAGATGAGGGTGATTTCGTTGCTATCATGGGCCCCTCAGGAAGTGGAAAATCAACACTTATGCATATATTGGGTGCGCTTGATACACCATCAGGAGGAAAGTATTTACTAAGAGGCAAGAACATCTCAAGCTACACTGAGGACCAACTTGCAGAAATACGCAATCGAGAAATTGGGTTCGTATTTCAAGCCTTTAATTTACTTCCAAGAACCACGGTTCTAAAAAATGTAGAAAGACCCATGATGTATGCAGGAGTTGAATCGGAAGAGCGACACATGCGAGCAATGGATGCTTTAAAACTAGTAGGGATTGAGGAGAAGGCAAACAACTTATCAAATCACATTTCTGGAGGACAAATCCAAAGAGTAGCAATTGCCAGGGCTCTTGTCATGAATCCTTCAATAATACTTGCAGACGAACCAACTGGAAATTTAGACAGCAAAACTTCTCATGAAATCATGAAATTCCTTAAAGGGATTAATAAAGATGGAAGAACTATCATACTTATTACACACGAAGAAGATATTGCCTCATATGCCAAAAGGGTAATAAGGCTTGTGGATGGAAAAGTTGTCCTTGATAAAAAGAAATGATCAAACTAATAACTATTCCTAACAACTAATAACTGATCGTATGCAATATAAAGAAATTTTCAAAAGCGCAATACAGGCTTTAAGAAACAATGTTCTAAGAACTTCTCTTACGATGATAGGAATTATCATCGGTATTACGTCAGTAATTCTTATTTACTCAATTGGACAAGGAGCTGTCGCGTTTATAACAAATGAGCTTTCTTCGTTTGGAACAGATTATTTTCAAATCAACCCAGGGAGTAGTCAAATTAGTACTTTCGCAGGGTCAACAGCATTAACATTTGATGATCTTAAGGCTATAGAAAATGACTCCTCTTTAACCAATATAAAAAGCGTAGCCCCATTTGCCATGGCTTCATCAAAAGTTACTGCAAATGGTGAAACTGATGATCTGTTGATATATGGCTCAACACCTGAAGCGCTTGAAATCCTACGCCCTGATGTAATTGAAGGAGAATTTATTACTGCTGAGCAAGAAGTGGCGGGAGAAAGAATTGCAGTAATAGGATCTGATGTTGTTAAAACTTTTTTTGGTGAAAATTCTCAGGCGGTTGGGGAAACGATTCGCATAAATAATAGAACTTTTAGAGTGACTGGAGTTATCGATTCATCAAGTGCTCTTGCTGGAGGATTTATTAACAATTCCATTTTTATACCAATAAATATTGTTACAAAACAAATTCTTGGAGAAGAAAAACTTCAGGAAATTGATATTAGTGTTTATGATGAAAATGCCATAAATCAAACAATTAATGATGTAGAAGCACTCCTTCGAGACAGACATGAATTAGGGGAAGGAGACGAAAATGATTTTCGAATCTCAAGCGCACAAGACATTCTAACAACTGTACAAACCATAACTGGACTGCTGACTGCCATGATAGCCGGCATCTCAGGAATTTCTTTAGTTGTAGGCGGTGTTGGTGTTATGAATATAATGCTTGTATCTGTTACTGAAAGGACTAAGGAAATTGGTTTACTAAAAGCAATTGGCGCCAAACAAAAAGATATCTTAACTCAATTCTTAGTAGAAGCCGTAGTGATGACGCTTATTGGAGGACTTATTGGAATAATTTTGGGTATTTCTGGAGCATACGCTGTATCTCTAGTCGCTGGAATTCCCTTTGTAGTAAGCATTCCTGCAATAATAATTGCTGTGGGAGTATCAACGCTCGTGGGTATTGTTTTTGGTCTATATCCTGCAAGAAGAGCTGCGCAACTTTCTCCAATTGACGCATTAAGATATGAATGAGAATCTGTGAAACTCAAGATCCTGTCACCTAACACAAGGTTTCACTCATCCTATTGCAAAAAATATTTCTCCAGTATTTAATAGTGCTTTTCGCCTGAAAATTAGTTGATTGTATGCGACAAAAATAGTACAATCTACATCATTCTATGACGAAGCGATACAAAAAAACATCAAAACTACAAAAAACATTAAAAAAAGGAAGAATTTTAGGCAAATATATATTTAAAAATATAGAATTGAAATTCCGCAAAAATATTCGAAAGAGCATTCGCCTTGTTGATAAAAAACCAATGACTGCCTTTCTTGCAATTCTTGGAGCTTTGCTAATACTTATCATCGCCGGTTCAATTATAAGAAAGCCAAAAGCCGAAAAAGCTCTTCCCCCACTGGTAAAAGACGTAAAGGTTTATTCAATTGGTTCGGCCCCCACCCTAAAGGTTCAAGCACAAATTGAAAAAAGTGGAATTATAAAAATAGTTGCCCAAACACCGGGAATTGTTGCAAGTGTAAATGCGGTTGAAGGGCAAGAAGTTGGCAAAGGATACGTAATTGTTTCTCTCGCGACAAATTATCAGGGTGGTAATGCTCCCGGCGTTCAACGGGAAATTGCTTCTTCCACCTATCAAAACGCAAAAACAACATATGACCTGCAAAAAGACCTTATTAAAAAACAAAGAGATTTGGCAGATAGATCTGATGCAAATGCAGATCAATTGAGGGATATTACTTCTAAGTCTACTGAAGATACCAAATCCCTTTTAAGCCTCAACCAAGAAATCGTTGGAAGCCTCAATTCAACGCTAAATGCATTAGAAGCAAACAATCAAAACGGTCAAAATGACACGCAAATTTTACAAACCAAGCAGATCATTTCCCAATACCAATCGGCTGTCAACCAGCTTCAGACAGCACAAAGGGCATCAGAATATCAAGCAGCAGGAGACAAACCGCCGGCACAGCTTTCAGATCTTGGACGTGAAGTTGCACAAAAACAATTAGATATTCAGGAAAAGGCGCTTTCCTTGTCTCTTGAAGTAAGCTCCTTGCAATTAAAACTTGCACAAATTCAAGAAGCAACGATGTATCCTGCTGCACCCTTTGCGGGAGTAGTTGAGCGGATATTTGTAAATCCCGGCGAGTCGGTCAACCCCGGAACCCCAATTGCAGTTATTCATGGAGCACAAAAATTAAAAGCGGTTGTTAAAGTCCCCCGTGAAATTGCTCAAAAATTATCAAGCATTGATGCGTCCGAAATTGATATCAATGGAAAATCATATTCTGCCGCTCCCCTGTATATTTCAACTGAGGCAACAGACGGATCACTCTATTCTGTAATATTTGATATTCCGGATACTTACCAAAATGACGTTTCGGACAACGAATATGTGACAGTTGAGCTTCCAGTTGGATATGCCTCGACCTCAACCGCTGTTCCCTTCATACCGCTTGATGCAATTTACCAAAGTAACACCGGGTCGTATGTTTTTGTAATTGAAAATGGAAAAGCATCTGCCAAAAAAGTCATTCTTGGTCAAATAGTCGGACAATATGCGCAGATTGAACGGGGACTTGCAAATGGAAACCAGATCATTCTTTCAAGAACAGTTATCAGCGGAGACACAGTGCGCAAAGTTAACTAATCCTTACACAATCAGATGAAATCCGAAAATTCCTATTTATCACGTCTAAAGTTTGATCCTCAACTTCTTAGTACATTTAAAGCAAAATTCTTAACAAATATAAGAATTGTTATTTTGCTCATACTTATCATTGTTGTTGCAGGTATCACAAGTTTTATTACTTTGCCAAGAAGACTCAATCCTGAAGTAAAATTACCAATTGTTTCTGTTACAACTGTTCTTCCCGGAGCAAGCCCGAAAGATGTTGAAGATCTGATAACAAATCCACTTGAAGATGCAATTAAAGGAACGAAGGGACTCTCAACACTTAATTCTATTTCCAATGAATCGGTATCGACAATAATTGCCCAATTCAGTGCGTCCACAACTCCCGAAAAAGCAGAGGCGGATATGAAATCTGCGGTGGACTCTGTCAATACTTTGCCAAATGAGGCAAAAGATCCTTTTGTAAAGCGCTTTGATTTTGAAGACCAACCCGTATGGGTTTTCTCAATACGCGGTGAAGACCCTGCTTCTTTACTGAGGTTTTCCAGAATATTAAAGGAAAAACTTGAGGATGATTCTATTGTTGACCGGGTTACCATTTCAGGGCTTGAAGAGCAGGAAATTCAAATTCTTGCAGATCCTGAAAAAGTAGCAAATAACAATATTAACCCGATTGTTCTTTCTCAAAAAATAAATAGCTTACTCAATTCCTATCCGGCAGGAAATATCACAACTTCCGACTTATCATTTCCACTGGGAGTCAACTCCTCAATTTCATCAATTGAAAATTTAAGAAATACAACGCTTGTTGTTAACGACAATCAAGTAAAGCTTTCAGATATTGCTAACGTTTTTGAAACAGTCAAACCGGGTATCCAAGAGTCGTTCATCGCAAATGAGAATACAAAACCTTCAAAAGTAGCAACATTTTATGTTTATAAAAATAGTACCGCAACAATTGATAATGCGGTCAAAAAAATGCGGCTTATTGCTGAAAATGCAGTCAAGCCTTATCATGAACACTTCGAAATTTTGACCATTACCGATTCCTCAAAACTGATAGATGAAGAATTCGGAAATCTGACTGAAAGCTTCCGCGATACGCTTATTTTGGTTTTTATAACATTTCTAATTTTTCTTGGAATCCGTCAAGCCCTTATTGCGGTTTTGACAATTCCACTCACATTTCTTGTGACTTTTACCGTTATCAATGCAGCCGGCCTGTCTCTTAATTTTTTGACACTCTTCTCGCTTCTTTTAGCATTGGGTCTTCTGGTTGATGACACAATTGTTGTTGTAACGGGAATGACTTCGTACTTTAGAACCCGGAAATTCACCCCGGAACAAACCGGTCTTCTTGTATGGCGAGATCTTATTGTGCCTATTTGGAGTACAACAATTACTACAGCATGGGCATTTCTGCCTCTTTTGATAGCAACTGGTATTATCGGTGAGTTTATCAAAACTATTCCAATCGTTGTTGCAACAACCCTTTATGCTTCAACAGCAATTGCAGTCCTCATCACAATTCCGCTTATGATTGTTATTTTGAAATTGCAAGTTCCAAGAAGGGTCGTTATCTTACTCAAGCTTATTGGAGCACTTCTTTGTGTCTATTTGTTGCTGACGCTTTTTAGAGAAAACCCGTTCTTTCCTTTAATTCTTATTCTATTTTTAATCTTAGGATTTATTGCCATCCGAATAAGATCAACACTGTCAGAAAAGATCAACAATCTTGTTGGTAAGAATTTAATAGCTACCGGAAAATCATATGCAGGTAGATTTAATGAAAGACTTATTGATATTGAGCATATTGCGGTATATTACAAAAGGCTCATTCTACGGATTTTAAACTCGAAAAGTGCCAGAAAAAAAGTTATCGGAATCGTTATAATTTTTTCAGTTTTTGCCTATTTATTAGTGCCATTCGGATTTGTTACCAATGAATTTTTCCCCAAAAGTGAAGGGGATCAATTGTATGTAAATTTAGAACTTCCAAGCGGTACAAATACTGATACAGCAACCACAAATGGCTTGAGACTTCAGGAATTTTTGAGAAAAACTCCGGGTATCGAATACGTAACATCGGAGATTGGACGTGGAATTGATGCCGGCTCTCAAGATTTTAAATCCGGATCGAATCTGGTTCTCTACACCATGGCACTCCCTGAAAAAAATAAGAGAAAAATTGACTCACTGAAAATTGCAGAAAACCTCCGGGAAAAAATCAAAACCATAAAAGTTGATGGAAAAATAACAATTATTGAGCAATCGGGCGGGCCACCTGCGGGGGCCGAGGTACAGGTCCAACTTCTCGGTGACGATCTGACAAAACTTGATCAGTACGCAGATAAAATTGTAGGCTTTTTGAGTAAGCAGGCGGGAATAATAAATGTCACCAAGTCCATCAATCCCGGAACGTCAAAGCTGACTTTTGTACCGGATCATTCAAAAATTACCAAAGAAAATGTCTCTTATGAAACATTAGGACTTTGGATGAGAACTTTTACAACCGGGTTTACGGTCAAAAGCGTAAAATTTGATCAAAAAGAATCACAAGACATAACTTTCCGCATGAACACAGATACACAAAGCCCTGAAGATCTGGGTCGGTTGGCTATTCCGACAACCAACAATACTTATGTTCCACTGCTGTCTTTGGGAGACTTGGTTCTTGAAACTAACCCGACATCAATTACACATTTGGATACAAAAAGAACTATTTCAGTAAGCTCGGGAGTATCGGTCGGTTATTCGGTAAGTGAAGCAAATAGTAAGCTTTTGAAGTACGTTGACGGTCTCAATCTTCCCGAAGGATATTCGTATCAAACGGGGGGAGCAAATGAGGAAAATCAAAAATCCGTCGCGTCAATTCTGCAGGCAATGATGCTTGCCGGAATACTTATTTTGGCGACCATGGTAGTCCAATTTAGAAGCTACAGAAAAGCCGTTATCGTGATGCTTATTATTCCGGTTGCCGTTGCAGGGGTTCTTGTTGTCTTTGCTCTTACCGGCACTCCGCTTTCATTTCCGGCATTAATCGGGATTCTTTCACTTTTTGGAATTGTGGTCACTCACGCAATGTTTTTAGTCGACAAATTTAATAGAAATCTGAGCGCTCATATGCCCTTCAAGGAAGCAATTGCAGATGGAGCTGCAAGCAGACTTGAACCGGTTTTCTTAGGCTCATTTACGACAATTGTGGGACTTATTCCAATTTCCCTTTCAAACCCCCTATGGCGTGGCCTGGGTGGAGCAATTATTGCAGGACTTTCATTTTCAGGAATTATCATGTTGTTTTTCATCCCCGTTGTGTTTTATATTGTCTACCATAAAGACTACAAGAATTAAAATCATCCGTTATGATAAACACAAAAATATTAAAAAACTGATAGAGGTTTTCGTTTTGAAACAATAATTGACGCATTGCGATACGAGTAAAAAATGATTTTACTTTCTTAGAACAAAATTGTAAACTAGGCTTATGACTCCTCAAAAATTATTTCGCGAGAACAAAATTGTTTCAGTCTACGGATCTATTCTTTTGCTAACAGTTATTGCATTGTGGTTTATCAATGCCCTAAACATTGCCTATCCATTAAGTATTACTACAAGATCTGTCTCAGGCGAACTTGCAGTTGTTGGAGAAGGAAAAATCGATATAGTCCCCGATCTTGCAACAACTGATTTGGGAATAACCATCAACAACGCAAAGACAGTTGAGGACACTCAAAACCAGATTAATGAAGTTAATAATAAAATTGTTGAGGGACTCACAAATCTTGGAATTAAAAAGGAAGATATAAAAACATCAAATTATTCCATTAACCCAAATTATGACTTTCAGAGAAATCCCGCAGGAAGTATTACTGGATACAATGGAAATGTAACTATTAGCGTTAAGGTTAGAGATACTGAAAAACTCCCTGAAGTCATTGCTACAGCAACTAAAGCAGGAGCAAATCAAATAATTGGAACTAATTATAGCGTTGATAAACCTGAAAAATATCGCGAAGAAGCACGCGAAAAAGCAATTCAAAACGCAAAAGATCAGGCAGAAAAAATCGCGGGCAATCTTGGAATTAGACTTGGTAAAATTGTAAACATTGTAGAATCTGCAAATACAACAGGACCTATTCCCTATGCATTTAAGTCGCAGGAGTTAAGCATTGGCGCTGGAGGAGGAACAACCCCCGATCTCCAACCTGGTTCACAAACCATATCCTCAACTGTCACTTTATACTTTGAAAAGCGGTAATTTTTTTGTGCTTTCATTTTTGTTAATATACCGTTATGTCAGACCTTGAAGAACTCACAGAAAAAATAATTAAATTCAGAGACGAACGCGACTGGAAACAATTTCATAGTCCCAAAGATTCCGCAATCGCACTACTTTCTGAAGCTGCTGAAGTGCTTGATCAATTTAAGTGGCTTAGTGAAAAAGAAATAAGCGCCTATATTAAAGACAGTAAGAAAGAGATTGCTGATGAGCTTTCTGACGTGCTGTCTTGGGTTTTATTAATGTCTTATGATTTGGGCATCGATATTAAAAGAAGTTTTAACGCAAAAATGAAAGAAAATTCTAAAAAATATCCTGTAAAAAAAGCCCGAGGCAAGCATATAAAGTATACAAAACTATAACTTCAAAACTTGACTTTTTTTTCCAAATTACACTAAAATTAAACTATGTTAAAACGAATTGTCGTATTCACTCTTTTGGCAATTGTTATTCTCGCACCAACTTCTTCTTTTGCTCAATCTGACGAAAATTCTGAAGAAACTGCAGAAGTTACAACTACACCTAAAAAAATTGACCTTCTCGAATCGCAAAAAAGCGCACGAAAAAATCTAAGGGAAGAAATTAAAACAGAGAGAGAGGAAGCAATTGAGGAAATGAAAGCAGCGCGGGAGGAATTCAAGACAAGACTTGAAACAATTACTGACGCAAAGAAAAAACTAATAGTTGAAAGAGTTGATACACGACTTAATGCTGCCAATGTGAAACATACCGAAAGAATGGCTGAAAATTTAGAGAAATTATCCTCAATTCTTGATAGAATTTCATCAAAAGCCGCATCCCTTAAAAGTGAAGGGGAAGACACAGCAGCTTTGGACAGCGCAATTACGGATGCTGAAGAAAAAATCATTTCAGCTCAAACTGCAGTAACTACACAGGCTGGGAAGGAATATGTCATCACAATAACTGACGAGGCTTCTCTTGGAGAAACAATAAGTCCAGTCGTCACGCAATTTAGAAAAGATATTAAGGCAGTATACAAATCAGTAATGGATGCAAAACTAGCAGTCACAACAAGCGCAAAAGAGCTTAAAAAAATAACAAAGGGGGCAAATGAATAATATGGAAAACCAAAACAATAACACACCACCAGTAATACCCGTAACGCCTCCAGCACCTACTGTTCCAACACAACCTGTAACCCCACCAACACCAGCTCCCTCTTCCACACCTCCTCCAGCACCACATGAAGAAAAAAACAAGGGTCTTTTGATAGTAGCTGGAATTTTAACCTTGCTTATAGTTCTTCTTGGAGCACTTTACTACATCATCCTTAGACAGTCGTATGAAGCTGCACCTGCTCCAGTTGAACAGGCAACACAACCAACAGCTACTCCTATTCCAACTGTAACTGATATTGAAACTGAAACAGAACAAATTCAAGTAGAAGATCCAGAGACTGACTTAAAACAAGTAGAACAAGACCTTAAAAGTCTTTAGTTTTTACTCCCCAATACTATTTCAAGAAAAGAAGCAACAAGAGACACCCCTATACTAAAAAGTATTGCCGAAAATAGACCTGAAACATAAAATCCTGGAACTATCCGTCCAACTAGTAATATCAGGGCTCCATTTAAGATTAAAAGGAAAATTCCAAAAGTAACAACAGTAAGAGGTAGAGTTAAAAGCACGAGAACTGGTTTTATGAATGTATTTATGACTCCAATTATAATTGCAGTTATTATAAGCGCTGTAAATGTATCTACCCTTACGCCCGGAATGATATAGGAAGAAACAAAAATTGCAATAATTAATATAAAAAAACGAATTAGTGCGTGCATATTAATATTTTCTCTTTATATTAAATATTAACATTTCCTGAAGAACTTTTTTATATTCATCATCAACTTCCAAATTATTAAACAGTTTATGTATTTCTTCCATTATTTCCTCTACCTGAATGTTTATCTTTTTCTGAATTTCATACTTCTCAATTAGCTCTTTAACTTTATTTACTTCATCCCTGGTTATGTTCTGTTTGCCAAATAAAGTATTCAATAATTCCTTCTCTGAATCATTTACCATCTCATATAAAAGCTTTCTAATAGCAGTTTTTTTATTCTCACGAACATCTGAACCCACTGGTTTTCCAATTTTCTCCTCTGTTCCAAGAAGACCCAACTCATCATCCTTTAATTGGAATATAAACCCCGCTAATTCTCCAATCTTATCCATTATTTCAAGTCGTGCGTCAGTTATTCCTGCAACAATTCCTGCCATTGTAAATGGCATGGAGAAAGTATATCTGGCTGTTTTATAGTGGTATATTCCCTCTATTTCCTCGCTTGTTGGTTCAATATTGGTTTGACCAAATTCACTGTCTGCACCCTCTGCGAGAATTACTCTATTTACTTCACGCGAATAGTAGCCTAAAAGATTAATAGCTCTTGCTCCTCTATACCTACTCAAAAGTTCAATTGCGCAATAAAAAGCCGCATCCCCTACCAATATTCCCATTGATACTCCATAATGCGACGCATCCGTAGCACCAATTTTTTTACCTTTTTCTTTAAAATATGTATGTATTGTTGATAGCCCCCTACGAAGATCGTCGTTATCAATAATATCATCATGAATTAAAAGTCCAGTATGAAGTAGCTCTATAGCGCAAGCTATATCTAGCAATTCTTTTTCTTCCTTAACTCCATACATCTTGCAGGCAAATAAAAACAGTATTCCCCTCACTAATTTTCCTTTGGATACCATTTGAGAAAGAGAAGAAAATATTTCAAGTTCATAGAAATACTTAGGAAGTTCTTCGCTGGCCTTTTTCCCAAAAAAATCGTCCAGATTTTTTATAATTTGGTCCCTAGACGCTTTTGAGAATTCTTCAAAATTAACCATATAGTGAATTTTACAATATAGTAGAGAGTATTTCTTGAAATACTCTAATTACTTACTACATTTATGGGGGCTCCGGAAGAAAATGCCGTAATATTTTCTAGAGTTGTTTCTATAATTTTGTTAAGTGCTTCAGTACTATTGAATGCATTATGTGGTGTAATTAAAACATGAGGATGAGATATAAGCATATGGTCCTGAAGAAGAGACATAATTTTTTCTTTATCAAATTGCTTTGACAACAAATCCTTTTCCTCCAATAATAATGGCTCCTCCTCCAATACATCAAGTCCTGCTGCTTTTACTTTCCCGCTATTTAGTGACTGCAAAAGCGCAACGCTGTCAATAAGAGAGCCCCTTGCTGTATTAATCACAACAACCCCATCCTTCATAATTTCAAATGAATGAGAATTTACAAAATGATGAGTTTCCTTTGTATAAGGAATGTGAAGAGAAATTATATCTGATTGTTTATATAAAATATCTAGCTCCACAAATTTAAATCCCAATTGTCTCTCAAGCATCAAATCTGGTGTTCTCTTGTATGCGAGAACATTCATTCCAAATCCTTTTGCAATTTTTATTACATGACTTCCAATGCTTCCAACACCAATTACTCCCAAAGTCTTTCCCCGCAACTCAAACCCCGTTAAGCCTTCGGGTGAAAATTCTCCTTTTTTTACTCGTTCAACTGATTCAATAATTCGTCTTGAAATTGTGAGAATCAACGAGAAGGTGTGTTCGGCAACAGTTGCTTCCCCATATGATGGGACATTTGATACCACAATATTTCTTTTTCCACACTCGAGTAAATCAACATGATCATATCCAGTTGACATTGTGGCAATAAATTTAAGACGAGGAAATTTGGCAAGAATTTCACTTTTAATCTCAGAGTGTATGGAAACAATTAATCCCTCAATATTTTCAAGATTATCATTTGTGTCATTAAGTGAGGTTTCAAAGAAAAAAAGTTGATTTCCTTTTAATTCTTTATCGAAATATTCCTTTTCCCATTGTTCTAATCCAAAAAAAGCAATTTGCATATCTAATAAGGATATAAAATCCCAGCACCTTTCTCAACTTGTAGTTACAACAATTGAACCACTATTAATGGTAATAATTGCAACACCACCCGGAGGCAGTGTTTGGTCTAGTATCTTGGTTGATATTTGATTTTCTACCGTCTGCTCTATAAAACGCCTAACGTTACGCGCACCAAATTCTGTGCTATACGAAGCGTTTGCAATAAATTCCAAAACATCTTTGTCGTATCTTAATGTAATATGCTGCTCAGACAATTTATTCCCCACTTCTTTCATGAAATGATCTGCAATTGAGACGATGTCTCCATGAACAAGTGGCTTAAAGACAATTACATCATCAAACCTATTTACTAGTTCCGGCTTAAAAATATTGGTCTTTAAAATTGTATCGATTAGATTTTTTCTTTCTTCCTCTGTAATTTGAGCATGCGCCATTTTTTCCCTTATTAATTCACTTCCGGCATTACTTGTCGCGATAATTATTGCATTTGTGAAAGAAATTGTTCGACCAGTGTTGTCAGTTAACCTTCCTTCATCTAATATCTGAAGGAACAAATCAAGAATTTTCGGGTGTGCTTTTTCAAATTCATCTAAAAGAATAAGCGTGAAGGGATTATTTAATATTTTATTACCAACATTATCAACAAATTCATTAGGGTTACTTGACCCCAAAAATCTCTCGATAGAATCCTGTGTTTGATATTCTGACATATCAAGTCGAAGCATAGAGTCCTCACTGCCAAAATATAGCGAAGAAAGAGCTTTTGCGGTTTCTGTTTTTCCAACACCAGTTGGTCCCAAGAAAAGAAATGATGCAATTGGTCTATTTCCATCTTTCATGCCACTTCTAACTCTTCTCATGGCATCAGAAATTGCTTTTACTGCCTCCTCCTGCGAAACAATTTTTTTATGTATTTCCTCTTCAAGATGTAAAAGCTGAGTGCTTTCTTCAGTGGTTGGTTTGCTCAATACAATGTGCACCTTTTGCTCTACAAAATTCCTTACTTCGCTTTTATTTATCGTCTTTACTCCATGGGTTTTTGCATGAGTGATAACGTCCTCAAGAAGCTTTACTGCTCTTCCAGGAAGGGCAATACCGTCAGAAATATATGAAGAGGAAAGCGAAAGCGCTTCTTTTAGAGCATCGTACGAAATTTGAACGTCGTTGAAACTCATGAACTCTTTTCTTTTCTCAAATAGCATAAATAGTAATACTTCATTATCGGGCTCTTGAACTTGCACATTCTCAAAAAGTTCCCTTAATTCTTGTTTTGGATAAATATATGTCTGATATAAAGCCTCTGTTGTAGTTCCAATAATAGTAAGTCTGTTGCTTTTTAAATATTCTGAAAGCATTCCTGATAAATCCAAATTCATTCCTCCTCCACCGAGGATATTTTCAATATTTGGAATATAGACAATAATATTCCCAGAATGAGATAGTTCTTCAAAAAGAGAAACAAAACGTGCTTCCATGTCCCCTTGATTTTCTACGCCTGCAAGAAGTCGCTCAGCAAAAAGTTGAAAAATAATTTTGTGTGATACAAAAGACGGAAGCTTACCCGCATTCGAATCTAATGCAAGTTGTGCAACAAGTGAGGTTTTCCCTACTCCTGGAGCACCTATGAGCAACGCATTGCTTGATGAATTTTTACTAAGAGCTGTAACCAGCAAGTCGTATTCCTTATCTCTTCCAATAGGCTTTACATTTTCCCGTCGAATTGACTCATTTGTAAAATTTAAAGCATATTTTGAAAGCTCTGCACTCCACCCGTACACCAATGAGTCAAAAACTCCATTCCCTCCAAAATTCATTTCGTGAGACTTGAGAGAATCATATCCATGTTGTTTCCTTAGCCATGAAACGATTGAAATAATATCCTTTCTCTCTATTTCTTTCTCAAACAACAATTTGTTTTTTTCATCTGCAAGAAGTAAATAAGAAGTATATATATCAATAGCATGTATGTATTTACCATCTAACTCATTCACTAATTCCCACGCTTTATTGAGTAATTCCTCTTGTGAAATAGAAATATCTTGAATTGGTATGTCCATTCCAAGTAAAATAATTAATTCTTTTACCTCACTTTTTTCCTGTATTTTTCTGAGTCCATTCAAAACACTGTTGTGCTGCAATAAAGCACGCGTTGAAAAATCAACAGTTTCTAAAATATTATTTTTTTCATTTTTAACAGTATTTAGTGGAAGCGAGTTATTAAGTTTTGTAAATATAAAAAGTTCTTGGATAATTAAAATGAAGTAAAGAGGTATGAGGAAAAAGATAGCCGATGGATTGTGTATATTTACATATACAATAATTCCTAATGCTAAAAAGACTCCTACTCTTATCCACTGGATAGGGGTATTATTAAATAAATCATAATAGTTATAAAGATATTTATTCATATTAAAAGAATTTCTTTCCTAAAAAAAATACGAGTAAAGGTAAAACCAGAACAAAAATAATAACAAAAACTTCAAATATAAGAACTACACCTATAAATAAACCCGAAGCACATAAAATAATAAACTTAATTATTATTCCTGCAATAATTGAAAATAACACTAACCCATCTCGGTATTCATTTTTAAGAGGTTTAAAAAAAGTTCTTAAAAGAATTGAAAAGGATAATAAGGAAACAAGATATCTATTAAAATTAATAAAAAAATTAATAAAACCTCTTACAACGTCGACATACCAAAATGTTATTAGATACAGTGGATACAATAAAAAAACCATAGCACTCCTTATTAACAGTGTAGGTGAAATGAAGGTATTAAATCAAGATATCAGTCTAAAACCAGCCACGTCCGGATGATTCCTCAAACTCTTTAAGAAGCTCTTTTTGTTTACCTGAAAGCCTTTTAGGTATCTCTACTTTCACTCTAACAAAATGATCTCCAGTCCCATTCCCTCTTAAATGTTTTACTCCCTTACCCTTTATGCGGATTAAAACACCAGGCTGTGTACCTTCAGGTATTTTTAATTTTACTTTTCCATCAATCGTATCAACATCTTCAACGCCACCAAGTGCCGCTTTTGCCATGGATATTGAAATTTCGGAAAGAATATCAGAGCCTTCACGCTCAAATTGCTTATGAGGTCTTACTTGAAGCACGATATCAAAGTCTTCAAATTGTATTCTAGAACCTGTATTTACTCCAGCCGGTATTTTTATTTCTCTTTTCCTGTTATCAATAGATACTTCCTTAGTAGTACCCTTTGCCGCTTCCATAAACTCTATTGCTAGAGAATAAGCTGGCTTTCTTCGTCCAAATGGAGATGCTCCACCAAAAAATTGCTCGAAAATATCAAATGGGTCATTTCCTCCAAAATCAAATCCCTGTCCATTGCTAGTGTACGTATATGTAAATGGCCCCTGCCTGCCCCCCTGAGCTCCGCCAAACGGGCCACCAGCACCATTCCCCATTCCCTCTGAACCGAATTGATCATACTGACTCCTCTTTTGGGGATTAGACAAAACTTCATATGCCTGATTTATTTCCTTAAATTTTGACTCTGCCTCTTTTGATTTATTTTTATCAGGATGATACTCAACGGCAAGCTTTCTATACGCCTTTTTAATCTCTTCGGCAGTTGCAGTTTTTCCAACTCCTAAAATTTTATAATAATCCATATTTCGAGCTCCTTTTACAAGCTTTGCTTGAGTTTAAAATATAAGTCCTTGAGCGAGAATTTAGGTTATTAAACCGCAAGCTTCGCTTATACCGAGAGTCTCGGTTCAAATGGCCAGTTGGACATTTGAATAAGAGTTGTCGGTATATTTTGAAATTTAACTCAATAATTATAGTCATATATTTTAGCAATTTAAGTTATTAATTGCCAGTTTTAAAGCGGAGTACAAATAAGTGGGCATAGTTGAATGACATTGGTATTTTTATTACATGACGGGTCATACCGACAGGTAAAATATCTTTCTCCTGGCGAAGGTGATGGAATAACAATTGGTGGCTGAGTTATTATGGGTGTAACCACAAGAGATACTGTCGGGGTTATTGTCGTTGTTGGAGATACCGTTGCTGATGGAACGGGCGAAACAGTAGGTGTAAGAGTAATATCTACCGGAGAGGGAGAAACCGTTATCGTGGGAGGGGAACCTTGTGGATTTAAATCTTTACAAGCTGAAATAACCTTTGAAACATTAAGTCTTTTGCCCCCTATTAGACGGTCAGTTGAGATAGAGTCTGCGTTTTGTGTAATACATTCAAAAACCTGCTGAGGTGAAAGACTGGGATTTACTGCAAAAAGCAATGCTACAGCTCCCGCAACATGGGGAGCAGCCATTGATGTTCCGTTTTTTTGATCATACCCACCTGGAACTGTTGAGACTATCCCTGATCCCGGAGCTGCAATCTCCACTACTGAACCGTAGTTTGAAGCCTGATTTGTACTAAGATTCCAAATTGAACGCGCATCTGACGTGTCACTTGCACCAACTGTTATTACATTTTGACAATTTGCAGGCGTAAAACCATTCGCATCACTATTTGAATTTCCTGCGGCTGTAACTATAACTGCACCCTGAACAGTTGCAGTATCGATGATACTTTGAAGTTGTGGCGTGCAGACACTTTCTCCTCCCAAACTCATATTGAATACCTTTGCCCCATTTTGTAAGCCTGTCCTTATTGCCTCAGCCACATATGAAAGAGAGCAGGAGCTATTTCTTGGAGCAGGTTGCCCCGTTGCAATACAAATTTTTAAGGGCATCATTTTTACATTCCAATTTACACCAACTACTCCAACTCCATTATTGCCAATTGCTCCAATTGTCCCAGCCACATGAGTTCCATGTCCCAATTCGTCATCGGGGATTGAGTCGTTTCGAACAAAATCACGACCACCAATTGTTCTTCCCAAAAGATCTGGATGATTAATATCAATTCCACTATCTATAACCCCAACTACAATGCTTTCAGAACCAGTAGAAATATCCCATGCTTGAGGCATAGAAATTTTCTGAATACCCCACAATTGAGAATAATAAGGGTCATCGGGTTCAGCAAACAATCGTAAAATGATATTGGGCTCAATTGAAGCAATAAAAAATAGTCCTGAAAGATTATCCTGTCCTTCTCCTAATTTCTTTGAAGAAGAAAATGTAAATAAGTAAAAACGACTTAATGATTCATAGGTTGACTCAGAAACAGTGGGTTCATACGAAATAACTCCTATTTTTTTCAATTCAGAATCAATAAGGGCTAATTTCGTCTCGGGTTTTTCCTTTGAAACATACCATAATAAGCCGTTTTCAAATGACAATTTTACTTTTCCAAAGAAAGTTTTCCCCAACTTCTCTCGTCTTTTAATATCAGTCAACAAAACACTTGGCACATATCCTTCGTCAAACTGAACAATTAATTCATTTGGTACGTAATCTTTACCGAGAGGGATAACTTGAATGTTGTTTTTTAACTCTTCTTTGTGGCGCTGTTCCTTAAATACTAAAAAAAAATGACTGACAGTAATTACGAAAATAAATGCTAAGAAAAAAAGGGCAACAACGGCTTTATTGAAAAGTATTTGCTTGAGTTTGGCAGGCTGCATTCATTGTCCCTCTTTCAAATTTTATTAATTGCTGGATGGTTGCATTTGTGTTCCGTCAGACGAAACATTTTGAGTATTTTCAGGCTGAAAAGGACTAAAGGGTTGTGGAGCCATTGGATTTTGCACTGGAGTAAATGGATCAACAATCATGCCGTTTGCTTGTGGTGGAGCAGGAACTGTCTGCGGCTGATCTGGAAGAGTTTGTGCTCCTGGTGAGCCATTTGATGAAACCGCATTCCCTTGAGGCACTTGCCCATTTGGAACTGCTTGTCCATTTGCTGCTACCGCTTGTGGGGGAGGCGTGATTTTGATAAAGGTAAATTCACCCTTTTGTTCATCAAAGTCGATTTGGATTGTATCTCCTTGAAGAAATTTTTGACTAATTATCTGAATACTTATTGGGTTTTCAATTGCTGTCTGAATTAGACGCCTCAAAGGTCTTGCCCCATATACAGGATCGAATCCTTCATCTCCCAACTTTATTAATGCCTTGTCTGAAATCTCTAACTTGAATCCCTGTTCCTTTAGTAGCTTCATTGTTTTATCAATTCCAAGTTTTGCAATCTTTTTCATGTCTTGCTTTATTAATGGCTTAAATATAACAACCCCGTCAAATCTATTTATCAACTCTGGTCTAAAGAATTTTGTTAATTCCTCCATAAGTTTTTTAGAAAGCTCTGCAAATACTTTTTGCATTACAGGGTCTTCTTTTACTGTTGGCGGAATAGCAACAGCCCCTGTTGAGCTTGTGGATACTGTAGGAATAGGCGCCGGGGCAACAACTGGCTGGGCAGCGCCCTTAACTTGTGCCTGCTGCTCTGATTGTGCCTTTGCATTTGTTAGTGACTCCTGAATAGTAGAGCTTCCAATGTTTGAAGTTGCAATGACAATTGTATTTTTAAATGAAATTGTATTGCCCTTATTATCCGTTAATCTACCATCTTCAAGAAGCTGCAAGAGAATATTGAACACATCAGGATGAGCCTTTTCAACCTCATCTAGCAAAACAATTGAATATGGTTTTGCTCTCACTGCCTCAGTAAGTTGCCCTCCATCTTCATACCCTACATATCCTGGGGGTGCACCAATTAACTTTGCGACTTCATGCTTTTCCATATACTCTGACATATCAAGCCTTACCATCGCGTCGTCACGGCCAAACAAAATTTCAGCAAGGGTTTTTGCGAGTTCCGTTTTTCCTACACCTGTAGGTCCTAAGAAAATAAATGAAGCAATTGGTCTGTTTGCTGCAGCAAGTCCAATTCTTCCTCGGCGAACAGCTTCTGAGACAACACTAACCGCTTCTTGTTGATCAATAAGTCGCTCGTGAATTAAATCCTCAAGCTGAAGTAATTTTTTACCTTCGTCTTCAGTTAATTTTGTAATGGGAATTCCTGTCCAATCGCTTACCACCTTCTCAATATCAGCTCTTTTCACTTCAGTGTCTTGCCTTTGTCCCTCAGCATGCTTTAACTTTACTTCAGCTGCTGCCTCATCAAGAAGGTCAATTGCCTTATCTGGTAAATACCTTTCTCCAACATACTTTTTAGATAAAGTTACAGAAAACTTAACAGCTTCCTCAGTTACGGTCACATTATGGTAGGCTTCATATTTAGGCTTTAGAATTGCAATCATTTGAATTGCGCGTTCTTCATCTGGCTCATCAACAAGAACAGCCTGAAATCTACGTTGAAAGGCTTTATCTTTTTCAAAATATTTTCTATATTCTGCAGTGGTAGTAGTACCAATTAATTGCAATTGACCGCGGGCAAGATATGGCTTTATGATATTTGAAGCATCCATTGCGCCCCCACCATCCTCTCCAGCACCAATCAAAGAATGGATTTCATCTATAAATAGAAGAATTTTACCGTCAGCAGCTTGCACCTCTTTAATCACATTCTTAAGTCTTTCCTCAAATTCACCTCTATGCGAAGCACCCGCAATAAGCGCTGCTAAATCAAGCTGAATAATTTTCTTATCCTTCAATTGCTCAGGAACCGTACCTTCATTTATTTTTGAACATAAAGCTTCAATTACTGCTGTTTTTCCAACCCCTGCTTCTCCAATTATGATTGGGTTATTCTTTGTTCGGCGCAACAAAATATGAATAAGTCTCTCAATTTCCTTATCTCGTCCCACAACTGGATCAAGCTTCCCTGCTTTTGCTTCAGCGGTTAAATCAATTCCGAATTGTTCCAATACACTTTTCTTACCTGCTGCCTGATATGAAGTATTTTTGGATAATGCTTTTTCAACACCCTCTTTTTGAATGCCCTTTGATGACAATAATGCACCTCCTGATGAGGAGTTAAACAGTGAAAGTAAAATATCTTCAGGAGTTATAAAGCTAGATCCTCTATTTTTTGCATATGTGTATGCTGTCTCGAAGATTTGCTGAGTTGTAGGAGATAATACTGCCTGCCCATCAAAAGTAGATGGAACCTGTTTTGCCTGAAGTTCACGCGCCAAATCGCCAACATTTACTCCAAAGTCCTGAATGACTTTATAAATTTCTTTATCAAATAAAAGTCCAAGTAGTAAAACATCTGGCTCAATTTGGGCAACTTTTACTCTTTTTGCCTCGTTTTGGGCTTGTTGTAAAACCAGATTAGATCTGGCATCAAGATGCGTTAAGCTTTCAACATCTTGCCGCTTCAATGGATTCATAGGCCCACCCATAGGAGTAGGGTCTGTTGAAACCGGAGCCTGAGCTGGAGCGCCTGCCGCTACTGGTTGCTGTTCTTGAGGCACTTCTTCTCCCTCTTTTTTGTTAGTAAATAAATTTCCAAACATATATTTAAATTATTTTATTAATAGATGCCTAAATTATTATATCAATATAATTACATGACAATCTAACAATATTTTTTTATATACTACTGTCCTGATGCAACTGGTGGAGTTTGTCCTCCAGACCCATTTGTGCCATTCTTATCTTCATCAGGTTTGATTTCTTCTCTCATCACCATAGTGTTTTGTGCTTGAGCTTGCCCTTCTTGCCTCTCAACCATTGTATCTTCCTCTTCTTTCTTTTGAGATAGAGAGCCTAACACTGACTTTGCAGCCTCTAGCTTTGCTTTCAAGTAACCCACAACCTCAACTTTTGAAAATCCTCCAATGAGAAGGAATGGCAAGACGTTAGAAACGTGCTCCATACCCTTTTTGACATCGTCTTGGTTTTGTGAACTTAACAAATTAATTGTCTCTGTAATCTTTTCTATATCCTGCTGAATGAAGCTATTCTTATCAATTGGATTTCCATCTGGTCCAACAGGAGAATCCATATTTTGATAGTTCTCTTGCCACATTTTCTTTACTTCCTCATATTCTTCGATTGATACCTGCTGAACTTTATTCTCCTCAGGCAACTTTACATCAGTTAGTTTTGCTTTCTCATCAGTTTTCTCTCCTGGTCTTACTGCTTTTGTCTTATCCTTTTCTTCTTCTGCTACCTTAAGGGCTGAAAGAATTGAGTTGGCAAGATGGTCTCCACCTTGAGCTTGTGTAACAAGTTGAGATTTAATATTTGAGTATTTTTCTCTTTCTTCAATAGTTCCTCGAGGAGCTGAAATCTTCTCCAAAGTATCATGGAATCTGGATACTTCTTGACGAGAAACAGTATCGTGTTTCATCATAGAAGTTTCAAACCGGGCAATATCCCGCATCTTTGGAACAGAAAGATTTGCAAGACGCATAATATCTCGACTTCCCTGCATACTCGAAGCATTCGATAGATTTGCTCTATTCAAATTAGCGTTATTTTGAGTTGCGGATGTTTGCATTGATCGTTTATTAAAGAATGGAAGCTGTCTAGCCATTCCAAATGGACTAGACTGCAGGGGTGGCTGACCAGGAGATGGAGGAGGTGTTCCAAAAGACTTTGTAAACCAAGGCTGTGAAGAAATTCTTTTATATACTGGATTTTCTGCAATAGACATATTGCCAACATAATCAAGAAAAATCTGTAATAAAAGAAATGGCAACAAAATTACTACCCAAAGCATAAGGAGAGCGACAACATACAAAGCAAAGGTGTCAGGAAGGTTAACTGAATTATTAATACCAATCAACTGTCCTGGTCCACCCAATATGATATTAATTGCCGTAGGGTAAGTAACATCAGTTCCTGGTACATTTCCAGGTGTAGTAAAGTCAAAATTGAGAGGAATCCTATCTCTCCACATCAAAACAAGTCCATGTAGGAAAAGAGCAAAAAGAGGCGCATAAAGAAGCCACCTAAAGAATTCTCCCACCCAAATCTTTGCTGTATTTCTAACGGGACTAAATATTAAAAGTAGTGGAAAAACTGGTGAAATAATAATGAAAAACCAAAGAATTATTTTTCTAATCAGAAGCAATCCCGTCATTACGTAATAAGTAATTGCAGTTAGCTTCACTAGCAACAATGATATAAATGCAGATTCATCGAATTGAGAACCCACCAATCTAAACCCTGATAAATTATAATCAAAGGCAAGATATAAAAGATCTTGTGGACCAATAAGTCTAGACTGACCAGTTGTCGCATCCTGAACTCTCAAGAAAAACCCTTGTATTATGTCTGTTGCTTGATACAAAAATCGCACTAGTGCATATGACAAAAATATCAAGACTAAAACCATCGCAAATCGAGGAACAAACTTCATAATAGTAAGATTTTGACCGCGAGTTATTATCATGACAAAAGCGGCACCAAGGACAAAAAGTGCAAGAAGAGCAAAAACAATATTTCTTACCAAAACCCAAAATTCTTGTATAGGATCTGTTGGGGCGTTTGCAGTGATGCTTATCCAGTTATAATTCTCAAGCGTCCATTGTAAAAAATCATTTGCTCTTGATGCAGTTTTACCTACAAATGTTACTTCTGCATCAGCTGCAAAATTCCCTGAAACTGCAGGCGCTTGACTTGGACTGGGAGATGGGGAAGGCAGAAGTCTTTGGGTCAATTGTGCTTGAACAGGAAAAGCAGTAAAAAAGGTAATAACAAATGCAATGACAATGGGCAGTAGTTTTTTCATATATTTAACTGAAACCAGGAATCTTTAAAACATCCCCAGCAATTACTTGAATAAATACAAAACCAAAAATCGCAAGCATTATGCCAATTATTGAATAGAGAATATATGACTTTCCCTTTTGAAGCTGAGAAGGATCCCCTCGGGACGTAAGGATGAAATACGCTCCAATTATCAAAAACAGTAACCCTACCATGCCAATCAGACCGAGTCCAAGGTTATAAAATTTACTTACAAAACCAATTGGATCATCAGGTACACACCCGAAGTCAGTTAAAATTTCATTTGGCTGACATTGACTATTGTCCATATAGATACTTAGTTATGCCAATGCATAACTACCCGAACGACACGGTATACCTATTTATAGTAGCATTTTGGGGGATATGAAAACAACCTTTTTGAGTAAATTTAAGGGGGGACTAATTTACCACTTCGCCTTCTTCGGCGTCTTTTGTCTCTTCTCCGTCTTCTTTCTTCGGCTCACCTGAACTATCGGCAGAGGTGGTTCCATCCGAACCTTGCTCTTGTCCTTGCGACTGGTACATTTTCTCGCCAACTTTTGATAGTGTTTCAGAAAGTGCTTTTGTTTTCTCCTCAATTTCTTCTTTATTGTCACTGTCTTTTACTTTTCTTACTTCTTCAATCTTTTCCTCAATTTCTTTCTTGTCCTCGTCACTAATCTTACCCTCCATATCTTTAATTGATTTTTCAGCAGTAAAGACAAGATTATCCGCGCTATTTTTCACATCAATTAATTCCTTTTTCTTTTCGTCTTCTGCAGCATGCATCTCAGCATCTTTGGTCATTTTCTGAATTTCTTCGTCAGTTAGTCCAGTTGAACCTGTAATTTTTATGCTTTGCTCTTTTCCGGTTGCCTTATCCTTTGCGGTAACTGATAGGATTCCTGATGCATCGATGTCAAAAGAAACCTCAACCTGTGGAACTCCTCGTGGTGCAGGAGGAATACCGTCAAGAATAAATCTTCCCAAAGACTTATTATCATTTGCCATTGGCCTCTCTCCCTGAACAACATTTATCTCAACCTGAGTCTGGTTATCAGCAGCAGTTGAGAAAACTTGTGACTTTTTTGAAGGAATTGTTGTATTTTTCTCAATAAGAGGAGTTGCCACTCCACCAAGGGTTTCAATTCCTAAAGTTAATGGGGTAACATCCAAAAGCAAAACATCCTTTACTTCTCCTCCCAAAACTCCACCTTGAATTGCAGCTCCGACTGCAACTACTTCGTCGGGGTTAACTGATTTGTTGGGTTCTTTTCCAAAGAATTTAGTAACTTCCTCAACAACTTTTGGCATTCTTGTCATACCACCAACAAGAATAACCTCGTCTACTTTTCCAGCTTCAATTCCTGAATCCTTAAGACATTGCTTTACGGGATCGAAGGTTTTTGAAATAAGTGAAGAAACCAAGCTCTCAAGTTTTGCGCGTGTTAGTTTTGTAGTTAAGTGAAGTGGTCCTGCAGGTCCTTGAGTTATAAATGGTTGATTAATTTCAGCCTCTGTTGACGTTGAAAGTTCAATTTTTGCCTTCTCAGCTGACTCTTTAAGACGCTGTAGGGCTTGTGGATCCTGGCGAAGATCAATATTATTGTCTTTCTTGAACTCATCGGCCAGATAATCAATGATTACCTGGTCAAAATCATCTCCTCCAAGATGAGTGTCACCATTTGTAGCTTTAACTTCATATACTCCCTCACCTAACTCCAAAACTGAAATATCAAATGTTCCTCCACCAAGATCGTAAACTGCAACGGTGTGTGCGTGTTTTTTATCTAACCCATATGCAAGCGCTGCGGCTGTTGGCTCATTTATAATTCTTAAAACCTCAAGTCCCGCAATCTCCCCTGCTTGTTTGGTTGCCTGACGTTGTGCGTCATCAAAATAAGCAGGAACTGTAATAACTGCTTGAGTTACCTTATCTCCCAAATAACTCTCTGCATCTTTTTTAAGTTTTTGCAAAATTTGTGCTGAAATTTCTTGTGGAGTGTATTCTTTACCATCAACCTCAACAACTGCCATCCCGTCGCGTCCCGACTTTACGTTATAAGGCAAAAGTTTTAAGTCTTTTTGTACCGACTCATCTTTTAGTTTTCTTCCCATAAGTCTTTTGACGGAGAAGATAACTTTTTTAGGCTTTAGTACCTGTTGGCGTTTTGCCACATCCCCAACTACCCTCTCAACTGGGTCAACAACTGATGGTACGACATTTCGTCCCTCAGCTGAAAATATAACCTTTGGAGATCCTCCCTCCATAACGGCCATACATGAATTTGTTGTTCCTAAATCGATTCCAATTATCTTGCTCATAATTTTTAATTTTTAATTTTAAATCAATTTTTAAAATTAGTTACCAGAACCCACTTTTACATGTGCGGGTCGTATTAATTTTCCGTAAATTTTAAATCCCGGACGGATTTCTTCAATTACTCTGTCTTTCTCTCCCGACACTACTTCTACGCATTCCATCTCCTCAGCATTAAATTGTACATTGTTTGTCTCAACTTTCTCAATCCCTTGTTCTTTCAAAATTTCAAGAACTCGTTGTGCTGTTAATTTAACACCTTGGTCTTCGGTAAATTTTGCTGCCAAGAACAAAGCGTCAAATGCTGGAAGAAGATTTATTATCAGATCTTTATTTGCATATCTAATAACTTCTCGTCTTTCTTCCTCAGTTCTTCTTTCAAGGTTCTTATAGTCGGCAACCGCTCTCTTTAATTGATTTTCAAGCTCTTCAATTCTTGCCTCTTCGTCTGAATGCGCTGGTTCTTTCTTTTGTTTTGTTTTTTTATTAACCGCATCCATTTTATAACTAATCACTAATAACTAAAAACTATCAACTGAATTCATTACCATCCTGCCACTTCTTCAACCAAGTTGCCGTAATATCTTACTACTGGCACAATATATTCATATCTAAGCCTGGAGGGTCCTATTACACCAATTGTGCCATCGTGATTACCTCTTGTATGAAATCGGGAAAAAACAAAACTGTAAGGCCTAAATACCTCAAGCTCCAAATCCTCACCTAAAATTACTGCAAATTTTTCGTGAATTCTACCAAAAATAGTATCAAAATAAGCAGAATTGTCAAGCAAAGAAAGCAAGTTTTTCGTAACATCTATGTCATAAAACTCGGGCATTTCTAGGATGTTTGAGTATCCAGAGCAGAAAAAGTCACCATTGTCAGTTCTTGCAACTGCAAGAGTTCCGGTTTTATCAGCTAATCTTTTGGTTGCGACTCTTAAAAAATCTCCTTCTTGTCCTCTTGTATCCCATACCTTTTCTCTTGCTTCTACCTCTTCTGCAACTGAAAGATCTTTTTCCTTCATCAATTCATTAACATATAGCTTCATTGCCTTTGATGTTGGAACCCTTCCTGCTGAAGTATGAGGTTTTGCGAGATACCCCTTCTTGACCATTTCTGCCATTTCATTTCTTATGGTTGCAGGAGAAACTCCAAGATCGTATTTCTTCTCAAGGGTTTCTGAGCCCACTGGATTTGCGGTGTCAATGTACTCCTTAACGATATGTTTAAGGATTTCTATCTGTCTTTGTGTTAAATCGTACATAGATATTTAAAATTCCAAGATCCAAATTACAAGTTTCAAAAAAATGAATATTAAAATTTAAACTATTTATTTGTTATTTGGTGCTTAGTTCTTGAAATTTACAATCCTTCGATTGCTTTAGCAATAATATAGCATGAGTGCTAAATGATGTCAAGCCCTCCTTCGCTGAAAGCTACGGATGGGCGCAGATCCTGAGCGAACAAAGTGAGTCGAACGGGTCAAGGGGTTGTAATATAACATCTTCCCCAAGCTAAAACTTGGGGTATTCTCTAAAGAAGATGTTTTCTTACTTTAATGCATTCGTTCTGCTATGCAGAACGTCATCCCTTCGACAAGCTCAGGGTTTTCTTGAAGGGCGAATAAATTGTAGCATCAAGATATTTTTGATACGCTAGTTAGATGTTTAACAAAAAATTTCTCCAATACCTTTTTTTGGGAATTTTTGGATTAATAATTTCTCTAGTCTATGTCCTAACAATCAATCCTGAAGAAAATTTTTCAATTTCAAATTTTTCTCTTTCTCCTATTCCATTTCTTTTCTTTTTTCTTTTTATAAGTGCTGTAGGCTTTAGCGTATATGCTTTGAAAAGCTTAAGGAGAGGAATTTTGGTTGGTGTATTTCTGGAAGGAGTTTTGCTACTGCGTTTTTTTGATTTCACTAATATTCTTTATCCAATCCTTCTTTTTATAATCATTATTCTTGTGGAATTTCTTTTCTTTTCCAAAAAGTAAATTTCCTTGTTATTAGCCTCAAAAATTGATACAATTAACTTTATGAATAAATTTTTAGATGACGACGTCAGCGTAAAACGAAAGTTTTACATAACAACCGCTATACCATATGTTAATGCCAAGCCGCATGTCGGCCATGCATTGGAATTTGTTCAAGCTGACGTTATTGCAAGGCATCATAAGCTTCTTGGAAATGATACCGTCTTATTATCAGGAAGCGATGAGAATGCATTAAAAAACGTACAGGCAGCAGAAGTTGCGGGACAAAACGTGCAGGAATTTGTTGATGAAAATTCTAATTTATTTGCAGAGTTAGCAAAAAGACTGAATGTTCAGTTTGACTTTTTCCAAAAAGGAAGTGCCCCAGACCACCACAAATCTTCTCAAGAATTATGGAAATTATGTGAAGATGCAGGGGATATTTACAAAAAAGACTACACTGGTTTTTACTGCATCGGCTGTGAATTATTTTATGAAAAAGAGGAATTAAACGAAAATGGAGAATGTTTTGAACATCCTGGTAAACCATTGCAGGAAGTGAGTGAATCAAATTATTTCTTTAAATTAAGTCGCTATCAAGAACAAATTGAAAAACTCCTTGAGAATGATGAACTAAAAATTACACCCTTATCCCGAAAGAATGAAATGCTTTCATTTATAAAAAGAGGGCTACAAGATATCAGCATTTCCCGTTCCAATGAGCGCGCTAAAAATTGGGGAGTACCCGTTCCCGGAGATGAAACACAACGAATGTATGTATGGTTTGATGCATTAAATATTTACAGAAGCGGACTTGGAGAACAATATGATACATATTGGCCAGCCGATGTCCATGTAATTGGAAAGGGGATCACAAGATTCCATGCAATTTACTGGCCAGCTTTTCTATTGTCTGCCAAACTCCCATTACCAAAATCGCTTTTTGTGCATGGATACTTTACGGTAGATGGACAAAAAATGTCAAAAACTTTGGGAAATGTAATTGACCCAATTGATTTGATAAATAAATACGGAACAGATGCACTGCGATACTATTTTTTATCACAAATCCCTTCAACGGAGGACGGAGATTTTTCTGAAGAAAAATTAAAAGTTGTTTACAACGCTGACCTTGCAAATGGTCTAGGAAACTTAGTTGCCCGTGTTGCACGGCTTTGTGAAAAAGAGGGAATGGAATTTACACCAGAATTTTTACGTTTTGATCCATATGTTGTAGAGCAATTTAACAATTATTCTTTTAATGAAGCTTTGAATTTCATTTGGAGAACCATAAAAGATATTGATAAAAAGATAAACGAAACAGAACCATGGAAACTTCAAGGGGCCTCTTTAAAAACAGGGCTTAGTATTTTTGTCTCAAATATCAGTCAGATTGCCTATAACCTTCAACCTTTCCTTCCTGAAACCTCTGAAAAAATTCTTTCTCAATTTAGTGGAGAAATAAAATCAGGAGAACCACTGTTTCCTCGTATATCATAAGATTGCATTAGTAGACCCCACTTCCTATAATAGGCTCATGAGATATCCTTGGGTATGTCTTTCCATATTGGGAGTTTGGGGAGCAACACTAACCGTCCTCTCATTCAATATCGTAGAACCAAATGCAATTTATTTGTATTCCACAGTCACGGTCCTCACTCTTTTCTTCCTAGGTTTTGCACGAGGATCATAAAAAATCATGCGTTTTTTCTACATTGTTTGGATACTGCTCAAATTTGGATTCCTCTATCTTCTAATTAAAACTGGTATTTATAAAAAGCACCAAGCTACTTTTATGAAATCTTTTTTCGAAGAAACAGGTGGTTCTTTTATTAAGTTTGGTCAACTATTAGCATTAAGGCTTGATATTCTTCCACGAGAATATTCGCTTGAGATAATGGATCTATTGGATAACGTTAAACCCTTTTCCTACGAAAAAGTAAAGGAAATATTTCAAATAGAACTTGGTGCATATCCAGATGAAATATTTCTTGATTTTGAAACCGAACCATTTGCTGCTGGTTCCTTCGGACAAGTACATAGAGCGATTTTTGACGATAAAGTTGTAGTAATTAAAATATTGAGACCCGGAATTGAAGATGACGTACGGGTTGATTTATTTATAGTTAATATACTAGTCTATCTGGCAGATCTCTTTTTCAAAATACCCGCTCTTTCGTGGAAGGAATTTGGGGAAGAGTTTGAAAAATGGACACTTCAAGAGCTAGACTATATAACTGAGGCAAAAAGTGCCCAAAAAATGTATGACAATTTAAAAGACGATCCTTTCATCGTTATCCCAAAAACTTATCCTAAATATTCTACAAAGAGAATTTTAATCCAAGAGTATATCGAAGGAATACATCTAAGCAAGGTGCTAAGAGGCTTAAAAGATGGAAGACTCGATAGAAAACGTATATTAAAATATGGTGTAGATATTGAAAAAACTCCGGGCGTTTTGACCCAGGCGATTTTAAGACAGGAATTCTACTATGGATTCTTCCATGCCGATGTTCATCCAGGAAATATAATACTCCTCAGAGACAATAAGATTGCATTAATCGACTTTGGAATTGTTGGAGAATGGAGGCCTCTTAATCATGAATCATTCATAAAGTTTATGAAATATATGGGAAACAAGGATTTTAAAAATTCAACTTATTATTTTGCTGATATGGTATGCGATGATTTAAAACAAATTATCAGGAGCGCACTGCCTGCAAACATAGAACAGAAAAACATTGACGAATTTTTAATGACCCTCACCAACAACTTTTCCAAGACAGTCGAAAAAACAGTAATGGGAAACGCAGAAAACTTAAATAGTAATAAAACTGATTATTCTATCGTTTTTATGAAACTTTTATCCGCCGCCAGAAGTTATAGATTAAGAGTTCCTAAAGAAATTGCAACTTTTATAAAGCTCTTGGCAACCCTAGGGTTTGTTTCAAAACAACTAAAGCCAGATTATTTCGCAACAAGTGAGATTCGAAAATTTTTTGAATCCAATCCAAATTTGCCTTATCTACCCGATTTAGGAATTACCGGTGTATCAAGAAAACTAGGGCGTGAAAAAGCTCTTGAAGAATTGAATGAATGGCTAGCATACTTAATTGAAGCAGATTACGAAATCTACAATCTTATAAATAACTATCTAAAGAAGTATAATAAGAAAAATGGAAAGATTTCTTAATTTTTATAGTAAATATCCTTGGGTGGCAATCATTATAGTCGTCCATTGGCTTGCTACTGCCTATGTAATAATTTATGCAAACGACGTCAACATTACTCAAATAATGGGTCTTGCATTTTTTTCTACGGTTGTTTTTTCTTACTTTGGATTCAGGGTTCCCAAGGGATAAAAAAACCTCCCATTCTCAGGGAGGTTTTTGAGAATCCTAACCTTTATCTGAACTTACTTACCCTTTGCCTTAACAGTTATTTTTTTAGGTTTTGATGCTTCTGCGATTGGAGCAGTAACTGTAACAACTCCGTCTTCTACTTCAGCGCTGATTTTTCCAGCATCAATTGCTCGCGGAAGAGTAGCCGTGTAGTCAAACATGCGAGCTCTATGCTCTACATGCACTACCTGTCTTTTTTGCTTTTCCTCTTCTTTTTCCTCAACTCGACCTGAAATTCTTAAAACTCCATCCTCAAAGGTTACATCAACTTTATCGGCTGGAATTCCTGGAACTGCGGCTTTCACGACAACTTCGTTATCGGTTTCGTAAACATCTAGGTTTTGAGGAGAATGGAAAAATGATGGCCACTCATCTTCATCCCAAACACTTGGAAGCCTAAAAAATGGTGTAAGTGAACGAACTCTTGAATCTGACATATTTTTCACCTCCGTTAGAATCTCTCGCTGAGATTCTCAAGATCGAAACCTAGAGATTCTTGCATCCGCCTGAATCGCTCTTCAAACCGTGTTCGAAATCGAACTGGAAAGGCTTGAAGTAAGATTTGGTGGACATTTTTGTACCCAAACCTCTTAGTATTTATCAGTCTAGCATGGGGAGTGCTAATTTGTCAAGAGGGGCTATCTTTGCTATTATGATGTATATTCAAAAGCTATGAAAAGAAAGCTTCTATTTGGCCTTTCAATACTACTCGTTGCTTCTGGTCTCTTTCTTTTTGTAAGAGTTCTTTTCTCATTCAAGAATGTTGAGAGGGGGGCACTACAAGTTACTGCAAATATTAAAAGTCGAGTTTATCTAAATGGAAATTTGATAGGCGACACTCAACTCTGTAAATGCAACCAAAACGATACACTCCAGTCTGGGGAATATGATATTAGAATTGAGCCCCATGACACGACCTACACCGCATACGCAGCACGGATTCGAATAAATGGTGGTGTATTAACCGCAATTGACAGAACATTTCTCCCTGGCTCACTTGCAAGTTCATATGTTCTAACCCTTGAAAAGTCGCAAAGTCAAAAAGGGGAATTGATAGTCACTTCAATTCCAGAAGGAGCAATGGTCACAATTGATAGCGTTGCAAGCGGAGCTACACCTTTTACAACCGATAAGCTTTCAGTTTCAGAACACGAACTTGAGATACAAAAGCAAGGTTTTGCCAAAAAAACAATTCGAATTAGAACTGTTGAAGGGCACAAGTTAATTGTTAACGCTACTCTCGGAACTGAGGGAACAGGTGAGGAATTAACAACCACTCCTACTCCATCAACAACACCCATAGAGGGAATTTCTCCGACACCAACCGCCAAAGAAACAGTCACTATTCTTGATACACCCAACGGATTCTTAAGAGTAAGAAGTGGTGCTGGAACAACTTTCTCTGAAGTTACAAGGGTAGATAGTGGTAAAACATTTGACCTTTTACAAGAAGAGTCTGGATGGTACGAAATTCAAGTGAACGAGAATACTACTGGTTGGATAAGTACCCAATTTGCAAAGAAAAACTAACCTCCAACTACATAAATTACAAACATTACTAAAAATACCCAAATAATAACTGAGGCTAATAAAGGCTTGTCTGACAACAAAACCTTGTCAGGACTTTCTCCTTCTTTTTTCTCATAAATATCCTGAAGATATCGCATAAGCCCATAAATTACTGGCAAAATTGTTATCATCAACCACTTTCTATTTAAATAGTAAGGCAAAAATTCTGGAAGAAGAAAATCAAGCCCAATCGTAATTCCTCTTGGATTTGCAAGGAACGTAAACATTGCATAAAACACAAATGTTGATGTAGCAAAAATAACTGAGAAAGAATCAAGTAAACCCTGAGAATAATGAGATAGCGTTTTTCTAACCTCATCAATTTTGGCACCTTTTAGATTTTGGAGAAGCGTAAGCTCAGAGCGACGTTTGCCAACCGCCAAAAATAGGGAAAGTGAGATGGTTGTAAGAAGTAACCAAACAGAAATGTGAAAATTTGAAATTGCCTCACCTGCAAGAATTCTTAAAATATACCCAGTTGCAATAAAAAGAATGTCAAAAATTGTAATTGACTTAAATACTGTTGAATAAAGAATTTGGAGAATCACATACAAAATTGCGATTAAACCAAAAATCCAACTAATACTAAATGATATGAATAAGGCAGCAATAAAAATAACGACAAGAATTACAACTGCCTCAGAAACAGATACTTTTCCAGACGCGATAGGTCGAAGTCTTTTGAATGGATGAAGTCTATCTTTCTGAACATCAACCAGGTCGTTAAAAATATAAGTAGAAGAAGAAAGAAGACAAAAAGCAAAAACTCCTTCGACAACCTGGATGAAAAAATTACCGCTAAAAAGTTGGCCTGCAAATGTAATTCCGGCGAAAAGCGCAAGATTTTTTATCCACTGGCGTGGACGTAATAATTTAAGAATATAATATCCGTGACTAATCATTCATTGAACCACTAATCTAATTTTGTTACTCGCTTTAAAGTTTGCAATTAACTTCATTAATCATAATCCTGGCGTTTACCCGCAATTCTTAACATGAATATAAACCCTGTCACAACAACCACCACTAGAATTATAGCAAAAACTTTACCTCTACTTGATGCGCTTAATGCTACAACCCCCAAAACCAAAGACATTAACCAATAAAACACAGCAATACTTCTATGTCCCATTCCGTAATTTAATAATAAATGATGAAGATGACCCCTATCGTGCCAGAAGGGAGATTTACCTGATATAAGCCTTCTGGTGATAGTAATTAACGCATCCACTGTTGGAACTCCCATTACAAGTACAGCGGTTGCCAATTTAACTCCTGATGTAATTGAAAGTATTCCAAGTAGATATCCTAAAATTGTTGCACTATACCCTGGAAAAATTTTGGCAGGATAAAAATTGAAAATTAAAAACCCTAAGGATGCTCCTGCCACAATAAAGGATAGTTGAGAGGCTGTAACATTAACCTGATCAAGTGTTGCAAACCGAAGAGACGCAATTCCTATGACAATAGCTGAAATTGCCGCAATACCTGGAAGTTGTCCATCCACTCCCTTACTCCAATTCAACATGTTCATTACCCAGACAATCCAAATAATTGCAAGAACATCTGATATTTGAATAACAAAAAGATTAAGAATCGGGAATTCCCAACCTGTGAATTGCAAAATTCCACCCAGTGGATTTGTAATCAGAGGAATTTCCACTCCACCATATACGGCAATCCCTGCAGCTAAAATATTTAGCAAAAAACGAAGATATGGAGAAAGATCGAATTTATCATCCAAAATCCCTGTAAAAACAACAAGTAAGCTACCTATCAAAACCGTTCTCAGAAAAGAATCAAGAGGAAGGAAAATAAGTGATGTCACAGCAATCCCGATAAACAAGGCAAGACCTCCGGCTCGTGGAATAGGTTTTGTGTGAAGAATTGCAGGATGCTTATGAGTTTTTGGGTCATCCATTAAATGGACTTTTTTTGCAAACTTTATTACGAATGGTACCGAAATTGCAGTAACAACAAGCGCCGTCAATCCCAAGCTAAAAAGTTGTATCCACATATTAATATGACAAAAATAATATCTGCAAATAAGCAAGTAGGCTTAACAATAAAAACAGAAATGAATTAAACATTACAATTCTTGCAACCAATGCATATCTCTTGTAAACGTATACAGCTTGGAAAACATTCATAGTAAATACTACCAATAATATTGCCGGAAGAAAAATTGCAATTTTTGACGAGAATAATCTTTCCTCTCCCCAAGGCATACTATTAAAAAATGGTATGTAGGGTGGAAGTTTTGAAAATGTAAAAAATATAAGTATGATAAGTGGAATAATAAATAAAAGACTTAGTAAAAGTGAGATGCGTGTAAATTGATCAGTTACAAGCGGCTTAAATTTCTCTTTCATATATTGTTACACCTTGAATTCTATACCGTAAGTCGTATGAAGACAAGAAATTCCTTATTTGAGGATAATCAGCAGTTTGAACAATAAAACGAGGCTTATATTTTTCTATATTCTTTTTTGTCTCCTCAATTGCATCAGGATAAAATGTTATATGGTATGCAACTATATACCTTCCGATTGGCATCGTATTGGATAAAGTATATATTTGAGCACTATCAGACCACAAAAATATTTTATCCTCACCGCTAGAATTTAATCTAATAAAGCTTGCAATTTCATAATCCCGAGGAGTATTTCTGTCGAAGAATAATTGATATGCAGTAATATCAATCCTGCCTGAGATAAATTCAAAATAATTTTTGTAATAAGGATAGGTATATTTATAAAGAGTGAAATGCATTGTCGCACTTGCAATAATTGCAACCATAAGCCCTACGTCTAGCAGTCGAGTTTTGCGATAGGACATCATATGCCCAATAAGAAGACAGAATACGGGCAGTAAAACCAAAAGGTAATGAGTGTAGGCTCTGTGCGAGAAGAATGCGTTATAAAGACTAAAAGCTAACCATATATATAAAAGTAATGAAATTGGCAAGAGTTTATTTCTTTTAAGGAAAAGGTAGAAAATTACTCCAACCAAAAGTATGGACTTAAAGATAAGAATTCCCATAGGAAACACCAGGGAATTTTCAAATCCTACATATCCAATATTATCTCCAAATACAGCACTATAAAAAGGCTTGAAAGCATCCTTTAAAATAAAAAACGCAGCAGAAATAAAAAACAGAGAGACAAAGCTTACAGAAAAAATAGCTTCAGGGAACAAATTTTTTACGACAATTCGAGAACTCTTATAAATTTTCTCCCAATTCAAAAGCACCAGAAAAGTTAGAAACGCCAAAAAATCAAAAAAGGCGACTATCTTAAAAAGGAATGAAATTGAAAGTAAAAATCCTGCAAAAACCAAGAAATTATTTTTTCGTGTTTTCAAATATGAAAGCAGGAAATAAAACGAGATTAGGGTAGGCAACATCATGAAATTTTCAGCATTTGCTATGTTTCCTTCAAGAACTGGAGTTGCAAAAAGAAGTGTGTATAAAAAAGTCACAATATAGGGAATTGAACCTTTAAATAATCGTTTTGAAATTACAAAAAAGATCATTGCGCTTGCCGTACCGGTTATAAGAGAGGCAAGTTTTACCCAAAGTAAATTACCATTAAAAATGGCGTATAGAAGATATAATAATGGAGGTTTGTTGTCCCACGTATCCCTATATAAAAGGCCCCCATCGTGTAATACTTTTCCTATTACCTGGTAAATCCCTTCATCCCCATACCAATTTGGCTCTATCAGAGAAGGTAGTCTAAGAAAGAAAAACATCAACGAAATTCCAACCAAGAATACCGCAACCGGTTTTTTTTGAATAATTTGAATACCATTAGCCAAGAAGTTATTCATTCTAAACTTTGTCTGTTACTTTTAGGCCTGCTTTGCAGGACGCAAGGTAACAGCACTTGAAATTAAACCTTATCAGTTACCTTATATTCCAATCTCTTTCCACTAATTAATTGAATGTGAGAAATCAAAGCCGGGAGCGCTGACAAGAAAAATCCCCCAACAGGCATGAAAAGAAATTCAATGGGAAATAGAAATCGTCTGAGCCTTGAATGTTTCGCATGGTCCTTTTTTGGTCCCAAAGTATAATCAACATAAATCATTGCAAGAAGAGAAACGATACAAAGCGTTAATATAAATGCCGAAATTTGCGGAAGTGAATATCCAAGCGCTGTTCTTGTAAAAACAGGATTTACATACGCCACTAAATTTGCAGAAATTGTGATAATAAACCAATTAACTGGCCAAAGAATATGATCTAATAATACATTTGATACCAGCATTGTTTTCCTCCAAAATGGAACTCCCTTTACGGTTAAGTACCACTTAACATAAGTAGCGTCATCTGCCACTCCCCATGACCAACGTCTTTCTTGATGGTATTTATTCATAAGACTTCTTACGTAAGACTGAGATTGGGCAGCATCCATCGAGGTTTTAAGAAATATTGGCTCAACTGTTACCCTTCCTTTGGTTCTAAAAAATGCCTTAAAGAAAATACGATAGTCTTCAGGAATTACGTCCGTATCCCAATTTCCTATATCCATCAATAATTTAAAGGGGAGTGTATAAACTGAATTTGGAACAAGACGCGCATGCTGTACAAGAACTGACGTCCTCCAAAGACCTCCAAAAAAAGAAATGACCCGAGTAAATGAGGGAACCTGCCAAAAATTATTATATGTCACATTTGCAGACTGCCAAAAGGTATAGTGAGGGTCAGGAACCGTAAGAAATGAGTAGGTAAGGTATGCGTAAAATTGTTTGTCAAAAATAACATCCGCGTCACATGAAGTTACCGTCATAAAGTTAATATCCACTCCTCCTTTTTTGATTAATTTTTTGTAGGCGTCCGACGCAGCATATGCTTGGTTTGACGACTTTCCTTTTACTTCGTCTGGAAGATCGGGATGCAATGTATAACTAAAACCACCAAAATGATTTCCAAATTCCTTTTTTAATTTCTCGGCTTTTAACCCTACATTTTCCTCCCTTGCCTCAAGCGCTAGATAAACATAGAGTTGTTTTAATGGTAAAGTTTGGGACTTAATGCTCTCAATTGTTTCTGATATTTTTTCATAACTTTCCTTATAACTAGGAATAATAATAAGATGCGTTACCTTCGAAAAATCGTTGTGAAGTTTTGCTTTTGAAAGCCAATCGGTTCTCTCTGCTGCTTTTATTTTTCGGGAAGCAATATATGAATTTACAACCAAATTAACTGATTTATAAAACCAGTAGACATCAAAGAAAATGATAAAGATTGCCATTGAAAATGGGAAAAAATATGCTCCCCAAATTGGAAGGGTTATTAGAAAAAATGCTATAAATGGAGGCAATATTTCTAAAGCACGCCTGGTTTTTATAGGGTAGCGGGTAAAAAGTTTCTCAAAAAGTAAGTGCATGGGCAATTAAATATTAAATTGAAAAAACGGCACGGAAATTACGCTCAACCTGAGCTTCAAGTGTATTATATGAAATCCCCTTTCGTTGTGCAATAAATTCAAGAATTATCTTTATGTTTTTTGGCTCGTTTCTAGTTCCTCGAAGAGGAACTGGTGAGAGAAAAGGCGCATCTGTCTCGGTCAAAATTCTGTCCACTGGAACAAAATCCACCAAATCTTGTAATGATGTTGACTCTCCTGGAGGAATTCCTCCATAGGTTATATTTCCGTCAAACCCAACATAAAACCCCATTTCCAAAACCTTCCTTGCAAAATTTATATCTCCTGAAAAACAATGAAACATTCCGGGAGGATTTTTAAGCCTTGCTTTGTAATCAGATAAAATACTTAATGTGTCATCCCATGCAAGACGAGTATGAATTTGCAGAGGTAAACCTAACTTAATTGATAGTTCAATTTGTTTGCGGAAAGCGTCTTCTTGTAAGTCCTTTGGGACTATTCCATTTGTCCTGTAATTCCAATAATCCATCCCCACCTCACCAATTCCTATAACTTTGGGGTTTTTTGCTAATTCCTCAAGCTGTATTAACCAATCTTCTGGCATCAAACCTTCGTATTTTACGTCACTCTTATCAGCATGATGTGGATGAATTCCGACAATCGCATACGTATTGTCATATTTTTCAGCAAGCGCTATCGCTTTCTTTGAAGAATCAATTGAGGTTCCAGTATTTACCAAATGAGTAAGTCCATTTGCAAAGGCGTCTTTAATAACGCTATCTGAGTCTTCCCCAAACTTCTCAAACTGCATGTGACAATGCGCATCAATCATAGGATTAGTTACTAGATGTTAGTAATTAGCTATTAGTTTAAGGTAATAAGAACTCAAAATCTATTGGGAATTGAAAATCTGAGAATTAAATAATTTGAAACTAAACACTAGATACTAGAAGCTAATTTAGTAGTCCATGCCGCCCATGCCTGGCATTCCGCCACCGCCCATAGGAGCTTTGTCTTTTTCTGGAAGGTCAGTAATGAGTGCTTCAGTTGTTAGAACCATCATTCCAACTGATGCTGCATTTTGAACTGCAGTACGCGTTACCTTTGCAGGATCAATAATTCCTGCACCAATCATTGACTCAAATTTTAATGTATTTGCATTAAATCCAAAATCTTTACTCTTTGAATCTTTTCCACCCTCTTCTACAGTTCGCAAAACCCATCCATCATCTGCCCCAGAATTTCTTGCGATTCTTCTTAGAGGTGCTTCAAGCGCTTGGAATAAAATATCTACTCCCAATTTTTCGTCGTCTTGTGTAAGTTTTTCTTTAAGTGCAGGCAAAACTGTACGAGCTTTAATAAGAGTTACTCCTCCTCCGGGAACAATTCCTTCCTCAAGTGCAGCTTTTGTTGCAGCAACCGCATCAATTACTCTTTCTTTTTTCTCCTTCATCTCAATCTCAGTTGCAGCCCCTACGTTAATAACGGCAACACCACCTGATAATTTTGCGAGTCTCTCGGCAAGTTTTTCTTTATCAAAATCAGAAGTTGCTCTACTAATTTCTCTCTTTAAAGCTTCGATTCTAGAAACTACATCTTTTTTATTTCCTTTTCCGCCGATGATTTGGGTAGATTCATTGGTTGACTTGACTTTATCAGCTCTTCCACAGTCCTCAATTGTCATATTCTCAAACTTCATGCCGGTTTCCTCACTTACCACAGTTCCACCAGTTAGAAAAGCTATGTCCTCAAGCATTGCCTTTCGTCTGTCACCAAATCCTGGAGCTTTTACAGCCAAAACATTAAATGTTCCACGAAGTTTGTTAAGCACTAATGTAGTTAATGCCTCACCCTCAATATCATCTGCAATAATTACTAAGTTTTTGGATACCTTTACAAAATTTTCTAGGAAAGGAAGAAGTTCAGAAAGATTTGAGATTTTTTTATCAGTTATAAGAATGTATGCGTCATCAATTTCGGCCTCCATTGCGTCACTATTTGTTACAAAGTAAGCTGAGGCATATCCCTTATCAAATTCCATTCCCTCTTTGTAGTCAATTGAGAACTCGATACCACGACCTTCTTCAACTGTTACAATTCCGTCTTTTCCTACTTTTTCTAAAGACTCAGCAATAAGCTTTCCAATTTCCTCGTTTTGCGCAGAAATTGTTGCAACTTTAAGAACATCATCCCCGGTTACAACTTTAGTCATCTTCTTAATTTCCCCTACCACGCTTTCAACAGCCTTACTCATTCCATTTTTTAGAATCATTGGATTTGCTCCAGCTGCTACGTATTTAAATCCGTTGTTTATAATTTCCTGGGCAAGAAGAGTAGCAGTTGTTGTTCCGTCGCCTGCAACATCATTTGTCTTTGAAGAGGCCTCTTTTACAAGTTGTGCACCCATATTTTCAAATGGGTCCTCAAGTTCAATTTCCTTTGCAACAGTTACTCCATCATGAATTACATTTGGAGCTCCCCATTTCTTATCAATTGCAACATTTCGACCTTTTGGACCAAGAGTAGTAACAACCGCGTCAGCGAGCTTGTCAACTCCGGCCTTTAAAGCCTTCCGTGCATCTTCTCCGTATTTAATTTGTTTTGCCATAATACTTTTTATTCTAAAAAGAAATTCTAAATCCTAATTTCTAAATTCTAAATAATTTTAAAATTCCAATTTTTTCAATTTGAAACATTTGAATTCGTTTCGTATTTCGAATTTAGTGCTTAGTAATTCATCGTTTATGAAACGATGGCCAGAATATCTTTCTGCTCAACTATTGTCCATTCTTCATTTCCAACTTTTACTTCATTTCCGCCCCATTTTTTGTACATTACTGTATCTCCCACTTTTACATGCATTGAATTTTTTACTATCTCCCCATCATCTAATTCACCCTCACCAATCGCCATAACAAGACCAATCTGTGGTTTTTCCTTAGCGCTATCTGGGAGAATAATTCCTGAAGCGGTTCTCTCCTCAGCCTCAACAGGTTTTATTAATACATTAGAAAAAAGTGGTTTTATTGTTGGATTTTTTGCCTGTTTGTTCATATTACAGAACCAATTTATATTTCGAGCCTTATAAATTTAAGTCCTTGAGCGAGAAATATACCGAGAGTCTCAGTTCAAATGGCCAGTTGGGCATTTGAACAAGAGTTGTCGGTATACTAAACTCAGATTCAATTTATACTATACGTGTTATCAATTTGTCAAGTAGTCTGCTAAAGATGACCGTAAAAAGATTGCTTGCAAAATGTTTTCAAATCTTCTACGCTAGTATCATCCCTGCCTTGCAGGTATTGTATGGTGTGATAGCACGCTAACTTACATGAATATATTAAAAAATAAATATTTTCTCCTAGGAAATCTTGCATTTATCCTTATTATTATTCCCGTTACCCTTTTTATAATAAGGAACCAAACCTCTACTCGTGGAAGTGCTGCTCCCACAACAACATTATCTTTTAATCCTCCTAGTCTTCAAACTGACCAATGTAGTAATGTCACCACCAATTTAGTTCTTAACCCTGGCCAAAATGTAGTTGCAACCGTAAAACTACAACTTTCGTGGGACGCGACCAAATTTAATGTAGAATTTACCCCCAACCTTACAACATTTCCTCAAGTCTTAAGCGGTCCTGATATTACAAATGGAAGCCTTAAGACAACTTTAACAATTGGGGCGGATGTAACTAAGGCAATTACCTCAACGGCAACAGTTGGTACCCTTACTATTAAGCCACTAACTCCAACTGATGGGACTCCTGCAAAAATCAATATCGATTCTGTAGGCACCGAGGTTCGCTCTTTGGCTGACGGAGAAGGAGAAAATGTATTTAATGCTGCAGGCTCAAGCCCATTACAAATTGCCATAACCGCAGGTGCTTGTACTGGAGCCTCACCTTCCCCTTCAGTTACTGTTTCTCCAACTCAAGCTCCAACTACTCCAACTCCAACAACAACAGCCAACGTTTCTCCGGCCTGCTCAAATCTTACCTCAACAACTGCTTCAGGATCAGCCCCCGTGGCACTTACCTTTACAGCTACAGGAAATGACCCTGATGGAACCATCCAAAAAGCTACTTTTAACTTTGGCGATGGAACAGTGCAGGACGCAACAACTGGCATGGGAACTGCTCAGGTTACTTCAGAGTTGTCTCACACCTTCACAGCCGGTGGTAGTTTTGCTCCAAGCGTTACATTTACTGACAATGGCGGAGCGATTAGTAATTCTTGTACTACAACTATCGCACTTGGCGGTGGAAGTTCTGGATCTGGCGGATCTACAACTCCACCATCAACAGGAGGGGATTCAGGGACAACACCGACAACTGCACCCCAACCGACTCAGGCAATTGATAGCCCAGGAGGAATCACCTCAACGCTTACTGTGGTTGGAGGAATCGTTCTTGTGATAGTTGCCGGCCTCTTCTTCCTAGCTCTCTAAATTACTTGACACCCTTAAGAACTACCCTATAATTCAGTTTATGCACGAAAGAATTGATTGGTTTGCTAAAAGACCAGCCCCTTCCCTTGCAGAATTAAGAGAGGGAGCAGATCTTCTGCTTGATTGTTATGGTGAATCAAAAATGAAACCTTCAATTGGCAGCTTGCCGCAACCTGAAAAGGTTCTTTCGGCGCATTTTGAATCAACTCAAAACAATAAGTACGAAGGAACTGTATTTGTAAGCAGAAGCGAGAATGATGGATGTCGAAGGCTTGAAGGATTCGTAGCGATTTACAATCCAGATGATACAAGATATTACGAGAGAGGATGGCTTACCGACCTTTGTATTGAACCTGAAACTCTCGAAGATCTTAACCAGGAGCAAAGAGTTTTTTTTGATGAATGGAAAATAAAAACGGCAAGACAAATATTAGCAATATGGGAGGCTTATGGTAACTAAAAAATTAAATTTTTAAAACACTCATAAATGCCTCTTTGGGTACATTAACTTTACCAATTGACTTCATTTTCTTCTTTCCCTCTTTTTGTTTATCTAAAAGCTTGTCTTTTCGCGTTCTATCTCCTCCATATAATTTTGCCGTCACATCTTTCATGTAAGCACCTATTTTTTCTGACGCTATAATTTGTCCTCCAATTTGAGCACGTACAGCTATTTGGAAACTGTGTTTTGGAATACTTTCGGACAACGCTTTTGTAATCTTTCGGGCAAAGCTTTGCACTTCTGTCTTGTGAATAATAAATGACAACTCTGGCACAATAACGTCATTAACCGAAATGTCTACTCGTTCAAGATCGGAAGATCTATAATCCAAAAAATCATAATCAAAAGAGGCAAATCCGGATGAGGCGGACTTTAATTTATCATAAAAGTCATAGACGATGGATGCCATCGGCATCTCAAAAGTCATTCTTACTTGGTTACCAAAATATGAAATATCCCCTTCTTTTCCTCTCAGTGAATAAACCAAATCGAGCACACCCCCCATATATTCCGAAGGTGTATATATTTCACCCAATATATATGGCTCTTCTATATTATTTTTTGAAATATCAAAATCTTTTGGAGAAGAGATTTCTTGTCCGTCAACTCTATACACGATACTTGGAGGAGCTGTAAAACAATCTATTCCATATTCCCTCTCTAGTCTTTCAATTACAATCTGCGCATGAAGTAATCCCAAAAATCCACACCGAAATCCAGAACCAAAAATAGTTGAGTAGTCAGGAGCTATTGCTAAAGCCGCATCCGTTAACTTTAGACCATGTAGTGACTTTCTCAAATTTTGAAAGTCGGCGGAGGAAGTTGGATAGATTGATAGAAAGACAAAGGGTTTTTGCTCTTTATAACCAGGAACAGACACTCCTGGGTTTTTTGCAATAGTCATGGTATCTCCAACCTTTGCCTGCGTTATATCTTTTATATTTGTAATTACATATCCTACCTGCCCATTTGCAAGAACATCATTTGAAACAAATAAAGGAGACATAAACCCCACATCCATAACTAATGCCTTTGACTTGTCAGATAAAAACATAATCTCGTCCCCCTTTTTAATTTCCCCACTACTAACTCTCACAAAAATCACAATTCCACGGTGCTCATCATATTTTGAGTCAAATATCAAAGCCTGAGTTTTATCATTTAAAGATGGAGCGGGGGGTGGAATTTTTTCAATGATTTTTGCAATTAATTCTTCTACTCCAAGTCCCGTCTTTGCGCTAATTCGTAAAATCTCACTCTTCTCAAACCCAAAACTCTCATGCATCTCACTTTCTGTTTTTTCAACATCAGCACTATCCAAATCCACTTTATTAATAACTGGGATAATAGTTAACCCCAAACTTTTTGCAACGTTATAATGACTAACTGTTTGGGCTTGAATTCCTTTAGTTGCGTCGACGACTAAAACTGCCCCCTCGCATGCATAAAGAGTTCTTACTACTTCATACGAAAAATCAACATGCCCGGGAGTATCTATTAGATTTAAAATATAATCTTTTCCGTCATGCTTATATTTCATGTGAACCGGTGCAAGCTTTATGGTAATTCCCCGCTCACGCGAAATTGGATTACTATCAAGAAACTGTTCTTGCTCCAAGTCTTTTCCAAATAAAGTGCCAGTTAATGCCATAAGTCTGTCAGCAAGAGTAGACTTACCATGATCAACGTGCGCAATGATAGCGAAGTTCCTAATATTCTCCATAAATTTTTCTTTCGCTAGCATATGAGCGATAGCGAAATATAATTGCAAAATTCCTTATATTCTCCATGACTGAAGTATTATACCTTAAAAAAATAAAAGTCTGAGCAAACAACAACGTTATGGGTTAAGTTTTGAAGCGTCAAGAAGTTCTCCAATTTGATTCATAATTTTTTGTCTAAACTTAAATTGCTTAATTATTTGAATAATGTAATACGCTTCCTTGATGTCTAAAAGCCAACTGAAAAATACGTAGGATAAGATACCACAACCCGACGCAATGCTAGTAAGAATTAGTAAATTAATCGTCCTTGTAGTGTCAAACACCAATTGATCAAGAAGTTTTATGGGAATATATAGTGCAACCCCCATAACGAGTGCTGCAATAACAATTTTTGCAATACTTATAAATATCTCGAGTTTTGGCAATTCCATTTTTGCGTTAAGAGCAATTAACAACAAAATAGCGCTTGCAATATTTCCAATTGAAAATGAAACCCCTAGATAGTAAACAGGCAGCTTTAATATCAAAATAAAATAAAACGAAAGTCCAATATTTATAAGCACTGAAAAGAGTGTGATAAAAAAGGGGGTCTGTGTATCCTTTAATGCAAAAAATGCTCTTGAGAAAAGATAAATTATACCCTGAGCAGAAATTGAAACACCTAGTAAAGCAAGAGTTAATCCAGTCGAAACAGTTGCATCCCAATCAAAACGTGATGCTCCAAAGAATAGTCTGACGATTGGAATACGGAGCACCACCAAAAGTGCACTAATTGGAAGCGTTAGAAATAAAATTTGGTTGAGAGATGACACAAAAATACTAACGAATTCGGCAGGAGATTTGGATTTCAAAGATAGCGCAGGAAAACTGGCTTGAGCGATGGACTGTCCAAAAAGTATAACTGGAGCAAGCATCAAGGTTTGGGCAAGATCAAAAATAACAAGACTTCTTGCTGATATAAATGATGCGAAAAATACGTTTGCTGTAATTGCAAGTTGCGCTACAAGAAGAGTAAGTGAACGGGGAATCATAAGTCGCGCGATTTTGTTTAATGACTCATGCCTTCTAAGTGTAAATTTATAAGAAAAACCAGACTTAAAAAGTAAAGGAAGTTGCACAATACAAAAGAAAAAAGACCCAATCAACACTCCAATAGTTGCCCCATATATGCCCATATTTAGTGCAGCCGCAAAGAAAATAATCCCAATAATAATTCCCAAGTTATAAACTGCAGAAGCAAGACCAGGAATTAAAAAATGCTGAAATGACTGTAGAACTCCAGTGAAAATAATTCCTATTACAAAAAAGAGTTGAGATAGCTGAATAATTCTGGTTAGGTTAGCCATTAAGACAATTTCACGATCGGAAAAACCCGGAGTAACAAGCCGAGATAGCGGTTCTGCGAATGCGAAGATAATTGCAGAAATTACTATAAAGAGAAGCACTCCATAAGTGATAAGAGAGGAGGTAAAAGCATACGCCTCTTCCTTTTTCTCCTGCGAGATAAACTCTGAAAACATTGGAATGAATGAAGTAGATAAGGCCCCTGCAATAAGGATTTGAAATAAAAGATCAGGAATTCTGAAAGCTGCTAAAAACACACCAAGATCACTTGATGCTCCAAAAATTGAAACCAAAAGTCTATATTTTAAAAGTCCAAGAATCTGAGCAAGAACTGTTGTAACAACAATAAAAAAAGCTGCTGTAAAAATGTTGGATTGTTTGGAAGTCAGTACATGCAATCCTTGTTTGACAATATTCTTTACCATAAACGAATAGTTTGTGGCAAGCTTTGCTTACCATAAAAAACTTTGTGGCAAGCTTTGCTTACCATAAAAAACTTTGTGGCAAGCTTTGCTTACCATAAAAAACTTTGTGGCAAGCTCCGCTTACCATCAAGTATTAATACTTTCACAAGGTTTTAGCCCTACCCTCTATTTCACCTCATTTATGCTTGAGTTTCCTCCTTATTCATGTTAGAATAACGAAAATCCTTTTACAAGAAGGGATATTGTATATGCCAGTAATTAAATCAGCAATAAAAAAATTAAGACAAGACAAAAAACGCGAGAAGCAAAATGACGTGCTACGTGACACTGTAAAAACTGCTGTAAGAAGTGCAAAGAAAGCAAAGACAAGCGTTTCTGTCAAAAAAGCAATCTCTGTAATTGATAAAGCAGCAAAAAATAAATTGCTTCATAAAAATAAAGCATCACGAATGAAATCCGCACTTGCAAAGCTTTCTAAAACTACAGGAGAAAAAAAGACTGCTGTAAAAGCTACAAAAACAAAGACCATCCCGCCAAAGGCTGGTCGACCTATAGCTCAAAAAAAGACTACTTCAAAAAAATCTTAATTAGAATTTAGCCTCAATTTTTGTTTCTTTCCTTTGACAAAAAGCTTCAAAAACTCTACACTGAGTACATGGCAAAAAAGCAAGACAAGCCTAAAATTTCAATAAATCTTTCGTCAAAAGGGAAGACTACTGTTATTGACGTATTTTATAAATGGGCGGTAGACGCAGGACGTGGGATTATTGTGCTTATTGAACTTGTAGCTCTCCTAGCACTTGGCTATAGATTTGTAATTGACAGAAAAATAGTTGACCTTCATGATGCAATTGCCCAACAAGAAGCATTTATTGCAGCACAGGCCCAAGATGAAAAAAAATACCGCGGAATCCAAGACAGGTTAGAAAACATTAAGTTGACCAACGAAAATACAACAGCAAAAGTAAGAGTCATGAATGCGGTTCTCGATACAATTTCGGCTGGCACTTTCTTTAACACCAACCTTACGATAAATCAGCAAGCCATTTCAATTGAAGGAACCACGTTTTCCATTTATACACTTACAGGATTTGTTGAGGAAGCGAAAAAATTCCCCTCTGTTGTTCTGATCTCAATTGATGAAATCAACACAACTGATGATGGTGTGAAATTCAAAGTCAGAATAATCATACAAGAAGAAGAGAAACAACAGACACGGAGGAATGGATAATGGAAACAAAAGAAACAATCACACAACAGCTTAAAGATTTAATCGCAAAATCAAATTCTTTCTTAAATACTGAGAAAAACAAACAGAAAGCGATTGCTTATATGTATGTTATTCTTTCACTTTTTACTCTCTCCGTTTTTGGTGTTTTTGCAATTGGACCCACCCTTACCACTATTTCAGAACTCAATAGACAGTTTGAGGAAAATTCCTCTGTACTCAAGGCCCTCGAGCAAAAAAATACAAACCTGCAACTACTAAACGGTCAGTACTCAAAAATCTTGCCTGAACTTACTCTAATCGATAACGCTATCCCACTAACTCCTCGTGTTGCAGAACTCACCAGGCAAGTTGAGATTCTTGCAACGCGAAATAACTTAACCGTAGCAAAACTCGACATTGGTCTTATGGAACTTTATCCTGCAAAAAACGAAAACAAACCTATCTTTTCTTACTCATTTTCCACAACCGTAAATGGTAGTGAGAAAGATATTAATAAATTTGTGTCAGATATTATTAATATGGAAAGAATTATTGGTATTGAGAGGCTTACTACCGGAAAACAGCTAAGAGAAGGTTTTACTGCCTCAGTTGTAGGACGCGCATTTTTCTACAAACCATGATGAGGCTTTCAATACTGAATGTAAATTATTATGTTTAAAAATTTAATCTTATTATCAGGATTTAGCGCCTTTGTCGTTTTTGCTATTATCGCATTGAGTATTTACCATACAAGAACCACATCAACCCTAACACCAATAACTCAAGCATACTCAACGCCAATTGAACCATCATTTGATGAAAAAACTTTAAGGGAATTAAAAAACAGAAATACCGTAACTGTCGATCTTAAGGGTAAAAGCGGTGTAATAACTCAAGGGGAAATAGATGCAACACAAGGTGGAACGTTATCAATTCCAAGCGCAACTCCTACTCAAACCGTTAGAACCACACCAACACCAGCAAGCCCATCAGCAACACAAACACCATGAAAAACGGATTATTTCACAAAAGAATTCCAACTCTTGCTGCATTAGGAATTTTATGCATTATTGTTGTTATCTCAACCATTCTTATTCGTTCAGGCGTATTTTATGTTGGAAAAGCAGCACCTGAAGCTGTACCCCAAAATATTTTAATTACAAATATTTCTGATACTTCTTTTGCTGTTGTATTTACAACGCCAGTAAAAGCTAGTGGTGTAATTAATATGGCCGAAGGAAAAAGCGCTTCAATAGTGTTGGATGACAGAGACAAAAAAACTGGAAAGCAGGAAAGCTATTTCTCTCATCACATTACAATTCCTAATCTAGAACCAAATAGTACATATACTTTCTCTATTCTTGTAAACGGAAAACATTTTAAAAACACTTCCTATAAAGCAACAACTGGCAAAAAAATTGCTGATGACCCACCAAAACAAAATCCACTCTTTGGAAAAATATTACTGCCCACGGGCGGAAATGGAACTGATACCTTAGTCGTAGCTAAAACTAAAAATGGACAAATTGATTCAGACATCACCTCAAATGATGGGGCATTTATAATACCAACCAACTCCTGGAGAAACTCTGGTCTTTCTGAATATCTCATATTTGATGCCTCCTCTATTTTCACAATTACAGCATTTCGAGAAACAATGAGGGTAGAGGTTGATTCTACATTTAAAGTAGCGCAAAACCTTCCACCAGTAACTCTTCTCGAAACTTATAGCTTTATAAAAACAGAGGAAGCAACATCAACATCCTCATCTCAACTCAATATTCCGCAAGATGGAATAGGTCGTAGGGTTGATATTTCAACTCCTGAAAACGGCCAATCATTTATCGATTCACAGCCATTATTTACAGGGACTGCCTATCCTAATCGAACAGTTTTAATTACCATACAAGGCGTAGGTGCTACATCAGTCTCGTCAAATATTGGAGGCGTGTGGTCTTACCGTCCAACAACCGAACTTTCACAGGGTGAGCACACCATTGTTATTGAATCAACTGATGATGCTGGAAAAAAGATAACAGAAGCTTCTACATTTTTTGTCTTTCCCTCTGGCTCCCAAGTCTCTCAAAGCGCAACACCATCTGCAACACCAACGATTCAACCTACGCCCACATCAACCCCTACTCCTACACCCACTCTCCAACCAACCGCCTCACCCACACCAACCACGTTACCTCTCACACCAACCTCTACTCCAACCTTGACTCCTACAACCTTACCAACATCTGCAATAACCCCAACAACTCCGTCTACCACAATCACACCAACTCCTCTTCCGCCAGATGCAGGAGGAATAAATAACTCATTAACACTTACTGGAATTTCGATAGTGCTTATTATCGCAGGAGCTCTCCTTCTGTTTGCTTTATGACGTAAGGCATATGAGCATAGCAATTATGATGCACTCATCACATGAGCAAAGCGACTATGATGTACTCATCACATGAGCAAAGCGATTATGATGTACTCATCACATGAGCAAAGCGATTATGATGTACTTTTTATGTAAGTTCTATCGATTTTAGTGGATCGAACTTTATTTATATGAAGATAGGAATTATTGGTGCTGGATTTACTGGCCTATCGGCTGCTTTCTCACTTTCTCAAAAAGGTCATGAAGTAACCGTTTTTGAAAAAGCAACTTCACCAGGAGGACTTGCCATAGGATATGAAGAAAACGAATGGGAGTGGACGCTTGAAGAGCACTACCATCATTGGTTTACGAATGATAAAAGCGTACTCAAACTTGCAAAAAAAATCGGACATCCAGTTATTATAAAGCGCCCCAAAACCTCCTCTTTTGTTGATGATAGAATTTATCAATTAGACTCTCCCATTTCTCTTTTATTATTTTCCAAACTCTCCTTTATAAATAGACTTCGAATGGGAATAGCTATAGCTCTTCTTAAATTTAACCCTTTTTGGAAACCCTTAGAAGGGTTTACCGCCGAACCTTTCCTGAAAAAAATAATGGGAAAAGAATCATACAGGGTTATTTGGGAACCTCTCATGATAAATAAGCTCGGGAATTATTCAAGCATTGTTTCCCTTGCTTGGTTTTGGGCAAGAATTTACAAACGCACACCAAGCCTTGCTTATCCAAAAGGTGGATTTCTCAATTTTGCAAAACAATTGGAGAAACGAATTAAGGAAAAAAATGGAAAGTTTTATTACGGCGTGGAAATCACAAAGCTTGAATCAAATGAGAAGCCGATTGTTTCTTATTTTGAAAACGGAAAAAATAAATCAATGGAATTCGATAGGGTAATAGTTACTCTTCCAACTTTTCTTTTTACAAAAATTACACCCCAACTTCCTGAAACCTATATTAACAACTATTCTTCACTTAAGGGCATTGGCGCAGTAAATATAGTTATTAGACTTAAAGAAAAATTCTTTTCAGATAACACCTATTGGCTTAATATGTGTGACATTGATTCGCCAATTCTTGCAATTGTTGAACATACCAATTTTATGGATAAAAATCATTACAACAATGAACATTTATTGTATGTGGGAAATTACATGGACCCGAATGACAAAAGGTTTTCTATGTCAAAAGACGAACTACTTGATTTGTATGACCCTTGGCTTAGAAAAATTAATCCTCACTATAAGGAAAATATCATATCTTCAAAACTCTTTAAAGCACCTTATGCTCAACCAATTATTCCAAAAAATTATTCTAAAAAAATTCCACCGCTTCATACCCCACTAAAAAATATATATTTAGCAAATATTCAGCAAGTTTATCCATGGGATAGGGGCACAAATTATGCAGTTGAGCTGGGGGAAAAAGTTTCAGATCTTGTTACAAATTCTTCATGAAAAAAATAAACTTCGTTTTTCTATTAATTGCAACTGGTTTTATCTTACGAATAATAAATATTAATTGGGGGGCACCCTTTTATTTTCATCCCGACGAAAGAAATATAGCATCTCTCTTGTCTCTTGATCCATTCGAAAAATTTCCATCTTATTTATTTAAGGGTACTTTTTCTTACGGGAATTTTCCTTCTCTTTTTCTTCAAGTACCCAGACTTATACTTTTAAACTTTAACCTACCCATTAACGTTTTCGTACTATCAACGCTTATTCTTAGATTAACATCTGTTATTTTTTCCGCATTAACTTTAATTATAATCTACAAAACCGGAAATTTATTTTCAAAAAAAATAGGATTTATCGCACTAAGTCTTGCAGCATTTTCAACTGGCCTTATACAAAACGCTCATTTTGGAACATATGACACTTTTATTGCTTTCTGGATTTCGCTTTCATTTTACTTTTCACTATTATTAGTAAAATACAAAAAAGGAAAGTATTTCTATTTTGCGGCCATCTCACTTTGTGTTGCTGCTAGTGCAAAAATTACGAGTATTTCATTTTTCCCCATCATTTCTCTACCATTGTTTTTTTTACTAAGAGAAAAAGATATAACTAAAAAGTTTTTTATCTTATATTTATTATTTGGAATTGTCTCTTTTGCATTCGTATTTATCCTTTCTCCTTACTATACAACTCCTGATTTTTTAAACCTTATAAAATACGAAAGGGGTGTAGTAACCGGCTCTCTTGATGTTTTTTACACTCAATCCTTTAATAAAACTACTCCTATTTTATATCATCTTACCGACATCTTCCCTTTTTTGATAAATCCAATCGTCACGCTTTTGCTTCCGCTTAGTATCGTTAGTGCAATTATTCCCTTTATTAGAACGCGAAATAAAAAAATACTACTCACGCTTTTGGGTTTTTTGATTCTATTTATTCCACAAACAGTTCTCTTTGCTAAATGGAGCAGATATATGTTGCCAACACTTCCCTTTATATATCTTCTTGTAAGTATTTTCTTAAGCTCACTTCTTAAAACAAAAAACGACACCATAAAAAAAGGTGCATATATTTTAATAGGTTTTACGATTGCTATATCTTTTATTCATGCACTTTCATATATATTGCTAACCAAAGAATCCACAGTAATCAAAGCTTCCTCCTGGGCATCGAAAAATATTCCACCAAATTCTCTCGTTTTAAGCGAACAGTATGATTTGGGTATTATTGCATTCAATAGAAACTTATCGAATATAGTACTTTTTGATTTTTATACTTTAGATGAAAAAACTCATGCAGAAGATGAGCTCCATCTACTTTTAAATAACGCAGATTATGTTCTTCTTCCAAGTCAGAGAATACTAAAATCTAGACTTTCAAATCCAACCCTATTTCCAAAAGGATATGACTTTTATTCAAAACTTTATTATGAAAAGGGAAATTTTAGAAAGATCTATGAAACCCAATGTTCTATTTGGTGCAACATTCTATATTTTGGTAATCCAATTTTTACTTCCGAGGAAACAACTAGCGTGTTTGATAGACCAACAGTATCTATTTATAAAAAAATTAGATAAATCATGAACGCATTAATTTCACGAATTCGTAAACACAAAACATTCTTTTACCTTTTTCTAATAATACTTCTAGGTTTTTATTTTAGAACCTTTAATATAAATTGGGATAATAATTATTATTTTCATCCTGATGAACGAGCAATAATAATGTTTGCAGTTCAACTTTCATCCCCATCATCCCTTACTGAATTCCTTTCACCACAAAGTCCATTGAACCCTCATTTCTTCTCTTACGGCAACTTTCCTATTTATTTGCTTAGGGGAATTTCCACTCTAGCCTCACACCTTAACCCCCTTCTAAATGAGTATGGGGGCATGCATATCGTAGGAAGAATTCTGTCAGCAATATTTGATACTGCCACAATTTTTTTGGTTTTTTTAATTGCCAAAAGATTGTTCTCAGCAAGAACAGGCCTTTTTGCAGCTTTCTTCTATAGTATTTCTGTTCTTCCAATGCAACTCTCTCATTTTTTTGCAGTTGATACAATTCTTACTTTTCTCCTGCTTTCTTCTGTGCTTATCTTTATAGAATTTCTAAATACACCCAGTCGCCTTTTAGGAACCTTGCTTGGAGTTTGCATTGGCCTTGCTCTTGCAACTAAAGTAAGCGCACTAATCCTAGGGCCCGCAATAGCATTGTCGTTATTGTTTTTATTTTTAAAACGCAGACAAAGCAAAAAAACCATTTACAAAACTCTTCTTTATTTATTTCTATCTGGAATTATCGCTGTAATTATTTTTTTAATTACCCAACCTTATGTAATCATCGACTGGAAGGAATTTCTGAAACAAACTTCACTACAAACTCAGATGTCGCGAAATCCGTATCTTTTTCCATATACATTGCAGTATGTCAACAAAACCCCCTACGTATATGAGCTTACAAATATTTTTTGGTGGGGACTTGGACCAATTATCTCGTCTCTTTCCTTTGCGGGAGTTTTTCTTTATTTAACTAAACTTAGGAAAAAAGGGAATAGGTCTGTCAATTTAGTGTTATTTATATTTGCAGGAATTTATTTTATTGCATTTGGTAGTTTTGCTGTAGGATATATGAGATATATGTTACCCCTCTATCCTTTTTTTGCAATTACTGCAGGATATTTTATTAACGAAATAGCTATGCCTCTTATTCCTAAAAAATATCTTGCGTCATATTTTTCTAGAAAACTACTTTTATTTATATTTGTATTTCTTTGTCTTTTATATCCGTTGTCTTTTTTATCAATTTATACCTCTCCAAATACTCGCATTCAAGCCACAGATTGGATATTAAAAAATATTCCTGAAGGAAGTGTAATTGCAACAGAATATTGGGATGATTCCCTACCGCTTGAGGGATTTGAAAAATATAATACAATTCAACTCTCACTATATGAAAAAGACACCCAGAAAAAATGGGAAAATATCTATAGAATACTTGAAAGCACAGATTATATTATTCTTTCCTCTCACAGAATTTATGCTCCATTGCAAAAATTAGGGGATTGTAAATCAGTTAAGCCAGGGTACTGCTACCCTCTAACTGCTAAGTACTATAAAAATTTGTTTGATGAAAAATTAGGATTCAAGAAAGTTGCTGAATTCACATCTCAACCAAAAATTCCTTTATTTCCAATTTACATCAATGATTTTTCATCAGATGAAAATTTCACAGTTTTTGATCATCCAAAAGTATTAATCTTTAAAAAGATCAAATAATACTATTTTTGCTTTTTAAAAAGACGCAAGCAGGCTTGCTTATTGAGCATAAAAAACTATACAATTAGCGTTATGAAAAAAGGGAAAACCCCAACAGTTTTAATAACAGGCGGAACAGGATTTTTGGGTGTACATTTATGTCGTTTTCTTTTAAAACGCGGCTATAAAGTAACTCTTCTTGATACCCAAGATTTAACAGCTACCGATTTGGTTAGCAAAACTAGAGTTATAAAAACTGACATTAGAAATTTAAAAGATGTTGAAATGGCCTTAGAAGGTATTGATTATGTCGTACACGCAGCGGCAGCTCTTCCTATTCATCACGACAGAAAATACATATTTGATGTTAATGTAAATGGTACAAAAAATGTATTATCCTCTTCTTTAAAAAATAAAGTAAAGCGTGTCGTATTCATATCTTCTACTGCAATGTATGGAATACCACGAACTCTACCAGAAAAGGAAACGGATAAAATATATCCAATCGGACACTATGGTGAATCAAAAGCTAAAGCAGAAGAATTATGTCTTTCTTTTTACAAAAAGGGTCTATCTGTAAACATTCTCCGACCAAAGTCTTTTTTAGGACCGGAACGACTCGGGGTTTTCACTATTTGGTTTGAGGCAATATTTTCAAACCGTCCTGTTTTTATATTAGGAAACGGAAACAATCTTTACCAACTTCTAGAAGTTCAAGATCTCTGTGTAGCCATAGAATCTGCTCTTACCAAAAAAGTAGATGGACAGATCTTTAATATTGGAGCGAAAGAATTTGGAACTTGGAGACAAGACCTAAGCACCTTAATAAGACATGCTAAATCCAGATCAAAAATTATTGCGCTCCCAGTTAAACCCACTCAATTAGCACTTTCCATATTGGAATATTTTAATCTCTCACCTCTAGTAGCTTGGCACTATAAAACTTTTCCCGTAAATTCCTACGTCAGTACAGAAAAAGCTGAAAAAAAACTTGACTACAAAGCAACCAAAAGTAACAAGGATATTTTAATTGAAAGTTATGATTGGTATAAAATACACAGGAAAGAATTTTTAGGAAAAGAAGGAACGACGCACAGAACAGTATGGAATTTTAAATTAGTAGAAATAGCACAAAAATTTTTTAAATAAGCTAGTTCCGTATAATTTTTTACATTACTGTAAAAAAATAGAAATGTTGCTAGTTTTTATTCCAGAAAAGTATAAAATACTTTTCTTCATATAAATTATGGTAATAGGATTTGATTTTGATAAAGTATTTATTAATTACCCACCTTTTGTACCTGGTTTTTTAATTGAACTTTTATATAGAGGAAATTCTTATTTTAGAAAGCAGAATGATAAAGAGGAATTAACCTACCGTTTTCCGGGAACCATAGAGCAAAAATTACGCATACTATCTCATGCTCCTATTTTTCGTCACCCGATTGATAAAAATATAAAGGCATTAAAGAGAATCTGCCGACAAAAGAACTGCAAGACCTATTTAGTATCAAGCCGTTTTGGTTTTCTAAAAAAAAGAACGGAAGAATTGTTAGCAAAAGAAAAACTAGATCAATATTTCACCAATGCATATTTCAATTATAATAATTTACAACCTCACAAATTTAAAGAACAAACAATAAGAAAACTAAAAATTGACACTTATATTGATGATGACCTCGATTTAGCAATATATTTATCAAAAAAAATCCCATCATTGAGACTTTTTTGGATACACAATGGCAAGATCCCCAAAAGGGAGGTTCCTCAAGGCATAATACCAATTAAAGATTTGTCTGATTTTATAAATAATTATTTGTAACATGAATGCGGATTTCTTTTTTGTTATTCAGTGGTGGCTCTACTTCTTTATTCTTGGTCTAATATTCCTTCCATTTACAACCTCCATATTTTCAAAATTTATCGATTTAGGATATATATTTTCAAAAATTCTTGGGATAGTAATTATTTCTTATTTAATCTTTTTAGGAGGACTTCTACATATCCTTCCATTTAATTTGTGGAGTGTTTATAGCGTTATTTTCATTGCTATTATTGCAAATGTTTTTCTTATTAGAAAGAGAGGTGTTGGCAATATTAAGAAAAAAATGCTTTATCTATTTGTATTTGAGGAAATTCTTTTCTTTATATCGCTTTCCGTTTGGTCCTTAGTAAAAGGCTATCAACCTGATATTTATGGCCTTGAGAAATATATGGATTTTGGTTTTATAAATTCCATATTGCGAAGCACTTACTTTCCTCCGCAAGACATGTGGTTTACTCCAGAACCCATCAATTATTACTATTTTGGGCATCTTACAACAGCAGTTCTTACAAAGCTTTCACAGCTCCCTTCATATATTTCCTACAATCTCATGCTATCAACTATTTTTGCTTTCACAATTGTGTCATCCTTTTCAATTGTCGCAACTCTTACTTTTGAAGTAATTAAAAAAAGAAAAACAAGCATAGTAACTGGAATATTGGCAGGAATAATAACCTCACTTGGGGGAAATCTTCACACACTATATTCTCTATTTAAACCCTATAGCCCACCAGAATCTCCCCTTCCATTTTGGAAATTAGGATTTAATCCCTTTAATTTTCCTAATGAATATTGGTACCCTAATGCAACTCGCTTTATACCATTTACCATACATGAATTCCCTTCTTATTCCTTTGTCGTTTCCGATCTGCATGGCCACGTGCTTGATATTCCCTTCGTTTTTCTTTCACTTGCGCTTATTCTAACTTTCTTCCTAAAACAAAGAGTAGATGCTAAATTAATAATTTTAGCTTCATTTCTTCTGTCTATAATGTATATGACCAATGCATGGGATGGAATTATCTATTTTGGATTATTAACCTTTGCAATTCTTGTCCTTAATCTACCAATACTAAAAATTTCACATTCAAAACATAATAAAATTTATTTTAGAATAATAAAAAGCTCTATTAAAGAAATTAAAAACAAAAATTCCTATCTATTGCATTCATTTAAATACATACTCCTCACAGGAATCGGGTATTTTGTTTTTTCATTTCCCTTCAATATAAATTTCAAACCGTTTGTTTCAGGATTTGGTGTCATTTGTGCTCCAGAATTTCTTACAAAGCTTGGCAATATCGGCCCAGTACTTTTTGAAGCAAACCACTGCCAGAGATCTCCCTTGTGGATGATTGTCGTTTTGTATGGATTCTTTTTAATATTTTCAGTTGCCTTATGTATAAAAATCTTTAGTTTGAAAAAAATACAATCAAGCCTTATTTATTTACTTCTTTTAATTATTATTTCTTTTCTTTTGATAATTACGCCGGAATTCGTCTATGCCAAAGATATCTACCCAGCGCACTATAGAGCAAATACAATGTTCAAGCTCGGATATCAAGCATTTATTATGTTATCCCTCGTTTCCGCTTTTTCAATTACATACCTTCTCCATACGGCAAAAAAAATCGTCTGGTTACCGATTTCAACTGTATTGATCTGTCTAATTCTCATTTATCCATATTTTGCTGTCTCCTCTTACTTTGATAATTTCAAAAACTATAAAGGAATTAATGGAATCACATATCTTAAAAAGGTACACCCAAATGACTTTGATGCAATCATGTGGATTAATAGCAATATTTCCGAGCAACCAGTTATCTTGGAGTCTCAAGGAGACTCTTACTCAGATTATGGAAGAATTTCTGCTAACACTGGCCTTCCGACTGTTCTCGGGTGGACAGTGCACGAATGGCTTTGGCGAGGAGACTACAAATATCCTCAGTCAAGACTTGACGATGTAAGAGCGCTTTATGAAGACGACATTGATAAAACAAAACAATTGATTCAAAAATATAATATCTCCTATATCTACATTGGAGATCTTGAAAGGAGCAAATATCCACTTCTTAATGAAAAAAAGTTTTTAGTATTGGGAACTCTTGTTTATCAAAACGGGACAACAAAAATTTATAAGATGCTCTAACTTAAAAATCTAAGTATTTTAAAGAAGAAGTTAGTTTTTGTCCTCACCTTTTGTAAAAATAAACTCAAAAAAAATTACTTAGCGAGTTGGTTTTTTTGTTGGAGTTGGAGTTTGCACAATAAGAGTAGTCTCACCAACTAAGCAATCTTTACCGTCAATAATGCACTGAACATACTCGTGCACCTCAGAAAAGTCACCATTCCCACGGCGCGGAATTAATACATATTGATAAGAATATTCGCTTGTAATTCTTGGGTTTTCAAGAAGACCATACCTCTCGTCTGACTCATTTCCATCATCGATTACATAATTTTTTATTTGCCCACCCTGCATTTTTTTTGCCAATTTTATAAAGTCATCTACTTTTTCAATATCAATATCCGTATCAATGTTGTCTTTCAAAATATTAAAAATTCCAATTACTTTAACAGGATTCAAAACCACACCAAGAGAAAATACTTTTTCTCTTACTGCAGAAATTATTTGCTGCTGACGTTTGCTTCGAGCAAAATCGCTTCCCTCACCATTTGTTCCATGACGTGACCTTACAAATTCGAGAGCAGTCTCCCCATTCATCCTCTGGATCCCTTGATTGAAATGTATACTTTTATATCTACAAGGAAATGCTTCAAGCTGAGATGAGGCAGTTGCTAATGCAACAAGCTCTTCTTCTGATTTTCCACAGGTGTCATCTTCTTTTCCAGTTATCGGATATTCCTCATCTGTAAAAGAGTTTTCTACCGACACATCAATTCCATTTAAATGGTCAACTAATTTTGTAAATCCTGCAAAATCAAGAACAAAAACATAATCTATTCTCTGTCCAGTTACTTTTTCAATAGCATCTCTTGCTACTTCTAATTCTTTATCGTTTTTTAAACCTCTCTGGTAAGAAGAGTTTATCTTTGCCTTAAGATCGGGCATCCACAAATCCCGTGGGATAGAAAACATATTGACCTTATTATCCCCAACATTTACATTTGCAAAAATAATCGTATCTGTTAACTCTGGCCCATCATGAACTCCTCCCGCCTTTCCCAATAAGAGAATATTAAATGACTGATCGTTTTTTACTAAGTTTATTGTTTTATCAATTGTTACACCAAACAAAAAAGTTGCAACTTGAACAATCTGAATTCTAAAAATTCCTATAAAAATTAATAGAATAACACCAGCTAGAATAATTCCTTTTTTTCGTGTTAGGGATTTTTTTTCTACCATTGTTTAAGAAGTGAAATTAAAGATTCTGGTTCAAGACTTGCTCCACCAACAAGAAATCCTCCACAAGATTGAATTTGAACATATGTAGATATGTTAACCTCGCTTACACTTCCACCATATAAAATCTTCCTTCCGTTAAGTTGCTCTCCAACCGAACCAAAAACCCTCTTAATGTCCTCTGGCGAGTCGGGCTCGCCGACTCCAAAGGTAGAAATAGCATTTGGAGGTTCAAATGCAATCACATCAGAATCTTTATGAAGTTTGCTTTTTTCATCTTGGATACATTGGATAACAAGCAAATCTTGATCTTTAGCCTCTTTAATTTTGTTCTCAATATCTACTTCGCTCTCGCGTAAGTATTTCCTTCTCTCAGAGTGCCCCACAATAACGTATTCTGCAAATTCCTTGATTTGCTTTGCATTCACTTCACCCGTATAAGCCCCTTCTGGAAATGCAGAAACATTCTGACCGGCTAAGCGCAAGGGCAGGTCGTACTCCTTGATAAGATGTCGACATTTGGCAAGTAACGTAAAGGGAGGAGCAATAATAATTTCTTTATTTGTGAGATCAATATGAGATATATTGTCCCTCATGTATTCAAAGAACTTAATTGCCTCGTCCACTGTTTTGTGAGATTTCCAGTTTGCAATAATTAATTTTTGATCCATGGAAAAAATTCTATCGTATATAATAAGTAATTACACAACGCTTAAAACTAATTAATTATATCAAGTTATGAATGACATTCTCAATCCCGATATAATCGGAATCAACAAGCTCAATAAGGAACAGCAAGAGGCTGTACTATATACTGACGGTCCTACCATCATTCTAGCGGGTGCGGGTAGTGGAAAAACAAGAGTTCTTGTTCATAAGGTCTTGTATCTTATTGTTGAGAAAAAAATTGAGCCCCTTAATATTTTGATGGTTACATTCTCCAATAAAGCAGCTGGAGAAATGAAGGAAAGAATTAGTAATGCCCTTAATGCATATGATTTATCTCTTACAACAGAGCCAACCATTGCAACATTTCATTCTTTATGTGCAAGAATTTTAAGACGAAGTGGAATTGCAATTGGAATTCCCCATAATTTTGTAATTTATGACACTCAAGATCAATTAGATACCATAAAAGACGCGTTTGAAATTCTTGATATTTCCATCAAAGAAGTCCGCCCCAAAGCCGCCCTCCAAGCAATTTCTAGCGCCAAAAACCAAATGATTACAGATGAAATGTATGAAAAATACGCAAGAGGATTTACTCAGGAGAGAATTGCAAAGGTTTATCCACTTTACCAAACAATGCTTGCAGAAAGAAATGCGCTAGATTTTGATGATCTTTTACTAAAAACCATAACTCTATTTAAAGAATCAAAGCCAACACTATCTCAATATCAAGAGCGTTTTAAATATATTATGGTCGACGAGTATCAGGACACGAATCAAGCACAATATCAACTCACTAAATATCTTGCTGGCCCTCAAAAAAATATTTGCATTGTTGGGGACTTCTCTCAAAGTATTTATAGTTTTCGAGGGGCGGACTATAAAAACCTTGAAAAATTTAGTCAGGATTTTCCTGAAAGTAAAGTTTTCAAACTGTCAAGAAACTATCGATCAACGCAGGTAATTTTGGATGCTGCATATTCAATTATAAAAAACAATAACTCTCATCCTGTTCTAGAACTATGGACGGATAACAAAAAGGGGGACGAAATTACAATATTTGAAGCTGAGAACGAACACCGAGAAGCAGAATTTGTCATTCAAAAAATAAAGGAAATGCAAAGAAGAGATTCTGATTTTAAATTATCTGATGTGGCAATTCTTTATCGTATGAACGCACAATCCCGTACTCTTGAAGAGGTTTTTCTGCATCACAGCATTCCCTATAAATTGATTGGTGGGGTAAGATTCTATGAAAGACGAGAAGTTAAAGACGTATTGTCATATTTGTCATTTCTCTCAAATCCACAAGATATGGTAGCTCTTAAGAGACTACAAAAACTTGGAAAGAAACGGTTTGAGGAATTTGAGAAATATAAAAAGGAATTTGACGAGAAAAATTATATAGAGGAAAAAACAACGATAGATATCCTGGATGAGATTCTTAAAAAAACTTCATATCTTGAACGCTATGATGAAACTGATAGCGAGGACAGGACAAGACTTGAGAATATAAAAGAACTTCGCTCCGTTGCCCTGGAATTTGATAATCTTTCGCTTTTTCTCGAGAATGTCGCGCTTGTAGAACAAGAATACATGCCTGATAAAAACATAGTCGAATCAAATAATGCTGTAACTTTTATGACTATGCATGCTGCAAAGGGTTTGGAATTCAAGATGATTTTTATAGTTGGAATGGAGGAAGGAGTATTTCCTCATGCGCAAGCTTTATTTGACTATGGAGAGTTAGAAGAAGAAAGAAGACTTTGCTATGTTGGCGTAACGCGTGCGAAAGAGCATCTTTATCTCACCTATGCTCAACAGCGAGTTATTTTTGGGCAGAGAAATACAACAACTCCTTCAAGGTTTATTTTTGAATTGCCTCAAGAGATATTGGATAAAAATAATATTGACACTAGTATCCTTAATAACGAATACTGGTAATACCTATGGAGTTTATACAACGTAAAAACCAAAATGGTTTTATCGACATTACAGAAGACAAGAAAGAAGAATATAATGCTGTTGTAACGCATCCCCTGCAAAGTTATGAGTGGGGAGAATTTCGGAAAAAAACCGGAGTTAAAGTTATAAGACGAGGACTTATTGAAAATGGCAAATTAATCGAGGGCTTTACCATTACAATTCATAAAATTCCTAAAACTAAATTTACAATTGGATATCTTCCTAAAGGAGCCTTGCCTAACGAAACATTAATTGCCGAACTTAAAAAAGTTGGAAAAGAAAATAATTGCATCTTTATCCAACTTGAACCAAATGTCATTAATCATAAATCATTAATCATTAATCATAAACTTCGTCCTTCTTTCCATCCTCTCTTAACAAAATTTACTTTTGTCCTGGATATTACAAGGCCTGAAGACGAGCTTTTAAAATCCTTCCATCACAAAACAAGATACAACATAAAAATCGCGATGAAAAAGATGGTGAAAATAGTAGAGGACAATTCTGATGAAAGTTTTAAGCAATATTTGAAATTAACTGAGGAAACAACAACTAGACAGAAATTTTATGCACACACTCCAACCTACCACACAAAGATGTGGGAGACTTTGAAAGATAATAAAACCGGGCTTTCCGCCCATCTACTTAAAGCCATATACCGACCTGAAGGTGAGAAAAAAGAAGCAACCTTGGCTTCTTGGGTTTTATTTCAATTCCATGACATGCTTTATTACCCATATGGGGCGTCTAGCAGTGAGTATAGAAATGTTATGGCTTCCAACTTAATTATGTGGGAGGCAATCCGTTTTGGAAAAAAGTTAGGACTTAAAAAATTTGACATGTGGGGAGCATTAGGAAAAGAACCAAACAAAAATGACCCATGGTACGGATTTCATAAATTTAAAGAAGGGTATGGAGCAACTCACACGGAATTTATCGGAAGTTATGATCTTGTTATAAATCCTGGAATGTATCAATTTTACAAAGTCACAGACAAAGTGCGGTGGGTATATCTAAAACTGTTGAAGTCTACCAACCTCAGATAGCAAATATTTTGTTTCCGCTTGTTCTCTTTTAGAACCTAAATCTTTAATTGGCCCTGTTAGAAAACCTACCTTTGCCTCATTCAAACCTACAGCTCTAGGATCCTCAGCTATAGCATCAACAAACTTTTTATATCTTTTGCGGTTTCTGTCTGAAAGATGTATAAGATCTGGCTCTCGTTCTTCTCCACGATTTGCTTTAAAAATAGGATAACCTTTTGCTGCAAAGCCCACATCAAGATCTGAGTGGTGCTCTTCCAATATTCTCCCCATCATCCATGCACTATTTGGAATTGCTTCCCAAAGCGCTCCATTAATAACCGCGTGACGAAAATCTTCTGACACACTGCCTTCCCAAAGAGATCCCTCATCTTCTGGAACAAATGCGTGGTAAAGAACTCTATATGGTTCATGACTAGCAGGCCATGGTGTTTGAATGGGCTGGGTTAAAGCAATATCCACACTCATTTGCACAAGTTCTTGTAATTCTTCTTGTGTAAAGGTCTGTCTTGCCCAACTCCTTTTATCTTGCTTTGTTCTAGGATCATCAGGATGATATGGATTAGTGCTTCCATTTACACCATGCAATACATCCCAATATCTTCCATGCCGAAGGTCATCAAGCATTCTAAATGTCCTTCCGTCCATTGTTCGGTGTGGAACTTCCAAAAATTTGTGAGGGAATTGTTCTGTACGACCCATTACTGAAAGCCGCGCAACATGAGGATTTCTTGGTGCTTCTACCGTTACTGCCATTATGGGTGCTATTATGTTACTTGTTTATATTTCTGTCAAGACCTAATGCGCATTTTCCTAAATCTTATATAAATATAATTTATTTTTCTTATCTTCTTTTACAACTTCCAACGGCACTTTGTATTTCAAACTTACTATTTTTGTTCCCGGCTTTAATTCCTTTTTTAGTTTTGGAAGAATTCTTTTAATAACTGCAGGCACTAAATAAAAATAGACAACTGTTGCCTCCGTCAATTTTACTTCTTTAAAATCTTTTCTCACAAACTCTACATTTTCTACTTTTGAAATTTGCTTTTTGATTTTTGAAATTATATATCTTGTGTGTTCTATCTCTATTCCCACTCCTTTTTTTGCACCAAACTCAGAAACCGCTGCAAGGATAAATTCACCGTCTCCACTGCCTAATTCGTAGACTATGTCTTTTGACGATATACCTGCAAGTTTTGCTGCAGCTCTTGCTACTTTTTTATTTGTTCTCCACCAAGGACTCCATGGACTATCGGGCGGCCAAACAAAAGTCAGGATAATTAACAAAACAATTATAGGAATTAAGCTTATCCAAATCATAACTTCATCAATACTTTTCCAATTATATTCCGTCTTTCTAAAAATCCAAAATTTCTACTGTCCTTACTTTTTATTTTATTATCCCCCTCTACCCAAATTCCCTTACTGTTTATTCTTATTATTCTTTTAATTAAAAGGTGCGGCGGGGTAGTGTGGTAAAAAATTATTACTTCCCCTACTTTTGGTTTTGAAAAAAAATATTTTAAGACTAGGACTTTATCATTTTCTTTTAAATACGGCTCCATGCTTTTTTCTTTAACTACAAATTTATTAATGGGGGAAAATTTAAGAAATAATGAAGAAAACATTACTCGTGGTATGTAACTATCTCGCCTTCAGTTGGATAAATTGATTTAACTCTAACAGGAGTTACGTTTTTTGTTTTATAAAATATTTCAGAAATCAAAAGACACTTTTCAATTAATTCTTTTGCAGATCCTACGTCTTCTTTTTGGCGCGTTTTTATAGATAATAAAACTGCGTCTGAAATAAGTTTTTGAAGTTCTGGATATTTTTCTTGATGTTCTGGCTTAAAATAATCATTTTTTAAAGTCCCCAACTCATCTTCTATTTTCTTTCCATGCTCTTCTTTTACATGAACAATTCTTGCAACATCATGCATGTTTTCACCATGTTCGTCTAATAACTGTGTCATTCGAAGAACAGTATGTGCCGCAATCTGAAGTGGAGTCGGATCATAAATACCACAAGGAATGTCGCAATGAGCATAAGCAATATTCTGAGGTAATAAATATGTAAGTAAACGTAGCATATCGTAAATTACGATATCACACTCTTTATTATCAGTCAAACCGAGCCACTATATTTGACTACTTACATAAGTTTTGCTAATCTTGTTGAAATGCTTCTCGCCCCATTTTACGATCCAACCAAAAGTTATGAGGACAACTATGATAATGGTCCTTTTGGTGACTTTAACGACGGAAAAATTTTTCAACAAACAGATGAGCCACACTTTGAATTTTTAGGACACAAGGTTTATCTTCCATTCGGAATACCTGCGGGCCCTTTATTAAATTCAAAGTTTGCACAAGCAGCAATGGATAAGGGGTTTGACATTGTGGTATATAAAACCGTCAGAACCAAAAAGCATATTTCTCATCAATGGCCAAATGTTCTATCGGTAAACGTTGCAGGAGATCTCACGCTGGAGGATGGCCAAAAAGGAATCGTGGGACATCAAAATTATACCGAGCCTTTATCAATTACAAATTCTTTTGGCGTGCCCTCATATGAACCAGAGATTTGGCAAGAAGACATTTCTAGACTCGTAAAAAATACTCGCAAGGGTCAACTTGTGGTGGGAAGTTTTCAGGGAAGCCTAAATCCAGAACACAATGAGAAAAAATATTTTGATGATTACAAACTCGCCGCAAAGCTTATGGCAGAAACTGGTGTTAAGGCAATGGAGGTAAACTTAAGTTGTCCAAATGAAGGACACTCAAATCTTATATGCTATGACACTGACAAAACGGTGGCTATCCTAAATTTAATAAAAAACGTCATTGGTGATATTCCGTTAGTTATTAAGATTTCTTATTTTTATGATAATGAAGCGTTAAAAAATTTCCTTGAGAAAGTCGCCCCATACATTAAAGGTGTTGCAGCCGTGAATACTTTACCTGCAAAAATTATAGATAGAAATGGAGTACAAGCCCTTCCTGGAAATGGTAGAGAACTCAGTGGAATATGTGGTCATGCAATAAAATGGGCGGGACTTGATATGGTAAAACGAATGAGAAAAATAAGAGATGAAAATCAATATAACTTTTCAATTGAGGGGGTAGGGGGAGTTACAAAATCTGAGGACTACTTTGAATATATTCGCTCAGGAGCAGATAGTGTCATGTCTGCAACCGGTGCAATGTGGAATCCATACCTTGCGCAAGAAATAAAGGAAAGCGAGAATAAAGCTATGGATATAATTAACTCTTGGACTACTACATAGCCGGAACAATAATTTTTCCTGCGCCCTTCTCTATTAAGCATTTTCCATTTTCAAATACTTTCTCTCCCCTTACAACAACTCTCTTTACTCTTCCAACAACTTTTCTTCCATCAAATGGTGACCATTTACATTTTGTTTTAAGATTTTTGTTTTGAATTTTATATTCACTCATGTCTACATCTATAAATGTTTTGCTGCTTGTTGAGATATTAAATATTATAGCTGGATTTGTATGGCAAAGCTGAACTATCTCATCAATTGTTGTTTTACCCTCCTCTGCTGCAGTAAGCATTAGCGGAAGAGTAGTTTCAAGCCCTGGAACACCAAAGGGCGCCTCGGCTTGCTTTTCTTCTCTTGTATGGGGCGCATGGTCTGACTCGATGATATCAATATATGCTAAATTGTCCCACAAAAATTTTACGTCCTTTTTTGATTTTAAATATGGTTTCATTTTTCCAAAAGGCCCAAGATTTTTTTCATCTTTTTCGGTTAAAAATAAATGGTGTGGAGTTACACCGCAAGTTACTGGCAATCCTTTTTCTTTAGCTTTTATAATTTTTTCCAGTTCCACACTAGATGAGACGTGACAAATGTGGGTTTTCCTTTTGGTTTCTTTTACAATTTGAAACACAGTATCCAACATATCTTCCTCAGCATGTAGAAGAATGGGTTGGGAAAAATTCCAGGAAGAATAAATTTTCCTTAATTCTCTTTTTCCAATTAAAAAATTCCCCGTTGTTTGATTTAGATACAGCTTTAACCCAAAAACCTTTTTATTAACTTTTCCAAATTCGCCTAAGTTTTCCCCCAATGATCCGAAATGAAAACCTACATCACACATTATCTTTTTCTTTGCTATTTTTATTTTCTCATCCAATAATTTTTTTGTTGTGATTGGTACTAAGTTGTTGGGCATATCTATTACAGTAGTAAAACCACCAGTAAGAGCAGCGAGTGTCCCTGTATAGAAATCTTCCTTATGTGTTTGACTGGGATCTCTAAAATGCACATGCACATCAATGAGTCCGGGAAGTGAAATTATTTTAGTCATTTCTTAAAGGTAGGGGGCAGATTAGTTGTGCATCCTCCCTTGCACGGGCAAGACTTTCGTCTTTTATCAATGGGTCGGAAAGCTCACTATCTGATTTTGTCAACAAGTCCCTGCATAAAACAACATTTTTTTCAATTAGTCTTTTTTTCTCCTGCTCTGTTAGTGACTTTAAAATTGTTATTGGATACATTTTGGGGTTCTCAACAAAATCTTGCAGGTTGTCCCTCTCCGGATAATTCCAAGCAATTGCAGGAATTCCTTTACACTCACAGTATGCAATTGCATCAGTGCTTAATTTTGTATTTGTAATAAGCCAAACATTATCGATATTATTTTTTTCCTTAACATCCAAAAATCTTGCGTATGTGTAAAGTGCAGTTTGGATGTCACTTTTTACTACCTGGTGATTGTGAAATTTTGCTTCAATAATTTGTCTATGCCCATCTTTTTCGATGAGCAAATCGATTTCATGTTTTACACAATCTCCTTGCATCAATAGGCCAGTCTCAACTTTATACCCCTGCTCCCTAAAAATTTGTGCAAGATATTGCTCAAACGGAAATCCGCTTGGACCCAAATCAAAGATTGACTGGCGAAGATTAAATCTTAAAGATGATTTTCTATCCCGAGGCTCCAAGTATTGTAAAATCTGCTCAAATAAAATATCAGTTGGAAGTTCCCCATTTTGAAATTGCCCCTTAATATGCGCAAGCACTTCGGGTTGTAGATCTTCTGGCACACCCACGCGCTTCATGGAGCGCATTACTTTTTTCTCATCATACTCTTCTCTATCTCCTGATTTTTTAATAACAAATAACTGAGGCATGAATTTATTATGTCAAAAATATAATCAAACGCGCAAGCTAAATAAAAAATTAATTTATAATTGTTCAAGAAAACCCCGACCGTAGTCGTGGGTTATTTATTTGTATATCCCAAAATGCGGATAAACGTCCCAAAGGCTTGTTATAAAAATGCAATTAAAAACCACACCAATTATTATAAGTACGACTGCAGTTTTTGAGAGCTTTGGCAAAAGCGAAGGCACCAAAAGCAGGAAAAGGAAAGGAAGAAAATCCAACGCATAGCGATATCCAAATTGCGCAAACCCAACGCTAAAATAAATAAAAATTGGTAATGCCAGACATAAAGCAGTAATACCTGCTGAGATAGAATAAATATTTTTTCGAAATCTAAATAGAAGTAAGAACAGGGGGGAAGTAAACCAAATAGCCATTCCCCAAGGATTTGCTTTAAGATATGGAAATTTAAAAACAAAACCATGAAGATCATATCTGATAGGCTCAGGTGGCATTATGAAAAAACTATATAAGTTGGCAGGCAAATGCATAAGACTAATCTCACCATAAGAAAAATTTACACTTAATGGAAAAGGGTGTGCCATGTGATATCTATATCCTGTCTCAATAAAAGATTGAAATCGCAAAAAATTATATGAACCATAAAACACTAAACACAATACAAATGGCACTAAAATCAATCCAAATTGTTTTATTGAGAGTCTTTTTTTCAAAAACTCTACCACAAAAAATATTATTGATAAAATTAATGTTGCCCTAGTCAGTACTGCAAGACCCAAAAATAATCCAGTCAATAAAGGCCTCTTCTTTCCAAAATATTCAGCAAGAGAAAGCAAAACCAATGGAACCCCTAATGCCTCTACAAGATAAGAGGTAATGTTTATGACGCTGGTTGAGAATACAACAGTTGAGAAAACAAAAAACAAAGAAAGCCATAAAGCATCAATGCTGCTAAATTTAAAAGACTTTGAAAGTGAATAAACAGCATAAAATGTCAGAATTAAAGTAAGAAATCCAATTACAATTTGAGGAAAATTAGATCCAAAAATTGCAACAAAAGGCATTAATATAATTGATGCCAGTGGCCCAAAGTACATATAATATTTACCGTTATAAATTGATATGTCCCCTGCGGGCAATTCCTCTGTTGGTTCAAGTGATATATGTCCTTTTGCAAATTGTGTGGCTAGAAGGGTAAGAGATTTATCAGAATTAAATTTTGCAGCAGTTATGGAGATAAGGATTGTTGAAAAAATAGCAAAGAGGAATACTACAACGAATAGGATTTTTTTACTTTTCTCCTTCATGAATTCATAATCTCAATTTACACTAAAGAAGTCAATTTTTGATGTGAAAATGAAAAAAAACTACAATGAGTTAATAAGAATATTTATTTGGTTAATTAGTATTGACTTGGATGCATCGTCAATCGCTTTTTTATCATTTTCTATTTGATTTTTTAGTGAATTCAGAATTACTTTTGTACCCTTCTTGGTAATTCGTGATAGAAATTTTGCCTGGTCAACTTGTGCAACCCATGCAGTATATCTACCAAAGTTTTTTATTTTTCCTAATTTATATAAAAGAATAATATCGCTTTTCAAAGAATCAAAAGATACTATTTGCGAAGCATTGCTTTGAGAACTATCCTCTTTGTTCAACCCAATTTCGTATGTATCCTCAGCTCCATCTCCAACCAAACCTCCGAAATCAAGCTTCTTAACATTTCCTTCTATGTCATATAAATACGCCTCAAGTGAATAGCTGGAACTATCTGAAGAATTAAGAACTACCGTATAATTCCCACCCTCTGGCTGCTCAAAATATAGGACTTTAACTTTTGCATTGCCTTCACTGTCATTTAAAGGATTATCTATAGCGTCTTGCTGATAAAGTTCACCAACATCATTGCCATTACTGTCTTTTAAAGTCAGATCGATATTATCATCCACTACAAACATTAAATATGACAAATCCGTTTGCGAAGGAACAAATCTACCAAGAGACAAGAAGGTGTTACCGTAATCTAATAATGATTCTCTTGAGTAAAAAGGGTCGTTAATGACAAAAGTATTATTAGCATCATCTTTACCTTTGGCAACAACAAAGTGTCCAGGCTCTTCGAGAATTCCCGGAATTTTATTTTCTAGGTCATTGGTCAATTGAACCTTATTTGCGCTATTTATCCTTTTGTATTCTAGCGCGTCAAATTGGTCGTAATTATTATTAAATCTAGTAAGATAGGAAAGGCGAGATAATGCAAGCCAATTTACCAATCCATTCCTAATATATCCATCTTGTTGTGATTTGAGCCAAGAATTCAAAGTACCGGGGTCAAGATTTGAATTATCTGGCATCTTCTTTACCCCATGATATTGAAATACCATAGCAGCTGACGTTAAAGCGCATCCCCAGCGAGATATATCATTTTGCGATCCTGCCCAAAGATTTGCAGAATCATAAAGCATTGGACCCCACGGATTAGCATTTTGTTTTAGAAGCGGAACGCTTAATATGTTCTGACTGTCATCCAGGGTAGTAACTTTTACATTATCAAACCATACCTCTGAGGGAGAGGATGCTCCGGTGCCCACTCTAAATCCAATTTTTCCATTTAAACTAAGGCCATTATATATTTCCTCTAACATCAGAACGTTATCCCTATAAAAAGACACCTTTTTTCCCTCGTAAACCAACTTCATATGATATATTCCTCCGTTAAAAATCGGGGAAAAAACTACGTTCCCACCTGATGTGTCAAACCCCCCTCCCGTAAAATGAATTTCGTGCGTAAAACCTAAGGCTGTAGTCCACTTTGATTTAATGTGTTTATCAGCACCCTGCTTTGGCATCATATCGAATTCCAAAACATAATCCCCCCATGATTCATCCCCAGCAACTGTATCAATATTTGTACTCGGAGTAATAACTCGACCCTTATAAACACCACCTTCAACTTTCCATGCAGTATTGGCGTTGGGTCCAATCTTCGTCCATCCCACACTATCACCATCATTGAAGTTATCTTGGAACAAGATGGTTGCATTTGCTTTATTCTGTGAAAAAATAAATAATATGAGGATAAAGAAAACAGAGCGAATAATTCTGTTTTTCATAGAATGATTTAACATAATCATTTATTAATAAAAATGTCAATATCTAGTTTAAATAAAAAGATTTCTAAAATTGAACACAAGAGAACAATGCTTGCTTTGCAAAATAATACTGAGGATTTTATACATACCTACAACATACCTTCTCAAAATTTTAATACTGGAAAATATTGGAACAATAAATTCAAAAGCCTTGAAAGCTTAGAAGAACAAGATGAAATGACACGAGAAAAAATAAAAAAAATTGCTTCATTTATTCCAAATAATATTCGACTCCTGGATCTTGGTATAGGACAGGGTTATTTAGAGCAGTTTTTGAAAAAAAGTAGAAGAAAAATTAAACTATATGGAATTGACATTTCTCCCGTTTCGATAAAGAGAATGCAAAAAATGTTTAAAGGAAGGTTTATTACTGACAATATATTAAAAATTGAAAAACACTATCAAAAAAATTATTTTGATGTAATTGTTGCAATCGAAGTAATAGAACACATATCTCCAAAGGAGATATTTTATTTATACAGGAAAATTTATAGTTTATTAAAACCCAAAGGTTTGTTAATTATTTCTACCCCACTAAATGAAGGTCTCTCTTCAATGAACGAGAACCCAAGTGCTCATGTTAGAGAATATACGATTCCGATTTTGAAGAAAGAACTCGAAATTGAGAATTTTGAAATTATAAACATGAAAACCCACTATGCATTTCGCAGTTTATATATTTTTAAAAAATTGCTTGCCAAATTCATTAAGCGTTGGGAACCAAATAATATTGTTATCGTGGCAAAGAAAAAGTAATTTTTTTGACTCGGTGTTAGAATGTACATATGAAATTGATACTTGTTATGGTAACTTCTCTTGATGGGCGCTCAACTCAAAAAGGGAAAGGCACCAATATTCACTCCTGGACATCCCCGGAGGATCAAAAATATTTTGCAAATATTGTTTCTACTGCTCATCTTATCATCATGGGCTCTACAACCTATGAAGCAGCAAGAGGGGGAATGCAACATCGAAATGATTTATTGCGAGTTGTTATAACCCGCGATCCATCAAAATATGAAACAGAAAAAATTCCTGGAAAGTTAGAATTCACGAATGAAACCCCCGCAGAACTTATCAAACGTCTTGAAAAAAAAGGATATAGAGAAGGGTATCTAGTTGGAGGAGCACAAACCAATACCGCATTTTTTAAAGAAGGCCTGGTTACTGAAGTATGGCAAACATTAGAACCAAGAATTCTTGGGATGGGAAATGGAATAGTGGGAGAAGAGGTAGTTGATTTTTCTCTAAAACTTATTTCAATTGAGAAGATGAATCAGAATGGGACATTGCTTCTGAAATATCAGGTGGCTTAGCTTCGTAAAGAATACAAACAAAAGGTAAACCATTCCCATTTGGAGTTGTGTCTATAAATTTAACCCTTGTATTAACTTCCTCTCCGTCAACTGTTTTTACAATCCTAAGACTTAAATCATCATCTGGCTCCATTGGAGCAAAATCTAATAATTCAGTGGCGATGGGGCAACCATTTTTATCAAACCTACACATTTTACATATGTCAAAAAGGCCACCTTCTCCATATCTTTCACTCATCCTCCAATTATAAATCTGGAAAAACTATTGTCAATTAATTTCTGATTTTAGATTTGCGAGGTTGTTATCTTCCAAATTTTTAAGTGTCACAATTTTTTTTAGATTCTTTGAATTTTTTAAAAAAGAATTTAGTAATTTATAACTATCATAATCAGATAGCAGGGTGGTGTCAGCATCTGTGTAGGAAAACTCACTATATTTTCCAAGATAGCACCATTTATCAAATACCATTGCTTCCTCCATTTCTTCATTATTCTCACGAATCAATATTGGCCCATCAAATGGCCATGTTCTAAGCCTGGTTTTGGAAAACGCTATTATAAATCTTGCATTAAATATTTGAGGATTTTCTTTTTGCATGCATGCACCTTTACATATTTCTAAGTGATACGAAAAACATGGTCCTGAAATTTTTTGCAGTCCCAATAGTTTCTCGCACAACATGTGTTCTCTCGTAAGTTTTGATAAAAATTCTTTTGCTGATTTTTGGGATTTAAATATTCCCAAAATATCCTCCATTTCTGATGTATTTATCTCTCCTGTATTAATGCTTACTGAAAAATATCCATCACGAGTTTTATGTTTTTTAATATATGTCAGGTGACGCGCATAACGCAGCTTCCTATTATATAGGGGCTGTAATTTTTTAATTAATTCTGATTCTAAAAGCAAAGCGCTAAATTCCCCAGCCGTTACTATACTTTCAATTCTTTCAACCTGCTGACTTATTTCAAGTTCTCTTACTGATTCTGTATCCTGCAAAAAATGAGATAACACTCTGTCTTTAATATTAATGCTCTTACCTATATATAAGGGCAGATTATTATTACCAGATGCTTTGCCACTATAAAAAAGATAGACTCCACATGTTTCGGGAAGATTATCTATTTGGTCCTTGTTGAGATTTGGTGGAAGAGATGGTTTTTTAAGAATTAGGTCATAAGCTTTTTGCAATTTATCAAGAGGCGCAACTTTGGGAAGTTTTTCTAAAAAATTCCAAACAACACGTGCATCATCCAGCGCCCTGTGTCGTCTTTCACACGTTATTTCAAATCGCACCATAATACTATCTAAATTATGGTGAGGAAATTCAGGAAATAACAAACGCGAAAGTTTTACAGTGCACAATTGTTTTGCGGAGTAGGGTATCCCAATTTTTTTAAACTCCCCTCTTACAAACGAATAATCAAATCGTGCGTTATGCGCGACAAAAATACAATCATTAATCATTTCAATAACATCATTTTTTATTTCACCAAAAGTAGGAGCATTTAATAATTCGCGGTTTTTAATTCCGGTTAAATTTTCTATGAATGGGGAAATGGTTGTTTCAGGATTTAAAAGTGTTTCAAAAGTTCTTACCACTTTTCCGTTTTCTATTCGTATTATTCCAATTTCAATTATCCTATCAAATGGCGCGGCAGTACCAGTTGTCTCTACGTCAATGATTGCTAAATTTTTATCCATCGGGGAAGTACACGATAGTAAAATTTGGAGAAAAAATCAAGTCGCTATCTATTTAGTAGGAAAAAACAAATATTAAGAATAGTTGCAAATGTTACCCATGCAAGGTATGGCCACATAAGTTGTCCTGCAATTGGCGAGATTTTCGAAAACTTTTTAATAGTTACTAGAATTAAGTACCACAATGGAATTATCACAACAATTCCACCAAGTGGCGAATGTAATCCAAAAAAAGCAACTGACCACAAAACATTTAATGCAAGTTGTTTATAAAAATACAATAAGGCTTCATTTGTTTCTTTAGTTTTTTTCTTCCTTGCGATTAAAAAATAAGAAATTCCCATAAGTAAAAATAGCGTTGTCCACACAGGACCAAAAACCCAATTTGGAGGAGCAATTGGCGGCTTTATAAGTGTCTGATACCACGTAGTAATTGCTGAAAATGTAAACAGAGAACCCAAGAGCCCTGCAGCTTGTGGCAAAACTAATGAGAAAATTAGAAGCGGTAGTTCTTTGCGTTTGATATTCATGAGCAGTTACAATAATAATAAGTTTTAATGGTTTTAAAAGCAAGATCAGAATAAATCTTTATGTAAAAAGCGACTTAATGCAAATGCTACCCCATGCTCTGTTCCTTTTGCCCGTGTCACAACTCCCTTTGTAAAAATCCCCCACATCCCTATTCCTTTCCCTATTTCTTTTGTTCCAAATAAATCATCAATAATCTCTTGCAAGTTTTTTCCTTTTTTAATTTGTGTCATTATTTTATCTGGTAAAACAAAACCACCCGTAGATCCTATTCCAATATTTCCTTTCTTGTCCATGATAACAACAGTCGAGCGCTCAATCCATCCAAAACTATACTTATGCACTCCTGCCTCTATACCAACCCCATATGTGGCGCCTTTTGTTTGCTTAAGCGCTTTGACAGCACGGGTAAATGCTCCTTCATATATTTCCTCTTCGCTCATGGGCTGATCGGCAACGTCAGAGGAAACATTTACTCCAACAACTTTTACATTTTTAAAGTGTTTGGAAAATATTTTTTTAACAGGGGCAATTTTTGTGGGATTTTTGGAACCAACTGCAACTATCATAATACGGCGGAGAGGGAGGGATTCGAACCCTCGAACCTTTCGGTTGGCGGTTTTCAAGACCGCTGCACTCGACCACTATGCGACCTCTCCTTAAATGGCTTAAACTATGCGCCTGCGCTGAGAAGCGAGGCGACGAAGCGGAGGAGACAGGATTCGAACCTGCGCGAGTATTTCTACTCAGAGATTTAGCAAACCTCCGCAATGGGCCAACTATGCGACTCCTCCAATTCTTATTTTTCTAAAGAGTCGGACAAGATTTCTCTTATGCGACTCCTCCAATTCTCAACCCAACAAATGAGGCGCTGAACGTTCTTGCTAAAGCAAGGTTGTTACCTTTGCAAAGCAAAGTCGTGATGCGACTCCTCCAGGTACCACATTATACCAAACCTTGCCTCAAAAAACATGCTTTTGAGAGGAAACTGTGAGGTCAACGAAATTGTTGAGGATGCTCCATTGTGATATTATAGATATATGGAAGAGGCTTTAGGAGAGCACATTTTTGGTGTGGTTGGAAATGCCACACATATATCTTTGCAAGGATTGGAAGAGCACGGGCTCATTTATCACCATGAAAGAAATGCTGTGATACCGTTAAGCGCGCTTCTTGAAGAAGTGGGCGGTGGAGTGGTAGGAGAAGATGTATTCCATCTAGGGCCAAGCGAAAAAATTGACTTCGCACAATTTGAACTATAAAAACTTAACTATGATAGAACCAAATACACTTATAAATTTGACTTTTCTTTTTGCGCTTGGGCTTCTTATTTCAAGCGCTCTTATTGTGAGTATTGTTGCCGGATTATATTTGCTTGCCATTTGGCTTCGCGCAAAAGATAGACACCAAAAGTCCCTTGACTCGGTTCTTCTTGAAGTATCTCTTCCACGTGACAATGAAATTAAAATTGATGCAGCAGAGCAACTCTTTGCAAGCTTTGCGTCATTAAAAGGACCATCAGGAATTTTGGGCTCAACCAAAGTAGGGGACAGCCTTACATTTGAAATTGTTGCAAAACCCCAAGATATTAGATTTTACGTTGGTGTTCCTCGCAAGCTCCAAGACATGGTTGAAAAACAAATTAATGGTTCTTATCCTGATGCAAATGTTGCAGAAATTGAAGATTACAATATCTTTGAAACTGAGGGAAAAGTTGCCTTTGCAGGACTTACTCTTAAAAACGATACATTTAAACCAATTAAAGTATATAAAGATTTTGCAATCGACCCGCTTTCCTCCCTCACATCAACTCTTGGGAAAATGCAAACAGGAGAGGCTGCTGCAATTCAATTCCTTATAACCGCAGGTGGAGACTCTTGGAAAAAATCCGGTAAAGACTTCATTTCTGCTCAAAAGAAACAAGAATCCAATCCGGAAACTGCAAAATACTCAACAGACCCAAGAGAACTTGAAGCAATTGATCAAAAAATATCAAAACCTGGTTTTAAAACATTTATTAGAGTCGTAGTTACTTCCACTTCCAAAGAGGCGGCTGAAGCACATCTTTCAAATATAGAAAGCGCGTTTACGCAGTATTCTTCACCATACAATGCTTTCACAACAGACAAACCACGTTTCTTTAAATCTCTTTTGATGGTTGATTTTATTTATCGCTATATCCCACTTCTTACCAAAGGTATTGTGCTTACGACTGATGAGATAGCAACTCTTTTTCATTTTCCTAACAAAAGCGTTGAAAGCCCCTACATACATTGGCTTGCATCCCGAACTGCACCAGCTCCTGCAAACATCCCAGATACTGGCCTATATATAGGTAAGAGCTTTTTTAGAGGACAGAAAAAACCCGTACACATAGGACTTGATGACAGACGACGACATATGTACATTATTGGAAAAACAGGTGTAGGAAAATCTGAATTTTTAAAAGACATGATAATGCAAGATATTCGAAATGGCGAGGGAGTAGCTGTAATTGATCCTCATGGTGACTTAATTGATGATGTTCTAAAACTTATCCCACCAAATAGGGCTGAGGATGTTATTCTTTTTGACCCCTCTGACACCGAACGACCCATGGGTCTTAATATGTTAGAAGCTGACACTGAGGACCAGAAGCATTTCGTAACTTCATCAATTATTAACCTTATGTACAAATTATACGATCCTCAAAAAACAGGTATTATTGGGCCTCGATTTGAACATTCAGTTAGAAACGCGATGTTAACTGTAATGGTTGAGAAGGGAAATACTTTTGTTGAAGTAGTACGTGCATTAACTGATATGTCATATGTTCAAGAACTTCTTCCAAAACTTGATGATCCAATGGTTAGGCGCTACTGGACTGATCAGATTGCCCAAACCTCAGACTTTCACAAATCAGAAGTCTTAGATTACATCGTTTCAAAGTTTGGACGATTTGTTACTAACAAAATGATGAGAAATATTATTGGGCAGTCTGAAAGCTCATTTAACTTTAGAGAAGTAATGGACAAACAAAAAATTCTTCTTATCTCGCTTAACAAGGGCCGAATTGGTGAAGAAAATTCAAGTTTCTTGGGACTTATTTTAGTTCCAAAACTTCTAGTTGCTGCTATGAGCAGACAGGATATGCCCCAAGAAGAAAGAAAAGACTTTTTCTTATATGTTGATGAGTTTCAAAACTTTGCAACTCCTGACTTTGCACAAATATTATCTGAGGCTCGAAAATATAGACTTAACCTAACGGTTGCAAATCAATTCATTGGACAGATTGACGAGGATGTTAAAAACGCTATCTTTGGAAATGTCGGAACTATTGCTTCATTTAGAGTTGGTGTAACTGATGCAAACTACCTACAGCATGAATTCCAGCCAAAATTCAACGAAGGGGATCTTATAAATATTGAACGTTATCATGCATATGTAAAAACACTTATTGGAGGAGAACCAACAACTCCATTTTCTCTTGATTTAACTCGAGACATAGAAGCCGAAAGAAAGCTTGAAAACCCAAGAGTTGCAGAGCTCATAAAAGAACTCTCTCGACTGAAATATGGAAAACCCAGAAACCTTATAGAGCAAGAAATTGCAAAGCGTTCAAAAATGTTTGAAGTATTAGATAATCTTGAGGCAATTCCAGACAAACCACCGGGCAAAGAGGGGGGATTTGGGGGAAATATATAAAACTGTGGGCCAAGATGGGATCGAACCATCGACATCTATCTTATAAGGATAGCGCTCTACCACTGAGCTATTGGCCCCTTTAATTGCCTAAAGAATGGCGCTCTACCACTGAGCTACAGACCCAAACGTCTGGAACTTATTATAACACTCAGTGCTGTTTTTTTGAACTTATTTTTTTCTTTCTATTCTCAGTTCTATGATCAAACAATTGAATATATATAAAATTAACCTTTAGCTCTCGTATATCTCATTTGCTTTGCAAATTCGCTATACTTGAGTTTAAAAAAAATTAATGGTAACTCTCGTGTAGCTCATTTTTTCCAAAAATTCGCTATAATGATAAAACTCATGAAAAAACTTTTTCTTTTTCTAACTATAATTTTAATGTTATTTACATCCACTATTATTATTCCTCCTGTATATTCCGACGAGTTGGATGATCTTAATAAAGAGATAGCAGAGCTTCAGCAAGCGCTTGAAGCCTCAAAAAAGGCAACCACGCCTTTGGAGTCCCAGCTCACAAGCCTTACAAAACAACTTAATAGTATTACTGCCCAAGTCTCTCTAATTGAAAGAGACCTTGCAAAAAAGAAAAAGGATATTGCCACAGGATATGAAAAATTAGAAACCCAACAAGAATTATTTAATACAACCATTAGAAATTCATACATTAAAAATTACACGTTTACTCCTTTCCTTATTTTCCTTACAAGTAGTGATGCTTCAGATATTACAAAATTTCTTACTTATCAGAGAAGAGACGCAGAGCAGGACAAAAACATTATTACAACAATTGCTCTTCAAATCGTGGGCTTAGAAGATAGAAAGGCAACTCTCGAGTCTGAAGAGAAAAAGCTTGCGGCAATAAAAGTATCTCTTGATAAAGATAAATCTGAAATTGAAAAAGTTGTAGCAGGAGCCAAATCATACCAGGCTTCCCTTAGTGGAAAAATTGCCGATCTATCGGCCAAACAACAAAGTATTATCTCCGCCCGTTCCGGAACCAACATCACAAGCGTTGGTTCGGTACCAACTGCGGGTGACCCAAATGCCTCAATTGGATACAAATCATCGGCTCCCGCAGGTTCATTTGCAGCATTTTCGTTTGGAGCATATACCCACAGAAATGGAATGAGTCAGTACGGGGCAAAAAAACAGGCTGAAAGTAAGGGGTATAAGGATATTATCCAGTGGTACTATGGTCATGGAGTTAAAAAAGATGATGGAATGGCCTCAACAATAGATGTCCAAGGGTATGGCACAATGGATTTTCAAACATATCTTTATGGTCTTGGCGAAATGCCTTCCGACTGGCCAATTGAAGCACTAAGGGCTCAGGCGGTTGCAGCAAGAACTTATGCTAATCGTGCCGGAAAACCTATTTGCACAACCGAAGCATGTCAAGTATTTGTAAAAAGTAAATCCGATAATCCACCCGCAGCCTGGAAACAAGCAGTTGATGACACCAATAAGGAAATTATTGATGGTGATGTTTCTGCGCAATATTCTTCAACAACGGGTGGCTACACAAATACCTCAGGTTGGGATACAACTGACAGGACAAATAATGGAGATTGGACATCTCGAGCATACGAAAGCATGGCTGGTTCTCCCTGGTTTTACAGAGGATGGTACCGTCAAGGGTATAGCAATTCTGGCAATAGCTGTGGGAGATCTCACCCATGGCTAAGTGGTGAGGAAATGTCAGATATCATCAATGCCTGGATTGTAAGAAAAAATCCTAATGGAGCAGATGTTGGAAGAATAATACCTGTAACTATTAATGAATGTGGAATTAATGGAGTTTCGGGAAGCCCTTATTCAATGTCTGAATTAAGAGATAAAGCAAATGGTTCTGGGGGCGCTGTAACCTCAATTTCATCAGTCGTTACAACCAATAACAATAGCGGACAAACAACAAATGTCGCGTTTAATACAAATAGAGGTACCATTAATATTCCAGGTAGTGAATTTAAAGAAACATTTAACCTTAGAGCTCCAGGATATATTTCAATTCCTCAATCGGGCTTTGCATTCTTTAATATAGAAAAAAACTGATTTTTGAGCCTGAAATGTGCGTTTTAATCCTAATTACGCTATAATCGTTATACTCATGTTGCCAGTGCAATAATGAAATGGTTTTATGGGTGTGTACTAAACTTATTACACTACATAAATAAGAAGATATATATTTGTTTTTATGGCCGAACCACTCAAAGGTGAATTTATTTTAAATGATACTGATAAAAATACTCCCGAGCTAGCATCTGAGAAAAAAACCGGGTCAAATAAAATTCATAAAAATTCGCTTCATTTTTATTCTTCGTATGTAGATTACCCCAAAAATATTAGCTTTGTGGATCAAGAGGAGGACGAGGAAATTATTCTTTTTACAAGACGGCATTTTATAACGAATTTTCCTTGGGTTTTCGGCTCTTTTGTTTTAGCTCTTCTTCCTATAGCCCTTTTTCCATTTTTGATGCGCTTCTCACCCTTCCCCACGCTTAGCACTGAAACAGAGTCATTTGTACTTCTCTTCTATTATCTTATTATCTTGGGCTATGTATTACTTAAATTCACCCTATGGTACTTTCATGTAGGAATAATCACAAGTAAAAGAGTAATAGATATAGATATTCATGGAATTTTATATAAAGATATTTCCGAAGCAAAAAATGAGTTCATTCAAGACGTGTCTTACTCACAAATTGGATTTGTCCGCTCACTCTTTAATTATGGGGAAGTATTTGTACAGACTGCCGGAAGCATGCAAAACATTGAATTTGATAAAGCACCAAGACCCGCAACTATTGCAAGAATTATTGGAGACCTATTGGGGGCAAAATGATGGATTTTCTAGCTATTATTGATTATTTTAGAGACGCTGACAATTTTGTAAGAGTTTTTATTCTTATAACTTTAACTATGTATAATTTCTACGCACTTGCCCTTGCTTTCCAAATATTTACTTATAATAGACTTATGACCATTTCTTCGTTCGCGCCTGTTTTTAGGGCAGTTGCCATTCTTCATGTTGCGTTTTCGTTTATACTATTATTAATAGTTGTATTAAGCCTATGAACCAAGACATTTTACTTTCAAAAATAGTCCCCAATGCGACTGAGACCACGTGGTCTCAGGCATATACCACTCTAAATGTTTATATAGCCTTAAGCATCGAGAGCGCAAAGACAACGAATACCGTAGCATCTATTGGAAAAGATGTTCTTGAAAAACTCCAACGAGAATTCTTCGCTCTCGATCAAAAAGACCTTGAAAATATCAAAGAAGCAGTCGAAAATGTTGCAAAAACAATAGAACCTGAATATGAATATTCTATTCTAGTTGGAGCTATTGTTAAGGATATTCTTTATATTGTTATCGCATCCCAAGGAATTGTAATTTTAAAAAGGGGAGATAGGGTAGGAGTAATTGCGCAAGGAAAGAAGGATGAGTTGGTTGGATTTTCGGGAAGACTTGAACACGATGATATTGTTTCTTTCGAAACTGGAGGATTCAATGAAAAAATTCCCCTTTCAACAATGCAAGAATATTTAAGCGTAAATGATGTTTCTCAAATTTCTGAAAATATTACGCCCCTTGTCCATGGTGAGTCAAAGGGTAATGAAGCTGCAATCATTCTTCAATATAAAGACATCGATAAATCAGTAATTCCCTCTGAGGAAGGTGAAGAATTTGTGCAACAAGAAGAAGTCGAAGAACCAGAAGTAGACCACGAAGAAAATGTAAAAGAAGATGAGGTCACTTCGAATCTATGGACCAAACCACCTAAGGAAAACTTTGAAAATGATGGTCCAATTGAGGAATTAGAAGAATCTACTCACCCCAAGAACTCTTTTATCCCTTCTTTTCCATCGCTTAAGTCCCTTAGATCTATCACTTCATTTTTCTCCCCTAAAAACAAAAAGGGGATTATAGTTGTCGTAGCTATATTTCTTATCATTTTACTAATAGGTAGCATTGTTTTTGAAACCAATAGACGCAATTCCGCTGCGCGTCAAGAAGAATTTGCAAAGGTGTATACGCCAGCTAAGTCTACGTTCGATGAGGGCGTTGAGCTTGAAAGTCTTAATAAATCGCTTGCTCTTGAAAAATTGCTGGATTCCCAAAAGCTTATTGAGGGATCAATTTCAAAATTCCCCGAAAGTTCACAAGAATATAAAGACCTTGCAGCACTTTTAAAAGACATTCAGTCTAAAATTGAAAGTATTGGTGGGGGAGGGCAAATTAAAAACCAAAAGGTTATAACAAAATCTTCAGACGAACTTCCATCAATTGATGCTGTAACAATAAAAGGAGGACAACTTGCAGTAGTTAGTGAAAAAGGCAAAAAGATAGCAACCTTAAGGCCAACTGGCGGCATAGATGAATCGTTTGAAACCGAAACTTCTGGATCGCTAATAACCGCCGATGAGAAATTTATATACATTCTAGGAGATGGGGTTGAGCGGATAGATAAAGGCAATGGGAGTAAAGAAACCGTTCTTGAGAAAGTAAAAGGGAGCGCAATTGAACTTTTTGGAAGCAATTTTTATGTTCTGAATGGAGACGATATTGAAAAATACCGTGCGCCCTCAGAAAATTCTACTTCATATTTTGCTGAAAAACCCACTTTTGAGGCAAACCCAATCTCTTTCTCAATTGACGGTTCGGTATGGATCTTAGAGGACAATGGAGAAATTGTGAAGTTCACAAAAGGGAAGAGGGAAGCATATGAAATTAAAGGGCTTCTTGCCCCTTTTAGCACAAATTCTCAAATTTACACTGATGTTGATTATTCAAATCTATATATTCTAGACGTGAAAAATCAGAGAGTAGTGGCCCTTTCTAAAAAAGGTGAATATCAAAATCAATACGAATGGAATGAATTTGAAAACGCTACTTCATTTGCAATAGATGAAAAAAATAAAAAGGGATATGTTGTAGTTAATGATGCATTAAATTCTTTTGATTTGTAAGAAACCTATCTAATATTGCATCTCAAGAAAGCCTTTTCGGTTTTTTTTCGTATTCCTCCATTCTTACCCTTGATTTAGCCTCAAAACCCCTTAGCACACATCCTATAGATTTGCCAATAAAATTGGGTTGGTGTGAAAAGTTATCCACACCACTTTTCACTGACAACTATATCAGACTGTATCATTTCTCTATAATTTGAGCTCACTCCCCTCGCCCGCCGAAGCCTTGGCGAAGGTGGGTCTCAAACATATATAATACAAGTATAATTACTACATCCAGAGAATATGAAAATTTATAACAAAACTGCGCCAAATAGATTTAAAATTGATGAGAAATATGAAGCCGGCATTCAGCTTTTGGGCTCTGAGGTTAAAGCCATCCGGCTTGGCCATGTTGATCTTTCGGGCTCGTATGTAAAATTAATGAGTGGTGAAGCTTATTTGATAAATTCCAAAATATTTCCCTACCAATATTCCCGCAAGGAAGGCTATCAGGAAGACAGAACCCGCAAGCTTTTACTTCATAAAAAAGAGCTATTAACTCTCAAAAACAAGCTTGATACCGGAAAATTTACTCTCGCTCCACTCTCCTTATACCTTAAAAACGGACATTTTAAGCTTGAAATTGGGCTTGCCCGCGGTAAAAGAGAATTCGAAAGACGTAAGGATTTAAAACAGCAGGCGATTGAACGCGACCGAGAAAAAGAGCTAAAAAACCTTATCTAAACTTGATTTCTATAGGCCTATTTGCTATAATACTTGTCTTGGGGATGCACTGCATCGACAAGAATTGTACCTTAAAAACTGCAAGCCGACAATGAACCAAAGTCGTAAAAGAGGTTCAAAAATACATGCTAAATCACAATTTAGCGGACTTGGTTTTAAACCAAACTTTGCGTTTGCTTAATACCTAAGACCTGTTTGTATCAACTTGCTTCTAGCACAAAGATACAGGCATTAACCTGCTAGAAAAACTTAACGGAGCTGGCCAGCCCGTTTCGTATTAGGCCTTTGTCATATTTTCTTTGTTCCAACGGTTAGATATGGCAAGAATTAGAGGGAACTACGCTTGTAGATGTTTTTATGGATGATTTTTGGACGGGGGCTCAAAACCCCCCATCTCCACAAATTTTATCCTTCGTGCGCGAGGGCAATTCCAAGCACTTTTTTTGCCCCACTTCTCTTTAAAATTTTGCCACATTCACGCATGGTGGCTCCACTTGTTGTAATATCATCAACTAGTAATATATTTTTTCCCTTCACATCTTTATTTACCTTGAAGGCATTTTTTAAATTATTTTTTCTCTCCTCCTTTGTAAGTTGGAATTGAGGTTTTGTATAAATCTTTCTACTCAAAATCTCATCAATATGTAAAATCCCTGTTCTTTTTGATAACTCCTGAGCCAATAATTTAGACTGGTTATAGCCTCTCTTCTTTTCTCGTCTAGCATGAAGCGGAATTGGAGTTATAAATACATCTTTTTTACGTGCAAAATTCATAAATGTTTCGTTTTGAATAAGACCTTCATACATAAGTCTCCCCAAGGGAGATTTCAGGTCATATAGATATGGACGGTATTTGAACTGATAAAGAAGTTTTTTAACGATTCCTTTATAAGAGATACTCGCAATTATTCCATCAATTGAATAAGGAGTAAGGCATCGAGGATGAGTTAAGCCGTTGATGGTACCTTTTTGACAAACAGCACAATATTGATATTCTAAAAAGGAAATTTTAGCAAAACAGTCAGGGCAAATATAGCTTCCAGGCTTCCTACATCCCACGCATGATTTTGGATAGAAAATAGAGGCTATGAAATCAAACACTAATATATTATATCTAGAAATCAAAGATATAAATCCTTTTCAAAACATAATTAGCCTATGCTAAGATCTAAATATGTTATAGGGCTATATCTGTAAAGTTATCCCGAGTTATCCACATTTCCCAATTATTACTATAAGGTAGTACCTCTTTTTAGCCTCAATTAACAACGTTTTCCTTCTCCACAGCTAGGACAGGATTTTATTCCTTGACCTACAATTATCTTCCGATTGCATTCCTCGTCCTCTATTTTTCCCGGACAATGAAAATGAGGCCTTTCTCCACCACATTTACATAAATTAGGATCATCTTCTGCTTTTTTTTGGTCTGCTCCAAATTCTGCAACACTAAAGACGCTTTGAGATGAATCAAGTATGCCCCCTCCATAATCCCCAGAAAATCCACATCCAGCCTGAACCGGTTTTACCTCTGACTGTCGATATGCTACAAGTTCATAAGCAGTAAGTGGCCTCATCTCCTCAACAACCATACCTCCCCCACTTTTACCTGCCAACATATCAACTGTTGCATCAGCTGAGTTTAGTACACCACGAAGTTTCTCAAGCTGCCCCAATGAATCATTGGGATTATCATTCAATCCCTTTAAATACTCGCTAATTGCGGGCTTTATCCTTTGAAGCACAAATTCAAATTGATCCGCTGTGATGACTTTATCAATATTTTTATGAAGATATGAATGCAACTCGTCTGCATTTTCAAACATACCGTTTTGAGCACTTAATTTGATGGGGTTAGCTAAGAGGTATTCAGCTGTAGGCTGAGCATCCTCAAATTGCTCAGGATCTAATTGAGTAATTTTTTTTATACTTTCCTCTGGAGTAAGCGCACTTGCATACCTTCTTGACTCAATATAATGTTTCCCGTCTCTTTTTTTAACCGTCAATATATCATAGAAATTATGTGAGTAAATTGACCCACCCTGAACGTCTCCTCGGGGAGAGAAAGAAATCCACATAGTCCCCTCGGGTACTTGTGTCCCATCTATAAATTCATCATCAATTGATGAAAAACCATCAAGCTCTGCCTCTTCACGCGCAAAATCAACCCCTTTTCCATGAATACGCCTAAAATTTCTGCCTCTCCTATACATTTCTATAGCTTTCTCCGTTGTCCCCTGTGCATATATCCCATCCTCTTTAATGTCATATTCCCACTGACTTAGTGAAGCGTTTAGCCTTTCTCCAACTGTTGTTTTAAGATTGGTTTCGGTAATGCTATCAAGCTGTTTTTTTGCCTCAAAATAGGCCTCTGGATTACTATCCTTAAATCGTCCTAATGTAACATAGCAAACCCTATCAAATTCTGGTTCAAATGAACGCACTTGTCGTCCATTATTTTGCCATTGAGACAACAATCTGTCCCGCGCCTGAGAAATTTCACCCTGAATATACGCACAATCCACTGCTGGAGGCACCTGCTCTACTAATGCTGATCTTTGAAATCTTTCCATATACTTTTTGGTCCAAAAAAAACCTTCTCGCTTTTCGAGAAGGTCATAGAAAATGCTTCTTGCCATGCACCATATGATGCATGACCCTGTACCACAACGGTGCGGGGCTCGAAAAGTCTCTTGGGGGCCTGGCTTTCCGCCTCATCGGCGGATTCACAGTTGCGGCACAGCGCGGGAATTCCACCCGACTTCACCCGTAAATCTATCTATCGTCTTTTCCAAATAACTTCTTTTACTTTTTCACTAAAGTTTGAAAATCTATTCATGGTAAATAAAAGGTCAGATAGTCTATTTATATACTTCACCACATCCTCATTTACTTTCTCTTTTTTCATCAATGTTACGAGTTTGCGCTCAGCTCTTCTACAAATAGTACGGGACAAATGAAGGTGCGAAGCAACAATTGTCCCACCGGGAACAGTAAAATTGGTAATTTCAGGCATTTTCTCAGTCATCTCGTCGATATACTTCTCAAACTCAACTGTTCTTGATGATAGGTTTTTTACTAATTCACGGTTTGCAGGATTTGAAAGATATGCACCAATTGAAAATAAATCGTCTTGAATAAGAAGTGTAATTCTGGAAAGATAAGGCGCGTATTTTTTATGAACTAAAGAAAGCTGAGCATTGATTATCCCCAAAGACGCGTTTAGCTCATCAATTGTGCCATATGTATCCACTCTCGGGGTATCTTTATACACCCTGACCCCGCTTCCCAATGCGGTTTTTCCCTTATCTCCTTTTTTTGTATATATTGCCATAAAAAAACCTCCTTTTCCGAGGAGGTCAAAATGGGCAATCTTTTTTCCTGCTCGGGAATTACTTGTTTTCTGGCTTTACACCCGAAAGGGTGAGTTTACAGTTGCGGCACAGCCATGGACTTTCACCATGATTTCCAATTAATTTTTAATTTAAAAGCAGCTTGCAGTTAACATTCGGCATGTCCGCAAGCATAGCACTTAGCACATCCTTCTTCGTGAACGAATGAAGCAGATCCACATTCGGGACAAAGATCAGCATTAGCTGCACTTTTTGGAGCTTGCAAAACCGCTACCATCGGAAGAGATGGCTCGCTTGGTTCCTCTGCTACAAATACCTCTTTAGCTGCTTCAACTGGCTTTGCTTCCTGCGCTACGACTTCCAAAGATTCCTTTTTCCCTCCATCTGCAAGAGTTGCCTCAATTTTTTTATCCGCAACATGTCCATTTACTCTAAAAGCAAAATGCTCTGCCAAAACCTTTGCAACAGCATCAGGAAGTGAGCGCACCCTATTTGGTCCAAATCCAACCGAGCGACCTCCACCAATTCCTGAAAGTTGATCTATCATATCCCGCACTCTTTCTCGCGGCTCAACTGGTGACTGGATACGCAAAACCATAGACATAATCCTTCCTAATGCCTCAGCCATTGCCATAACATCACTACCCGATTTTCCAGCATTTATAAATATCTCAAATGGTTTTTCTTCTTCATCGTTATTAATCGTTATAAATGTGTGCCCCAAAGGTGTTACAGTCTTGTGAGTTACCCCGTGAAGCACGACTGGGCGTTTTCTTATTGGCATTTCTCGAGCTGCCCTCTCTACCTCTTCTTCTTTTTTCTTATCCTCAATCCTTGATAAAACTCCTTCACGAGAGCCATCTCTCATGTAGGTTATTCCCTTCAGCCCCATTTCGTAAGCTAACATATAGAGGGTTTTCACATCATCAATAGTATGCGCATTTGGAGCATTAACTGTTTTTGAAATAGATGAATCAATATATCTCTGAGCTACAGCCTGAACGCTTACGTGCTCTAGCGGGGTCAAGTCATTTGCACTTACAAAATAATTAGGTTTTTCCGCATCTGGATTCTGCTCTTTCCACTCCTCATATAGGGGATGGTACATTATGTGCTCTCCTGTTCTATCTCGTCTCACAAAAGTAAATTCATAAACTGGCTCTACTCCTGAAGAAACACCTGACAATAATGATGTTGTTCCGGTTGGAGCAATTGTAAGAAGTACTGCATTTCTAATGCCCTGCGCAGCTATTTTATCTCGAAGTTTTTTGGGAAGCGCTTTTATATGATGTCCCTGAAGATATTTTTCTTTATCAAATTTAGGAAATGAACCTTTTTCTTTTGCAATATCAGAAGACGCATCATACGCACTATCTCTTAATACTTGAAAGATTTTCTCAATCGTTGGCATTGCTTCCTCAGATCCGTAACGGAGTTTCATTTTTATAAGCGCATCTGCCAAACCCATTATTCCAAGTCCAGTTCTTCGTATTTCTTTTGCGCACTTTTCGTTTTCTTTAAAGAAATAATACGTATCATCAATGACGTTATCTAAAAGTCTCATTGCAACTTTTACGTCATCTGAAAAGCTATCATAATCAAATTTCTCATCCTTAACATATTGAGACAAATTCATTGCTCCAAGATTACATACTGCCCATCCACCAAGAGGCTGCTCTCCACAGGGGTTGGTTGCAATAAGCTTTTCGAAATACCAAGTGTTTGATTGTTTGTTGCTTCTCTCCAAAAAGTGAAGTCCTGGCTCAGCACTTTTCCAAGCAGCTGTACAAATAAGATCCCAAAGATAACGAGCCTTTACTGTTTTGTATACTTTTACGGCTCCCCCCATTGCCTTCCAGCCCACAATATCTCCATCCCAAAATTCATCATATTTAGGATCGTCAAGATCTGGATAAACCAATTCCCAATCAGAATCATTTTTAACAGCGCTCATAAAAGCATCTGAAACATTTACTGATAGATTTGCGCCATTTATTTTGGAAAGGTCCTCTTTTACAGTAATGAACTCCTCTATATCAGGATGCCAATCCCAAAGCATAAGCATTGTTGCCCCTCTTCTGGTTCCACCCTGCTGTACAACGTCATGGGTTGCGTATGAAAAAAGCCCTGCCCAGGTTACGGGACCTGAAGAAGTACCATTTACTTTTTTAACACGTGCCCCGCGGGGGCGAAGGGAGGACAGATTTAGTCCCACACCCCCAGAGCGACTTTGAATCTCGACGAGTTGTTTAAGACTATCGAGAATTCCCTCTCTAGAATCCTTGGGCGATGGGATTACAAAGCAATTAAAGTAAGTTACTTGATATCCTGTTCCGGCCCCTGAGAGAATTCTTCCCCCAGGAACAAATTTGAAGTCTTCTAAAACTTTATAAAATTTTTCCTCCCATTCTTCACGTTTGGCTTTTACTTCTTGTCCAGCTATTCCCTTAGCTACCCTTCTCCACATCTGTTGGGGTTCTGTTTCAAGAGGAGTACCATCCGCATCTTTCAATGAATAACGGTCTATAAAAACTTTTTCTCTAATTCCAGTTAATGTCATAAAGTAGTTTGTTTTTTTCTTCGAATAAAAATTTTGTTTTCTCGAGTTACTTCTCGAAAATAAAAACTTTTTCTCTAATTCCAGTTAATGTCATATTTTTAAAATTTAACCTCCATTAATAACTTTCTATACTTCCTTTTTGTTTCCTCAAATTAATTTTCGGAAATGAAAACTTTTTCTCTAATTCCAGTTAGTGCCATAAAATGTTTTTTTATCTTATTAACTTTTTCACTTCCTTTTCAAACTCTTCTATGTCTACGAAGTTTTTAAATACGCTTGCAAATCTAATATATGCTATCTTATCAAGTCTTTTTAAATTGGAAGCAACAAGTCTCCCAATTTTTTTGCTTTCCACCTCTACGCTATCAGAACCCAATAATTCGCGCTCTATATCATCAACTATTCTCTCAATCTGCTCGAGGGTTACGGTGGTTTTCTCAACTGCCTTTAGAATTCCACCCTTAAGTTTTTCTCTACTGAATCTCTCGCTTCTTCCATCTTTCTTCATTACCAAGAGGGTAAGGTTTTCAACCCTTTCGTAAGTAGTAAATCTCTTTGAACAATTACCACAAAGCCTTCTCCTTCGAATATTATTCCCATCCTCACTAACGCGGGTTTCAACTACTTCAGTATTGTTGTGTTTACAATATGGACAATGCATAAATTTTATATTTCAAGCGTATTGTTAAAGAACCTCAAAAAACACAATATCTAGTGTCATGAACTAATGTAAACCACTATATCTGCAGTGTCAACTATAAATAAATGTATCAAATCATCGCAACTTTTTCCCTAGCCTCAAAAATAAACACAGACTATAATTTGGAAAAGAACTGCTAAAAAGCGTATAACAAACTACTTCAATACTGTAATATTGAATATGTGGGGAAAGAAAATTATGCTTACCCTAAATAACTTTTCTAGAGGTAAAGTTTTAGCATTTGGTCAATTGTAGTTTTCATCCTTTCAAGTCTTTTTTCTTCATTTAAAACATCTTTCTGGTATTTCTTGTCTATTTCTTTTTTTATTACCCCCAAAATTTCTTTATGCTTTATGTTTACCTTCAATGCCTGATCAAGAAACGGCTTCACAACAGGGCTCTTGGGATTATTCTTTTGCACAACTTGAATGGAATCTATTGCCTCATGATAATAATTATTGCTCTTTGCAACAGTTTCGTATGTTAACTTATCTTTCCCCTTTTCCGATAAAAACTTTGCCGCATACATTCTTTTTTGTGTAGTTAAAAGATTGAATTCTGCTCTTTTAAATGGGTCGTTTATTAATGCTTTTACTATCGCGTCCCTTATTGTTTTTAAAAAATACAAAGGGTTGTCAGGCAGCATCCCAGGATATGGCAACTCGTACTCAATCTTTCCGGGTTTGGCGCTCACTGTTGCGTCTATGCGTTCTGGGGTAGTGCTCTCTACCGGCTCTGCGCTTTTTGCAAAAGCAGTATTTGTTATGAAAACAACAAAAAGAAGAACCCCCAAAACAACTTTATATACTCTTATCATTCTGATGTCATACTAACCCCTAAATAAGGGCTTGTCAATATTTTTTGCCTCAAGTGACATTAGACTAAATTGAATAAAAGTCCTGCCCTGAGCTCAGCGAAGGACCCGGACTGAGCTCAGCGAAGGCTTGATTTTTAATACCCCGTTCTTCATACTGAAAATGCCTACCCTTCTTTCTCAAAGGGTTGTCTTGTTATGAAAATGAACTGCTCTAAATGGAAAACTAAAGTATTCTCTCAAAAAGCAAAGATCGCACTTCTATCTGTCTTTTTCTTTTTAGGTGTTTTTATTTTTACCGGAAATGTTTCAGCTCAAACTTCAAACATTGCCTCCCCTCAGTCATTGCCTCTAAACACAAATCCAAATGTTCCTCAAAATATTAATACCTATACTCAAACTACATTTATAAACATCCTAGCAACAGCATCTTGCTTTTTAACAGGATACGATCCTCTTTCAACCAATGGTAAATGTCTTGGAATTGACCCAACAACAAGAAAGGTAGGATATGTAGAAAATGGCACGGGAGGACTATTAACTCTTTCCGGAAATCTTATTGGGTCTACCTATAATATACCTGTTTCCTCAGTTGAATATGGAAAATACGTCGCATCAAATTTTGGGATAACACGTAATTCATATGCCGCAACCCCAACCGAGCAATGCCTAGGCACTCCTCCTGAATCGATGGGAGCATGTCTTGATGCTGCAAAAGCTTCACAAACAGGATTTGGGCAAGGAATAGGATTTAAAGGCCTTACTCCGGTTCTTAAAATTTGGGAAACTTTTAGAAATCTCGTTTATTTATTGTTTGTTTTAGTTTTTATCCTGCTTGGTTTGGGAATAATGTTTCGTATAAATATTGACGCTAGAACTGTTATGAGTATCCAAAACCAAATTCCAAAAATTGTTATTGCCCTCATTCTTATCACGTTTTCCTATGCTATCGTCGGATTTTTGATTGACATGATGTATGTTTCAATTTATCTTGTTATCCAACTCTTCCATAGTCAGGGTCTTACAACTATTACAAATATTGACACCAATCCAGTTAATGCCGTCGGGGGATTGGGCGGGATAAATAATATTGCGACTCCGGCCGCAAAAGGAATAGCAAACGTTTTAGGATCACTCTTTGAAGGTGGAATTGGAGAACAGCTAGCAAGAATCGTAACTGGTATTATCGCTGGAATGACTGCTGCAAATATGGCGCCTGAAATAGCTGGTTTTAGCACAAATTGGATTCTCGGACCAATAATGGGGGCGGCTGGTTATGCTTTTGGGACCAAAGTCTTCGGCCTTATTGCTCTAATTATTGCCTACCTTATAATAGCAATCGCAATTCTTTCTGCTCTTCTTCGGGTTTGGTTCATGCTTATTAAAGCCTATGTGTTTATCATTCTTGATGTTATTTTTGCCCCATTTTGGATATTGAAAGGAGTTATTCCTGGAGCCGGTGGAGGCGTTGGTCCCTGGCTTAGAAGCGTTACAGCAAATCTTGCAGCCTTTCCTGTTGTTATTGTTTTATTCCTAATTGGAAAAGCAGTTCAGGACAACGTGGTTCCAGGCCAGGCCACATTTATCCCCCCTCTTGTAGGAGATCCTGGAGACAATGGAGTTGGGGCTATTGCATCAATACTTGGACTTGGAATGATACTTATCATGCCTGAGGCTGTAAATATAACAAAACAAGCTCTAAAAGCTCCTGACCTTAAGATTGCAGGAGCTGCCGGAAGAGCATTGGGCTCAGGTCAAAAACTCATAACTTCACCTATCAAAGGTGGTTGGAACAAGGTTTGGGGTGAGGACGCAATGGGTAATCCAAAGTTGTTAACAAGAATTGCTGAGGAAAGGGGCGGCAGACTTACAGCTGCTGTATTTGGGGGCAGCTTTAAGTCAAAACGTTGGGATCCTGAAAAGAACGATGGAAAAGGTGGATATGAACACATTCCCTGGATAAAAAATCCGTTGAGAAGAAATAAGGGAAAAGACAGTGGAAATAACCCTGCAGGCGCAGCACCCGCAGGAAGAGAACCAGCACCCTCAGGAGGAGGTGCAACTGGTTCAGAGGTTGCAACGGGGCCATCGGATGACGCAGACAATGCAAATCCAGAAGCAGGAAGAGCAGCGCAACGAACAGAAGTAGCAGCTAATGAGGCAAGAGATGCAGCTCTTGGAGCTCAAGATGCAGTTGAGGATTTGAGAGATGGAAATAATAGTAGTTAGAAATTCTTAGCAAGTTTCTAACTCTAATCGTCAAATATCTCCTCTGTAAAGTCCTTTAGGCCCTTAAAGAATCCTCCCGCTATACCTACACCAACACTTGGGGTAACATCTGTTAGAAGCATTCTAAGTTTTCCTGTTCCACTTGCTTTTCTCATCCATTTGATATCCTCCTCCGTAAAGAACCCCTCCTTGGCAGTTAGTCCCTCTTCATCATCTGCTATCTCAATCTCTCTGATGCTTTCTAACGCCTCATAAAATTTTTCCATCTGCGCCCAATCCATTTTTGAATATCCACTAAAACGCTCTCTGTGAGACTTTATGTGTGCTGCAAGGATCGAACGAATTACTCTTTTATATAAAAGCCCTCTATCTTTTCTCAATTTTTCTTCATCAATTACCCTTTTCCCATTCTCATCTTTTTTGTAAAAATCCTCCAAAACTGCAGGACCAAACATAGCCTCTGCCATCGTGACCTCTTTATATACTGGTCTTTTTTGCTCTCGAGATGCCTTTCTATCCTGAACTCTCATTTTTTTAGAGTAATCTATGTTTGAATATGTATTGAATGCATATCGAATGGGTTTTATAAAGTTTTCCTTTACTTGCTCTTCAAACTTTGCCCTGTCAAACACAAGTCCTCTAAAAGGCTCGTGCTTAACGATTTGATCAATTTGTATTTCATTTGCCCCAGTAAGCCACTCGAATACCTGATATGCACGATTTATGTGATTTGAGGCATAATCAAGTTGGGTAAATTGCTTGAATTTAAAACGATTATATGCCTCTTCTTTTGTTTGAAGAAGCTGGAGAATTTGACCCTTTTCTGCTTCATTTAAATCATTATCACCTCTATTTCGACGGACAGCAGCAATTTGCTTATCAATACCATCAAGTTGTTTAAAGATTTCAAAAGGCGTAAAATCACGAGCTTCACCCACCTCTTTTTCAACAAAAATTCCATTAAAGAAATCGAGTGTCAAATCTTTTATAACAGGTAGGTCATACTCATTACCAAAAGCCCCACCTCTCACAGCTCTTGCCTGACGAAGCCTGTATTCCTGAAAGCGCTGGAATTTGGTTTGAGCATCATATCCAATAGCACCAGTATCATTTCGTGCTCCAGCACCTGTCCAACGAGCCATAGAATATGCCCACAATTCTGCATATTCAAGGTTTTTCCTCCTAACACTGCGTGCCTCCCCCGAATCATTAAGCCCATTCTCAAGCCCGTATCTCTCAGATATTGCAAGGCGCACAGCCTCTCTAACGAGAGAAACTGTTGATTGCAATTTTCCCGTTTCATTAAATAAATTAATAAAACTCATAAAGCCCTCTATGTTATTTCCATTCTCATCTTTTCTGTCATGCGGAATTGGCTTGCCGGAGGCATCGAAAAGTGAATCAAATAAATCACTATAATTTTGGGGGATAGGTTCGTCAGCAGATTTGTTTTGAGAAAGGCGGTATGCATCCTCAAATCCTTTTCTGGTAAAGAATAGCGAATCTTCACCCAACACCTCTTTTAATTCTTCAAGGTCTGACATACTATAGTAGACCTCATAAGCCATTCTAATCGAATCTCCAACCTTTGTATCTCTTGCTGCTTCATCTTCCGTATAGTCAGCAGAAAGCTTGAAGATTTTTTTCATTTGATCAGAAGTGGTAAAAACACTGCGCTGGTGAATTTTACTTAAAAGCCCAGGTAAATCTTTGTCGCTCCACATTGTAAAGCGGTAATTTGCGTCATAATTTCTTGATTGGTTAAACAAAAATACTTCATTTACTACCTCTTCAATAAATTCATCATAAATATATGGTCGTCCAGTAGCAGGGTCTATTCTATTCTCGTCTCTAAAGTATTGATTTTTATTTGAGATCATCGTTCCAAGACCAATTGTCCTAAATTCTGTTTCTACACCAATTTGACCCAATAAATTAAGCTCATCATCCGGACTAAAACCATGGAAGAAAAGCATTCTCTCACGTACCCACTTGAGAAAATTCTCTTGCTTAAAGTTGTTTTCCCCATCAATAAGCTCATTTACCCCTCCCGGTCCCCACTGCGCCCCCTCCTTTTCAATAATCCATCTACATAGCGCTTGAATTGATTTGGGCGTATTTACAAGACTCTCTTTATTTTGCAGTTCTTGCATAATTCCCTGTATTTCATCCCTAAGTATTCTTTCCTGCTCCTCTGTATCTTCTCCCCTCTGAACTGCGGCTGATGCTTCATTTGCCCACGACCTAATAGTTTCTTGGTTTACGCTTGCGCGGTTAAAACCTGCTTGTCTTATCTGTTCTGCAATTCTTCGTATTGGAGTGTCTTCTTGAAATTTATCTACGTTTATTGTTGACCAATGCCCATCTCCCTCCTGACTATTTCTTCCTCGATTTTCCTGACCGCCTGCTGCGGTACGACCTGTTCTCGGAGGCTCTTGCCCACCAGCACCTCCGGTTTCCATAGAGGGCTCGTAAGGTTGACCAGTAGCCTGAGCAGTTCTTGCTCTTGAGACCTCCTCTATGAACTCCGCCCCTTCATCATCCTGAATAACGCTCGCTCTAACCATATCGTGCACAAGCTTTACGGCTTCTTGTAGTTTTTCCTCGGTTATCTGGCTATTTTGGCCGAGAGATTTTAAATTATCTGCAAGAGCTTTAAGAGAAGGGTTCTTAAATTTTTCAGCTGGAAAATGTTCAAAATAGTCATCACTTGCTCCTCCACCAGTACTTATTGCCCTTGCCATCTCCAAAAGGCTTTTCTGTTTCTCGGTTAAATTATTTCTTCCCTTCTCTCTCTCATCCTCAAGTGCTCTGCGGATTTCCTCCTCCTCTTCTCTTGTGAATTTGCTAGATTTTGCTTTTAGCCTCTCTCTTCTTTCCTTATCGAGGATCTCATCCGTTTTCTTTTTCTCTTCTTCTGGGTTTACAGTTGGGGTTTTTTTATCTTTCTCGACAATATCATCCATATTTCTCTTTTCTACAGCTCGTCCTTTGGGCTCATTTAGCCTGTAGGATTCGTGTGGTTGGTTTTGAGAACCTGCTATGGTCCTACCTCCAGGATAGGGCATTTGAATGTTGCCTGTCAATTCATTTACCATGCCGTTATTGTAATTTGATGCCTTTATTTGAACTTGATATTTAGCTTACAACCACCTCACAGCTCCCTTTTACTGTGGTATATTGGAGATACCATGCAATTTGAACCCCTTAAATATTTTGAAAGCTTGTATCCTGAAGGAACGCGCGAAAAGGAGCTTAGTGCTCTTGCTCCTTTTATAGGAAAGGGTCTTTCTTCTCAGGTCGTTGGACTTCCAGGGGTTGGAAAAAGCAATATCCTGCGTCTACTAGCCTACAACCTAAATGTGAGAGCAAAACATTTTGGAGAATACGAAAAAATAATGCATTTTGTATATATTGACTCAACCGAGGTTAAAAATCGCCCACTTTTTGACATAACTAAATTTATCCTACTGTCTCTTGCCTTCTCTCTTGGAGAAAGACGCCTGATTGATGAATCAAAAAAAGTAAACGAATTTCTGAAAAATGGGGTGAGCATGCAGGATGAGTTAGTTTTATTTCAATCATTAAAACAAGCCCTTGATTACCTATCAATAGAAAAGAAACTTACAGTCCATTTGCTATTTGATAGATTCGACTCTTTACTTCCAACTATTGACTCTCAATTTTTTACTAACCTCAGAGTCCTTCGAAATCATGCCAAATATAGATTTGGGAGCGTATTTGCGCTTACTCGACCACTTGAGGATGTATGTGAGCCAGAATTGCTTTCCGACTTTCATGATATAGTCGCGGGGAACAACGTATTTGTCTCTCTTTTTGACCCTATTGGGATGGACTTTAGGCTTTCATATATTGAAAAGGCGGCTCATAAAACAATTCCTGAAAATACAAAAAAGGAAATTCTTAATCTTACCGGAGGACATGCAAAACTCACCAAGCTCTCTTATGAGGCGCTTATTAGCGAAGACGAAACACCCTCAAGCCTTCGTGACTTTTTATTGAAAAGACCAACCATTCAGGGGGCATTATCTGAAATTTGGAATGCCCTTCTCCCTTCAGAGCAAATTGAACTAAAAAATTCACCGATAACAAATGCTTCTTCCTTTTTAACAAATAGTGAACTTATAAAAAATAATGCCCCATCCATTCCCCTACTTTCAGAATTTATCAAGACAACATCGGTTTCAAGTAAAGATAAACTTACTTATGACAGTGAGAAAAATGATATACGAGTTGGAGATGCCTCAATATCGGACAAGCTTTCACCCTCAGAATTCAAACTGCTTAAGTTTTTAATTGCAAATAAAGAAAAACTTTGTTCAAAAGACGAGATAATTAATGCTATTTGGAGTGATAACAAAACCCAAGAAGGAGTCACAGATCAAGCTCTTGATCAGATTTTTTATAGACTAAGAAAGAAAATAGAACAAGACCCTACCAATCCTCACTTTATTCACACGATAAAAGGAAAAGGATATAAATTAAGCGACTAATCGCTCATTTTGCTTTCCTGACGAAAAGTAAGTTGAGTGATTAATATCTCCCCTTGCTTTCCTGACGAAAAGTAAGCTTAGTGACTAAGTTCTAATTACTAAAAAAGTGACAATTTAACAATTTCCTCAATTTAAGTTATGATTAAGATAGTATGAAAAAATTATTTGGATTTTTTGGTTTTGTTGTCATAGTCACACTATTCCTTTCAGTTTATTCTGGCTCTATATTCGCTCAGGAAATACAACTTGGACCCGATCCCCTAGATAAAAACCTCGGAGATGTCTCAACTGAATATTCCGAAGACAGTAGCTTTACAACAACTATTATCTCCCCTCCCGACTATAAAGACCCAGACCGCTTGGAGAGTATTGATGACGCAGTCAAAAAGGTCAAGATTGTTTTCCCTGGAGTTGATGCAAGCAAGGTTCAAGTCTGCTTAAGAGGGGACTATTGCCTAAAAGATTCGATTATTGAAAATGTTGGACTATTTGCTGTTGGAACTTTAGTGGGTGGAGGATTCAACCCAATTGGTGGATACTTAGCTCAAAAGTTTATTGACCTACCCGCTGATAATGTGGTTGGAAGCAAACTAACAAAGCTTGATGCTGACGGCTCTATTACGGTCTGTGGTGCAGGAGAAAGTAACCTTAAACAAGAGTGCACCCCTGAAGACAAGGTTTGGTTTTGGGCAGGGAAAAATTATTACATAACTGCTTATGAAAGGCAAGGAGAAAATTGGGTTGTTCGTAGTCAAGCAGGCTTTTTTGTAAATCATCATGAACCCATAGTTAAAATCACCCCACTCAATAATAAGTCTCCTGAAAAATTCAGGGTAGAACTACACCAGGACCGTCTTTCTAAAGATGGAAAGCAAAAGGCAAATAACTTTCAAATTGTCATGCAGGGAACAGGCGGATACATGCAGGAAAGATGCTTGCCCCAAGACGATAGTAAAAACAAGAACTTCCGACTCACATCGCCCTCCGACCAATACGTTGTTGAATTTCCATATAAAGATAGTGAGGATGATGGGAAAGGCGTTATTGCAGGAAGATATGTTATAAAAGTTAACGAGCAAGTAAATGAAGACAAACCAGTTGGAGACGATTGTAGTGGTGGGTACACTTTTCTCAAATATGAATGTTCCGTTTTTGACAAAAAAGCTACTCCTGAATGTAAAGAAATAATTGACCCTGGTGGAAGCGACACAAAGAAGTTACAGAATTTACTTGATGAAATAGGAGCGGCAAAAGGAAGCATAATCCCCTGCGAAGAAGGTAAGCCAAACCCCGGTGTACTCAAATGCAATGAGCTTGACACTGCGATTGGAAAAATTCCCCTAAACCCTGTCGGCTTTATAACAAAGCTTTTTCAGATAGTATTAAGCTTTGCAGCAATTGGGGCAATGCTTCTTATCCTCTATGCAGGATATAGGCTACTGCTCTCTCGGGGAGACAAAGAAGTAATTCAGGCACAAAGAGAAAGAATTACCTCAGCAATTGTTGGACTGCTTTTTATTATTTTCTCACTTGTGCTACTATCAGTTATAGCAGGAGACGTCCTAAAGATCCCTGGATTTAACGACAATCCGCTACCCGGACAAAAGAGCAATCAAACAAATACTAAATGACAAAACTATTATCTCAACTCACAGTTCCCGGAAATAATGGCTCAATAGAAATCCAAGCACCAGAAGGTGTTCCAACAGGAGGATTATCAACCAGCGGAGGACAACTTATTGAGTGGATTATTATGCTTTTGCTTGTAGCAGTGGTTTTTATTGCCTTAGGCTTTATAGTGTATGGAGGATTTATGTGGGTTACTTCAGGAGGGGATAAAACAAAAGTAGAAAGTGCTAGAAAAACCATAATCTTCTCTGTTCTTGGCCTTATCATTGCTTTTCTTTCATTCTTTGTAATTGGATTGTTTAGCTCAGTCTTAGGCATTGACCTGTTAAACATTTCTTTATAAAGCACACGGGTATTGACAAACACTATTAAAATTGATAACAATTAGTAACACATGAAGAAATTATTAAGCTCTCTTTCTATTTCTACTCCTTTGTTCTTAATGAATGCAGCTCAATCTTTTGCGCAAACCCCCGGAGAAAGCCTTAATCCCTGCAACAACTCATCTCAAATTCTTAGTGTCCTTTGTAAGACCCGAGATCTTGGTGCTGTTATTGGATTTATTGTCACTATCGCTTTTATAATTGCGATTCTTGTTGCCCTTGTCTACCTTATCTGGGGAGGCATTAAATGGATTACATCAGGAGGAGACAAAGCTAACGTTGAAACAGCTCGCAACCAAATCATTGCAGCTATAATTGGGCTTATTATCGTCTTCCTTGCCTTCTTTATTCTTAACCTCATCCTTGGTCTATTTGGACTAAACTTGTTTGACCTAACTCTTCCCAAATTCCCTGGAGCCTAATTCAATTTAATATATGCAGTGGGGTAACTGTCTTGACAAGAATGGCGTTGCAACACTTGCCTGCATTCCAGTAGTTCTCAACAACATCATTAACGCAGCACTCGTATTCTCGGGAATTGTAGCCCTCATTTTAATTATTTTTTCTGGAATTAAATTTATCTCGTCAAAAGGGGATCAAAACGAAATTGACAGCGCCAAAAAAACATTAACCTACGCTATCATTGGGCTTATCGTTATATTCCTCTCTTTCTTTGTTGTAAGAGTAATTGGACAAATTACTGGAGTTGAACAAATTTCCAATCCGAGTTTATAGCTTTTTGTTAACCAATAAAGGGAGCGTTTGCCGCTTCACCTAGTGCCATATAAGCACTTCCCGCAACTCCACCGGCTGCAAGTAAGAATGGCGATCCAAGTAGTAAAGCCAAAATTCCAACAAGCATGCCATATGCTTTAGGATCCTTTGCAAGATTTCTTATTTTCTCTCCTGTTGTTGCACCATATTTTCTATCAACTATAGCCATAGCATCAGCTACTCTCTGGTCTTTCGCTGCTGCTGCTTGGAACATGCCCTCCCCCCACTTACTGGTTGCAATAATACTTACTTCTGCTTCTGTAGGCTTCTTGCCTATATTCAAACGCCTAAACAACAATTGGGAAATGAGCTCATTTTGCACCTCCGCAATAAATTCCGGATCGGCCAATTTGTTTTCTATCTCCGCGTCTGTAAATAATCTTATCCCATTCTCATCGCCCGAGAATTTTAATATCTTTCTCATTAGTGCCTCCGGACCTTCATTTAACAACATTGTGTAGTCTTCCTCAATTTTAGCTTTATTAATTCTTATGTCTTTAGGCTTTGTTGAGCCTGGTTTTTGCTCAGTCCATCTCTTGTCGCAGTCCAAGATTTTCTTTGCCGCCATATCTCCGATTTTTTCTTTTAATTCAGTTAGCCTATCGCTACGCAACCCCTCCCACTCACTAATTGTTGCCTCAACATCGTCTAATGCAGCATTAACCCAGACATTCTTAAGTGCGGTAACTAAATGATCCTCGTGCGTTGCGCGGGAATTTTTTGCATCTTCAAATATAGCCCTCTTGCTTGTAAGTTCATAGACAGCAGCATCAAGCGCCGATTTAAGCTCGGCCTCTTCAACTTCTACTTCTATCTTTTTCTGCTCAAGGGCTTGCTTTTCTCCCTCTAATTGCTGGATTTTAACCAACTTTGCCTCCTCGGTTGAGATATCCCCTTTCTTCTTAGCAATATCTCTCCTTTTACTTGTTATTTCAAGCTGTATTTTATCTGCCGTGTCTGCTCCTGAAGTAGTAGAAGCTGATCTTCCAGATAATACTGCTCTAAGCACGCTCCTTGAATATTCTAGGTCCGACTCCAAATCATCAAGCTCCCCGCGCCAATCTAATATGTTTTTTTCTATTGTTGGTTTTCCAGTAATTAAATCGTTCAGCTCTTTTAACTTGGCCCGCGGAGTGCCTGATGCGTCAACATCAAACAATGCAAGTTGTGCATTTATTTTTCCTTGCTGTGTGATGTTGGCATCATATCTTTTTCTCGCAGCTTCTTCTGCTGTTTGAGCGGCTACTAATTCCCTCTCTGCTTCAACAACACCCTCACCCAAACTATCAGATGCCTCCAGAGCCTTCGCGTATGTCTCTTTTACCCTCCCCATGAACTGATTATTTCTCACTCTTTTTTCTATATATCTCTTTCTCTCCACAGCATTCATTCCAGACGTCTCAGGCCAAAGCTGAGTCGCCCTATCTAATGCATCCATGATAGCGGCTCTGTCTCCGGGATCTCCTAAAGACTCTATCCCGCCCCTTAAATACTGCTCAATAATACCAGCCGCTTGAGCTGCCTCCTGATACCTGACTCTTTCTTCGCCGGTTCTATTTTTTGTCCCATCAGGCCTGCGTTCATATCCCATTTTTTCAATAGCCTCAGCCCCACTAACCTCATCTATTGGCTTATTGGACCTATATGCGTCCAGTGCCCCCGCAGGTCCCCGTTCTCTTTTTAATGCCCGCATTTTCACAGCACCCGCGTCTCCGCCAGTTTCTTTAAGTGCAGCCTGGGCAAGAATTCCCTTACGTTCTATCTGTGCTTTTTCAAGAGTTAATTCAGTCATAATTTATTGGGTCTGCGTTGCTGTCTTTGCGAGCGAAATTGCTTCATCAATTTTTCCGTGCTGGGCAAGAGTTAGAACACCCTCGGCAACCTCACTGTCTGCCTTCTCCTTATTTTCTGCTTGAAAACCAGAAGTGATATGAGAAAATATTGGCCATTTTGTCGATAATTCAGATAGAAATTGATCCATCTCTATTTCACTCTTAATATCATCCATTCTTCCCAAAACATAGTCAGCTATAGGAGTGATGTCTCCTTCTTTTATTACACCATTTTCTAACGCCAAAATAAGTGCGTCCACAACATCATTTAATACCACGTCTTTTAACGGCTCCATATAATCATAGTAATACTATTTTTCCACCCAAGTCAACAAGGTTCATTTTGAAGCTTTTCACACCAGCCTCAAAAGAATGTCTACTTTGACCCACTTTGTAACTGTTGCATCATAAATTTTCACGTTATACGCTAGAAAGCACCACAGCTATACGTTTGTATAGCGTTATATTTATATATTTCGCTAAGGCTTAAGTAGCGTGGTTTGAATTATGGAAAACCACCCAATTCCCCAAGATGTTACCGGATTTAAGTTCAAACTTATCGGAAGTGTCACCGTAAAGCAATTTTTATATTTATTGGGTGGCGGAATTCTTGCAGCTATAACATATGTGTTACCCTTTAACGGTTTACTTAGAATTCCCTTAGCTCTTTTTTTCGGGGCAATTGGCGCTTCCCTTGCCTTCATTCCAATTGAGGGAAGACCAATGGATATAATGATAAAAAATTTTCTAAAAGCCCTTCCTTCAGAAAATCAATACATTTATAGAAAAAAGGGTGCAGAGTTTTTGATTTCAGCACTCTTTACTCCCTCAAAAGCCGTACAAGTGGCACAGCCAGTTCAGTCAAGCTCGAACCTAGAGTCAAAACGTGCGCTTCTTTACAAAACTCTTCGCGCTGGAAGCTATGCTCCTGACGAGAAGGAGAGAACTGCCTTAAGCAACATCAATACTTATTTTGATACTCCCCAACCTGCTTCACCACCAAGACAAATGGTTGACAGTGCTCCCACAGCTCCCATCGAGCAACCCATACAAGAAAACTTACAGGTGGTACGCCCTCCTGTAGCCCCACCGGTTGAGGAAACTATCACAAAGCCTGCACCAGTAATTGCACAACCAGAAGTAGTCCCAGCACCACAGAGCGCACCTGCTCCAATTTCTATTCCCACTCCTCCACCTATCCCCCAACCCGCGCCCCCAACTGCTCCTAACCAAACCCAAAACGCAACTACTGTTGCACCAGAAGCACAGCTTAAGGCTGGCTTTCCACAACTCCCCGACTCTCCCAATGTGGTGCTTGGAATAGTTAAGGACCCTAGGGGAAAAGTTTTGCCAAATATTTTAGTTGAAATTATGGATAAGCAAGGCGTTCCAGTAAGAGCATTTAAAACTAACGCCCTAGGTCAATTCAGAGCTGCTACCACCCTGTCAAATGGAGACTATACTGTTGTTCTTGAGGACCAGCGCAAGCAAAATGAGTTTGAAAATATTGACATCACGCTTGATGGGAGCATTTTCCAGCCACTCGAAATATTCTCAACTGACCAACGAGAAAAATTGAGACGTGAATTGTTTGGAAACACTCAACCACAAGCTACAGCCTAATATTATGTCAAAAAAACAACAAGTTCATTCTACAACCCAAGACTTTACGGAAATTCTCGACATTGAGGATGATATAGTTTTTTTCAAAAACAAAACTGCCTGTGCTGTCTTAGAAGTCTCATCTGTTAATTTCTTCCTTCTTTCGGCCGAAGAGCAAAACGCAAGAATATATGGATACATGTCTCTGATTAACTCTCTTTCCTTCTCAATTCAAATTGTAATCATCTCAAAACGCGTTGACATGCAGTCATACCTTAAGACGCTTGACCAACGCCTTACAACAATGCAAAGCACAAAATTAAGAGAACATCTAGGGATGTATCGTCAATTCATAGAAGAGCTTGTGAAGAATGAAGGCCTGTTGGATAAAAAAATCTATGTTGTAATTCCTTATTCATATCTTGAAGGAGGAGCCATTAACGCTTCGAAAAATCAGAAAAAGCCCAATGTTTCAACGAGCTATTTCTCCCAACAGGCAAAAGAAGGAATAAATACAAAAAGGGCAATGATAATGACGCAAATTGAAAGAATGGGCCTTTCCGCCAGACCACTTGCTCATGAAGAATTAATAAAGCTTTATTACGAAACATTAAATAATGACACCATCAACATAGACTTTGATTCAAAAGATATAAAAAATGTGATTGTCTAATTTAATATGTTTGGAAAGAAAAAAAAGGTAGAACAACCAAATCCAACACGGTCTGGAGCTGTCCCAACGCAACCTCCTGACAGCGCAACTGCGCCCACCCAAACACCCCAAGCACCACAGGCAAAACCTTCTTCAAAAAAACCTGACATGAATTCTTCTCTTGAAACTTTAAAAAAGGGCTCCGTCTCAATTGTTGATATCATTGCCCCTTCCTCTGTTGAAGTTGATTTTAAACATATTCGCGTTGGAGACACATACTACCGCACTTTTTTTGTTGTGGACTATCCTCGCCAGGTTTCTCCAAATTGGCTCTCTATTCTCATCGACTATAAAGAAACAATGAATATCTCAATGTTTTTATACCCAGTTGAGTCAAAAGATATTTTATCCAATCTTAGACGTAAAATTGCCGAGATGGAGGCAACAATTGAATCTGATGAAAAACAAGGAATTGAGGCAGATCCTAAAATTCGTGCATCACTAGAGGACGCAATAGCCTTAAGAGAGGAGCTCGCGCGTGGACTTGAAAGATTTTTCCAATTTGGACTATACATTACCCTTGCCTCAAACGAAATTAATGATCTAAATTTACGCTCAAAGGAACTAATGTCTCTCTTGGCTTCTAACTTGCTCGTTATAAAACCCGCCACTCTTCAGATGGAAGATGGATTTAAAACCACTCTTCCAATGGGAACAGACAAACTATTTTCAACTCGAAATATGGACACGACCTCTGTTGCCTCAACTTTTCCATTTACCTCATATGAGCTTTCGCAGCCGGGAGGAATTCTATATGGGGTCAATACTTTGAATAATTCCCTTGTTATTGTTGATAGGTTTTCCTTTGAGAATGCGAATTCTGTAGTGTTTGGAAAGTCTGGTTCTGGAAAATCTTTTTTGGTAAAACTTGAGGTGTTGCGCCAAATGATGTTTGACACTGAGGTTTTGATAATTGATCCTGAAGACGAATATAGCGCACTTTGCAAATCCTTAGGCGGAGAATACATTTCTTTTTCAAAAGATTCTGCAGTTAAGATTAATCCCTTTGCCCTTCTTGCTGATGAGGCAACCGAGGCCCAGCTTGGTATCAAAATACTTTCAATTCATGGACTTTTAAAAACCATGCTTGGAGAAATGAGTGCAACGCAAGAGGCAATGCTTGATAGAGCAATCGTGCTTTCCTATAAGCAAAAAGGCATAACACCCGATCCTGCAACCTATAAAAATGAGCCCCCAATTCTTGAAGACCTTTACAAAACTTTGCTTAACATGGAGGAGCCAGAAGCAAAAGAGTTAGCTTTCCGACTTGAAAAATATGTAAAAGGAGGATTTTCGGGGCTATTTAACCACCAAACTAATTATGATGTTAAAAACCAGCTTACAGTTTTTTCCCTAAAACAACTCGAGGACGTTCTTCGACCCATTGCTATGCACGTTATCCTAGATTTTGTGTGGAATAGAGTGAGAACAAAACTTAAAAAAAGACTTTTAATAGTTGATGAGGCCTGGTATATGATGCGCTATCCTGACTCAGCAGCGTTCCTTCAGGGAATAGCAAAGAGAGCGCGAAAATACTATCTTGGTGTTACCACACTAACTCAGGACATTGAAGATTTTCTGTCAAGTGATTACGGAAAAGCAATTCTTTCAAATTCGTCAGTCCAAATCCTTTTAAAACAGGGCTCCTCAGAAGTTGAAACCCTGGCCAAAACCCTAAACCTATCAGAAGGAGAAAAGCAATACCTTCTTACTGCCCAGGTTGGAGAAGGCCTACTCTTTGCCGGGCAAAATCATGTAACCGCACAATTCGTTTCATCTCAATTTGAATATGACTTAATTACATCAAAACCCCAGGACATACTCGATGCAAGAACTGCTTCCGCTCCACCACCCCCTCCCCCAATTCCTGAACAACCCGCACCCCAAATGACATCCCCATCTCCCAGTGCGCCACAAATGCCTCCGGTGGCACCACAACCTGCTGCTCTAGAGCCTACGCCCCAACAAAATCCAGCGCCGTCTGAGCCAATTATGCCAACAGATCAGCCAACACCCGAACCACAAATGACTGATTTCAAGCCCAAAAATCCGGCTCCTGCCCCAAATAACCCATTACCATCAAAATAATAGACTATGGCAAACGATGTTGACTACGACGAAGCTGAGGCACAGCAGGAACAAAAATCCAAAAGTAGCCTAGTTGATAGAGCGAATAGCGCATACAGATTGGGCAAAGCAGCGCGACACCCAATGGAATCTATCAACAAATTCCGTGGTAGATTTGGAGGGAGTCATGCGCCGGAGGGAAGACATGGCGGCCACCCCGACTCGTCTCAAAACGGTTCAGGCGAAGGGAATGAAGAGAATAGAAAGAAAAAACGCTCTGCTTTTGACAATTTTCAAACGGCTCGCAATACCATTAAAAATATTCGGACCGCTATTAATGTCGCAAGATATATAGTAAACCCCGGAGTGATGTGGACGCTTTTCGGGGTTTTTATTTTTATTATTATTTATATGCTTTTTTTTGGAGGAGGCTCCTCAATTCCTAACCCATTTAGTGACAAAGACTCAACCACTAACCCTCCAGCAAATGGTGCCCAAAAAACCGATCCTGATATTCCCGGACTAAAGCTTACAATTTCAGAACCGCCACCAAACCTACCAGAGGGCTCATCTGTTAATATAACTGTTTCCATCTCTCATGATGAAAGCGTTGGGAATATTCCAAGAAACACTATTACAATTTTTGCGATAATTCCACCGGACACAAAACCTGAGCAAATAAGCGGCAACTACACTCAGACGGGAAGTGTTATTGAGTGGTCTCTTTCTTCAAGCGAAAATTATCCAACAATAAAGTTTACCCTCACCCCAACTGTTCCATCTGTGGAGTTTGACTATGTAGTAAGCGCAAGAACAACCGGCCCCCTTTTAAGCAGCAATGGGGTTTCTTCCAATGTTTGCACGCAACCACACGAAGCTGGGGGATATTGCTCAGTTAATAACTTGCTTCCATATTTTGGAGGAGATGAGGCTAAGGCGACAACAGCGTCTTTAATTTGCAAGCTTGAAAGCGGCGGAGACCCTTTTGCTATGAACACAAACTGTGATACAAATGACTACAGCGTCGGTCTTTTTCAAATTAACTTAGTGGCGCATTGCGAAGGCGCATATGGCGAAGGGAAATGGGGGGCGCAATCATGCGATAATCCGCTTGATGAAAATAAAAGACTTGTCTGCTCTCAACAAATGAAAGACACTACGCAAAACATTCAAAAAGCAGTTTCTCTCTCACAAAACGGCACCAATTGGACATTGTGGGGAGCATGGTCGGAGGCAAACAGAATAATTTCTTCGTGCAGTAATACTTTATGAAATTAAATCTTAAACTAATATTATTTATTATTCTAACTATCCTTGCTGGACTTGCTCTTTTGTCTCTTATGCTTGCACGCTTTTCAAGACAAACTCCCCAGGTAACAACTTTTCCAACACCCACCCTCGTACCAATTTTTCTAAGAAACATTCCAACAGGTGAGAGAATTGACGTATCAGGGGTAAGTGTCAAAAACCCCTACGCTTCTGCGGTTCAGCTAACCGCACAAGGAGACTCACTGATGGAGGAAGCTTCTGAGTTTAGACTTATTTACCTTAAGCCTTTTAATAAATTCCTAATTAGCATTAAGTCCTCGCCTTTTGAAGAGAACAGGCAAAAGGCCGAAAGAGCATTTTTAGAAAGGCTTGAAATAAGCGAAAATGAGGCTTGCAATCTACCCGTTGAAATCTCAACCACTGCAAGTATCAATCCAAACGAGGCAGGTCAAATATTTAAGCTTAGCTTTTGTAATAGATGAAAAAATACAGCATTGTCATAGGTATTTTGTTTTTGTTTTTTTCAGTAAGTCTTGTTTTTGGACAACAAAAATATCAAACAGACAGCAATACCATTCACGTAAAAATTGGCAATCCCCCAGCGGGCACAGCTGGTTGTTGGCCAACAACAGGCATCATAAGCCAAGGGCCACTGGGATCATCCAGCCATGCAGAAATTCAATTAAAGGGAGGGGGAGAATCAGTTGATATCGCAAACAACACAGGAACCCCAGTCTACTCCACTCTTGATGGAACAGCTAAAGTGTTTGATTGCGACGGAAAAGGAGTATGCGATGGGGGATATGGAAACTTAATAAAAGTTTCGCCTACAAGCGTAGGAGCAACACTTGCTTACTATGCCCACTTGTCAGCAATTCTTGTTGGTGAAGGTGCAAAAGTTAAAAAGGGGCAACTTATTGGCTACATGGGGGCCACTGGAAGAGTTTCTGGACCCCATCTTCACTTTGAGCTGCGTGGATTAAGACTTGCCCCACCAAATGTTCCGCAATCAATTATTCCAGCTACTTGCAATGGAGCTGGTTGTGCTCCAGCTAGTGTTTCATCAGAGTCTTGCTAAAATATGGAAAATAATTTTTTAACTTCATTTAAATTAAGAATTCTTGTAGTTCTCGCTTTTTTGATAACATTTCTTGTCGTCGCCGGAGTTTTAATATTTTTGCGACAAAATAACGGAATTGGGAATAATGTGTCATTTCCTGTTCCAACAAGGGTGCCACTCAACCCAACAGGTGCCATCAATCCTCCCAAACCCACGTTTAACAAGGCTGACGGAGTGAGTATATCTACTACTACACCTGTCACCTTTGATCTTCAAGAAGGCCTATCCTTCCCCCAACAGATTCCTGCTATTAAAGTTTCCCACTCCCTCTCGAATTCTGGCGCTGAATTTGCCGAGAACCTTTCTTTTTTAGAAAGTCCAATTAAGCTTGGAAATAGCCTCTTGTGGACAAAAGGTCAAAACCAAACACTCCTCCTAAATCCTACCTCTGGATTTGTTCAGTATATGAATACTGAGCCCTCTCCCTCCTCGCCCAACAAGCTTCCGGTTGAGCAAATTGAAAAAATTGCCAGGGAAGAGATTGAAAAACTTAAAATTAAAAATGTCTCCTTAAATTCTGTTGAGATAAATGGATATGAAAGCGAAACCGGCGAGCTTTTACCAGCACTCTCTCTTGACAACGCTATTATTTATGAACTTCTCTATACCCAAACGGCACAAGACATCCCTCTTTATTACCAGCTTGGAACACCTGCAAAATTTGCGGTTTGGATAACTAATGCTGGGAAGGTTCAAAAAATTGAATATTTCAACGTTACTCTAGACACAATTGGACTAACGACAATTCATACACTTGAAGAAGTAAAAACACTAACCCAAAGAGGAGAAGCAACCGTTGTAAAGCTGGGGGAATTTGAAGACCCTTCCTTAACCGTTGAGGCAATTAATATTACTCTTGTTTCCCTTGGCTATTTTGATGACAAAATAAAAAATATACTTTCTCCCATCTTTATACTAAGTGGGAAAGCAAAAACCTCGAGCGGAGAAAAAAACATTCTTCTTTACCTACCGGCCTTTTAATTGTCCACCTGAACAGGCATTATTACATGCTTAAAATTGCTTTCTTTTATTTCAAACAGGGCTGATTCAAGTCCACTATTCAACTTCAAAGTAATTGTTTTTGCATCAACTGTCCTTAGTAAATCCTGAAGAAATCGGGCGTTAAATGCAATTTTTACATCTTCGCCTTTCTTTTCACAATCAACCACCATCTCCCCCTCGCCTACACCAGAAGCTTTTGTTGTCAAATGCAGCGCTTGGCCTCTTGCTTCCATCGTCAAAACGTTGCTTTGATCTTTTGCAAAAACAGATGCTAATTTAACACTTTGTAGCAACTCTTCCCTATCAACGGTAATTATTGTTTTGCTTTCTTTAGGAAGCACTCCTGAATAATCAGGAAATCCGCCCTCTATCATTCTCCCCACAAACAACACATCCCCAAGTTCAAAAAAAACCTGATTCTCTTGCTGATTAACTCTTAAAACTACGTCCCCCTTATCATTCTTTAGTCCCATAACCTCATTTATTAACTTAACTGAAATAATCAATCCTTGAGATATGTTTTTCCTCTCTCCCCCACTTATTGTCTTAACAGACATCCTATATCCATCAGTTGCAACAAAGTCTATTTTATCGTCTTTCTTGTTTATAAAAACACCCGTCAACTGAGGCCTTGTTTCTTCTGCGGAAACCGCAAATACTAGGTAGGAAAAGATGTCCATAAATTCACCCTTTCCAAATCGAGCGACCTCTTCCCCCCTACTTTTGTAAAGCTCCGGAAATTCCTCCATTGGAATAGTATTAAAACTCACTTTGCTTGCTCTACATTGAAGTGTCAAAGTGTCTTTAATAAGCTCGAGGGTTATTTTATCTTTGGGTAAAGAAGCAATTACTTCCAAAAATTCTTTACCTGGAACGGTAACTGAGCCTTCTGCTTCTATTTTTGCGGGTATTTTTATTTCTATTCCTAATTCTAAATCTGTTGCTTTAAGAGTTAATCCGTCTTTTTTTGCAACAAGAAGTATGTTTGAAAGTATGGGTACTTGGGAATGTGTTGGAAGGGTTTTGTTTATAAGTGGAATATATATATCAATGATTTCTGTTAGTATAGTTACCTTCATATAATATTAATTAGTATTAGTAGTAGTATAGGTTGATAAGTGTATAAAAGCAAACGGCTGAGGCTCAAAAAAAGTGGATAAGTAGTGGAAAACTCGGGGGAAAAAGTGTTTACAAAAGTGTTCCATTTTTCTATTGTAGATATCCCTCCTCAACCTTTTTTTTAATGAACAAGATTTCCTCATTGATATGTGAAGAACCCTGAAGCTGTTCCCTTATCTTATCCACACCATGCATTACTGTTGTGTGATCTCTCCCACCCAAAAGATTGCCAATTTCAACAAAGGTGAGTCCAAGCTCCTCTTTTAGTAAAAACATGCAAATATGTCGAGGCTTAACCAGAAAAGCATCTCTTCTAGTGCCTTTTAGCTGTGTGTTTTTAATATTAAAATGGTCACAAACCGCCTTTACAACGTCGTCAGGATGAATGGCCTGCTTTTCTTCTTTCAGTTTTCCAAGACAGACATCTATATGCTCTTCGTTAATTTCGGTTATTTGTTTTGCTGCAACATACGACATAAGCCTAAGCAGAAATCCTTCGAGGGCTCTTGAGTCAGTTATTTTTTCAGCCGCCCTCTTTGCAAGCTCAGCTGATAAAGAGAGACCAAGTTTTTCGCTTTTGATAAGGAGAATTGCAGTTCTTAACTCAAAGTCCGGGGGGGCAATATCAACTGTAAGTCCACCCTCAAATCTAGATGCCAGCCGAGCTTCAATTTTTTTTATTTCATGTGGGGGCCTGTCTGAGGAAAAAATAACTTGGCAATGCTTATCAATTAGTGTGTTAAAAGTATGGAAGAGCTCCTCTTGAACCCTCTCCTTGCCGCTCAGAAATTGAATGTCGTCCAAAAGTAAAAGGTCTGTGTTCCTGAATTTTTTTCTCATTTGGGTTGTGGTTTTGAACTGTATAGCCTCAACGAGCTCGTTTGTGAATTCTTCAGTAGTAAGGTAAACAATAGAAGCGCTACTATTCTTATCAACAACCTCATTTGCAATTGCATGCATCAGGTGGGTTTTTCCTACCCCAACAGAGCCGTATAGAAAAAGAGGATTGTATTTTCCGCCAGGGTCATTTGCTACAGTGCTTGCAGCGGTGTATGCGAGCTGGTTACTGTCGGAGACTGCAAAGGTGTCAAAATTATAGTCAGGTTTTATTCTCATTGGTCTTTTCTTTGTAGTCTTTTGAGACGAAACCTGCGTGAATAATGGTCCTGAGTCTCTCTGAGGAGAAATTGCTTGCCGGGTTTCAAAAATGAGGGAAACATTTTTTTCAGTTTTTTTATCAATAACTCTCTTAAGAAGCGAATAATAATTCCTCTCCAATAGCTCTGCTACCATAAAGTTGGGAGCCGCTATTGTGGCAACGTCTCCATCAAGGGACAAAAGCGTTGTTTTTTTAAAAAAGGTTGTAAATCTTGGCGGGGACACTTCTAGTTGTATTTCAGCAAGGACTTGTTTCCAAAGGTCTTCCATAGTAGGTTTTTATGTTTTGTCTTAACGCAAACCATATGGGAAGTAAGTTCGCGTGAAGGCAGCTTTTGGGTAGGTTGCAAGACAGAAACAGTAGTACAGTATAAAAATGTGGATAACTTCTTGTCAAGAGGAGGTTTTAATATAAGCCTTATTTAAAAATATTTAGGCCTCAAATTGTTCTCTCACGTTTTTAAAAATAACAACAAGCAGGGAAATAAATGGAACAGACAAAAGGGCTCCCATAACTCCCAAAAGTTGTCCTCCAACAATTATTCCTATAATTACTGCAATCGGATTAAGCCCCACTGCTCTTTGCATAATACGGGGCACTAAAAGATTATTTTCAAGCATTTGAACAATTATGTAAGCAATAATTACAACCAAAGCCATGTTTGGGGAAATGGTTAGGGCGACTATTACTGCTGGAATTGCGGCCAAGATAGGTCCAATCGTTGGAACAATTTCAAGAAGTCCTGCAAGAACTGCCAGGGGAAGGGCAAAGGGAAGATGCAGAAACATTAAGAGAATCCAAGTGAAACTACCAATAACAAGAGAAAGGACGATTTGCCCTCTCAACCATGCTCCGAGCTTTTCATTAATTTGAGTAACCAAAGAAGTCACTTCATCTTGGTATTTTTTGGGAAAAATTGAGGCAATTGATGACTTGAGATGGTCGTAGTCCATAAGAAGATAAAAACTTACAGCAAGGATAGTGATAACAGAGAAAACGCCTCCAAATACGCCCCCCGCAAGTGCAAAAGCATTATTTCCTAATGTTTGAGGCGAGATGATTTGAGAAACGCCTCGTATGTCAAGATTAACCCCAACTACGCTTGCTGCTTGGTCAAGGTATAGAGGGAAACTTTTAAGTAGTTGCTGAATTTGGGTTATAAAAAATGGAACTAAAGGTAGGATAAGAAGAACTACTAGCGCAACAACTGTAAAAAAAGTAATGACAACTGCAATCGTTTTAGGAATTTTTTGGTGCCTTAGCCAATCTACCATTGGGGAAAGGGCTGCCATAATAATGTAGGATATAAAAAAAGCAAGAAGAATACCCCGAAGAGTAAAAAGAATCCAAAGAATTGCAATAAAAAGAAGCCCCGCAATAAATTGATTTTTCAACAAAAACTTGAAAAATGTATTAAGCATCCTACATCCATTATATCAAGGGAAGTTCAGTATGCAAAAAAAACTAAATAAGTTACAATATGAAGCGCATCATGAAGAAAATTATTATTTTTCTGCTATTCTTTTTTTTCACAATTCCACAGTTTGTTGGTGTATTTGGGCAAGATTTAAGTCGGCCTCAATTTAGTCCACCAAAAGAGGAATACATGCGTGCAAAAGTTGTTGAGATTGTGTCTCAGGGAGAAAAAGAGGTTGCAGGTTATAAAAATTTTCAGCAAGTAGTTGGTCTCACTATTCAAGATGGCTATGAAAAAGGAAAAGATATTCTAATTGAATATGGTGGGGTTGTAAACATTACCCCCAACCAAAGACTTTCGAAGGGAGAAGAGGTAATAATTGCTAAAACAAAAGACGCTAACGGCAAGGAGGGATATTTTATTGTAGACAGATATAGGCTTACAAACATTTCCTACATCCTTATTCTCTTTTTTCTTCTTGTTTTTGTTGTTGCTGGAAAAAAGGGAATAGGCTCGGTTTTTGGAATGCTATTTGGTTTGTTTGTAATTCTAAAATTTATTGTCCCCCTAATTATCCAGGGATACGATCCTGTTCTTGTTAGTATCGCAGGTTCTCTTATTATTCTTGTAGTTGCAATTTATCTCGCACATGGTATTTCGCGACAAACAACCGCAGCAGTTGTCTCCACCTTCATTTCTCTTACGATCACAGGATTGTTGGCGTTTTTCTTTGTAAAACTTGTTCACCTTACGGGACTTGGTAATGAAGATAGTTACAACCTACAGTTTGGCAATGCGCCAATAAATCTCGAAGGGCTTCTGCTGGGTGGAATTATCATCGGGACATTAGGTATTCTTGATGACATTACTACCTCACAGTCGGCGGTTGTTTATGAGCTTCGTAGGGCAAACAAAAAGCTATCTCTTATAGAGCTTTTTAAAAGGGGTTTTCGTGTTGGACGCGAGCACGTCGCCTCTCTCGTGAACACGCTGGTTTTAGTATATGCGGGAGTATCATTGGCGCTTTTTATTTTATTTGTCCTTAATCCATCAAACCAACCAGCATGGGTGCTTTTGAACTATGAAATGGTTTCTGAGGAGGTCATAAGAACAATTGCAGGAAGCATGGGCTTGACTCTTGCTGTGCCCATTTCAACATTTATTGCCTCATATGCTGCAATAAAATTTCCCGCAAACAAGAAATGAACAAAATTATATATGTTTATAAGCCTCAAGGACTAACACCCCTTGAAGTAATTTCTAGGCTAAAATTAAAGGACGAATACAGAAACGAAAAAATAAGTTATGCTGGCAGGCTTGACCCAATGGCAGAAGGGGTTCTCTCGCTTTTAGTGGGAGACTTAAACAAGGAAAGGCGAAAATTTGAAAATGAAAGAAAAACATATGAAGTAGAAATTCTATTTGGTATCTCAACAGACACTTATGATGCTCTAGGAATAATTACTGATTTCTCTAACGCAAAGAAGCTTTTGAGACATGACATAGAAAAAGTGGCATTATCATTTCAGGGGAAAATGAGCCAAAAATATCCACCCTACTCTTCAAAAACTGTAAACGGAAAACCAATGTATTATTGGGCACGAAAAAATAAGTTGAAAGAAATAGAAATTCCTACAAGAGAAGTTGAGATATACGAGGTTAAGGTTAGTAAATTCAAAAAAATTTCAGCCAAAGTTATTTTGGAAAGGGTCAGTGGGGAAATTAAAAAAATAAATGGGGATTTTAGGCAAGAGGAAATTATAAAAAAATGGTTTGAAGTATTGGGAAAGTCAAAGGATGAATATGTTGTCGCTGATGTTATCGTGGAATGCTCTTCGGGTACCTACATGCGCTCTCTGGCGGAAAGTATGGGACAAAGGCTTGCAATTCCTGCTTTAGCACTTCACATAAAAAGGCTGAAAGTTGGAAAAATAAGCATAGAGGATTGTATTTATGTTTAATGCTTTACACTGTGTGTCATACTATATATATGAGACTAAATAAATTAACTGAGGAAGAAGCAGAAGTAATTTTAAAAAAAGGAACAGAGAGGGCTTTTACTGGCGAATATGACGATTTTTACAAAGATGGTGTCTTTATTTGCAGGCAGTGCAACTCTCCACTCTTTTCCTCAAAAGCAAAATTTGATGCAGGTTGTGGTTGGCCAGCTTTTGATGAGAATTTCCCAAATGCAGTAAAGAGGATTGCTGATGAAGATGGGATGAGAACAGAGATACAATGCTCCAGTTGCGGTGGTCACCTAGGACATGTGTTTGAGGGGGAAGGTATGACAGAAAAAGATACAAGACACTGCGTAAATTCTTTGTCCATCCGTTTTGTGCCAAGGGAGGAACTAAGCGAGATTGGAATGGAGAACTATTAAGACAAATGAAATTAGAAACAGCTACATTTGGAGGAGGATGTTTTTGGTGCACTGAGGCTATTTTCAAGAGATTGAAGGGTGTTGAGGATGTGGTTTCGGGATATGCTGGGGGAAGACGTGAAAACCCCTCATACGAGGAGGTGTCAATGGGCGTAACTGGGCATGCTGAGGTTGTTCAGGTAGAGTTTGACCCGGAGGTTATTTCCTACAGGAAACTATTAGAAATATTTTTTCACCTTCACGATCCAACAACAGTTGATAGGCAAGGAAATGATGTTGGAGAGCAATATCGTTCTGTAATTTTTTATCATAACGATTCTCAAAGAGAAGAAGCATTAGAAGTAAGAGACGAAGTTGCTGATAGCGGAGAGTATTCTGACCCGATTGTGACAGAAATTGTGCCGTTTGAAAAATTTTATACAGCTGAGGAATATCACCAAAATTATTACGAGAATAATAAGTCTCAGGGGTACTGTTCTTACACTATTGCGCCGAAGATTCAGAAGCTCTTAAAGGAGTACGGGAAAGATATAAAGGAAGAATACAAAAATTAATTACTTGGGAATCCGCCAGCCTTTTCAGCCTTCTTAATAATTGTAGTAAGGCTATTAAAATCAATATCATCAGTTCTCTTAAATCTGATACAGCTTTTACCAATTGAAGCTTTTGGGAAAAGCTTTTTATTTTTCTCAGCTAAATATTCATTGTCTTCAATAGCGCAAATATAAAGGGAGATATAGTTTTTTTGAGAGGCAAGCCCAATTATTGCCCAATCCCCTTCTCTGCCGGATTTTGATTTGTAGTGAAATTTTCCATACCCCAACATTCCTGTCTCAATATAGGGCGTTAGTTTTGGAACAGTTTTTATAATTAATTGGTGCAGTTTTAAAATTTCAGAACGTCGTGGCTCATCAAGTTTTTCAATATATTCCTCAGGTGTTTTGGCATGTAATGGTTTAAACATATTCATGTGATTATTATAAATATAACAAGCAGAAATTGATATAATTGCAGTATGTTAAAAGAATTTTGGGAAGAACTAACGGACGAGATAGGGGATTTTTTTGAGGATTATGCTGAGCATTTATTTAAAAAAAAGCCAACACACTCCCCCAAAAAGAAAACTGCAGTTATAAATGGGGCTCTTGTGGTGGTCCGCCCTGCTTATCTTTTTGCTGAAAGGATAGACAATATTATAAAAATTGTTTTCGGGGTTTCTCTAAGCATCTCTGCTTTCACTGCTACTTTTCTGGGATTTTCAAGCCTTTCGCAACTTGTTGATGTTTTGATTAATTCCTTTTGGGGAAGAAGTATAATGTTTGCAATAGGAATAAGCTACCTATTGACCGCCTTTTGGAAACTACTTCATTTAGGAGATAGGAATTAGTTTTTTCAAACTAAATTCATCTAAAATGTATTCCAAGTTCTATTGCTTTATCATGCTCGACCCTCTTCTCATTTTCAGTTAGGTTATATTTAAGGACAGTATAGCCATTCGGGAAAGAGGTTTTTCCCACAGGGTCCTTTACTATTCCCACAGGAACTTTTACCCACCATTTATAGTCTTTGTACTTATCATTTTTTGGTGGAGCTTGAGCAATTACTAGAGTTGTATCCAATTTTTCATATTCAAAAGATTTTGCTCCATATTTTTTAAAACCATAAATCATCGCGTATCTTGGTTGATAAGCATATGAATCAGGTGCAAAAACATAATATCCAAATTCTTTTCCCTCTTGGGAGGAAGAAATGTTTTTTGCAACATTTAAAAGTCCAACCCATGAGTCCTGAGCGCGCCCAATGTAAGAGGTCTTTAGGGAATTGGTAAAACCAATCGCATATTGAAGATTGAGAAGAAAGATGGTTGCAAGAATTGGAATAAAAATAACTTTATATTTTCCTTTAAGAAATGAAACGACCCAAAGGGAGGTAAGGGGAATAAGAAGAAACATGTAGTGAGTTAAAAGTAGTCCCTTATTAAAGAAAGAAAGAGCAAGATAGCCAAAATAATAGATCAAAAACAATATATATATTGGGCGTTGTTTTTTGTCATTTTTTATTGAAAGAAAAGTAAAAAACATGACAAGAACAAATATCGGAAGCCACAAGAATGTAGTGTTGTTTAAAAGCTCAAGGGATACCATGTGTCGCATTCTGTCGTCTATCCACTCTGGAATTGTTACAAAAAACTTAGTTGCTCCCCCTGTTGAAAAAAGCGCTTTTGTCATGCCAAATCCGTATTTTATGTCAAACACAATAAGATTAATAAGACTGACTGGAAGGACAATAAAGGACAATAAATGTTTCCATTTTCTACTCCTTATAATCACGAAAGAAATAATAGCTGTTGATAGTATTAAGAACTGCAATCCTATGCCAATGCTTAAATGGATAAAGATAGAAAGAGCAATTAAATGCCCTACCAAAAAGGATAGTTTTTTTGTTTTGACATATTGAATAATCATGTATAAAAAAAATGGCATTACAAAATAGATTGCCATTGGTTCAAAGATTTCACTTGATTTTGGAACAAGTTTTGCAGCAATAATCGAAACATATACAATCGCAGGAAATACGCCAAATAATTTCCTTGCCATAAAAAAGCTTGTTACAAACATAAATAGTCCCACAAGAACCCAAAACCAGGCGACTATTACCGGATTCCCTCCTCCAATTAGATAAGCCGGGTAATTCATGTATGTTAAAAATGAGCTATAGAAAAGTCCCTGAGTGCTTGAGCGTGGTCCAATTAGAACTATTTTTTTCTGGTCAAGTTCTTGAAGAAGTAAAAAATTGCGTGCAACGTCATTTGAAAAAACTAATTCGCCATTTAGAGCTGAAAAGGAGCAAAGATAGACAAGATAGAAAAAAAGGATGCCTAGAAATAGATACAAGAACAACTTCATCTATAAATTATAATACTAAAAGAGGCGGATAGAATAATTAGAAGAAGGACTAATCTCTCTCAACGGTAATTGTGCATTCGGTAACAAGGGCAGCAACCGCACCAACGGCAGCAAGCATTGGGGCAATAACTGCACCAATCACGCCAAGAGTTAGGGGAAGTTCAATTAGACTTTTTCCTTTTTTGTCCTTAATAATTATTCTTCTCACATTACCCTCCTTAATAAGCTCTTTAACTTTTTTTAAAAGCTCATCTCCATTTATTTTAAATGTTTCGGTTTTCTTTGTTGTTGGCATACATTAATTATACCATGCGGTATCAAACTGAAGAGTTTACAAAAGGAAGTCCCAGGCTTTTTTCCCTACCCTTTTCTTTTGATTTCTTGGGCACGAAATTTTACAATTTTTTCAATTAGTCCGGTTGGAAGGGGTTTGTCTAGAGGGAACTGCACAGCACCCTTGCTCTTGGAATACGTTTTTAGTTCTTGTTCGAATTCTTTTATTCCACCTGGTGTTGGGTAAAAGCCTATATGGTTTTTAAATCCACCAAAATGTACCAAATTTTTACCATTTAGCTTAAATGTAGGAATACCGTAGTTTATTGTTTCTGTAGCTTTTGGCGCAGATTTTTTAATAGTATGCCTCAATTTTTGGAGCAAGATTTTTACTTTCTGATCAGAGTCCTCAATATATTCATCGATGTTTTTATAAGACTTCATGAATACGTTTATTTTTCAAGATCTGCAATTATAATTTTTTTCATCCTAAGCATTGCTTCCAATGTAAATTTTGACCTTTTGGGGTCTGCCAACGCTTCGTTTAGTTGTTTTGGGAGCACTTGCCACGATAGTCCAAACTTATCCTTAAGCCAGCCACATTGAGACTCTTCCCCGCCATCTGCAATAAGAGCGTCCCAATAATAGTCAACCTCTTCCTGTCCATCGCAGTCAATGATAAAAGATACTGCTTCATTGAATTTAAATTCGGGGCCTGCTCCCATAAGGGTAAATTGTTGGCCGAATAGTTCAATCGTGATTATTTCAATTTCTCCGGAAGGAGTCCCTTCATATTTCTCTGGAGTCAGAATTTTTGAATCTTTAAAAACCGCGGCATAAAACTTTGCGGCTTCACTCGCCTTTCCTTTGTCAAACCACAAAAATGGTGTAATTTTTTGTGTCATATTGATTTACCGTCAAAACAAAAAACAAGGTTCAGAAGTGGTTCTTATTTTCTGTGTCATATAGTGATTTTACCACAGAAAATTCTGTTAAAGACGGAACGGAACTTGAATTTACACATGAAAACGTACCAGAAGAATTTGAAAAAGAAATTGAAAAAGGATGGGAAGATTATTATTGGAAACCCCTGAAGAAATATTTACAGAATTATTGACTCTTTGGTTTTCTTTTGCCCTTGTAGCCACGTTTTAAAGTAAGCGCATTAAGCATTGCTGCTTTTATAGAAAGCCTCTTTTTTGTTTTTGGTGAATGGACTCTTCCTCTTTTGCCCACTCCCGTTGGTCTTTTTGCCATATGGGGAATTATAACACAAATTTAATTAAATAGGCACAAAAAAACCCTGTAATAACATCTTCCCCAAGTTTTAGCTTGAAGTATTCTCTAAAGAAGATGTTTTCTTACTTCAATTCATCCCTTCGACAAGCTCAGGGTTTTCTTGAAGGGCGAATAAAACAAGGCTTTTTTGTATTACCAATTAAGCTTGCTCACCTTGATCGGTGGACTCGCTTGATTCGGCTTGATCGCTTACTTCATTAGGTTCGCTTTCGCTAGCTTCTTCAGCTGGTGCTTGTGCGTTTCCTTCTGCAAGTTGTACATTTTTTGCACTTTGGCGACCATTCTCTCCATTCTCAACATCAAAACTAACGGTTGCTCCCTCTTGAAGTTGATCAAAAGAAACTCCGACTAGTGCTGAAGAATGAAAGAAAAGATCTTTGTCCTGTCCTGGGATGGAAATAAATCCAAACCCTCTGTCTGTCTTTTTCTTAACTGTACCTGTCATATTATTTTTCGTAGATTTATGATTTAAATCTACTGCTCCTCCTTTCCTAATTTACATTATACAGTGCTAATCAAGATTTATCGAATTTGAAGCAAATTAGCCCCAGTTTTTTTAAAGGTAATGTTAAAAGATATTTGTATTTAGTATAGTATTTGTATGGTGGTAAAAATATTTATTCTTGGATGGGTGATTCTTTTGGTTGCAATCCTTCTGAATGTTGTTGCTACAAGACTTGGAATTGATACTTGGTATCCTTTTTTGAATAACGCAGGAAAAGTGGGTTTTCTTAAAGCAATTTCTGAGAATTCTATTCTTTCAAAACTTTTTCTTTTTATAATTTACCCTCTCCTATTGGGAATTACAGCCTATTTATTTCTGTCTAGGTTTAGATAGATTTTATTTACATTGGTCGGCATATACCGGAGAGCATCCAATTATCCACGGGCCATCTAACGAACCCATCTCCTTTAAGTGCTTGTATAGTATTTGCTCCATCTCATATGCTCTTTTCGTTTCTTTGTCTATTAAATTCAAATTTTCGCCAGGGTCAGTTTTCAAATTATATAATTCCTTTTCAAGACCATTTATCGTAAGAATAAATTTCCATCCTTCTGGTGTTTGAACAGCCCTTTTATGTGTATAGAGCCTGTAATCGGTTTCGGTAAATATATTTCGCGAAATATCATTACCATTAAAGCTAGAAGTTAAATCAATTCCTTTAATTTGATTTCCTTGTGGTTTTTCGATGTCAAGAAGTTTTAAGATCGTTGGTAAAATGTCCATTGTTGATACTAAGTTTTTAATTTCTTTTCCGTTTTTTTGACCAGGAAGATGAATCGCAAACAAAACATCAACAAGCTCTCCGTAGAGGGTGTGTCCATGATCAAATCTTTTGTGTTCATAAAACTCAGTGCCATGGTCGCTAATAATAACAATAAGAGTATTGTCCATAAGACCCATCTCCTCTACTTTTTTCATAAAATTCTTAAATTCTGAGTCCGCGCGATTAATTTTCTCATCATAAACTGCTCGCCAGAAGGAAACATCTTCATCATTTAGACTTAATGTTCCATTCCTCAAGCCTTCTTCGCGAAGTTTTCCTTGCTCGGCAGGACTTCCTGTATACGAGCCTTTATATGGTTTTGAAACATATCTATAGTCAAACCCCCCTTTTGGGGAGTGTTGGCCATGCACGTCATACCCATGAAGGAATAGAAAAAATTTCTTACCTTTATTTTTATAAAGCCAATTTATGGCTTTTGGGATGCTTCCCTCAAGTCCTCCAAAAGTTTCTGAGTCGTAATACTCATCAAAACCTTGAGAGAAACCAAATTGTCTTCCTACTCCAGCGTCTCCTGTGAATCCTCCAGTCACATAACCATTGTTTTTAAGAATTTCTGCAATGGTTAGGGCTTGGGGGGTTAGTTTTTTTAAGTTAGCAACTGTTCCTTTTTGGGTTGTGGAATTAAAGTCAATAAATTTATTTACTACCTTGTGTTCACTTGGATACATTGATGTAAAAATTGACATATGTGAAGGAACTGTCCAGGACGATGTACTTACGGCATTAGTAAAAAGGTAGGAGTCATCCAGAAATTTATCTAAATTTGGAGTAGTTTTAAGATAATATCCGTATTTTGCAAGATGGTTTGCCTGCAAGCCGTCTATAGAAATTAGTATTACGTTTTGAGGTTTTAGGGTGGTAGTTTTTTTTATTTTATTAAAATAAATAGCAACTCCGCTTATAGCAATAAACGCAAGAAGTATAAGTATTTTAGTTTTCATAGCTATGGATATGGTATCAGTTTTTCAGGATCTACCGAAGGGATATCTTCGTCTGCCCTTCTTTCATTTCTCATTTTTTCCCGAAAAGAAATTATTTCCTCTCTTAGTATTTGTTCTTCTTCTATTCCCATTCCAATAAGATTGTGTTGTTCGTATGGATCTTTATCGATATTATAAAGTTCGTCGGTAAATGTGTTGTCACTTTTTAGAATATTTGAAAAAAGAAGATCTGCTTTATTTTCAGGAATAATTGTCTTTAGCTTATTTGAATTTCTTAGAATATATTTCCATTTTCCTTTATGAAGTGCATATTCATCAAATGGAGGTCTTTCTGTAAAAACACTTCTGTTTGGGTTAACGGATTTGCCTGAAAAATACGGGACTAGGCTTATTCCCTCAGCTCTTTCAAGTTGCGGGATGCCTAGTAGTTCAAGTAGCGTTGGTAAGATATCAAGAGAGGAAACGGTTTCTTGTATGCGCTGTGGTTTTAAAGAAGGATAGATAAAGGTAAGTGGCGCATGAATATTTACATTATAAATATCTCCATGGAAGATATACCCATGCTCTTTTAGGTCTTCTCCATGTTCTGATGTGATAATAAAAAGCGTATCGTTAAAAAATGGTTTGTCTTTTATAGAATTAAAAAACAAACGAAGCTCTTCATCTACATAGGAAACCCCAGTGTCGTACGATGATTTAATATATTCGACGTCCGTTTGACTCATTGCAATCGGGGTAAATTTATTGGGATCATCAGAATCTTTTTTTGTAAAAAAGGTGTTTTTTGTTTGCCAGCTTTGCTTCCACATGTCTTGATTGGAAAAGGGGCCAGAGTATGTGTTTTTATAAAATTCCTTAGAGGGTTTTACAAAAGGAATATGAACATCATATATGTGCCAAAAAAGAAAGGAAGGCTCGTTGTTAGAATTTAACCAAGAAGCAACGTCAAGCTTTGCGGACTTTATGTTTTTAAGATTTTGATTCCACTTGTATGTTTGAAATTTATCGCTCCATCCAAACTGAGGCCCTGCGCTAGGAGAAACAAATGCTGCGGTTTTGTATCCATAAATATTAAGAATTTGTGGCAAAATAGGAAGGTTTTTGTTAATTGGGGTTGAAAAAGTCATAACGTTATTTTGAGAAGGATAAAGACTCGAGAAGATTGCTGAATCGGTTTGAAATGTTAGAAAACCCGGGGTAATTGCCTTATCAAAAGTAACACCTTTTTTAAAAAGTGAATCAAGAAAAGGGGTTGTTTTTTTATCATATCCATAAGTCCCCATATGATCTGCTCTTAGGGAATCTATGGTGATAAGAACTATGTGCTTTGGTTCCTTAAATTCTTTCTTTACGGTTTGAGTGTCTTTGAATGCAAATCCAATTAGAAGTGCTACAAAAATTAGTAAGAGTAAAATCTTAAATCTTGCAAGGTTCATGTGGGGCATATTTCAATATAGCATAATAGGAAGGCATCTATAAGTAAGGGCTAAATTGCTGTTATGATTGTAAGTGAATGAAAAGACGTAGGAAAATTTTGATAGTTGTGGCGGCTCTACTCTTCTTTTTTGGACTTTTTTTGTTACAAAAAAATTTTAGTGAATTAAAGAATTTTTTAAAAACACCTATTTCTCAAAACCAAAAAGATGAATCAGTAAAGAATGGCGTCGGTTGGTTAATTGCCCAAGAAGGCAGAGTGTCAACAAGGACGTATGTTGCTTATCTTATGCAGATTTACAAAACCACAAACGACAAGACTCTTGCATTAAAACTATCTACAATCATTAATGAAAAGGGCAAAGGGATTCCCCAAGGTGACACAAATATTGATATTAATGATAAGAAACATCTTGATTTAAGGATCTTAAGACCAGTTGTGCAGGATTTGTTGAGAAGGAAATGTTTAGATAAAGAATACAGGGCTGATGCACAAATTGTTAAAAAATTTATTGACATTAATAGAGATGAAATGTTTTCAAGAGAAATTGACCTTAGTCAAAAAATTGTATTTTTCTATTTAATAAAAGAGTTGGGAATAGATACGAATAATTTATATCAATCGGTAATTTCTGAAATTAGATCAAAAGACAGTCTCTTAAGTGACCCTACCGGGAAGGATTATAACCCTTATCTTTATGCTTTAACTCACATAATTTTTACAGAGTCTGATTATTACGGAAAATATTTAGATAGAAATAAATATAAAAAAGAATTGGAAGGTCTTGATAAAGCGATTGATGTTTTTATGAAAGAGGAAGAAATATCTCCATTTAGAGCAGATATATTGTCAGAGATTCTATTAAGTAAAAAGTTGCTCGGTATTAACTCAGATCAGAAAATGAAAAAGCTTCACGAAAGACTAATTTCGCTTCAGAATTCGGATGGAAGTTGGGGGGATAAAAGCGAGCCAGATGGTGTAAGAATTCATCACACCGTTGTTGCAATACTTGCATTGATGGAATTTAGTCCTGAACTTCGAGGAGGAAAAATATATTGCTCCGCCACTCCATAATTATCGCTTTACTGTAAAAATAATTCTTTTTGGTTGCGCATTTCTCTTTCAAGCACACTTTCCCTAAAAGCTTCAGCGGTCATTACAACATGCTCTAGTTGATGTTGTAGGAAAAGTTCATTTCCAGCAAGCATATCCACAGGATACCAAATGTGTCCTGGTTTTATATCTGCGCCTTTTTCAAGTTCCGTGTAGTATGCTTGTACCATCTCTACGCTTCTATCTCCTTTTCTCACAGTAAACCAACCAAATTTTGGAGGATAAGCAAACTTAGTCCCTAGCTCACCCCTTTCAACTCTTTCAAAGGGCCCACTGAGGTCATTATTTGTCTCTTTTTTAACATCACTATTTCTTAAAGCACTTCCTGGTGTATGGTATTTATCTTCCCACTGCTTTACTTTCTCATCCTTGGGTCTTGGAAGAAGAAGTGTTTCAATAATGCCGCAATTATTTCTTAAAACAACCACTTCGATAATGGGTTGTGGGATAAGTCTTGCAATTTCAGTGAATACTTCCGCAGAGAGTCTTCCTCCCTCCCATAGTTTTAATAAACCCTCGAGAGCAATGTCTTGTTCAAGAGTTAATCCATCTGATGGGATACGCTCTGGTTGCCCTTCTTGTCTTTCTTGAGTCATAGGGGTGAATTATAGCAAAAAGAGGTAAAAAACTCACGCTTTGAAGGATGAATTATTTGAATTCAAGCAGTTTAATGTCAGTTAAAGCAAGAAGTTTGTGATAAATTCCTGAAGGGATACTAACTTTTATAGGTGACACAATATTTTTTGTTTCTTCACCAATTGTTAATTTAACTTCTCCCTCAATAAGATATAAAGTTTCTTCCTCTGGATGAGTATGGTCAGCTGAAATTGTCCCCTTTTTCCGTACGATGTAATTAATAGATTCAATTCTGTAAATAACTCCTCTATCGTCTGTTTTCAATATCGCAATGGGCTCAATTTTCATATAGTAATTATATCAAAAGGTTCTTGCAGAAATAGCGCTTCCCGTCATAATAAATGTATGAGGTTTTGGAAAAAGCCTAACGTTGATTTTATAGCATATTTTCTCTGTGCCCTTTTTATTTTTGTTGGCAGTATTGTGTCTTTGCATCGTTATTGGCAATACGAGGTAACATATGTTGATTTTGGGCAATATGACCAGGCGATTTGGCAAGTTTCAAGATTTCAGGAGCCAATTGTTTACCATTTTGTACACGGAAAAATTAATGTTTTGGGAGACCATGTAACGCCTAGTGTTTTTCTTATATCTCCTCTTTATTGGTTAACTGACAAAAGTGAGATGTTGCTTATCTTTCAAGCACTGGTAGTTGGGTTAAGTGGGCTTTTCCTTTATGAACTCTCAAAAAGCGTTTTAAAAAATAAATTTTTATCATTATCTATTCTTTCCAGTTATTTTCTATTTGTAGGACTTCAAAATGCAGTCATTACAGAATTTCACGAACTTACGATTATGACTCTTCCCCTCATGGTTGCGTTTTTCTCAGTTGTCAAAAAAAAGCCAATCATTTACTTTGTTGCGCTCATTATTGCTCTTGGTTTTAAGGAAACAACATTTGCGCTAGGTGTGGGCATAGGCATAGCACTGTTTTTTCTTAAAAAAGAATGGAGAATGTATGGCATTTTTACTATTTTACTTTCTCTTTTATGGGGAATTGTTGCCTTTAGGGTTATCCTTCCTTATTTTTCTTCAGGCGGATATTTATACGCAACAGCTTTTCCGGATGGGATTATCAACAACGCTCTAGCGTTAGTTGACCATCCACTAAAGCAAAGAACATTATTTTATAGTTTTTTAAGTTTTTCATTCCTTCCACTTCTCTCGCCCCAATTTTATCTTGCAATTCTTCAGGATTATGCGAGTCGTTTTCTGCCTCTAAATTTTATGATACGTTGGGATTTGGCAATGCATTATAACGCCCAGTCAGCAGTGCTACTTTCTGTCGCATCTGTTTTTGGGTTAAAACATTTATTAAAGATAAAACTTATAAAAAAATACAGTACTCTTTTTGGGATTTTTATGATAATAAACTCTTTTGTTCTCTTCAGATTTATATTAAATGGGCCATTTATGCTTGCTCTAAATCCTGTTTTTTACCAACACACTAAGGACTTTGAGTTTTTGAATACTATGATTAGAAAAATACCAAAAGACAAATCTGTGGCAACACATAACAACTTGGCAGCAAGATTTTCTCATCAACCAGTGCAATTACTAAGACTTGACTACTATAAAGTAAAACCTGATTATATTTTGATGGATTTGCGTTCCGGTCAAAGTCCAAATAACTTTCTGGAAACCAAAAACGTAGAAGAAATTTTTTCAAGGTTATTAAAAGACCCGAATTACAAAATTATCTACAAGACCAATGATCAGTATATATTCGAGAGGAAAAAGTAAGTTATTTTAACCAATTTAATTATTAAGATTATTTTATTTCGTATTCCATCTCTGCAACGTAGGGGACAAATCCAATTCTCTTATAAAATTTGATAGCCCTAGAATTATCGGCAGAAGCGCTAACTTTTATTCTTACTGCTCCCTCTTCTTTGCTCCACTTCAAAAATTCCTTAAATAATTCCTCTCCAATTTTTTTACCACGAAATTCTTCTTTAACTAAAGTATTCTCTAGTTCTGACAAATTTCCTACATTTCTATACGAGTAGGGCTTAGTCAGTGCACCCGCCAAATATCCGACGATTTCGTCCTTAATTTCTGCTACAAAACAGACTCCATTCTTGCCACCTATTCTGTCTTTAAAGTATTCTTCCCCAACTTTTTCGTATGGCCAATTTATGTTAAGAGTTAAGTCATAAACCTTATCGTGAACGAATAGCTGATAATTTAACTCCTGAATTTTTTTCAAATCAGATCTCCTTGCTTTTCTAATATTTAAACTATTCATAGGTAGATTATAGCATTGGGTTAGGTATGCAATTTAAGTAAGGAAAACCTACATACTAAAATATAATATAACAAGTGCTAGTTAATATTTTTCCTCATGGGAAACACCGAGAAGATTATTGAAAACTCATCCAGAAGAACCAAGCACCGATTAGAAGAATAACAAGACCCCAAAGTGACTGATCAGCCTTAAACTTTTGTGCTACTTTATTTATGCGATTGGGGAATACAATTTTCTCGATACCTTTAAATAATGTTGCCCACCCCAAAATAGTAATTGATACCCTCCAGTCTAGCGCCCATACGTTGTGGGCTACAACAGTGGCAAGTCCTAGCAAGAAAGTAATATACCCGGTAGAGACGGTTATGGTTTTATCCTCCGTATAAGTAATTACTTTACCCAAAAATCCTTTCAAAACAGTTGATAACCCAAGAATAATAAATAGGCTTCCCCAAAATCTTGCCAAAAAAATTGTAATACCCATGATTTAATTGTATCAAATGCCAAATATTTAAAGACTTAACTCGTGAGTTTTAAAAATTGGACCCTATTCAATCGGGTTGAGGTTTAAAACTTGGTTTCCCCTGATGGATGAATCTAAAACCACTAAATAACGTTTGAAAAAAGCAGGAGTAAAGCTATTGCAGTAAAAGCTGCGAAGACACCAACAGTTTTAACAAATAAATTTACAGCTTCTTTTTTGTGCCCTTCAATAAAAAGCTGAAGTGGCTGGTAAAAAAACAAATAGGCCATTACCGTAACAGAGAGTGTTAGTAGTGATAAGAACACAACTGGTGCAAAAGCTGTATCTGGTTTGTTGCTGTGAGTTATAGATATGAAATTAATGAGAGATACAACGAGGGTTATATAGCCTGCAGCGCTCAGGGCATTAATTATGGGGTTCTTTGACACGAATTAATTATATCAAATTTGCTTGAGCGGCGATTTATAGAAGTTAACGAAGGTCTACCCTCATGGAACGCGCTAAGTAGATATTATTTAGCAAAGACAGTTATTTGAGTAGATTCAGCATTATTGCCTGCTGCGTCATAGGCTTTGGCTTTTAAATAATAAGAAGAGGTGGTATAAGGAACTGACCAAGCGCAAGAATAAGGAGATGTGGTGTCTGTGCACTTGAGAATATTGCCTACATAAAACTCCACCTTTTTTACGCTGACATTGTCTGAGGCGGAAGCGGTAATATTCGTAGTCCACCAACGCCGCACAGTAGCATTATTAAGAGGAGACGTAATTGCAACACTAGGAGGCGTTGTGTCTGAGGGGGTAGGTGTTGGGGTGGGTGTTGGGGTGACAGCGGAAGTGGGTGTTGGAGTAGGACTTGTTGCGTCAGGCGCTTTTTGCCAAACACGAACATAGTCAATTTCAAAATTTCTGGGGAAAGATGTTGTACTATCCGGTGATCCCGGCCAATCTCCGCCGATTGCCAAATTTGCTAAAAGATGCATTGGCTCTGCCGGAATCCATGTAGTATCTGTATATGCTACTCGCCTCTCTACCCCGTCAACATACCACCTGATAGCATTTGGTTCCCAATCAACTGCGTAGACATGAAAACCTGTAGAAAAATCCGAACCAACCCAGCTTTTTGTATCCGTGACAAGATTTCCTGACAAGTCTTTGTGATGGTGCGACATATATACTGTAGAAATCTTGTCTCCTAGAATTTCCATAGCATCAATCTCTGGCGGCCATTTGTTGGGATCTGTATCACTAAATGGTAACATCCAGAATGCCGGCCAATACCCCTTCCCCTTTGGTACTTTTGCCCGCATTTCGGCATACCCGTATTGATATTTGAATTTGGCGGGCATTGACGTATCCAATTTATTTCTGCCTGTTGAGATCATTCCTGATGTATAGTTGTAGGTTTTGCCATCAGGAGCAACGTAGGTTTCCTTTTTTCCTCTCAATTTGACTGTGCCATAACTAACGGTAACATTTCTTGGTAGATAATATTGTAGTTCTCCATTGCTGTGCCCGCATCCATTATCACTTAGACTATATGAATAGCAAGTAACCCATTTGGTCGTATCAAGCGCTGACCCATTAAATTCGTCATTAAAGATGAGATTCCAATTTCCTGTCTGACCCACAGGCTGAACTGTACTTGCTTCAGATCTGAGATCACCATCTATGCTTGTGGAATAGAAGACTATAAGGGTAAGGGAGAGGGAAAAAAGTAAAACTACACCCCACAACCAATTTTTAGAAGACTTACTCTTTTTTCTCATTAGATATATAGTATACAAATAAAGCGTAATGTCAAACCACTAACCGGGTTTGCATCAAGTGGGGTTAATTTTATTTGCTACGTCGAATACAAAAATTCGAGAACTTATTTTATCCACACTTGATTAGCAGTGATTTTAAATATACTCTATCCTTATAATCCAATCTAGTGTAGTGAAATTTTATTGTCAAACCTACAAGTACTCCGCCTAATGGACGAATTTCGGAACTTTTACTGTACTAGTATTGAGCCAATCATGGAGTCCGCATGAGCCGAGCAGTGATAGGGGTAAATTCCCACATCGGTGAATATAGCAGAATAAGTGTCCCCAGTCTTTAGTGCTTTAGAGTTTTGTACAGGGAAGTATGTGTGTGCTGGGTGAGAATCCGTATTAACATAATGTTCAACATCATCATTATTGGTCCAAGTTACTTTAGTACCTTTGCTGATTTTCAAATTCATAGATTTAAACTGTATTTCACTCATTTCGATTGTAATTTCCTTTTGTCCAGTCAGATCTTCGTATGAAGATTCTCGTGTTCTGTCTATTGCAAACTGAAAACTTCCGTCATGGCAACTGCCGTCTGGCCAGCACGCCTTGTAATTCACAGTATAAATTCCATTAGGGGAATCACTTCTCATCCCTCTTCTCATAGACAATTTATTCTCATCAATTTCTGTATTGCCACTTCCATATTCTTCTCCGTCTTTTTCAATTTTGATTTCAGATGGTGCGGCCAGGTCAAAATTAAAATTTATAACTACATTTATTGGTACACCCGCTAGGGTTGAGCCGTGTTCGGGGGTATTGCTTTCATAATGAGCACTTTTAGTAGGATTTGAAAAAGAGGCATTAACTATGTCTCTATTCACTTGTTTCGACTCAGGAGTTAGGGGTGAAAAGGAGTTACTTACGAAAAGAAAGCCTGCTACAAGAATAATCAGCAAAATTACTATAACGGGAATCAGCTTTTTCATTAACTAATTTATAGTCTTTTTAGACCTTGGTGTCAATTTGCTCCGCGACTAGGATTCGAACCTAGAACCTTGAAATTACAAGGACCCTTTTATTACTAAAAGGCTTGGACTATCTTATGACCATTTCACCATCTTGGCGAATTAGGTCCTGGGTATATAGTCTCTACACATTTATCTCGCCATTTGGCGGAATTTAGCTCGGGATTGCCCTTCAATTGTCTCAGGGTTTCCCCGAATTAGCCCAGTTATTCACTCCGATGTTTCCCTCGGAGGCTGCATTGTTATACAGTTTCCTGCTCTACCATTGAGCTATCGCGGATCGACTCAATTTCTTGAGTGGAAGTTATTTTATCATCTAAGAAAGCTGAAATCCAGCCCATTATTTTCCTTTGTAAATCACTATTGTAAAATCGTATAGAAAAAACTCCAAATGGATGAACATTTTTCCGATAATAAACTCCATTTTTGTTTTTAACGACGTATGATTTATGGAAATTTATAATAGGAATTTCAGTTAAATTTGACCAAAATATTTTTGCTTCTTTTTCATCGTTTTCTTCATGAATCCATAGTGCCCCCTTTAGATTATTAGCATTTAAATCACAATATTCCATTAACCATTTACACATAAATTTAATAAAAAAGGGATTCGAGTTGGTGAAGGTACCTTTTCCATCGGTTTTGCCTCCCTCTCCGGCATAAAGAGCTAGGCCAAAAATGAAATTATCTCTCTTTGAAATTTTACCTATGTCCTTTCTAGCCAAGATATTTATGTTCTTAATTTTTTCTATTCTTTGTCTCCTTTTATTACCAGCTGCTACAAGCGAGCCCTTTCTCTGGCCGTTCTCTTTATTTGTCATTAATCTTGCTTTTTGATCATTTGTTAGTTCAATTTCTCTGCACCACCGACTTAATGTGTCTTTGGAAACAGGAATTGTTTTCAGAATTTCGTTATAGGAAAGGCCTTTTTGGTGGAGTGCGATAGCTTCATTTTTAAGTTCAATTTTCCCGAAATAACCCATAATTAAGTATAGTGTACGAACTACGAAAATTGCAATATATAAATTATGGCTCTTTGTTTGTTAATAGTTTAAAAAAATCTTGATCTTGAAAAGTGCTTGCTAGAATGCGATATACAGAGGGTCTATTCTAAGTAGTCGCGGAGTTTATTTCCACGGGATGGATGTCTCAATTTTCTTAAAGCCTTTGCTTCAATTTGGCGGATACGTTCACGGGTTACTGCAAACATACGTCCCACTTCCTCAAGCGTCTTTGGTTTACCATCTTTAAGTCCAAATCTTTCCTCAAGAACTCTTCTTTCTCTATCAGATAGGGTTGAGAGAACTGTATTTAATTGTTCTTTCAAAAGCCCGCGAGAAGCTGTGTCAAAAAGAGTTGGTGCGGTTGTGTCATAAATAAAATCTCCAAGATAACTATCTTCCTCATCCCCTACTGGAGTATCAAGTGAGGCTGGTTGCTGTGAGATTTTTAGAATTTCACGTACCTTTTCAGGATCGGTTTCAAGTTCTTTTGCAATTTCCTCAGGGGTGGGTTGTCTTCCAATTTCTTGCATGAGACGTCTTTGCACACGCATTGTTCTATTGATATTTTCAACCATATGAACAGGAATTCTTATAGTTCTTGCCTGATCAGCAATTGCACGAGTGATGGCTTGCCTTATCCACCAAGTTGCATAAGTTGAGAATTTAAATCCTTTTTTCCAGTCATATTTTTCAACTGCACGAATAAGACCCTGATTTCCTTCTTGGATAAGATCAAGAAGAGTCATACCACGGCCTACGTATTTTTTAGCAATTGACACAACAAGACGAAGATTACTTTCAACCAATTTCTTTCGAGCGCTCTCGTCCCCTGCTTCAAGTCTCTTTGCAAGGTCAACTTCTTGCTCAAAGGTTAAAAGAGGAATTCTTCCAATTTCTTTAAGATACATTCTGACGGGATCAGATACTGCTCCACCAGAGATAAGATTTAGTGCCTCTAATTCTTTTTCAAGGTCTTCAATTGACTTGTGGGTTTCTTTTTCTTGCTCGACAGTCTCAAAGATATCAATATCTTTTTTGATAAGTTGATCATAAAGATAATCAAGTTCTTCAAGAAAATGTTCGGGTTTGGGGAATTTTTGTAGGATTTCTTCCTGAGTGATGTAGCCCTTTTTCTTCGCTTCCTTTAAAAGCTCTTCTACTTGTTCGTTTTTTACACTACCTGCACGCATAATAATGGGTGCAAACCACACAGAAAATACCGCATTGGTCGCACGTTTAATCATTTTACCTCATTTGGGTCAATTTATCAAGGTGTGACTCTATGTTTTGTGCGAGCAAAGCGAGGAAAGACTTAGCTCTTATAGTGAGAGGCAAGCATATCAAATTCCTTTTGAAGCTCTTCTATGCTTTCCTCATTTCCTTCTTTTTCAGCAGTTTTTATGGAATTTGAGATTGCTGACAATTTTGCCTTAATAGATATGTGTTTTACCTCATTTGCCGTTTTTCCAAGTTGGTGAGTAAATAATTCTTCTGTTGCAAATTGTGGAATTGGGGTAAGTAAACATAGGTCAAAAACACTCGTAAGATCTTTTGGAAGCACTTGACTGACCTCTTCCAAAACTAGCTTGTCCTGGGTTTTGAAATATTCACGCAAAAATTCAAATAGTTGGTTAAAAATAGGAGTTTGTAGTTTTACGCCATTAATAATTCCTGCTGTAAGAATAGTTGCTTCTTTTGGATTAGCGCTTTGTACAATAAGTGTTAACAAATATTCTTCAATCATATATTGTCGTGGTTTTTTCTCAATCTTTAGTTTTTCTGGCTGGGGTGCCGGTGGAGGGGATTTGAGTTTCTCAGCTTCCTTTACAACCGACTCAAGGGATGAATCTAAAAGTGAGGCAAGTTTCTTTAGGTAATGCTCTTTTACAATTTCATTCTCAATATCATATAAATACGGCAAAGTTCTTAAGAGGATAGCTTTTTTACCGTCTACTGACTTTGGATCAATTTTTTGAATGGATGACTCCAGGATAAAATCATAGATATTTATCTCCTCTTTTAAAGCTTTTTTAAAAAGGCCAGGATTGTCTCTTAATAATTCGTCAGGATCTTTTCCCTGTGGAGGAAGTACAACTGAGGCAGAAATTCCCTCTTTTGCAATTAATGCAATTGATCTACGCTGCGCTTCAGTTCCTGCAGGGTCTGTGTCAAAACAAAAAACTATTTTTTGGGAAAAGCGCTTCAAAAGTCGAATTTGATTTTCAGTTAAAGCTGTTCCTTTGACTGCAACAACATTTACAATTCCTTCCTTAAAGCTAGTAATAACATCAAATTCACCTTCAACAACAATTACTTTACCCTCCTTTTTGATCTCTTCTTTTGCCTGATATATTCCAAATACAGTGTCTCCCTTTACGTATACCGGGGTTTCTTTTGTGTTTATGTATTTAGGCATTACATTGTCAGTTAAGGCGCGTCCTGAAAAGGCGATGATATTGCCCCTACTATCAAGAATTGGGAAAATAAGCCGGTTTATGAAGAAATCAAACACCCTCCCGTTTCTAAAAAAAGAAACACCTGCCTCAACAAGTTCTTCTTTTGAATAGTGCTTTTTCTTTATAAGATATTGAGATAGCGCGTCTCTTTGAAGAGGAGCAAATCCCAGCATATAAGTTGAAAGGAGAGCTTTTGTTAATCCTCTCTTTTCAATTACATAAGAAAGTGCTTCTTTTCCGGATTTATGCTCTGTTAAAAGGTAGTGATAGAATTGAGCTGTAAGGTGATTTATTTCATAAATCCTATTCTTTTTCTCATCTCTCTTGGTTTTAAAAACAGTTTTGGTAAGCGTTATTCCAGCTTTATCCGCTAAAATTTTAAGAGCTTCAGAGAAGTCCACTCTTTCGTATTCTTCAACAAATGTAAACATGTCTCCACCTTTTGCGCATCCAAAACAATGCCAAATTTGCCTTTCAGGAGAAACCACAAATGAAGGGCTTTTTTCATTGTGAAAGGGACAAGGGGTTTTAAAATTTCTTCCAGCTCGCTTCAGAGGGATATAGCCTTCAATTACATCAACTAAATTGAGTTTTGCTTTTACCTTTTCTACATCATCCATACTTCTATTGTAGAAAAGTAGAGTTCTTTTCTACATCGTCCATACTTAAAAACGAAAAGTCGCTTTCTTTTCTACATCGTCCATAGCCAAGTGTATTGTAACATAGGGTAAAAATAACCCATTTGCAATTAAAACGCTAACGTGGCAATACTATTTGTATGGTTTCAAGAGTTCTCTCGTCCACCGTCGTTGGTCTAGATGGTGTATTGGTTGAGGTTGAAACAGATATACTAAATGGTCTCCCCTCTTTTACTATAGTTGGTCTTCCCGATAAGGCAGTTGAGGAATCAAAAGAAAGAGTACGCTCTGCAATTAAAAATTCCGGCGCTGACTTTCCCACAAAACGAGTAACTGTAAATCTTGCACCTGGGGATCTTCCTAAAGAAGGGCCCTCATTTGATGTGCCAATTGCTGTTTCCATTCTTTTATCATCAGGCCAACTTGTTTTTAATACGGACGAGTGTCTTTTTGTGGGAGAGTTATCTTTAAATGGAAAATTAAGAAAAACAAAAGGAGTCTTGCCTGTGGTCTTGCTTGCCCGCGAGAAAAAAATAAAAAATGTTTTTATACCGAAAGAAAATGAACATGAGGCTTCAGTTGTTGCGGGAGTAACTCTTTATCCTGTAGAAAACTTAAAACAGCTATTCCTTCATTTTTCAGGACAAAGCTTGATAGAGCCACTTACCCCAATTGAATTTAAAGATGCGTTAAGAGATGAGGAATACGAGCATGATATGTCAGATATCAAAGGCCAAGCATATGTAAAGCGCGCGGTTGAGGTGGCGGTTGCAGGGGGACACAATATTTTACTTAAAGGTCCGCCAGGAGCAGGAAAAACTTTAATAGCCAAAACAATTCCCTCTATTCTTCCACCACTCTCTTTTGCAGAGGCTTTAGAGGTTACAAAAATTTATAGCATTTCTGGTCTTTTGAATGGAAAATCTATAATTACAACAAGACCTTTTAGAAGTCCTCATCACACAACTTCCCATGTCGGGTTAGTGGGTGGAAGTGCAAATCCTCGCCCCGGGGAAATTTCTCTTGCGCATCGTGGCGTATTGTTTTTGGATGAATTTCCAGAATTCTCAAGGTATGTTCTAGAGGCGCTTCGTCAACCATTGGAGGACGGGATAGTAAGTATCTCAAGGGCTCGTGAGAGGGTAAGTTTTCCTTCACGTTTTATGCTTGTTGCAGCAGCCAATCCTTGTCCATGCGGATTTTATGGAGACACTACAAGAACTTGCACTTGCTCTACAAGCCAAATATTACGATATCAAAAAAGGCTTTCGGGACCACTTCTTGATAGAATAGATATTCATATTGACGTGCCGGCAGTAAAAGTAGAAAAGTTGTTGGCAGATAATGAAAGGTCGGAAACATCCGAGGAGATTAGGAAAAGAGTAATAAAAGCATTAAGCAATCAAGAAAAACGTTTTAAGGGTAAAAAAACCATCATGAACTCAGAAATGAACCAAAAAGAATTAAAAGAACTTCTCAACATAACAGATGAGGCAAAAACTATCATGAAACAGGCTATGGCAAGCCTTAATTTATCAGCTCGTTCTTTTAATAAAGTGCTTAAGGTCTCAAGAACCATTGCGGATCTTGAGAATTCAAAAGAAATTTTATCTCAGCATATCTTAGAGGCTTTACAATATAGACCAAGAAGCATTGAGTAATTTTTATGAGAAATGTAGCAATTTTTCTTTTTTATTCTTTTTTCCTAATCCTTTTGGGTCGGCATCTTACCTTTATTCCAACTCTTAATTTTTCAAAAGCAGAAAAGGCAAAGGATACAGAAGAGATTCGAGAAGAATTAACCAAATTTTTGAAGGAAAAAGAGGGGCAGTTCAGTATTTATTATAAAGATATAAATAGTGGGGAGGGGTTTGGGATACAGGAGAATACTGTTCTTACAGCAGCTTCCCTTAATAAGCTCGTAATTGTTGGATATTTATACAATTTAGCCTCAAAAAAGGAAATAAATTTAGAGGATAAAATAGTAATTCAAGAAGAAGATATTCAAGATTATGGAACAGGAAGTCTGCGTTATAAAAAAGCTGGAGAACCCTACACTCTAAAATATTTAGCCCAACTTGCATTCAAACAGTCTGACAATACGGCCGCTCATGTATTAACCATAAGACTTGGTGAGGACAATATTCAAGAATATGCCCGCCAACTTGGGATGAGTGCTACTAATATGGTAGAAAACGAAACCTCAGCGCGTGATGTAGGAAGATTTTTGGAATTATTATATTCTCACAAAATAACCTCTCCTGCTTTAAGCCAAGAAATGATGGATTTTATGAAAGACACGGAATTTGAAGACAGAATTCCAAGATTATTATCAAAAGATGTAACCGTATATCACAAAATTGGGGATGCCGTAACTTTGGTTCATGATGGGGCAATAGTTGACAATAGTGAGGACCCCTTTATTCTTGTGGTTATGGCTCATAATCTAAAAGATGAAGGAAAAGGAAAAGAAACAATTGGTCAGGTAGCTCAGCTTATTTATTCACTCCGCTTCCCTAAAGCAAAGTAATAGTTTCATCCTGTAGTTGTTAATGTTTCGGAATTTTTAGTATAATTGCATTAACAAGTATTCTCTTAGGGCGACTTCATGCCCGATTGAGGGTGCGAGTTGTTCTTTGAGAATTTGGATGCTAATAGGATTGGAGGAGGTTGATGAAAAAGGCCTTTGTGCCAGGACTTGTCCTGGTGGTGGTGCTCGTGGCAAGCCTTGCCACAGTCTGGCGGGTGTCAAACCCGCCGCAAGCGGAGGCAAAGGGAGGATGTCCGTCCTCCTACGTTCTCCGACAACAGAAGTCATTCGTGGAGGGCATGATACGCTTTGCCGAGTCAAACCCTCGGTACAAGCAGGCGTTGCCGTTCTACAGAGGCTGGTTGGCGTGGGTTAAGGCGTGCGAGAGCGCGCCAACTGTCACCGTGACAGCTACATCCACCCCGACCGCTACGGCTACTGCCACGGCAACCGCCACGGCTACGGCGACAGCTACTGCTACGGCCACAGCGACCGCGACGGCTACGGCGACAGTCACAGCGACCGCGACGGCAACAGCCACGGCGACCCCGACGCCATGTGTGGCGGGACCCGCTGAAACGTATGACGTCAGTTCTCCCGTGAGTACTTTGCCTCGTGTCGTCGGGGACAACAGCGTCAGCCTCAGCTCGGTGAGGCCCTGCCAGGGTAACACTGTTACCCTGGATGTTCGGATAACTTCCTCGCCGACGGCGATGGTAAGTGCCGGTGCCGAGATCTACGTAGGTCTCGACGCCCAGGAGGTGACGGGAAGTCTGTTCTCTGGGACCACCTCTGATGGTGTGTGGCGATTCACCTTCGTCAGTCCAACTCTCGATTCAGGCGAGCAGTACCTTGCGGTACTCTGCTTGAAGAACGGCGACGTTGGGTTGGACGTGGCAGCCAACCACTGTGGGGGGTTTCCAGGGACTAACAAGTCCGTCCCTCTCCCGTTCCAGTAAGGAGGCATCCATCTCGGGACGTCCCGTCGAGCCAAGCTCGGCGGGCGTCCCATCCTACTATTCTTCAAGGAGGGATTCTAATTTTTCGTACTGTTCTTGCGCATTGGCTTTAAAAAGAAAGCTATTTGCAACAAATCTGGTAGCTCCACTTTCTTTTGCATTAATAACCGTCATGTCATTTATTCCCCCATCAACCTCAATCGGAATAGCAGTTTTCCCCCTTAAAACTCTTACTTTTTCAAGTAATTCAGGTTGAAATTTTTGTCCTGATGCTCCTGCTTTTATTGTCATTACCAACAAACAATCCAGATCGTTCAGGTTAATTCCATCTAAAATACCAATATCAGTTGGTCCATCAATTGCAAGACCTATCTCTCCATATCTTCTTCCCCCCGTTATAAAAGCATTAATATCAGACATTTTTTCAATATGTCCAATAAATCTTTTAAAACCAGCATTTGCCCAAGACTCTAAATAATTAACTGGTTCCTTAACCATCATATGAAGTTCAAAGAAAAAGTCTTTAGAATATTTTTGAAAAGGTGAGGGGTCAAGAAGGGTTAGATTGTCAGTAAATTTTCCGTCGATAATGTCAATATGAACAGTATTGGTAAACGGTTTTATGAGTTCAAGTTTTTTCTCAATCTCATCCCATTCTGCCTCTAAAATTCCCGGAATTATTTCACTCATTTTCTATTTGTTTGATTTTTTCAATTCTTCTGATGTGGCGCGTTGCATTTGAAAAGGGAGTCTCCAAGAAAAGCTTAACGAGATTTTCGATTTCGTTTTCTTGAATAATTTCTGAGCCAAGAGACATTATGTTTGCATCATTATGTTCTCTTGCTAGTCTGACGTTATGCTCGTTAACAGCAAGAAAAGCTCTTGCCCCCTTTATTTTATTTGCGACCATACACTCTCCCGCACCAGATCTTCCCAAAACAATCCCTCTAGATTGAGGGTCACTGGTAACTTTTCTTGCCGCGTCTTTAATAAAATCTGGGTAGTCATCCTCTAAATTTAATTCAAAAGCTCCGGAGTCAGTTACTTTATGTCCCCATTTTTCAAGCAATGTTTTTATATGCTCTTTAAATTCAAAACCTGCATGATCTGACGCTATATATATGTTCATAATGTTTGTATTTGAAAAGTTGTTTTTTCTACCTTTTCTTCCATTTCAGAAAGGGTTAATTGACCAGTTCTTGAGCCAATTTGTCTCATTTCTCCAACTGCATTTAGCACTCCCCACTTCATGCATGTTTCAATGGGTTTTTTGTGCATGTATCCGGCTAAAAAACCGCCTGCATAAGAGTCTCCGGCTCCTGTTTTTTCTTTACCATCAGGTTCAGTTGACTCTATTTTATATACTACCTCGCCACTTCCCACTGCATACGCGCCATTTTTTCCATCTGTAATTGAAAGAAGATCAAAGCCGTTATTTTTTATATTTAATAGTAATTCACGTGCATTATCAATTGCGTTTCCCGTAAGCGCTTTATTTATTTCTTGAGCTTCCTGCATATTGCAAAAAAGCATTTTCGATTGATGAACTGTTTTGATAAAAACTTCATTCATATCACTCATTTGTTGGCTTCCAGGAGAGAAGGCGATGGGAATTGAATTGTCTTTTGCATAAGACAAAACCTTACTGTACGCATCTGTCCAATCTTTACCAATTGAAGTAAGAAAAATTACATCAGGTCTTACATCTATTTTTGAGGAATCAAAGGAATGAGTAAATTCATTGTGGTGGGAGAAAATTATCCTGTCGTAATTTAGGTTAAGAATAATGGATAAAGATCCTGTGATTGTTTCCTCTCCCTCAATATGAAGTGTTATGTCCTCTTTTTGCAAGAGGGTTTTTATATGGTTTGATAGCACATCCGTTCCTAAATACGTGTAAAAAGAGGTATTAATTTGTAATTTTTGTAGTGCTGAGGTGACATTTACACCATTTCCGCCAAGAGTAAGAGTTTGTATATCAATTGGAATTTTATCTCCCAAGGTAAAGGAGATAGCATTATCTTTAATTTTTAAATCTTCATTTTTTTGAAGCGAAATAAAGAGGTCAATTAAAGAAGAGCCTACAACAAGAGCATTCATCAATTTCATTGTAGTACAAAACACCAACAAAGGACAAGAAAGATGTGGTTTGCTCTCTTGCGAATATTCAGGTCAATTACTATAATACCATTATTACTAATTCCCAACTGCCCGTTATTATTTAAGAGAAGAAGTAGCGTGTTTTTTATGGCGGTTTTTAAATTTCTGTTTTACGTCATACTTTTTTTACTCATCAAGATTGGGGATTTTATTTATGCTGTTACCAAACTAATAGGTGCACTTCTATCTTTAATTCTCAGTTTTTTATTATGGCCATTTAAGAAAGTTGCGCTCTCTTTTTCAATTTTTAAAAAAACAATAAGTCCCCGGAATGCAAAAAGCAACGCTTCTACTATAAGCCATTTATTTATAGGATTATTTAAATTATTAGTATCTTCGCTTATCTACATTTTTATCTTTATTAAAAAAAGCATAAGGGAAATTATTGGTTTTATTATTTTTGTATTATCAATTATTTTTTATCCGTTACGTATTTTTAGACATAAAAAGCCAAAAGAAAGCAAAAAACTTCCGGAAGTTGCTGAGCCAGCCTCTTTATTTTACAAAGCAAGGTACTTTTTCTTTGGAGGACTATTTGCTTCAGTTTTATTTTTTATACCCCTTACTTTTTATGTTTTTATATCCGATTTGCCCAAATTATCAAACCTTTCAGTTAATTACATCCCTAAGACAACAAAGTTATTTGACAGGAATGGTAATCTTTTATTTGAGATTTATTCATCCCAAAACAGAACAGTTGTTCCCCTTTCAAGAATTCCCGAAGAGCTAAAACAGGCAACAATTGCAATCGAAGATAAGGATTTTTATCACCATCCTGGATTTGATATTCGAGGTATTTTAAGAGCAGCGTATGTAAATTCTCAACATAGACAATTACAGGGCGGCTCAACTATTACACAACAGTTAATAAAATCTGCACTTTTAACTCCTGAGCCTACTATTATAAGAAAAACAAAAGAAATTATTCTCGCCTTTTGGGCTGAAAGGCAATACACGAAGAATGAAATACTAGAGCTGTATTTTAATTATGTGCCATATGGTGGAACAGCGTGGGGCGTAGAGGCCGCAAGTCAAGTATATTTTGGCAAAGATGTAGATAAATTGAGCCTTGCAGAATCTTCATATCTTGCTGGTCTTCCTCGTGCTCCTAGTCTTTACTCTCCTTTTTTAACGGATGGAACACAAGGGAAAAAGAGGCAAGAAGAAGTATTAAAAGCTATGGTTAGAGATGGCTATATTACGCAAAAGGAAGCAGATAGGGCGTATAAAGAAGAACTTAAGTTTTTATCTTCAAAGGTTCCAATTAGAGCACCACATTTTGTCATGTATGTAAAAGAGGAACTCATAAAAAGGTATGGTTTAAATGAGGTTGAACGTGGAGGGTTACAGGTAACAACAAGCCTTGATATGAATTTGCAGACGATGGCAGAAAATATAGTTCAGAAAGAGGTGCAAAATGGTAGTTACTTGGGGATTGGAAATGGAGCGTCAGTAATTACAAATCCAAAAAATGGAGATATTTTGGCAATGGTAGGAAGTAGAGATTATTTTGACTCAGAGCGCGATGGGAATGTAAATATTACAACCTCCTTAAGACAACCTGGATCAACAATAAAGCTAATTACCTACACTCTTGCTCTTACGCGTGGATATACAGAGGCAACTATTCTAAATGACTCACCCCTTACTATTAAAAGTTCATTTGGTCCACCATATACTCCCGTGAATTACGATGGAACCTTTCATGGGAGAGTACCCCTCAGAATAGCATTTGCTAACTCTTTTAATATTCCCGCAGTACGAGTTGCTCAAGACATGGGGGTTGAGGACATTGTGGAGTTTGGAAATAAAATGGGAATAACCTCTTGGAAGGATAGTAGTAATTATGGTGTTTCTATTACTCTTGGTGGAGCGGATACAACGATGCTTGATTTGGTAACCGCATATGGAGTTATTGCAAATGGAGGTAAAAGAGTAGATCTAGATCCAGTTCTTGAAGTTAAAGACGCTGAAGGTAAAATGCTTTTTCAGAAACAAGTTAAGGAAGAGGAAGTTGTAAAACCGGGGATAGCATTTATTGTTTCAGATATTCTTGCTGACAACAAAGCTAGAAGTCGTGCGTTTGGTTCTAATTCTCCGCTTGTGATACCTGGATATAAAGTATCTGTAAAAACAGGCACAACAGATAATAAACGCGACAACTGGACAATTGGATATACGCCTAATTATGTGGTTGCAGCGTGGGTTGGAAATAACGACAATACTCCCCTTTCGCCATCTCTTGCTTCAGGAATTACAGGTGCAGCACCCATTTGGAATCAGATTATGACAAAAATAGTATCAACAACCCCACCAACACAGCTTTCGTTACCGGATGATGTTTTGAAAAAACAGTGCTTCGGATATGAGGCTTATTTTATTAAGGGTACTGAAGGAAAGTTGACGTGTAGATATTCATCTCCGACACCTACGCCCCAGAGCCAGTAGTTATTGGGGTTTTTTAAGAGAGGACATTGCTTTTTTAAACGCTTCTTCTCTATTGTGATCAAAAGTGTTAATTATTAGGTCGTAATAATCTCTATTAAGATAGGTCCAGTTTTTATCTCCATTTGCATAAAGCCGTTGCCATTTCTCAAGATCATTTTTTTCTCTCTCGATAACTTCTTCCTTTGCTTCAGATATAGATATGTTTTCTCGATTTACAAGTCTATCAATTCTTACTTGCGTTTGATCATTGTGTTGTTCATCCTCACATACTACAAGTATTTTATATATACCTTCAACGCCTTGTGCGTTAAATCCTGCAAGTTTTGTTTCAAGAACTATGTTTTTTTCCTCTCTAAGTATCTTTTTGAGCTGTTCATCGAATAAAACATCCTCCCCATCGGGGCGCAAATGTGTATCTTTTGGGGATAAATTCATTTTGTTTCTAACTGCCTCCCAAAAAATTTCTCCTCCCTCCATGTGTTTCCATTCGAGCTCCTCTGCTATTTGATTTGCTAGAGTAGTAGAGCCAGAAGCAATTCTTCCGGAAATTGCAATAATACGAATACCATTCAAAGATTTGGGAGTCATAGATATTTATGAGGCAGAATTATTATTTCCAACAATTAATGCTTCTTCAATAAGGCGGTTTGCATAGCCATACTCATTATCATACCAAGCAATTATTTTTACCATGTTTCCTCCTACAACTTGAGTTAACGAAAGGTCAACAATTGATGAATGCGAATTACCGACAATATCAGAACTAACAAGGGGTTCTTCTGTTGCATCCAAAATACCCTTCCACCTTTCTTGTTGGCAAGCTTCCTTAAAAAGACTATTTATTTCTTCAACTGTAGTTTCTTTCTTTGTCAAAAAAGTAAAGTCTGACAAGGAGCCTACGGGTACAGGCACCCGTACTGCTAGTCCATTAAATTTCCCTTTTAATGTAGGTATTGCCTCGGTTGCAGCAATTGTTGCGCCTGTTGAGGTGGGGATTATGTTTTCTGCTGCTGCTCTTGCCCTTCTATAGTCCTTATGCCCTCCATCCAGAAGTCTCTGATCGGATGTGTAGCCATGAATGGTTGTCATCATAGCTTTTTCAATCCCAATAGCATCCTCAATTACCTTTGCAACAGGCGAAATGCAGTTGGTAGTGCATGACGCGTTGCTAACAATTTGTGAACCAGGACTTGTAGCATTTTTTTCCAAATTCACCCCCAAAACAAATGTGTCTACATGAGTATCTCCTTTTGAAGGTGCTGACAAAATAACACTTTTTGCACCTGCATCTATGTGTTTTTTTAGATCCTCAGCCTTTTCGTAAGCACCTGTTGATTCAATTACGCAATCAACTGATAGGTCCCTCCAAGGAAGAGCAAGGGGATCTTTCTCTGAAAAAACAGGAATGGCATTTCCATCAATAAATAAATGGCCTAGGAAATTTGATTTAGTTTGATAGGAAAGGGGTTTTTCTTCTGGTTTTATTATTGAAAAAGTATGAGAGAGAAGTGGACCATACGAAGTATCGTATTTTAAGAGGTACATCCAGCCCTTAAGATCTGTTGAGGAACCGGCATTAATCGCAACAATCTCTATCTTGTCTTGATGTTTCTCGAGAATTACCCGATGAGCAATTCTTCCAATTCGCCCATACCCATTAATTGCAACCCGCATGATATTTAGAATAAAAGAAAAAGAGCAAAAATTCAATAGAGCGAAAGTCGTATTGAGTTTGGGCTCATCATCTCGTATAATAATACTCTATTATATAAGCAAAGCTTGCGAACTTCGTTCTAAAGCAAAGCTTGCGAACTTCGTTCTAAAGCAAAGCTTGCGAACTTCGTTCTAAAG
>CAYRKM010000001.1:0-263643 GCA_964425075.1 uncultured Gammaproteobacteria bacterium | reverse complement strand
CAAAGCTTGCTTGTTTGCTAAGTTGAAGAGGAATTTATATGACAGAACTTTTAACAAAAAATAATAAAAGAAAGGGAAACCGAAAGCACGGGTTTTTGACACGATTAAAAACTCATACGGGAAAACTTGTTATCAAGAGGCGACGCGCGAAAGGTAGAAAATCTCTTTAAATGTTTGAGAAAAGAAATAGATATTCGTTTCGAAAAGGCGTTCCAAAATTGCTTTTTACGTCCCAATTTCTTGTAATACGTTACCAAAAAAATAGTGAAGGTATTTTTCACTGTTCAGTAGTAGTTGGAAAAAAAGTTGATAAGCGGGCTGTAATTAGAAATAAAATAAAACGCTTGCTAGTATCAAATATAAAAACAATCCTAAAGGAAGACACACCTTTTGATATGGTTATCTATGCAAGGCGTGGCATCGATGAACTACCTGCTGAGGAAGTGTCTAGTGAACTTAAAAAAATACTTAGTACAATAAAGGTATTATAAAATGGATATAGGTCAGATATTTACCATACTCTTTACCCAACCAATAACTAATTTATTAGTTGCCTGTTATCAGCTGTTGCAATATTTCAATGTTCCCTCTGCTCTTGGATTTTCCTTCATTTTGCTTACGGTTATTATTCGTATAATTCTTCTTCCATTGACCTCCTCTCAAATAAGAGCGAGTAAAAAGATGCAGGATTTAACACCACATCTTTCAGGAATTCGCGAGAAACACAAGGAAGACAAGAAACGCCAACAAGAAGAGACTTTAAAGCTTTATAAGGAGCATGGCGTAAATCCTGCAACGGGGTGTTTGCCAGTTATACTTCAGATCCCTATTATTTGGAGCTTGTATCATGTTTTAACAACTGTAGTAAATGTAACTTCCAATGGTAAATTGATGGAGATGAATAAGCTTCTTTATTTTGACGGTCTTAGACTAACTACTCTTTGGGATACAGTATTTTTTGGAATTCCACTTTCCGCCTCTCCATCGAAAGAATTATCTACTATGCCTTGGCTTATTGCAGTGCCTGTTTTAACTGGTGTTTTTCAATTCATTCTCTCAAAGATGATGATGCCCGAAAATCCAATAAAGACTACCAAGCAGGATGATTTCCAGACAACATTTGCTAAGCAATCACTATTTATATTTCCAGTAATGATTGGGTTCTTCTCCTACACTCTTCCCTTTGGACTCTCCTTATATTGGAATGCTTTTACTATTTTTGGTATAATTCAGCAGTACTTTTTGGTTGGACCTGGTGGGCTCAAACCCTGGATGGAAAAGATCAAGAAAAATAAATAATTTAATTGGAAGAAAATATGCAAAAAGAATTAAAAATCGTAAAAGAAGAAATAGAGCAACTGCTTTCAAAAATAGGCATTAAAACAACTGTTGAGGTAAATGTTCAAGATGAGGCATTTACTGCAGTTCTTGATGCAGGTGAGGATAACGCACTTTTAATTGGTAAGCACGGCAATACTCTTTCATCCCTTGAACTTATTGTGACTCTTATTGTTTCTCAAAAGCTTGGGGAATTTAAAAGGGTAACTATAGAGGTTGGAAGTTATAGGGCAGAGAGAGAACAGTATTTGATTGATTTGGTTGATAAGTTAAAACAGGATGTTATTGATTCTGGGTATGAGAAAGAGGTAAGAGGGCTTAAGCCTTGGGAAAGACGTTTTGTGCATATGCATTTGCAGGATGACGAAGAGGTTATGACAGAATCAGTCGGTGAAGACAGAGAACGAACTTTAGTTATCAAAAAGAAGTGAGCTATCGCTTAGAAAGGTTTTTTTACTATCTTCTGCTTGCTACAATCCCCATTCAATTAGGAAAGCACTTCTGGCCTAATTTTTCATTTGTTCAAGGAATTCGAGTAGATTATCTTTCTCCAACACTTTACTTAAGTGATGTTTTCATTATTTTACTTTTATTATTCTACCTTTATCGCAAAAAAGGAAAGTCACCTTTTATAAAAAATAAGCTTTTTTTGTCAGGTCTTTTGATAATTTTGTTGGGTTTTTTTTCTGCATTCTCCAAAGAAGCAGTATTGTTGGGAAGCATGAAGTATATGGAGCTTGTTTTTGTAGGATATTATGTTGCAAATGAGGTTGGATGGAGAGATTTGGGGAAGACGCTTTTTATTTTCTCCCTTGGTTCAGGAGTGCAAGTTATCCTCAGCTTGTTTCAATTATTATCTCAATCAAGTCTTGGTGGGGTATTCTATTTTTTAGGGGAAAGAACATTTTCGCGAACAACACCTGGAATTGCACTATTTTCATTTAATGACTCATTATGGCTAAGGCCATATGGAAGCTTTCCTCACCCAAATGTTTTAGGATTTTATTTTTTTACGAACTTTTTTCTCCTATTATCCTTTCTTTTTTATCAAAAAGATAAATTTCTTAGAATTATTATTCTCTTAACCTTAATCTTTCTAGCTTTAGGCGTGACTCTCACCTTTTCAAGACTTCTGATTATTCTGCTTTTAATTCTTACTCCAGTGTATTTATTATTGCAATACAGGAGACATTTAAAAAAAATAATTGGTTTGGGTTTAATTACTTTTGGTTTCGTTTTGATTTTTCTTTTTTCACGCTTTACCCAAACTATTGAAAGGGATATTATTTTTAGAGTTGATCTAATAAAAATTGCACTTAATCTTTTTCAGAACTCACCTTTATTTGGGGTTGGGTTAAATAATTTTTATTACCACGAGATTATTTTTCAAAAAACTATCTCCCCCACTCTTTTGCAGCCCGTTCACAATATCTACCTACTCATTCTTTCCCAAACTGGAATTATTGGATTAGGTTTAGTTGGGTATTTTATAAAAAACCTTCTTATTGCTCTGAGAATGCGTCTTAAGGAGTCTTTTTACAATGGAGTTGCTATGTTAGTGGTTTCAGTTCTTGTAATTGGCTTATTTGACCATTTTTTACTTACTCTTCAACAGGGGCAATTATTGTTGGCCATTGTAATAGGGTTTAGTTTCTCAAAAATTAAGGCGTTGGGGTAGGTGTTGGGTCTTGAGGTATAGCACATGAGGCACAGTATCTCGTTCCTACAACATCAGTTACAATTGCCTCTTCTCTCTCTTCCACATTGTCTGTTTGGCCAGGAGTAGCAAGACGCTGTGTTGTTTTATCAATAAATACTTTCTCTCGTGGAGGGTCAACTTTTTTAGGTTCCGTACCTTTTATAAAATACTCAAATCTTGTTGGACATATGTATGGAGAGCCTGCAGGCTGTGGAATTAGGCCTGAGGTGGCGCAGACTGTTTTTCCAACAACGCTTTCAGGTTTTGTTGGGAATTCCGGTTTGGTTCCTTTAAGTAAGTCAGTCATGATTTGGTTCCAAATAGGAGCAGCACCCGAAACACCCGAAACAACTCCACGAAGTGGTGTATTGTCATTGTTCCCTACCCAAACTGCTACTGCGTATGACGGGGTGTATCCTATTGTCCAGTTATCTCTGTAGTCATTTGTGGTACCTGTTTTAACAGACACTGGGAAGCCTTTTATTTGAAGAAGAGAGCTCGCGCCAAAGGCAGGTGTTCTTGCCGCATTATCAGATAAAATGTGAGAGATAATATATGCTACTCCCTCAGGCATTACTTTTTTTCCGAGCAGGGGACTAGATGGTGGTTTGTATTCTTCTATTACTTTTCCCTTTGTATCAGTTACTTTTAAAATTGGGTGAAGTTGAATTCTATATCCTGAGTTTGCAAAAACACCATATGCTTCAATCATTTCAAGCATGGTTACCTCTCCCCCACCAAGAGTTAGCGAAAGTCCATATCTATCAGGATCTGTAAAAGAGTTGATGCCCATGGCACTTGCAGTTGCAATCATAGACTCAACAGTATTTGCTTTAAGCATTTTTACAGCTGGAATATTGTAGGAATTAGCTAATGAGGAGCGCATTTGCTGTACGCCGTGGAATTTACCATCATAATTAACTGGACAATATGATTTCCCACCTTGGTTTGGGAAACAAGTTTTATCATCAACAAAAGGGCTAGCAGCGGTAAACCCTTTTATAAGTCCTGTCGCATAGTTAATTGGTTTGATTGAGGAGCCTGGCTGTCGTTTTGCAATTGATACATTAACATTTCCATCTCTCTCTGAATCAAAATAGTCTCTACTTCCTACCATTGCCAAAATCTCTCCAGTTCCGGGTTTCGTGACAACTGTTGCAGCGTTATACCAATTTCGAGAACTGAGTCTTGCTGCCTCAGTTGCTACTGCGTCCTCAGCCTTTTTTTGAATATCTAAATCAAGAGAGGTAATTACGTTGAGTCCACCTTGTTCCACTATTTTTTGGCCATAGCGTTTTGCCAAAAGGTCTTTCATGTAAAAAACAAAATGTGGAGCAATAATTGTGTCTCTAATTTCAGCAAATTTTAGCTTTTCCTCCCCCGCTTTTTTTTCCTCTTCTGGGGTTATATATTTTTCTTCACGCATTACCTGAAGTACTTCAAGCTGGCGCTTTTTCCCCTCTTCCGGATGAGATCCAAATGGTGAATAGGTACTCGGTGCTTGAGGAAGGCCTGCGATAAATGCGGCTTCTGCAAGAGTTAGGTCTTTTATATTTTTATTAAAATAAACCTGACTTGCTGCGTCTACTCCATAAGCAGTCCCTCCATACGAAACCTGATTTAGATACATTTCAAGTATTTTATCTTTCGAGTAAATCGCCTCAACAATGAACGAAAGAATTATTTCTTTTGCTTTTCTAGTAATGGTTTGGTCAAGGGTTAAAAGCGAGCTTTTAACAAGTTGTTGGGTTAGTGTTGAGCCTCCTTGAAGTTGTTCTCCTGTTATATTTACATAAACTGCGCGCAATATTCCTCGTATATCAATTGCTCCATGTTTATAAAAATTTCTATCCTCAATTGCGATAGTTGCTTGCTGAAGATGTTTTGGAACTTCTTTTATTGAAATAAATGATTGGTTTTTTGTGGAATACATTGTATATAGAAGTTTTCCATTTCTATCAAAAATTTTAGTGGATTGTGGGAAATTAGTGCTCCCAATGGTAGTTGCTCTTGGGATATCTTTTATTACAAAAAACAACCCTGCAAGCAAAAGAAGTATTGGTATAAGTATAGCAACATATAAAGCAAGAAGTTTTTTTGACTTTAATACTTTTGAAATATGTTTTGGCAGCAAATTGGTAATAAAGGATTTTTTCATCGGGGATTTTATATAGTACTATGCGCAAATATGATTATATCACGAAGTGATTCAAGCTTGTCTTTAGTCCGTAGGACGCGAGCTCTTATATCACGAAGTGGTTCAAGCTTTATCTAAAAATTGTTTCACATTTTTAATTATTATTTCTCTGAAGTGTTATATTGTACTCAACATCCTTTGTTAGGACGTCATCAAACTTAATGAAGTTTTTACCAAATGAAGATGCGGAGGTTTTCTCGGGTGTGTAGTTCTCGGGATAATAAAATGTGGAGCTTAGATCATATGGCATGGTTCCTGGCTGTTTTATGTAGAGCAGCGAATATGAAGTTCTCGATGTAAGGGACTTTCTAGCACCATTTTCATATTCGATAGTTATAATACTACTCTGTCCGGACTTGGCCGTTGCAACAAAGGCAAAATAAGTATTATTCTGTCTAGTATATTCTTCAACCTCAAGTCCAGAAGGGACTTTGAAATTTCTTGCCTCATAGATTGCAGGATCGGTGATTGCCGCTACCCTCTTTTGCTCAGTGCCATTTATAAGTATTTTTGAAAGCTTACTGCCTTTCGGGACTACGAATTGAATGTATGATTTATAATCTGTATTGTTTTTTGGGTTATTGAGTGTAATCTTTACAACCGAGCGAAGGTTTTCTTCTCCGAGAAGAGCCTCATAAGAAACATTTCTGGTTACCAAAATATTTGCCTTATCTACTCCAATATTTGCTTCATTTATGTAAAGGTAGTCATACATTGTTTTGCTTTCCCTCACCCTCTTGTCCTCTATCTCTCCCCCATATGAGTTTGCGTTAAATATTTTCTGAATTGCTTTTTCTTGAAATGAAAAAAGAATATTTTTATCTTCCATCAGACTTGGAATAAGTTTGGCAATAGAAAGCCATGTTTGTGGTTTTTCTTCGAGTGTGGAAATTAACTTATTAAATAAAGCTGTTAATATATCCTTTTTTTGTGTTGATCCGGGAAAGAAATTTTTACCAATTGCACTTTGTAGATAGTCAAAAACATTTTTATCAGTAATTGTGGTTTTGTAATCGGGCAAGCTAATTGGTCCAGTGATTGCGAGAATTTGTTTTAGAACTTCAAAATTGATTGCAATTACACCATCGGGAACTCTTTTTGTTTCAAGATTATAGATTTTTGCGGCCATACTTGCTGACTCTTGGAAGTTGAGAGAAAAATTGCTATCTCTTAGATATAAATGTGGCTGAAGGTAGCGTCTTACAATGAATGGTGGTTCAATGTGTGCCTTAAGTTGTCCATCATATTCATACACATCCTGAATTTTTAACTCCTCTACTTCACCTTTTGAAATACGTAATTCACCAACAGAACCTATGAAGCCACCGGTTGGTCTTAGCTCCCCATTGTTTTGAAGAAGAAGTAGATAATTTCTTTCAGAGTTGTAGCCTAGGACAAATGGCAGTGTTTGGGAAACGCTCAGTAGCTTGGAATATTCGGGTTTTAATAAATGCCCTAGTGCTTTATTGTTGTTTTCAAGCTTTATTCTCTCTCCTTCCTGATAAAGAAAACTAAATTGAGCAACAAGTGTTTCAATGTCTTTTTCATTTAATTCCTTTTTGGACATAGTGGTAATTGTCGTTCCAGTAAGTTCTGAAAGAGAAAGGGCACGCTCAATAAGTTGGAATGTTTTTAGAACATTATTGTCTCTGTCTACAAACCTGGTGAAGTCTGAGACTATATATACAGTAGGTTTTATAATTTCTAAGAATAATGAGGCACTTTTGGCATTTTTTGCAACGGTTGTATATTGCTCTCTCTCAAGTCCCTGGATTGCTTGACGGAGAAAAAATGCGCCCCCGACAAAAGCTAGAAGGTGTATGAATAGGAATAAAGATGTTCCAAGTAAAAAGGAGGTAAAAAGAAAACTTCCCCCCTGTTTAATTTTTGGATGAATAGATAGTTGCCGTCTTTGTGGTTTATCTGTGCTTTTTTCCTCACTCTCCCCTATTCCACCGAAGCTGCTAAGGGAATTTTCAAATCCTTCAAAAGTATCATTTAAGGGAGCCTCAATCATATTAAGTTTTTGTGAAATAAGTTCCTTAATCTCCTTTCTCCCAAAGGGTGGTTTTTGAAGTTTTTCTTCATCAGAAAAAGTGACTTTTAGGTCAGGTTCAAGACGAGCAAGTATGTGAATAGCCGCAAGGACTGTTTCGGGGTGAGTATAAAATAAATAATAAACTACATCTTTTTTTGTTTTTCCAAAAAGCATTTTCTTTGTTGCAAGCATCGCGTCATGTAAGGAAATTGGATAGACGGGTAGTAGATCATTTCCTGTTAGTTTTACCTCCTTCTTTTGGAAAGATAAAAGAATTAAGCTAGAGAGACTTTCTTTGTTGCGAGCTTCTTTAGTAGATATAATTTCGCCTAGTAAAGCAAAGTAAAAATGTGAATGAGTTTTAGTATCAAGAATTACATCATAAAAGTCGTTAAGCATAGAAGCCGTGATAAGGAGTACTGTTTTTGCATTATCATTCGCAAGCTTTGAAAAAATGGGATTAAGCGACCCTTTTATCTTTGGGTCTTCTAAAAAAAGAAGAGCATAGTCAATAGATTCTTCAAGATGAGAGAGAATAGTAGCATCAGAATAAGAAATAAAGTATAAATTTTTAATTTCAGATTCAGGTTTTTTTGAAGCAATAAGAATTATTTTAAACTGATCTTGAGCCTCTTTTAAAAAATTATCGCGTAGAGTAGAGCTATCCCCAACGATGCAAATTATTGGCAACTCTTTTTCTTCTTCCTCGACAGTTAGGACAGTTGGCATACTATCTCATTGTAGAGGAAACAAAGTGTACTTGTCGAGTGTTTTGAACTTAGATATTTCTAGATTTTGCCATCAAGCGCGTCATTTACCATTTTATCTGCGTGTATATTTTGGTGTCTAGGCACTTGTGTATATATAATTTCAGCCTGAAGTTTATTCTCAAGTTGTTTTGCGGTAATAAAAAGATCTTTCATGTTGGGATGTTTAATTTTAAATTTGCCTGAAAGCTGTGAAGCAACCAGAAGAGAGTCTAGAAAAAAATGGATGTGAGAAACATTAGGATTATTTTCAATAATCCATTTTAAAGCATTAACAACAGCAGAATATTCAGCAACATTATTGGTGGTTATTCCGAGTTTTCTGCCTTCTTTATATAAAATATTTTCTTTTGTGTCATAAATCACAAAACCATAGGCTGCTTCTCCCGGATTCCCCCGTGAACCGCCGTCACCAAAAACTATGAGTTCTGAAGCTTGTTTTAGTTCTTCATTCATGTATTTTTCGTAGCTTGAAACTGTAATTCTATTTGCGAATTTTTAGAAAGTACCACAACATTACAACAAATACTAGTCCTTCTGAAAGTAGTGTAGTGATAGATGCTGCATAGTAAGAAAACCTTGGAATAAAAATAATATTAAGAATTATATTTAGCAATAGTGCTCCTCCATATAGTGGTACAAGAAACTTTAATTTTTCTTTTATCAAAAAATGCCATTGAAGAATGCTTGTTAGAAAAAAGAAAGGAAGAGATAGAGCAAGAATCTGCAGGGGGACAACTGAGAGGGTAAATTCGGGTTTTAGCATTGTTATAAGTGGTGCAAATGTAAAAAGAAACAACGCGGCAATTAATGATAGGGAAGTAAAAAGAATAATATATTTTTTGAAAAGTGAATAGTAAAGGTTTTCCTTATCAAGCTTTTCAAGCAAAAGAGGGTAGGCGCTATTTGACAAAAAGGCTGGAACTGCAATTGCTAACTCAAAAAATCTGTAAGATACTCCATAAACTCCGACTTCTTGAGTAGGTCGCAAAAGTGCAAGGATAAGCGTATCAGCTTTGGCATACAGCAGATTAAACAAAAGCATAATTCCAAGAGGAAAGGAAGATATTAAAAGTTTTCTTGAAAATTCTCTAATGTTATTAAATTTGGGGGAGAGGTTGAGGTGGTGCTTCATAATTAAATAAAGCAGTAAAACCTGAAGAGTATTTGCGACAAAATAAGAGAATAACAAAAGTCCAAAGTTACCCTGCTTGCTGGCAGAGTAAATTAAAGCAACTAGAACAATTGAAGAGACAAAACTTGGGAGGAGTTGTAGTTTGTAAGTTAGCCTCTTCTGCAGAATTGCTTGAAGTGAGGTTTGAAGTGCAAATGGAATAAGGGTAAAGGAAAATAATATTATTCCATATTTCTCAAGAGGAGAGTACCCAGAAAAAACGCCGCCTGGCAGAAGATATGAAAAAAGAATAACAGCTGGGATACATAGGATTGCTAGAGAAAGTCTAGTTATAAGAAGATTTCCTAAATTTTCCTCGGCTGTTTTAAAATGTTTTTTTAGAAACATTGGATTCATTCCAAAATCAACCAACAGGTAGAAAATTGAGACAAAACTTACAACTTTAGTAAAGCTTCCCACTAATTCAAAACCTGAAATGCTTGCGATAATAAGTGTTACTAATAGAGTAGAAGTACTTGTAAAAATTCTTACAATAAATTGGAAGAGTGTATTTAGGGTAATTGTTTTAAGCCCAAGACCTCTTAAATGCTTCATGAATTTAGTATATCAGGAAAGATGTTTGTAAACTAAATCTTAGAAAAGTTTGGGTTGAATAGCAATTTCTGGCTGAAAATTATCCATATGAAAGCTGACAACTTCATACATACTGGTGCTGAATTCTCTAGGCGATTGTGATACGGGATTTTGTTCTTGGGCTTTGGTCATTCCAATAGTTTCAATAGCCTTTTTCATTTCAAGCATACTGAAAGTATCCGATAGAAGTCTTAACTGGTCCGCTGTTAGGGATAAGGGGATTACGGCATTTGGAAATCTTTCACAATTACTATCTCCTAACAGTAAGGCCCCATCAGTTGCATCATATTGAGCTGTCTTAATTTCGTTGCCGAGTGGGTCCCCAAAACCAATTTCCCAATTACCATTTCTTCGAATTATCCTTGAAAAGGATTGATTCGAAAAGACGACTAGAGATCTGCATGTTTCGCTTGGCAGCCAAGCTACATCTATCAGTTCGTCCCCAACTGGTACTCCAAATGCTCTTTTTCCACTTCTACCCTTTTTGTTATTATGATCAGGGTCTGCAACTACTTTATATTCGTGGATTACATGGGATGATCCGTTGTGGCCTCCTTGATTTCTGTCAAAAACTGCAAGAGGAGACAAACAAAGTGGTCTAGAGGGTTCAATCCAGCTCATTATTTAATATAAATTCCTTTTCATATTAATCTTTTAGAAAAGTCAGTGCAAGGTATCTTTCTATGTCAAAAATCTATGTGTTTCGTTGAGCTTAGCTTTGCCTCATGGTACAATCATTGAATATGGATAAGCAGAGCTTGCGTCCTACGGACTAAAGGAAACCTTGTCCACAAACTATATTTATGAATAAAGCATACGATCATACAAAAGTTGAAGGAGACCTTTATAAAGAATGGGAAGAAAAGGGGTATTTCAAACCAGAAGTTAATGCAGATGGGGAACCATACTCAGTCATTCTTCCTCCGCCAAACGCTAATGCACCCCTTCATTTTGGACATGCAATGTATGTTGTTGAGGATATTCTTATTCGCTACCACAGAATGAAGGGACACAAGGCGCTTTGGCTAGCAGGAGCCGACCACGCAGGCTTTGAGACACAATTTGTATACGAGAAGAAATTAGCAGAACAAGGCAAGTCACGTTTTGATTTTGACAGAGATACTTTATTCAAAAATATTTGGGATTATGTTCACGAGAATAGGGGAGGAATGGAAAAACAACTTAGAAAGCTTGGGTTTTCTCTTGATTGGTCACGCCTTAAATTTACGATGGATGAGGACATCGTAAAAATTGTTTACAAAACGTTTAAAAAACTTCATGAGGATAATCTTTTATATCGGTCAGAACGTTTGGTTAATTATTGTACACATGATGGGACTTCTTTTTCAGATCTTGAGGTAGTAACCGAGGAAGCTGAGGGAGTGCTGTACGAAATTGCCTATCCGGTAAAGGGTGGAGGAGAAATAGTTGTTGCTACCAGTAGACCAGAAACTTTGTATGGAGATGCTGCAGTTATGGTTCATCCAGATGACACACGTTACAAAGACTTTGTTGGAAAAATGGTTTTATTGCCATTAACTGATAGGGAGATTCCAGTTGTGGCTGACGAATTTGTAAAAATGGATTTTGGAACAGGGGCAGTTAAAGTAACGCCTCTCCATAATTTTGACGACTGGGCAGTAGGAGAACGACACAATCTTAAAGGGTTGCAGGTTATTGGGTTTGATGGAAAAATGCAGAACACAAAAATTGTTGACGGCCTTTATGTAAAACAGGGGCGGGTAAAAACAATTGAATTGTTGCAAGAAAAAAACTTTTTGAGAGGAGAAAGTAAGTACCAGACAACTCGAAGTAAATGTTATAAATGCAAAAACAATATAGAACCTCTTCCCTTAGAGCAGTGGTTTATAAAAATGGAAGGTCTTGCAAAGCCTGCCATAGAAGCTGTAAAAAAGGGTGACATAAAAATCTACCCAAAGTCTTTTGAGAAATTATATTTTCAATTTTTAGAGAATATTAGGGATTGGAATATCTCACGACAGGTTGTTTGGGGCATTCGTATTCCTGCTTTTAAATGCGAAAAATGCGCGAACTGGGAAATAACTGCTGGAGAGCAGGTCGAAAAATGCGCGAAATGCGACTCTAAAGACATAATTCAGGACACTGACACATTTGATACATGGTTCTCCTCGTCGCAATGGCCCTTCGCGACCTTACAGTCGCTCAGGGTAAACCCTTCTGGAGGAGATCGTGGGGTAAAACCTTCTGAATCACAACCCGAAGCAAAAAATGATTTTGAGACTTTTTATCCAACAACAGTTATGGAAACAGGATACGATATTTTAAGGTGGTGGGTAGCACGAATGGCCATGATGGGAATTTACGCAACGGGGAAGGTTCCATTTAGAAATGTAGTTTTGCATGGACTTGTCAACGATCCGTTTGGAAAGAAAATGTCAAAGAGTAAGGGAAATGTTGTAAATCCTTTAGAGTTGGTTGATGAATACGGAGCAGATGCTGTGAGGTTTGCTTTGGTTTATGGAACTGCTCTTGGAAATGACCAGGCGCTCTCCTATCCAAAACTGGAGGCGGCCCGTAGGTTTACAAATAAATTATGGAACATGGGGAGATTTATTATAGACTTTAAGCCGGAAGATTCTAAAAAGGAAATTAGCGATCACAATGATGATAAAGAGATTTTAGAAAAGTTAAGTGGTGTAATTGAGAAAATCAATTCAGCATTTTTACAATATCGCTTCAATGATATCTCAGAGCTTTTATATGAATTTACGTGGCATGAATTTGCAGATAAATATATTGAGGGTACAAAAAATAGAAGAGAAGATGCACAACCCTGTTTGGAATTTGTATACGCAACTATTTTAAAACTTCTACATCCTATGATGCCATTCGTAACTGACGAGATTTATAGAAAACTTACTAATTCCAAGGATTCAATAATGATTGAAAAATGGCCGACAGCCTAGCGTTTGTTTCTCTTGTCCCCTTTTTGCTACACTAAATTTATATGTTTCTTCTTTTTGACATTGGCGGGACGATGACGAGGATGGGGATTTCCCACACAGGAGAAAAAGTTGATGATGTAAAGCTTTTTCCTACCAATCATAATTTTTCCGAGGGAATGGAGCATATGAATAAAGTTGCTCAAGAGTTTAGTAAGGGCGAAAAATACCATGCAGTTGTTGGGGGAGTAAGAGCTTATGACAAAAAGAGAGGCCAACTTTTTAATCAACCAAATTTTCCTATGTGGGTTAATGAACCCCTTCTAGAAACCATGAAAGGAATGTGGGGAGATGTGTACCTTGCAAATGACGCTGAGTTGGTAGGTTTGGGAGAGGCAGTGTATGGCGCTGGTAAGGGTAAGAGGATTGTTGTTTATATAACTCTATCAACTGGAGTTGGCGGCTGCAGAATTGTAAATGGAAAAATTGATGAGACCCATTATGGTTTCGAACCAGGAAATATGTTAATAGCGGATGGGGATGGAGGACAAGATTATGTTGAGAGAATTATTTCGGGAAATGCTATGAAAGAGAAGTATGGAAAGATTGCAACGGAAGTTACCGACGAAAAAGCATGGGAGGAAGTAACTGAAAATTTGGCAGTATTTCTTAACAACGTAAGCGTTATGTGGTCACCTGAAACAATAATTCTTGGAGGTTCAGTTCCTCAGAAATTAGATTTTGAGAAGATTAAACAGGCTCTCAAGCGACATCTAAAGATATTTCCTGAGATTCCTGAAGTTGCAAAGGCTGAAATTGAAGAGCTTGGGGGGTTATATGGGAGTCTTGCGTATCTGAAGAATCTACCAGAGCGTTAATTAGTTTGCTTTCCACACTTTCTTTATGGATCGAACTATTTTTACTGTGACGTCTGGGGTGGGTTTTCTTGGTTTGAAGTAGGACCAGTCTGTCCACTGCGTCTCAAGGTTTCCATATGAGCAGTTTCTCTGTAATGCGTACGTCTGGCAGAAGGAGAATTGTTTACGCTTGGAAGCAACTCAAATGGTCCAGCTTTCAATCCAGCAAACCCACTAGGTTTTAGCAGGGGGTGTCTTTTTTGTAGTGTTTTAAGTACATTTTCATTTGAAGGGACTTCCATTTTTAATGTGCCCTCCATCAATTCTGTGGCGTCTGCCATTGCCTCTCCAGCCTTAGGACTATCGTACATTTGATAATCACGACAAGCCTTTAAATAATCCTCAAGAACTGCTCTTCTAAATACATCTACTCGACCTTGATCGATATCTCCTCTCATTGCCTGAAATCCCTCAAGCAAATCCTGAACTTTTACCATACCCCTTTCATTTCTGTTAGGATCCACAAGTGCATCTTTAACTGCATCTCTAATCCTCTGTAATCTTCCTCGCTCCTTTAATCCTTGTGCCTTTTGCGCTAATTCAGGATTATCATCTATGATTCCCTGAGCCCACTCTATTTTTGGGGAAACATAACCTAACAATGCCTCTCTTTGTGAATCCGATAGCTCTATTGTTTCAACAGGATGCGATCTATTAGTAATTGCTTCTGTTTGATATCTGTCATAATCATAGTCAACAGACATGAGACGTCCTTTGTGCTCCTTTTTATCTTTAGAGTCTCCATCATCAAGAGCATCGTCAAGTTTTTCCCTTACTTCATCAATTGCCTCTTCTTCCCGGACTTCATTTAGCGCTACATCAACCCCAAGTTGTTGATCTCTGGCATCTGCGTGAGCTTGATCTACTGACTCTGGTAATTTGATATCTCCTTGCTCAACGTGTTGACCTTCTGGTTTGGGACTCTCTCCAGCTTCCATAGCTAGAGTTTATTATTATAAAAAATATTTGTCAAACAAGCAGGATTATTTAACATTGCAACTATCAATTTTTTGCTATTCTTCAGCCTTTATGTGACACTGGAATTGCATTATATGTTCAGAAACTTACTTAACTGTCACGGACTTTGCGAGGTTGCGGGGTTTGTCTACGTTATTTCCAAGTTCAAGAGTCATATAATAAGCCAGAAGCTGGAGAGGAATGACATTTAGAATTGCACTGGTTTCACCACTATCTGGGACCTCAATAGAAAAGTCAAATTTTCCAAGATCAGGACCTATTGCAATTGCGTAAGCTCCTCGTGTTTTGACTTCATTTACAGCATTAACTACGTCAGTTCTTGCCTGATCATTAGAAAGAGTAACTATTACAGGTACTCCTTCCTCAATTAATGTTATTGCATAATGCTTGAGGTCTCCTGCAGGAATAGCATGAGCGTGTTTGTATGTGGCTTCAATAAGTTTTACCATACCTTCGCGAATAATTTGAAAGTTCTGTGATTTTCCAAGCAAAAATATATCTTTTTTGTTTTTTAGAATTGTAGCTAGTTTTTTAATTTTCTTGTGGTTTACTTCGGAATTCAGAAATTCATCCACTAACTTTGATAAATTTGAAAGTTGTTCTATTCCATCCTCATAATCATTAGCGGCTGATTTAGCAATTAGATAACCCCATGCAATTTGGCTAGTAAATACTTTAGTTGAAATAACGCAAATTTCAGGTCCTGCTTGAGACATGAATTTAAAATCTGACATTTTAGTTATCATGCTCCCTTGCATATTTACATAAGAGGCAATTTGTACCCCTTTTTTCTTAAGAAGTTCTAAAACTTCAAGCACATCAGCAGTTTCTCCGCTTTGAGAAGGGGCAATGATGATATCATCATTTGTCATAAGATCTATGTATTCAAAAGCATCAGCGCCGACCAAAGAAATTGCTTCAATTTTAGCAATACTTCTCAAATAGTAGGCTGTTTGCGCTGCGGCAATTCCTGCAGTACCAGATCCAATCGTATAGACATGCCGAGCTTTATTAAGAACCTTTCCAAATTCTAGATAAGGATTTTTATCTTGGTCTATTATCTGTCTAACTACATACCCGCTATCATGAATTTCCTTGATCATAAAATGATCATATTCTTCCTTATCAACTTTACTACTTTTTATTTCAATTAACTCGCGTTTTACAGGGATTTTTATATTTGTTTTAAGATCGAATATTGAGATTGTATTATCTTTACATAAAACAAGTTGTCCGTTATTAACCACTACAACCTCAGTTGCAAGTGGTGCAAAGGACAAAGTGTCTGAGCCAAAAAATATTTCCTCTGTTTTTGGGTTAAAACCGATAACTAATGGTGAGCCATTTCGGGCAGCAAGAATAGTTCCTTCATTTGTAAGTAAAATTATTGTATTTCTTCCTGTGAGTTCAGAGAATGCTGATCTAACTGCTTCTTTAAGGTTTGACGTTGATTTAAGTTTATCTTCAATCAGTCTTACAATTACTTCTGTGTCTGTCTGGGTATTGAATTTATAACCTTTTTTAACGAGTGTATCTTTTAGTTTCATGTAATTCTCAACAATACCGTTTTGTGCAAGTGAAAAAGATTTATCGGAAGAAAAATGTGGGTGAGCATTAAGCTCCGAAACCCCACCATGTGTTGCCCATCGAGTATGTCCAATGCTTATGTGAGATAGTGGAATTTCAAAGTCAGTAACATCGCTTATCGGTCCTACTTTTTTTGAGATACGTAAAGTTCCATTTTCAAGTACAGCAATTCCCCATGAGTCATATCCTCTATACTCAAGGCGCTTTAATCCTTCTATCACAACTTTGCTAGCGTCCTTAGAACCAATATATCCGAATATTCCACACATATGTAGTAAATAGTAATTAGTAAATAGCCATTAGTCAATTGGGGGAGTTGTCTTAAAATGTTTTGAAATAGTATACTTGTCTGGTGAAAATTAAAGCGAATTACCGCAAAATTAACGCTATATTACCGAAGGGTTTGAAAAAGAAAGGAAAAAGCATTTTTAATGGTATTTTCTTTCATTATTTAGCCCAATTTTTATTTCTAGTACTTTTGGCCCAAGTAATGTTGTTTCTGGTAGTGGCCTTTTTTCTACAGAGTGAATATAGGTTGAAGAGTGATGAGTATAATTCTCGCCAAGCAGAGCAGGTATATTGGACGCGAGTTGCTGAGCAATATCCAAATGCTCCTGATGTTCTTTATAATGCCGCTGTAAGCGCAATAAATGTTGGAAATTCAAAAGAGGCTTTAGTTTATATTGATAGGGCTTTAAAGTTAGATCCTTTATTTATGGAAGCGAGGTTACTAAGAAAGTCTTTAAATTAACTGAGTTATTCTTTTGGGGTTTCTTCTGTTTTCTCTTCTGATTTTTCACCTTCGCCCTCAGATGATTTTTCCTCATCCTCAGCTTTTTCGCCTTCACCTTCAGCTGTTCCTTCTGCCCCTTCTTCAGCAGCAGCTTCTGCAGCTGCTTCTTCTTCGGCTGCTAGCTCTTCAGCCTCTTGAGAAACTAATTCACCAATTCTAACTACTGTTTGAGTAGCATCTGTAAGAAGAGTAACTTCTGCAGGAATTTTAATTTGCTCTAGGGTAATGCTGTCATCGACCTGCGCAAGGTTTTCTACATTTACTTCTACATTTTCAGGAAGATCGGCTGGTAGTGCCTCAATTTCAATTTCTGAAAGAGTTTGAAGTAATACACCAATTTTGTCAGTTACAGCTTTTGGCTCACCAACAACAACAATCGGAATTGAAGTTTTAACTTTTTCCTTCATATTAACTTGGAAAAAATCCGCATGAATTGGTTCGTAAGTCATTGGGTGAACTTGAACATTGTGAATAAGGACTGGATGAGTTTTCCCGTCAAGTTCAAGATCAACAAGTCCAGTTTCGTGAACTATTTTGAATATATTGGTAAATTCCTTTAAAGGAAGCTGTACAGCCTGTGACTCTATGTTCCTACCGTAAATATTTGCAGGTAGAATTCCACTCTTTCTGAGTTGTTTTACTTTTTTGCCGGAAACGGTTCTTTTTTCAGCTTTTAGATTTTCGCGCTTCATAAGTAGGTATTGTACTAAATATCAGCTTAAAAAACAACATGCGTGGTTGCAAATGAGGCTAAGTAGGAATATAATAAAACCCTATCGCGGGGTAGTGTACGGCTGCACAGGAGGCTCATAATCTCCTAGATAAGGTTCAACTCCTTACTCCGCAACAGCGAACCACTCACTGATGTTCGGGTTCACTGCTACGAGTGATAAATCACTCTTGCAACGAATACTTAGTGGGTGGTATTTTTATTGAGCGGTGAGCGTCGGGATGTGCCCGAGCTTTTGCGAGTGGTATGTTCCAACAAGAATTATTTTTTATGCAATTTTTCTATGTTTATATCCTGAAAAGCACAAGTAAGGATTTTATTTATACGGGTATTACGGCAAATCTCAAAAAACGCTTTTCGGAACATAACAATAAAGAAGAATTGTCAACAAAACATTTTGCCCCGTTTGAGTTGATTTTTTATGAAGCATATCGGAACGAAAAAGATGCCAAGAGAAGGGAAAATTACTTTAAAACCACCAAGGGCAAAGTAACACTTCGTCAGATGCTGAAGGAATATTTGAAGTAAACATGCTTTAGGAGCAAGATTTTCTTACTCCGCAACACATTTTCTGGATTTGAGTTTAGGAATACACGATCTTTACTTTGAAGGCTAGGATTGGTCTGGGTTAAAAGAGCCAAATTGTTGAACCATATTTGTCATTTCAAGAACGCCAAATCTATCATTAAATCTGGCAATTCCTTCGGCAACACCTATAAGTTTTTTTGCAACCGCATATTCATCCCCAATTTTTCGTTCACTAATTAATCCTTTGCAAAAATCACTCGCGTCACGAAATACTTGGCTTGGTTGTGAATCAGGCAAGGCTGACCCAAGCAACATCACGCGTGGTCTCATGCCCGAGTGAACGTATAGGAAATTACCAGTTGAAGCATTTTTAATAGTAAGAATATATCTATGTCCAGATGAAACTGAAACTTCGAGTTGTCTATTGGGATTGTCTTCCAGAAGTAAATCTCTTAACGGCTGTGTAAGCTCAAATCCTTCGATAATACTTTCATCATCAATCCCATCGCAAAGAGTTGCCATCTTTCGAGAGCTAACATCGGAACCAGGATCTTGAATTAATCCTTCATGCAAATTAATTAACCTAAACTGAAGGTCTCTTCCGGTTAATTCTTTAAGTTCTTGACGCAACGCAACATTTTCTTGTATAAGTGCTTCAACATCAACTTCTTTTCCAGGCATATTATGATGAATTATAGTGACGTTGAGGTAAAAGTCAAGCGATTAGAAAAATAATTTAAGCCCCGTTCGTCGCAAGTCTCCTCAGGGCGAGAAGCTAGAAAAACATTTCTAGCCATTTTTTCCAATTCGGAGTGTTTTCTTTTGTTTCAGTTGGATTATTATCGGAGGACGAGGGTGGTGCAAGGACTATATATTCCCCTTCTTTTACCATTCCGAGTCTTTCCCGAGCTTGTTTTTCTACAAATTCATTACTTTTAACGTAATATAGCTGTTCATTTAAAAATTGTTCCCTCTTCTTTTGTTCCAGTTCTTCGTTTTTAAGTCGGCTAACTATTTGACTGTTGTTTTGAAGTTCGAAAATGGAAGTAATCATATTCTTGATAACAATAAGCAGAAAAACAATTACAATAAAGGCAAATATTTTCTTCAAGTGACTTTTGAAAAACTCCGTAGATATGAGTAGCGACTTTGCCATAATGGAAGTGGAAAAACTAAGTTTATAAAATTATTGTAAGTTTTACCATTGTAACAAATATGATTATCAGGTTGACAAAAGTGGTGTAGGCTGATATTATAGGCTCATTGCATTTCTAAATGAGTAAAAATTGAACTTATTTAGTAAAAAAATTATGAATAATATTTTAAAGTTAAAAGACGCGCACTTAAAGTTTCAGGATTTTTTGAAGTCAAAAAACCGTGCCTCTGCGACGGTTCTTGCTTATGGAAAAGACATAGAGCAGCTCATAAATTTTCTTGAAACAAGCGAAAAGTTAAACATTCACGATGTTAAGGGCAGTGACATTCAGGCTTTTTTGGCAAAACTTCAGGGTGAAGGATATACACCGAAATCTCTTTCAAGAAAGCTCAATTCAACAAGAACTTTTTACAGATACCTAAAAGTAAATGAGTATGTAACAGATGACCCATCTTTAATGGTTGAGCATCCAAAGTATGAGCTAAATCCCCCACGAATCCTTTCTCTTTTGGAGTATAGAGCTTTAAGAGATGCAGCTTCTGTTGACCCAAGAATTTATGCAATTATTGAAGTTTTACTTCAAACTGGAATTAGAATTGGAGAGCTTGCAGCGCTTGAGTTGGATGATATAAATGATGCAACAATTCACATAAAGCCCTACGAAGGTCATGAGGCACGAGAAGTACCTCTTAACAGACGAGCAAAAGAAGCATTGAAAAGATACTTGGAGATTCGCCCAAATACTGAAAGCAAGCATGTTTTTGTTACCAAAACTGGCAGACCATTCTTAGTTAGAAACATTAGGGATGCAGTTGAAAGATACTTTAAAAAAGCAGGAATTGAGAACGTAAAAATAAATGATCTTCGACACACTTTTGTTGCCCATCACTTAAAGGGAGGAATTTCTCTTGTTTTCCTTTCTAAAGTATTAGGACACAAAAGACTTTCTTCAACAGAGCGTTATCTTCAATACGTGAAAGACCACAAGACCGGAGAAAGCACTATTCTTCAAGAGCTTTAATTTTCCCTCACAAACTTTTCTCTCTGAACATGTTAAATGGCCTGGCCTGAGCGCAGCGAAGGCTTGATTTTAACCCTTTTTATCTGCCATAGTAGAGTTATGGAGAAAGAACCGAAGTCTCATTATTCTGACGTAAAGACTTTGCTTTCTTGGAGTGCTCCAGGTAGACCATTTCGAAAGAAAAGCAAAGAATTTTTCCTATCAGGTCTTTTGATAGTTTTTCTTATTGAGGTTATTTTATTTATTTTTTCAGAGTATCTTTTGATGTTTGTGGTGGGAACACTGTACTTTTTTGCAGTGTCTTTAGCAATAACTCCACCTCATAATTTCCATTACAAAATAAGCACGCAAGGAATAAAGGTTGAGGACCATTTTTATATTTGGGAAGAATTGTATGATTTTTACTTCAAAATAATAGATGGAACGGATGTGTTGGTTGTAAGAACTCAAGCTTTTTTACCAGGAGAGCTAAAAATTCCACTTGGAGATGTGCATGTTGAGCATGCAAGAAGAGTTCTTATTGAATATCTGCCTTTTAGAGAAGTAATGAGGCCGACTTTTATGGAGAGAAGTAGTGAATGGTTAGCAAAGAATTTTCCTCTTGAGCGCTAAAAAGAGTTTTTTTACCTCAAAACTGATATAATCACTATGTTCATATGCCTTACTTCATAATCAAGCCATCTGATTTTAATTAAGAGGAGGCTTTCATATAGCTCATCTGCCTTTTGGCGAATTCGCTATAATTCTAGTAGATTGCTTATATAGTCTAAGATATAATGCAACATGGTGTCCCCGTAGCTTACCTTGCGAAGCAAGTGGTGATTGATAGAGCATTGCGCCTATAAGCATAGCTTGTATGCGCTTCTTAGGCGCCTATAGCTTAAAGGATAGAGTAGCGGCTTGCGGAGCCGCTGATCCCAGTTCGATTCTGGGTAGGCGCGCAATTTTACGGGTCGGATCCAAAGGTTGGTTTGTTGACTGTGTCAACTGCCTTCGGCAGAACGACCCCACTCGGGGACGCACGTTTGCTTAGCTCAGTGTAAGCAAAAGGAGATGTGCCGGAGCGGTCAAACGGGGCGGTTTCGAAAACCGCTGAGGCGAAAGTCTCGCAGAGGTTCGAACCCTCTCATCTCCGCATCGACGCTCGCGTATCAGTGTAAGTAAATTTAACTCGAAATATGAAGTTTGAATTTTCAGCTGGTGGTGTGGTTTATAGAAAGAATAATGATTCTTTGGAGATTTTAGTGGCTCAGCATTCATACCACCATGGATGGGTTTTTCCAAAAGGACTTATTGGGGATAAGGAACACATAAAGGGTGAGAAAAAAGAAGATACTGCAATTCGTGAAGTGGAGGAGGAAACGGGAGTTAAGGCTAAAATTATAAAGCCCCTAGAAAAAGTGACTTATTGGTACAAATTTGAGGGGGAAACAATTAAGAAAACCGTTTACTATTTTGTAATGGAATATGTAGGTGGGGATATTACAAAACATGATATGGAAATGGAAAATGTAGAATTTATCTCTGCTGACAAAGTGTTAGAAAGAATTACTTATAAAAGTGACAAGAAAGTTTTTGAAAAAGCTTTGCCAATCATAGAATCCCTGGTAAAATAACGAATTGTTTTGGAGGAGTCGGTCACGCTTTTGTTTGCAAAAGGAAGAAGAGCTTGCCCAACTCTCTGGTTTCAAAATTAAGGAGGAGTCGGATAGTGGTCCATTCCACATGCTTGGAAAGTATGCGTGCGTAAGCACTCGCGGGTTCGAATCCCGCCTCCTCCGCCATTTTGTTTTTTGCACTCTGCATGGTAAAATTACGTTCATAGTATGGCTGGATAGCCCTGCCCGCATTGCAAGCAAAGCGTTGCAGGCGGGTCGGCTGGTTACATTTGCATTGGCAAATGCGCTGAAGCACCGCATCAGTGCTCTTTTTAAATTTGTGAAAGGCTGGGTAGCTCGGTTGGTTAGAGCACCGCATTCATAACGCGGCGGTCGTGGGTTCGATCCCCACCCCAGCTACTGTGCACAAATTTAAAAAGTAACGCGGCGGTCGTGGGTTCGAACCCCACTCCAGCTACTGCAGCAAATTTTAAAAATAACGCTGAGATTGTGGGTTCGACTATTTATCTAAATTGGTATTTGCCCACTCCAGCTACACACAAAAAACCCCATGGATGACAGACCAATTGGCATTTTTGACTCCGGTGTCGGTGGATTATCGGTTCTTTTAGAAGTTCAAAAACTACTTCCCAACGAAAGTTTTATTTATCTTGGTGACCAAGTATATGCTCCTTATGGTAGTAAAACAAAAGAAGAGCTTGTAAGGAGAGTGGGTAAAATAATGGATTTTTTCATAAAGCAAGATGTTAAAGCCGTTATTATTGCCTGCAACACCGCTACTGTTTGTACGATTGACGAGACAAGAAAACACTTTCAAATCCCAATTATTGGGACAGTTCCGGTGGTAAAAACTTTGGCAAAAATTACAAAAAGTGGCAAAACTGCGGTTTTCTCAACTCCTGCAACTGCAAAAAGCAAATATATCAACGACTTAATTAAAAAATTTGCGCCTAATATCACGGTTTTAAAAATTGGTGGAACCGGACTTGAGGAGCTTGTTGATAAGGGCATAATTGAAGGAAAAGAAATTGAGGGCGTTTTGAATTTAAATTTGAAACCCTTAGTAAATAATGGAGTAGATGCGATTGCCTTGGGTTGTACTCATTACCCATTTTTGAGTGAGAAAATTCAAGAAATCGTAGGACCAAAGGTATTTGTAGTTGATTCAGGTGCCGCAATCGCCAGAAGAACAAGAGAGATTTTACGAAACAATGGATCTCTTGCAAATGAAAAAGGGGAAAATAGGTACTATACTACAGGTAAGGCTGAAAAGTTTCGAAGTGTGGCTGAGAAATTAATGAATCAAAAACTTGAAAGAGTAGAGCAGATACACATATTTTAAGAATTAAAAGACAAAAATATAAGTAAAGCTTGTTTTCATAATGAATATGGAAAATTTTACAAATAAGAAAATTGCTATTTTAGGGTTTGGCGTAGAAGGACAAAGCGTTGTTGACTATTTATCAACGGTGTCAGCAAAAATAACAGTCCTAGACGAGCAGGAAAGCGCCAAATTTGACATAGAAACTATAAATTCCTGCAAAGATAGGGGTATAGTATTTAAATTCGGTAAAATCGCAAATTTGGAAGGATTTGACATTGTTTTCCGTTCTCCAGGTTTTCATCCTAATCATAAACTCCTTCAGGATGCACAAGAAAAAGGAATTGAGGTAACATCCGCTACAAAACTCTTTTTTGAACTCTGTCCATGTCCAATTATTGGAGTTACGGGTACAAAGGGTAAGGGCACGACCTCAACTTTAATATATGAAATGCTTCAAAAAGAGGGTATGGACGCATATTTAGGGGGAAATATTGGAATTCCTCCTTTGTCTTTTCTTGCAAAACTTACAAAAGACTCAAAAGCTGTATTGGAATTATCAAGTTTTCAGCTTCAAGATCTCACTCAAAGTCCTCACGTAGCAGTATTTTTGATGACTACCCAAGAGCATCTTGCCCCAGATAAGGCCGAAGGCTCTTATCAAAATTTTCATGCAGATGTTTATGATTATGTTGATGCAAAACGAAATATTCTTAAATACCAATCTGCTTCAGATTTTGCAATTCTAAATAGGGATTATCCTGCGAGTAATGAAAGTGATATTCATACTGAGGCAAAAATTTATAAAGTAAGCAGAGAGCAAGATGTGGAGCAAGGGTGTTTTGTGAAGGAAGACAAAATTGTGCTAAAAATGCATGGAGACGAAGAAGAAATTCTTTCCACAAAAGAAATTGCCCTTCCCGGACGGCATAATTTAGAAAATGTTTGCGCAGCAATAGTTGCTTCCCTTTGCGCTGGTGCAACTATGACCTCCATCATTCCTGTTTTGAAGTCATTTAAAGGGCTTGAGCACAGGATTGAATATGTAGACACAGTAAGAGGTGTTAAATATTTTGATGATTCATTTTCTACAACTCCAGAGACCGCGATTGCTGCAATTGAGGCATTTTCCGAGCCTGAGATTCTTATTCTTGGGGGAGCAAGCAAGAAAAGTAATTTTACTGAGCTTGGAAAAGTAATATCTGAGGCTAAAAATATAAAAGCAATAATTGGTATTGGTGTGGAATGGCCGCAAATTAAGGACAAAATTTACAACAAAAAACTCTTATTTATTGAAGATTGTAAAAATATGAAGGAAATAGTTGAAAAGTGTGCTGAAGTCGGAGAAATTGGAGATGTTGTGCTTCTTTCACCTGCATGTTCAAGTTTTGATATGTTCAAAAATTACAAACATCGTGGGGAAGAGTTTAAGCAAGCGGTTAAGAAATTGACAACTCTTAAGAATTAGGTATAATAAACAACTATAAAGCGTTGAATTGGAGGGATGGAACCAATTCGGGAGGTACTATGTCGGTACATCCCACGCTGAGGTCTAAATAGCCTACAGAGACAAAACTGTAAAAGATCGTAACGAGTGTCACTTCGTTTGCTCAGTGCAGGCGAAAAGCGGAGCTCGTCAAGAAAAGTAAAAAGCAAGGTGGCACCGCCAATTTGTAGGCCCTTGTAAGTTTCTAAAATATTTTTAGGGATTTACAAGGGTTTTTTAGTGGGAAAGGAGGTATTTATGGCAGAAATATTTAATGAAGCAGATAATAGAGCTCGATTAATGGAAAATGCACGCATGGTAAGGGAGAGAATTCAAGGCCTTCCAGATCATTCCTTAGCAGCAATGCGACGAGATATTGGAGTGCATGCGTACGGGATTTATTTGGATGGGGGAGTGGAGCTTACTATATTGCCTGAGTCACAATTGCATCAAGGTGAATAACGTATAAAAGAGCACCATTTTGTATTTAAAGTTAAAATGTTAAACTATACGTATAAAAAGGAGAGTTTACTTTTTTAACAAAGGAGAATAATTATGACTAAAAGAAGAGTTTTGTCAGGCATTAGAGCAACAGGGAGACTCCACTTAGGTAACTATCTCGGAGCTGTAAAGGGCATGATGACACTACAAGAGAATCCTGAGTATGAGACATTTTACATGGTGGCAGATGTTCATACGATTACTACTCCATACAATATAGAAGAACTCAGAAAAAATAGACGCGAGGTAGTTTTGGATTATTTAGCTGCAGGGCTTGATCCTGAAAAATCTGTGATTTTTCTTCAATCTGAGGTCAATGAGCATTTGGAATTGGCATTTTATTTTTCCTCAGTTATAACAATTGCCAAAATGCAGCATCTTCCTACATTTAAAGAGAAGGTAAAACAATATCCAGAGCACGCAACATTGGCCCTACTTAATTATCCAGCACTTATGGCAGCAGACATTTTGGTTTATAAAGCCTCACTTGTTCCGGTCGGAATTGATCAGGAGCCACATTTAGAGATAGCTCGAGAAATTGCCAGACGGTTTAATAACGATTATGGGACCGATTTCCCAGAACCTAAAAGATTTGCAACAAAAGGAGAATACGTTCCCTCTTTAACAGGAGATGGGAAGATGAGTAAGTCAGTTGAGGGGTCATATATTAATTTAACCGATGATTTGGAAACAATTAAGGCAAAAATTGCAAAAATTCCAACTGATGGCGGTCAGGGAAATGAAGTTGTTGGTGGAGTAAAATCCCTGTTTGATTTAGTTGAGTTATTTCAAGGTAAAGAAAAAAGGAATGATTTTGAGTCAAAATACAAAACAACAGGTGTAAGATATGGAGAAATAAAGTCCGAACTCTCAGAAGCAATTTTTAATGAACTTAAACCAATCCAGGAAAAAAGACGTGAACTTGAACAAGACTCAGAATACGTTAATAAAGTAATTAAAGAGGGAGCCAAGAAAGCTCGAGTTGTAGCATCCCAAACACTTGTTGAAGTTAGAGAGAAAATGGGACTTAAATAATAGTAGAAGGTAGAAAGTAGAGGGTAGCAAGTGTAATAAAGAATTATTTGTTATCTATACCTTACTACTTACTGCCTGCTACCAACTACTAAATTATGAAACAGGCTCACGTATATATTTCAGGATTTGTGCAGGGTGTAGGATTTCGAAATTATGTTCGCTCAAAAGCACGAAAAATGGGAATTAAAGGATGGGTTAGAAATCTAACTGATGGAAGAGTTGAGGCAGTGTTTCAGGGTGAAAAAGAAGATATTTTAAAGCTAATTGCATTTTGTCGTCGTGGTTCATTTTTTGCCAAAACAACTGACGTAGTTGTTGATTGGGAGGATATAAACACCAGACACGAGGAATTCAAAAAAGAAGCAACAATATGAAAACATTTGTTTTACAAATAATAAAGTTTTATCGGAATATAGTTTCGCCTATTTTACATAGGGCATTAGGGGTTCAGAATGCCTGTAAATTTACGCCTACATGTTCGGAGTATATGCTAGAAGCTGTCGAGAAATATGGAGTTTTTAAGGGAGTAATGATGGGTACTAAGCGAGTAATGAGTTGCCATCCATTTTCAAAAGGTGGATACCATCCAGTGAGGTAAATAAGCTCGCATTAAGCACATTTCTGTGTTATAATTTCCCCGAAATAGGGTCGAAGAGAAGCTCCAAGTTCCCCTTGGCAGGATAAGATGAAAATTAACAAAAAGGGTAAAAAAAATAAATTTCGTTTGGGTTGGAAAGATCTTTTTTTGTATGGATTTTTACTTCTTTTTTTGCTTTTTATAACAATTGGAATAAATGACTTCTCAAATATTTCCAAAGAAGTGCAGGTTCCTCTTTCTCAGGTAGTATCAGATATCAAGCAAAATAAGGTAAATGAGGTTGTTGTTTCTGAATCAAAACTTGAAGTTTCCTACAAAGATGGTAAAAAAGTTGTAAGTCGCCAGGAAGCCAACTCTTCTTTCTACGAGGTTTTGAATAACGCAAAAGTTGATTCTTCAAAAGTAAAAATAACCATAAAGGACTCTTCAGGAGTTAATACCGTTATTGGAATTTTGGTTAATTTTTTGCCAGTGCTTTTAATAATTGGTTTTTTCTATTTTATTTTTAGACAAGCAAAAGGAAATCAGGAAAATATTTTTTCATTCGGATCTAACAAAGCAAAGGCATTTAGCAAAGTTTTTCCCAAAGTAACATTTAAGGATGTTGCTGGGGTTGATGAAGCCAAGCAAGAGCTTACTGAGATTGTAGATTTCTTGAAAAACCCTCAGAAATATCATCAAATGGGAGCCCGTGCGCCAAAAGGAGTACTTCTCGTAGGTCCTTCAGGAACAGGAAAAACCTTACTTGCTAGAGCTGTAGCGGGAGAAGCAAGGGTGGCATTTTTCTCAATTGCAGGAAGTGAATTTATGGAAATGTTAGTAGGGGTTGGAGCAGCTAGAGCAAGAGACCTTTTTCTAAATGCGAAAAAGGCTCAACCTGCAATAATTTTTATAGATGAGATAGATGCCATTGGACGCCAACGTGGAGGCGGAATGATGGGAGGACATGATGAAAGAGAACAAACCCTAAATCAGATTTTGGTTGAAATGGATGGATTTACTCCAACAGAGCAGTTAGTTGTGATTGCTGCAACAAATAGGCCAGATATTTTAGACCCTGCCTTAGTGCGCCCCGGAAGATTTGATAGAAGAGTCGTGGTTTCATACCCAGATATCGAAGGTAGGCGTGAAATTTTACAGATTCACGCAAAAGGAAAACCATTTGGGAAGGATGTAAAGTGGGAAGGAGTTGCTAGGAGAACTGTTGGTTTTACGGGAGCAGACCTTGAAAACATGTTAAATGAGGCTGCAATTTTGGCAGCACGAGGAAATAAAAAAAGCATCGACATGGTTGAGATAGAGGAAGCTGCAACGAAAGTCAAGCTTGGTCCTGAAAAGAAAAGACTTCAAAGTGAGGAAGACAAAACAATTACTGCTTATCACGAATCAGGTCATGCAATTGTCTCATACGCCATGCCAAATGCTGACCCAGTTCATAGGATTTCAATAGTTGGTCGGGGATTATCTTTGGGTCATACTTTAATACCTCCAAGATTTGATAGAGTTCATGAAACAAAGACGAGGCTTCTTGAGCAAATTGCAACAATGCTGGGCGGAAGAGTAGCAGAAGAATTGATATTCACTGATGTCACAACTGGAGCGTCTGATGATATTGAAAAGGCTACAGATCTTGCAAGAACTATGGTTGCTCAATACGGAATGAGCAATCTGGGTCCTATCAATCTAAATCAGGAGACACAGCGAATGTATCAAGAGGCAACACCTTTATCAGATGATATGCAAAACGCAATCGACAGAGAGATACGAAGAATTATAGAAGAAGGACATAAGAGGGCAACTGTTGCATTAAAGCAAAATAGGAAAAAACTTGATGAAGTTGCAAAAACTCTACTTAAAAAAGAAACACTTGAAGGAGAAGAGTTTGAAACAATAATGAAGGGAACTAAGAAAATTTCTACGAAAAAAGTTTCATAATCCACATTTGCACTTTAGGGTAAAAGAATTAATTTATTATTCAAGAATTTAGCGATGTATCAATTTAGTTTTAGGGTATAATTAAAATCACATGAAGGATCTTGTCTATCTACACATCAAAACGCCAAAAGATGATGAGACCACAGCTGAGGCTGCAACTCAGATTTTTTCAGCTCTCCTACCCAATTATTTTGGTTTGTTTAAAAGAATGTTGAAAAAGCCAAGGGTGGTTTCGTTTGAAATTTACATGCTTTCCCAAACCGTTTACTTTTACATAACAGTTCCAAAGGAACACGAAGCATTTGTGACAAGTCTTATGGCCTCGTCTTATCCACGCTCAGCAGTGCTTGAAACCACTGACCCCATGGAAGTTTTTGCAAAATCAAAACACAAAGAAATAGGTGAGTTAGTGCTTTCTTCATATTATTATTACCCCATAAAAACATATAAAGATTTTTCAGAAGTTGATGCACTGTCTTCTCTTATTGGATTTCTTGCAAAGCAGGATCAAGACGTAAATATTGGCATTCAGATTTTGGTGTCGCCAGCTTCATTTCCCTGGCAATCAAATGCAATTTCTGCAACCCAACCAAAATTAAATTCTGATGGAACAAAAGCACAGGAAGCTTCCGTTTCCGCATCAGTTGTAACACAAAAAACACAGTTTCAAGGAGGGAAGGCAGTTATTAGGATTATTACCTCATCAGACACACATAGTCCCGTAACGCTTTTGCAAAATGTTGCAGGGACATTTGGAAGTTTTGCCTCAGGTGAGGGAAATAGTTTTAAGTTAAAACGGCCAATTGTGAATAAAAATGGACTTTATAAAAGAACGTTGGAGCGTAAAGTAAGACTTCTTGAGAGACGCAGTCAAATTTTAAATGCCCAAGAGCTTGCGACCCTATGGCATCCGACAGGCAAGGCCTTATCTGGAATTAAGAATATTTCTTGGGGTAAAACCCTTGCTGGAGAGCCACCCGAGAATATCCCAACCGCTATAAATGTAAGTGAGGAAGAGAAGAAAAATATTAATTTCTTTGCTGCAACAGAATTTAAAAATCAAAGTACTATTTTTGGAATAAAAGACGAGGACAGACGAAAGCATGTATATATTATGGGAAAAACAGGTGCTGGAAAATCTACCTTAATTGCAAATATGGCAATTGATGACATAAGAAAAGGCAGGGGAATCGGGATAATTGACCCTCATGGGGACCTTTGTGAAACAGTTTTAGATTATATTCCAAAAAGACGGCTAAATGACGTGGTGTATCTTGAGCCTTTTGATACCGAAAGGCCTTTTTCTTTGAATGTTTTGGAAATTAAAAATAAGCAGCATAAGGATTTAATTGCCTCGGGAATTGTTTCAATTTTTAGTAAAATTTATGCAGACAGTTGGGGACCACGTTTGGAGTATATTTTGCGTAATACAATTTTCTCTCTTCTTGAAATTCCAAATGCGACATTAATTGATGCTTTACGTATTTTGTCTGAGAAAGAATACAGAAATAAAGTGGTTCCTCAAATTACAGATCCTGTGATACGTAATTTCTGGGAGAATGAATTTGACAAAATGACGGATAAACTCAGAGTTGAAGCTATTTCTCCAATTCAGAATAAAGTAGGGCAATTTGTTAGTTCCAAGATGATACGAAATATTATCGGGAGCCCTAAGTCGACAATTGATTTGGAGGAAATAATGAATGGAGGAAAAATTTTGTTATTAAATCTTTCTCAAGGAAAACTTGGTGAGGACAATGCCTCACTTCTTGGAGCTATGATTATTACTCAAATCCAGCTTGCTGCTATGAACAGAGCCTTTATGAAGGAAGAGGATAGACGCGACTTTTTCTTATATGTCGATGAGTTTCAGAATTTTGCAACAAGCTCATTCATAAAGATTTTATCGGAGGCTAGAAAGTATAGGCTTGCGATAACTCTTGCTAACCAATACATAGACCAGCTCGATGTAACCATCCAAAAATCCATTTTTGGAAATGCAGGAACTTTGATTTCATTTGTAACAGGGGCAGGGGATGCTGCGTTATTGCAGCAGGAATATGCAGGAATTTATACTCAAAACGACCTTGTGTCATTAGGAAAACACGAGATAGTTCTAAAACTTTCAATTGATGGAATGAGTTCAATGCCATTTCCCGCTAAAACCCTTCCATTACCAAATTTAAAAAATGACAATAGAGAAGCAGTTATTCGACTTTCAAAAGAACGGTACGGCCGAAAACCATCTTAAGAATAGTCAGTCTCCCTCAATTTTTAAAAACTAAATATTATTGCAAATAATATAGTGTGAGAATATAATCCAAATCATAGTTAACTTGGCGTAATTACTGCGTATTGCATGCAGAATAATATGACCAGGTTCTAAGTACATTGAAAATTGGCTGAAAATCTAGAATTTTTTTATAATGTTCAAGAAAACCCCGACCGTAAGGTCGTGGGTTATTTATGTTTGGCCGTGGCTTTTGGGGGAATAAGTCAGTTTGTTTCTCGAAGGGCCATGGTCAGACAGATTGACACACGTCTCCTCCTACTTGTGGAAACGTTGTGCGTCGTGGACCTTCGGGTCGCTCGAACACGTACAACGTTTTGCAGTCTGTAGGGCCATGGCCACTAAATTAGTGCTTAACTCTTGCAAAGACTCCTTGGAGCTACGCTCGAGCAGTACAAGGAGGCCCTGGCAGAGGAGGGCAATCAATCAGAGGTTCGAAAGAGCCTAACAGAAAGGATCGGAGATGGTTCACTCACGGAGTCCTCCGTGGGAAAGCCCGCCCCGTCGCGCTGAGTAGATCGGCACTTGTCGGTCCAGCGCTGAGGTGCGTAGAAAGGAGATGCTTATAGATTAGCACACGCTTCGCTGTGATGTTCTCTTTCAGAGAGGAGGCAGGAGTGATCCTGTCAAAGGCGATGACCCGTCTCGGGCTCATGGCTGCTGCCATTGCTCTGGTGCTGACGCTCGGACTCGCTACCGCGGGTTCGGCTTCGGCCAAGGAGCAGTTGGTGATGACGACTGGCAAGGGCCTCACGGTCGGCCACGTCACGACGGACAACACTGGGCTGGTTGCTGAGAAGGGAGGTCCTGCTTCGAGCATTGGCATCACAACGCCGCAGCTCGAGCATCAGGCTTTCGCCTCGGTCGTTTCGACTGCTGCGATCGGCCCGAAGAGCCAACCGATGGCCTTCGACGCGGCCGACGATGGGTTCGGTGTCAAGTTCTTCGCGAGCACGAACGAGCGCGTGATGGATGCCGGCACGGTGAATCCGGTCCACTTCAACATGGGTACCGGCCTGAGGGCCAGTCCCGCACCCCGGCTCGACCAGCTTCGCATGGTCAACGGGACCGACGTGGAGGTCGTTTTCTGGATCGGTGGCTCCAGCTACTTCGGGCCCCACTACGGGTTCGCGATGGCCAATCCCCGAACCAGCGGCAAGTGCGTCATGATCTGCCCCGCTTCGGCTTTCGTCGTGGGTGTGCTTCATCCCTCGGCGATCGTCGCGAACAACACGATCCTCGGCACCCCGGCCGGCGTGATCGTGGCAACGAACCTCAACTGGACGACGAGCAAAGCGGCTGGGTACAACCCGGCGGCATATATGGAGAGGCAGAGGTCGAGCATCAGCTCGGTCAGTAGTCCCTCCTCGTCCAACCTGGACCCGACGACGTTCAGCGCGTCCGACGGTTTTGAGGCCAACAGCTCGGTCGCGATCCGGGCTGGAAACACCAATGAGCCGAAGTCCGGTAACGCTGGTCTCCTCGGTTCGGATGGTGGCAACGGTGGCCTCTGGCTGCTTCTCGGCTTTGCGGCTGTGGCTGGCGCTGCGGTCGCGGGTCGACAACTCTACGGACGCCGCGAGGACTAGTCCGTAGCGCGTCGGGATCACCGACGTGGAAGTGGGGGGCCCGCCTTCGGGCGGGCCTCCCAACAACGCAAGACGCTCTGATGGGACCACTGGTCCTGCCCGAGCGCCTCCGGGCAGGACCCGGATCAACACGCGTTTGGCTATAGGAAAGGAAGGCCTGCGTGATACGCAAGCTCTTGGCAGGCGTAAGCGTCGCCTGACTTCTCGCCGGGCGACATAGGGGTCGCCACCCGCCCCACCCACGTGGTGGGCGGGACCTCGGCTGGAGGGAGTGCTCCGGGCGTTGCTCGCCCCACTCCCGACGTTTGGAGTACAAACTCCAGTCGGGGTCTCGACGGTGGAATTTCGATTCCAACGTGCGGACTAGAGATTCAGCCATTAACTGAGCTAGTTTGAGACCGTCCGTCCCCGCCGCAAGGACGTGCTCTCGAATATAGCTTAGTTTGCCTTGGGTTCCATCGCGGAACCCATTAGTGGGACCCCCGCAGCCAGCGGGGGTCCCACAGACTTAAAAAATCAACCTATATTGCAAGCAAGATAACCCCGTAGTAAAATTTCCATAAGAAAATTTGGCCCTTTGTGCTAATTGTATACACTTTTTTAAAGGCCTTTTTTTAGTACATTAAAAAATTGGTTGAAAATTAAAATTTTTTTTGGTTGCGGCTTTTGGGAGAATAATTTCTTGTTCTTCAAGATGCCGTAGTCAAAGGAAGAAGGACTTTGCGGCTGAGAGGAGATCTAGATGATCCTTAGTAAAGCGATGACGAGGTTTGGCCTCGTCGCTGCCGCTATCGCCCTGGTGCTATCGCTCGTGCTCGACACGGCGGGTTCGATTGAAAATCAGGTGCTTCCTATGGTGCTATATGGCAAGGGTCTTTCGTTAGGCCAGACAGTGGACGCCTTAATTGGCGGAAAATTGTGTGCGACTTCGGAGGCTAACGCCTCAGGTGAGTGGGTTATGCAGATACCTGCTGACTCGCCTTGTAAACCAGAGCATGGTGAGGCGATCAGTTTCACCGTCAACGGACAGCCGGCGACTGTTTCGCCGATGGCTTCTTGGAAAGCAGGGGGCACACCAGTTGATATACAGCTCGGATACAAGCTGACGGTGTCTGAGTAGCTCATCAATTCGTAGTTCTTCCCGTACAGGGGAGAGCTTTTCAGGAAGGAAAGCGCAGCATGGCAAATCAGCCGGACACAAATGATACAATGTTCGACGCAGACGTCATCCGGAGTGAAATCCCGGTCTCGGTGGTGTTCTGGGCTCCCTGGTGCGGTCCGTATCGCAACTTGAGTCCGATCCTTGAGGACCTCGCAGTGGAGTACGAGGGACGGATGAAGTTCCTCAGGATCAACACGGACGATAACCCGGGGATCGTAAGTCGGTTTGGGATCCGGTCGATCCCGATGCTCCTGGTTTTCAAGCAGGGCACGCTCGCCGCGCAGATCGTCGGCTTCCGGCCGAAGTTCGACCTGCGGAAGCGGTTCGATACCATCCTGGCCACGGACCCGTCCTGATTTTCAGCCTCTGAGCAAGTTCTATCCGCATCCCCGCGGGTATCAAGGTCGTGCATTATGCTGTGCGGTTCTTGAGCTATGCTCAGGTAACTTGAGGGGGCCCCGAAACGGGGCCCCCTCAATGCTTTTTCTGATACAATACAATTCATGAAAGATGACATTTCTAAGGATATATTCCTCCTCGTTGATGGTAGCGCTATAGTTCATCGTGCATATCACGCCATGCCATTCTTCAAGACCTCAAAAGGAGTCCCTACAGGGGCAGTTTATGGTTTTTTCTCAATGTTACTTAAGGTTATGCATCAGTTAGAGCCAACTCGGGTTGCAATAGCCTTTGACAGACCCAAACCCACATTTCGTCAGCAGTTATATGTTGGTTATCAAGCCCAGCGTCCCAAAATGGAAAGTGAATTATCCGATCAATACAAGCGAATTATTCAAATTCTTCTTGACGCACATATTCCGACTTACGCTGTTGACGGATACGAAGCGGATGATGTGATAGGAACTCTTTCAAAAATTGCAAATAAAAATGGAATTTTTACCTATATCGTAACTGGGGACCGCGACATGTTGCAGTTGGTGGATAAAGACACAAAGGTTTTAATGCCCATAAAGGGAATTTCTGAAGTTAGCATAATGGATACGGTAAAAGTGCGGGAAAAATACGGTATTAATCCTGTCCAGATAGTAGACCTTAAGGCCCTTATGGGGGATGCGTCTGATAATTACCCAGGAGTGCCTGGAATTGGACCCAAAACCGCAGCCAATTTGATAAATGAATATGAAACAATAAATAACATATATAAAAATTTAGATAAAATTGCGGCTAAAAATAAGAATTTAGCCCAAAAGCTTATAGACGGACATGATAGTTGCATGGTATCTCTTCAGCTTGCAAAAATACTTGATGATGTGCCTTTTGTATTTGAGTTGTCAGACTCAGATATATCAAATATAGATATTTCAGAATTCAAACATTCCCTTGAGAAAAATGAATTTCACACATTGCCCAAAAGGGTGGATGAGGTTTTTGGGAAAGATGGGAAGTTTAAAAAAGACGGGAAAGGGCAGATGAAACTATTATAAATTAGACTAATTGACCTAATTTCTAATTAACCTAAAGAATGAACAATGTTAATTCTCAGTATGATTTAGAAGACAGAACTGCTAAATTTGATTTTTAACAAGATATATCAGAAAGTAAAGTGATTGGTATTTGGTAATTGATTAGATTAATTAGGTAAATTAGAATAATTAGAAATTATATGAAGATTGCGATAGTGCACGACTACATAAAAGAGCAAGGTGGAGCAGAACTTGTGTTGGAGGAGCTATTAAAAATCTTCCCAAATGCCACTGTTTTTACCTCACTTTATGCTCCTGAATATCTAGGACCACACAAAGAGCGTTTTTCAAATCACACGATTAAAACCACATGGCTTAATTCTATTCCATTTAGGCACAAACTTATTTCTCCATTAAGGATTTTGTCTCCTTTTGCCTTTAAGAGTTTGGATTTGCGCTCTTTTGATGTTGTAATTGTTTCTCAAACAGGTGCGTATTTCCCAAATTTAGTAAAGCACAAGAAAGGAAAGCTAATTTGCTATACGCATACACCTCCTCGATACCTCTATGGTTATGCAACTGCTCGAGAATGGAAGAAGAATAAGGTAGTTGCAGCAATTGCTCATGCATCTTTTCATGTACTTAGAATGGTTGACTACAATGCCTCAAAAAATGTTGATATATTTGTTGCTAACTCTGAAGAAGTAAGAGAAAGGATACGCAAATTTTATCGAAGGGATGCTCTTGTAGTATACCCACCCGTTAAGGTGCCAGATGTTATAAGTGGTGAGAAGAAAGACTTTTATCTTTTTGGGGGAAGGCTTGCTAGATCTAAGGGTATAGATGTTATTATTGAGGCTTTTTCAAAGAATGGAAGGCCTCTTAAAATATTTGGACGAGGTTTTGCTGGATATGATGAATATGTTGAGAAAAAAGCTTCAAAACATAAGAATATTGAGCTTTTAGGTGAGGTAAGTGAAGAGGAGAAATTTGAGTTGATGAGTCAGGCAAAGGCACTTGTTTTTGCTTCATATGACGAAGATTTTGGAATTACACCAGTTGAGGCAATGGGTGTTGGAACTCCTGTTATTGCCTATAGAAGTGGTGGAGTAAAGGAAACTGTAATTGATGGCAAAACCGGTATATTTTTTGATGAAAATACACCCGAGGCATTAAATAAGGCAATAAAAAAGTTTGAAACCCTTCGACAGGCTCAAGGCAAGAAGATGTCTGATGATTGTGTGCAAAGAGCTGAAAAATTCTCGGAAAAGGAATTTGACAAGAAAATGAAAGAAATAGTAGAGAAAATCTAGAAGATGTTGTTTTCCCGTAATATCGTAAGAGTTTCAAGCATTTCTTCCGTTGATTGTGCTTTCTTCAGCTCGTCTCCCTCATCAAAGTACCAATCCGTAGGTGGATGGTCCATAGCAATTTCACCGTTTTGTGTTTGTCTGGGAATTAGTCTTGGCAAGTTTTTATAGTTAAATTTTCTTCTCCCGCGATTGTCTGGCTGGGTTACATGACCTAAAACATATCCAATTTTCTGTCGTGTAGCAACGAGATTAATAGCAGGATGTCCAGATTCTGGTTCGACTGCTTCTCGATATAAAGCAATTTTTCCTGTTCTAGAGAAATGATCTAATTGTTGAGAATACTCAGGATAATGGGATTGAACTAATACTGATAGTTCTAATGTTAGTCTTCTTAGTTCTTCTTTGGATACTGGTGGAGTAGATTCAGAATTTCCAGTTATTTCTGGACCTTCACCTGGAATGGGTTCACCTTCATTCATATCATAATTATATTCCTCATGAGATATAATACAAACATGCCGGAACTTCCTGAGGTGGAGACTCTAAAACTCGGTTTGCAGAAATACATTATTGGAAAAAAGATATCAGATTTTAATGTCTTAGACCCTAAACTTTTAACAGGGGACACGAAAAATATAATTGGCGCAAAGGTAAAAGAAGTTAGAAGATATGCTAAAGGAATAGTAATAGAACTTGACAATAATTTTTCAATTGCAGTTCATATAAAGCTTACTGGGCAGCTTATTTTTAGAGACAATAAGACTCAAGATCTAGAGGTGATGAAGCCAACCCCCTCAAAAGTTCCAAATAAATTTACGAGAATTGATATTGTTTTTTCCGATAACTCACATTTATATTTTCAGGAAGTAAGGCGTTTTGCATGGATGAAAATTTTACCGACTTCTGATGTTAAAAATTTGCCTTTCTTCAAAACTCTAGGTCCAGAACCTATTCCCTCTCCGGGTTCCGATACTCCAAAACTTTCCGAAAAGACGTTAGAGGAAATAGTTTTGAGTTCAAATTTGCCTATAAAAGTTCTTTTAATGGAGCAGAAAAAAATAGGAGGAATTGGAAATATTTATGCAAATGATGCGTGCTTTGATGCAAAAATTGATCCTAGACGCAAAGCTAAGAGCTTGACGAAAAGCGAAATTAAAGTCCTGTTTAATTCAATTCTTAACGTTCTTAAAAATGCGATAAAATATAGGGGTTCATCAGAGCTTAATTTTGTGGATGTTTTGGGGCAAAAAGGAGAGTATCAAAATCACTTTTTAATTTATGGAAGAAAAGGAAAACAGTGTAGAAGAGAAGACGGCGGAGTAATTTCAAAAGTTTATTTAGGCGGCAGAGGAACATTTTTCTGCGAAGTATGTCAGAAATAGAAAGACCAATTGGAGTAGCAATTATTTTACTTAAAAACAGTAAGCTCTTAATGGGCAGGCGAAAAAATGGATACAAACCCGGGACAATGGGGGTTCCTGGTGGAAGAATTGAGAAAGGGGAAACAGTAGAGAATGCAGTTGTTAGAGAACTGATGGAAGAAACAGGTATTGTACCTAAAAAATTCAAGTTCATTGGGGTGGTGCGAAATGACCAGAGAGAATCTGTCTTCGTCCATTTTGTATTCGTTTGTACTGATTACGAAGGGGAGCCTAATAATATAGAGCCTGAAATGTGTGAGGGTTGGGATTGGTACGATTTTGATGAGCTACCTGATAATATTTTGCCCGGACACAAAGCCGCAATTGAGATGTATTTAAGTGGAGAGTTATATAAAGATTTAGTTTGAGTTAGGTCCCTGCTCATGAATTTCTTCGAAAATTGATGCATCCTTAGGACATACACAGTGAGGTCTATTGCAGAACGGACAGCCGTTTTTATAGTTCTCATGCAGTGATTTTTCTAGAGAAAAATTTCCTCCAGTTTTCCTGTTTAAAGCTTCTGCTACTGCCATTGACCAGGCTAGTACATCCGCAAATTCACCTTTCCATGCAGGTTGTTGGTCAAGTGGAATATCATGATGCGACATTCTGTTGTCGTCATCTATAAGACTTAAATCATTGCTTGCAATAAGTTCTTCAACCTCGTCTCCAAGTCTAGAGGCTGTTTTTGCCAAAATTTCTTGAGGCTCCCCCCAATAATTATTAGGGTATAGTTGGGTCAAATGGGTTTGCCAATCCTCAATTGTTTGTGGTTTTTTCCCTCCCGCATTTCCCCAAGGAGCATCAGGATTTTTTATACATACTCCCTCACTCGCAAGAGTACATGGTATTTGATGGCATCGAGGACACCCGCTTCCAAATTTTTCGGTCAAAGGGTCTTGCACATCTAGGTACACATAATTAGCAAGAGTTAAAGTCCAAATTACTACATTCGTTAGAGACTTTTCTAAGAGAAGATGATTATCAGGTTCTTTTTTAATTGCTTCTTTGAGGTGATGAACATTGCCCGTAATTCTGGCAAGCATCATAGGAGCTCCATATTTATATCTTTCATCATGGGCTTCATAAATTTCACTAACTCTTTGCTGTAAAGTTTCAAAATTCCAAACGCTTTCTCTTTCTTGCTCGACAACTCCATCGTGGTAGTCAAGATATTCTCCAACCCAAAAATTTGGTGATTCAGGTGAACCCGCCATAATGTGCGTATTATAACAAAAGCGTTATCGTATATCACAGGCCTTCACATAAACATGAAGGTTATAAAGGAGAGAGGCAAAAAGAATAAGAATTGAGACGAAATATAGCTCAACTCCACCAAATGGAAGGAGCGCAATTGCTCCACCAAGTCCTACAAGTGAGGCAAGAGAAAGCCCGCAAGATGCGCATCCTGTTGCGGTAATTGTGAGAAGTCCTCCGATAAGTGTTACGTGAAGTCCGCCCCGAGTTCGCAAAAAATTAAGTTTTCTTAAGACCAACTCCATATTAAGTCCAAACAAAAGAGCAGTAATGGTTAGAAATAAGATGTCCTTAGCCTCAAGGGTTGAAAGAGAACCCATAAAAATTAGCCACAAAATATTTAATTTCGGAAGCAAGTCGTAGTCAGCGGTTATAAAACTCCAGTAGGACTTGTAATTAAGTAGTACTGTTGCAAGTATGATAAAATAAAAAGCGAAAAATAGCGCCTTGAGGTAAAAGAAGCGTTTGGTTAATTCATCTTTAAGAACAACAATAAGAAAGAATAAATATTTCACTGAGGATATTATATAAGAATTTAAGAAGATTACTTTAGTTCTTCGTCAATTATTGCTTTAAATGACTCAAATGGCATAGCGCCTATAAGCTGGCGTCCATTAATATAGAATGCAGGTGTTCCTGAAACACCAAGTTCTCCACCAAGCGTGAATTCTTTGTCAATTTCTGATTCAAATGTCTTATTGTCATAGCACGTATTAAAGTTGGTTGTGTTTAGTCCAAGTTCTGCTGCCCACTGTTTGTAGGTATCGTCCGTTGCGGCAGATAAAGCGCCAGATGTGTTGTTCTCAAAAATTTTGTCATGCATTTCCCAGAATTTGCCTTGATCATTTGCACATTCTGCTGCATTTGCTAATGGCTTTGCTTTAGCGTGGAATGAAAGTGGGTAGTGCATGTAGACAAGCTTTACTTTACCAGTGTCTATGTATTCTTTTTGGATTTTGGGAAGAGTTTCTGAGTAAAATCTAGCACAGAATGGGCATTCAAAATCTGAAAATTCAACTATAGTTACAGGTGCATTCTTATCTCCCTTTGCTGGAAGTCTAGGGTTTTTTAGTTTTTCAAGAACAGTTTCGGGCTCAGGAGCTGGAGCTTCTTCGGGGGCAGCTTGTTGAGTACCCGTTGTAGGATTTGTGTTTTGGGAAAGTGCACCGCCCTTAATTGGATAAAGACTTCCCAAAAGATATCCAATTACTAAAAAAGCAAAAAGAAGAACTACATACATAAGTCGAGTTGCAAGAACTTGAAGTGGAGTGTTTAAGAGAGTTTTTGCAACTGAAGAGTGACGTGATGCCATGACTAATACTTAACCAAATTAACAAAATCTTGTCAAGTTTTGTCTTGAGTTATACACTCCTTTTTGGTATAGTAACGCAAGCGCTTTAAAATGCACAGGTTGGCAGGTTGGAAGACCTGCTTTTTTTCGGGCTGACAACCGGATTTCTCTTTGCAAAGCATAAAATTGCTTGCATCTGGTATGGGTAGCAAAAAAGATAAAATTGTACTTTCTCTAGGTGGTTCCCTCGTTGTTCCGGGGGGGATTAACGTTTCTTTTCTTAAAGACTTCAACTCCTTTATTCGTCAAAATCTCAAAGAAAATCCCAATAGGCAGTTTTTTATTGTTGTTGGGGGTGGAACTGCAGCTCGTGAATATAGAGATGCAGGGCGAGAAGTACTGGGCCATGAGTTAACTCCTGATGATTTAGATTGGCTTGGAATTCACGCAACAAGACTTAATGCTCAGTTGATACGTACTATATTTATGGATATTGCTCATCCTTACGTGTTAAAGCACTATGAAATTATTAGAAAAGTTGAAGAGAGCGTGATTGTTGGCTCTGGTTGGAAACCCGGATGGTCAACTGATTTTTGTGCGACATTGGTGTGCGAGGACTACAATATTGAAAAGATAGTTAACATGAGCAATATTGAAGCGGCATATGATAAAGACCCACGAGTTCATCCTGACGCTAAGATAATTAAGAAATGTACGTGGACTGAATTCAGGAGGTTAGTAGGGGATGAGTGGACACCTGGAATGAATGCACCATTTGACCCTGTTGCAGCTAGGCACGCTCAGGAATTGGGACTTACTGCAGTGATTTTGAATGGACACAATTTAGAAAATCTTAAAAATTGCCTTGACGATAAGGACTTCATAGGAACCGTAATTGAGGGCGAGTAAATTTAGCTATTCGCACTTAGCGTTTAGTTTTAGTAAACTAGCATCATGCAGGAGTTCGATCCCCAACTTTTAAAACAACTTTATATTCCAGCTAGAGATACTCATAAAGGTCAAAATGGCAAAGTTCTCATAATTGCAGGCTCCAAATTATTCCATGCAGCCTCTATTTGGCCACTAATTGTCGCATCCAGAATAGTTGACATGGTTCTTTACTCGAGCATAAAAGAGAACAATGAATTGGTTTTCAGAATGAAGGAGGAGTTTCGAAATGGAATTGTTGTGCCCCGTGAGAGATTGGATGATTATATAAAAGAGGCGGACTGTATTTTGATAGGTCCCGGATTGCCAAGAGAAAATGGTTTTGAGGAGGGGGACGATGATACAAAAATTTTGACAGAAAGCCTGCTTAAAAAATACAGTGATAAAAAATGGGTAATTGATGGGGGGAGCCTACAAACTATTGATCCACATATCCTACCACCAACCGCAATTGTTACGCCTCACGTAAGAGAATTCGAAATATTATTTGGTGTAAAACCAACAGAGGAAACTGTAAGCGAAATGGCAAAAAAATATAATGTTACCCTTCTTGCTAAGGGAGTTGAAGATATGGTAGCCGATTCAAATAATTCTGCAAAAATTTCAGGTGGAAATGCTGGGATGACAAAGGGAGGGACAGGTGACGTTTTGGCAGGCCTAACTGCTTCATTGTATGCAAAAAACGATGCATTTTTATCTGCTTGCGCAGCAAGTTATATCAATAAAAAAGCAGGAGAGAGTTTGGAAAAAAGGGTTGGAATTTACTTTAATGCAACTGATTTGGCTGATGAAATTCCGGCTGTAATGAAAGAACTCATATTTGCAGAATAAGTGTTGTTGTTCACTAATTCCGCTATAACTCAATAATCTCTACCTCTTTCTTCTCCAATATATTTTTCGGGACGAATTCTTTGTGAGTTGTCGTTAGAATTGTCTGCTGTTCTGGCAAAAGATCGAGAATTCTATGAATATTATTGTTATCAAGTTCTGAGAAAATATCATCCAAAAGTAGGGTTGGAGACTCGCCCGTTGTCTCCTTTATAAAAAAAGTTTCAAGGATTTTAGTTTGGAAAATTGCCAAACGTTGTTCTCCCCTGGAGCCAAATTCTGCAATAGAGCGCTCAGAATTTGCAAAGTAGAATAAAAAGTCATCTCTTTGAGGACCGACAAGAGTAGTAGCTGAGGAGCGTTCTGCATCATAATATTTTTGTAGCCTTTCAAACGTGATGGTGCTTTTGTCATAAAAGAGGGTAAAGTCAAAAATTTCTTTTGTTGCTTTATTTATATAGTCAACCAATTTTTCGCGTGATTCTGTTATGATTCCTCCATTTTGAATTAGAATATTGTCCCAATATTCAAACTCCTTCTCTCCAAAATATTTTTTTCCTTCACGCAAAAGCCAAAGCATTTTATTTCTTTGCTTCAAAGCCTTCTCATATATACTTTGTGCCATTCTGTATTTTTTATCAGTTTGAAAAAGAATAGACGTAATGTAAGTTCGTCTTAAGTTGGGTGAGCCTGTGATGATATCAAGGTTTTCAGGAGTAAAAAGAACGGAGCGAAAGTGAGAAGTAAAGTCAACTAGGCGTCGGGAAACATTGTTTACTAAGTATTTTTTAGAGAACCGTTGTTCTTGCTTTGCCAAAATTATTGCAAGATTGGTTGCTGTGTCATTTTTTATTTTTGCCTCAATTCTGGCAAAATCCTGTCCTGAAGTTATGACATCTATCTCCTTTTCTGCCTTAAAACTCTTTCCGTGTGAAAGAAATTGAATGGCTTCAAGAACACTTGATTTGCCAATAGTATTAGGACCAATAATAACGGTGGTTAAAGGAAAGGTAAAGGAAGAATTCTTGTGGTTACGAAAATGTTTGAGTTTTAGCGAAACAAGTGACATTATGAAGGTTAATATAACACATTTTCCTCTTGTACTTTTGAACCGCCAAAAGTACCAAAAGCTCTCCTCAATTGTAAATGCATGCATTCAACAGTTTCACTCGTTCATTGAAAGATTCGGCAGTTCGGCTCGCCTCAGCCTTTACATCTTTCTCCTTCGCTATGCTCAGGACCATTCACTCATTCACTGTTTCATGCTTGATTTCCAAAATGAGGAAGAGAAGATACTCTTACTGATTCATATGTTCGGTACAAAATGACGAAAAGTTTTATTGAAGAAATAAATCTAATTCTTTTTCTCGTCTTTTGCCTCGAGGCGGCGCAAAACTTTAGAGAGTTGGTAGGTTATAAATACAGCAAGTAGCGTAACAATAAGGGCATAAATAGCAAGGGAGGTCATTTTTCCTCCCTGTGGAAGCCAAACTTTCACATAGTCTTCAACAAAAGTCTGAATAAGAGAATTCCAGGCAAGAGCAGCAACTAATCCAAAACCCGCAGTTGCAAGAGTTAGCATTTGTCTCACAATTTCGATGTGAAGTTTGTTTTGGTTTGATGATGACATATTATCAGTATGGTACAATAAACAAGTTCAAAACACAACATTCTCTAGCTTCTATTCTATAGAATCAAGAGTTTAAAATTATGTATAGACCAGATTTTTCCATAACAAACAAAATCCTAAAGAACATTGGAGATATTGAGGCTGCAAAGGAAATAATAGAGCATGCGCCACTTCTTCCTTATTGGGAAAAAAAGTTTCAAGACGAGGCGATTCTAAGAACAACTCACTATGGTACACACATTGAAGGAAATGAATTGTCCCTTACCCAAGTGCAAAAAGTTTTGGACGGGGAAAGAATAGTTGCAAGAGAAAGAGATGTTCAGGAGGTTATAAATTATCGGGATGTAATCGACTACATTGGGCGCAAGAAGGACGTAAAGATTGATGAAGGAACCATTCTTGATCTACATAAAATTACAGTGAACAAGCTTCTTGATGAGGATGTGAAAGGTGAGTATCGTAAAAAAGAGGTTGTAATAAGAAATAGTATAACTGGGGACATTTCATTCCGTCCTCCGCGTCATGTTGAAGTTCCTTGGCAAATGAAAGACTTGGTGGAGTTTATAGAAAAAGAAGAGGAGCTTCATCCCGTTCTTAAGGCAGGTATTGTTCATTACGAATTTGTTAGAGTTCATCCTTTCTTGGATGGGAATGGAAGGGTAGGAAGAGCTCTTTCAATGCTTGTTCTTTTTGCAAATGGGTATGACATACGAGAATTTTTCTCAATCGAGGAGCATTTTGATAGAAATCCAGAGGGCTACTACAAAGCACTTCAAAGTGTTGCTGAGAACAACGGGAATGTGACTGATTGGCTTGAGTATTTTACACAATGTCTTGCAGTCGAGCTCTCAAAAATAAAAGAAAAGATAGAGCATATCTCAATTGATAGTAAGCTAAAAGAAAAGCTTGGAGGACAACCAGTTATGCTAACTGATAGGCAGCTTAAAATAATAGAGTACATTCAGGCGGTAGGTTATTTGGAAAACAAAGCATTTCCCTCATTATTCCCCGATGTTTCAGAAGATACTGCTCTTCGTGAAGTGCAGGACTTGGTGAAAAAAGGAATTGTTGCAAAAAAGGGTAAAACAAAGGGAGTTAAGTATTTGATGGCATGATTATGAAATTTAAAGACCTATCAGAATATCTTCAAAAGCTTGAAAAGACTGCGTCGCGCAATGACATGATTTTGCTACTTGCTGAACTTTTCCAAAAAGTTCCAGTAAATGATATGGATAAGGTTATGTATATTCTGCAGGGAAGAGTAGCCCCTTTGTATGTTGCGAAAGAATTTGGTATGGCCGATAAGATGATGTTAAAAGCAATTGCACTAGCTTACGAAGAGGATGATAAGGAGATAATTGCCGAATTTAAAAGAATTGGAGACCTAGGAGAGCTTGCGGAGAAACTTGCCGAGAGAAAGAAAGGTGTGGGCAATGAAGCAACAGTTTCTGATGTTTTTGGCGAGCTTGAAAAGGTTGTGGAATTAGGAGGAGCAGGTTCTGTTGATAAAAAAATTGATACAGTGTCTCGACTTTTAAAATCTGCTGACTCTTTATCTAGTAGATATATTTCCCGCATTCCTGTGGCCCGTTTAAGGCTTGGATTTTCTGATATGACAGTTCTGGATTCTTTATCATGGATGCTAGTTGGAAACAAAACTCTTCGTCCTATAATTGAGAGAGCATATAACATAAGACCAGACCTTGGATACATTGGAAAACTCTTAAAAGAGAAAGGGGTAGAGGGTCTTAACAGTACAAAGCCTGCTGTTGGAACTCCAATACTTATGGCACGAGCCGAAAGGCTCTCCTCTGGACAGGAGATAGTTGATAAGATCGGTGAATGTGCAGTTGAGCCAAAGTATGATGGATTTAGACTTCAAGTTCATTATGATGGAAAAGAAGTAAAGATATTCACGAGAAATTTGGAAGAAGTAACCTTTATGTATCCGGATATCGAGAAAGGAATTCGTGAACAAATAAAAACAAAGGGTGTTGTGATGGAAGGGGAAGCAATTGCTTATAACCCAACGACTGATGAATATTTACCTTTTCAGCTAACTGCACAAAGAAAGAGAAAATATGACATAGAGGAAATGGCTGCAAAAATCCCCTTAAAGTATATGGCCTTTGATCTTTTATATTTAGATGGAGAAAATTTTATTCATGAACCCTATGTTGAACGTCATAAAGCGCTTGGTAAATTAATTAAGGAGGGGAAAACCGTATATCTTTCAGAGGAGAAAGTTATTGGAGATGGTAAAGAAATTGAAAACTTTTTTGATGATTGTATTTCACGCGGACTTGAAGGAATTCTGGCAAAAAAACTGGATGGAAAGTATCAGGCTGGTGCTAGAGGATGGAATTGGATAAAGCTAAAAAGGTCTTATCAATCAAAGCTTAATGACACAATTGACTGTGTTGTTATGGGTTACTATTATGGTCGCGGAAAAAGAACAGCTTTTGGTATAGGAGCATTTTTAATTGGGATTTACGATGAGTCTCAGGATAAATTTATGACTATCGCAAAAGTTGGTACAGGGTTAACTGATGAGGAGTGGAAGGAATTGGCTATACGTGGAGAAAAATTAAAGTCAAAAGAAAAACCCGCACTTTATGAAGTTGAGAAATGGCTTGAGCCTGATGTTTGGGTAAAGCCTGAGATAGTAGTTGAGATAAGAGCTGACGAATTGACACGTTCCCCAGTACACACTGCAGGAAGAGTGATGAAGGCCTCAAAAAGTGGCTCTGCGTTTGATGTAGACGTTCCTGGATATGCATTGCGCTTTCCCCGTTTGGAACGCTTCAGGGACGACAAAAAAAGCACTGATGCAACGACTTTAAAAGAAGTTGAGGAAATATTCAAACTGCAGAAAAAATAAGGAGACCTTGCTTTTTCTGTGAAAAAATAAGGAGACCTTGAAACCTTCGGTTTTCATTGAAAAAAGTAGATATGGATTATAAATTTGAAATTATTTCTCATGTTCATAGCTTTATTCTTGCTAATAAATTAAGTAATGCAAATGAGCTGGTTGAGAACTTAAAACGTGAGCTCGGGGATAAATTTGAAAAGCACATTTTTCAACTCAATACTCCATGTCACATTATTGTATTTGGGGAGGGGAAAAATAAGTTTGTTGTAAAACTCGAGAGAAACAGTCATCCCACAACCACTCAAAAAGAAATTGCATGGTATTCATATATTTCAGAGCATAATATTCCAACTGCAAACCTTCCTAAGTTTTATGGTGGATATCAGGATGAGGGTGTGGCTTTTTACTTTCTTGAGTATCTTGAGGACTATGTATCGGCCGGCGACGCTCTTGTCGATGGAACCATGACTTCCCAAGAGCTTTCAAAATTGGCAACTGACGCTATGACAGCCGTTGAAAACATGTTCCATGCTCTTCCCAGAAAGAAAGATTCATCAATAGTAAGACAAGTTTTTGCTGAGCGTCTTCAGAAAAGATTTAATGAAATGTTTGAGTTCGATTATTTAAAAGAGATGCTCTCATGGGATGAGGTAATTATTAACGGTAAATCATATAAGAATTTGCCTTTTTTTATAGAGAGATTGATTAATCATCCCTTACTTCGTGAAATAGAGAATAAGGAGTTGGGAATAATCCATGGGGACATGCATTTTGGAAATATTTTGATTAAGAAGGGGGCTTCTTTTATGTTTCTTGACCCCAACGGGGCACTATTTTTGCCGCTTGAATATGATTATTCTAAAATTCTTTATTCAACCATGAGCGGGCACAATTTTTTGCGCAAGGGCAAATATTTAGTTCGTCAGGATGAAAACAGGTTTGATTTTGATCTTGATGGAGAAAAGATAAGGGAGAAAATTACAAAGGATTATGTCGAGTTTTTGGGTAATAGAGCTAAGACCGTGTTCTACACAAACGCCATTCATTCAATAAGTGCTCTTCCTCATCACGCGAAAGAAAAAGAAGAAGAGGTTGCCAAATATCTTCAAACAATTTTGGTTCTTAATGATCTTTTACCAATACTCTGAATTGGAAGTAAATAAACACCTTGTCGCTTTTATTGATGAAAGTGTGCTCTTCATTAACTTCAACTACAAGAAAATCTCCTTTTGAAATTAATGTTTCTTGTCCTTCAATAACCGCAATTGCCTCACCCTCTATCATGAAAAAGCATTCCTCGCAGTCGAAATGTCTGTGTGGAGTATAAGACTCCCCGGGCTTAAGTTCCACATAGTTTACGGTCTGAACATCAGACTTTAATTCTCCTGGAGCCACAAATCTTTGCCTGTCTAAGTTGTCATGCGCCTTTGTTACAGGAACATCTGATAAATGTATTAGTTTCATATTTTACCAACTTCCTCCGCCACCGCCTCCTCCGCCACCGCCCGAAAATCCTCCTCCACCAAAACCTGATGAAGATGAAGAAGAGGGTGGTGTTGAGGAAACAGAAAAACTTTTGTATGAGTCGTTTAGGCTGGACGCAAGGTACATTGCGTTAAAATGTGTGCCTGTGGAGCTGTGGTACCAAGATGGTTCTTTAAGGTCAAACTCTTCAAAACGTTTTGCCCAAATCTTCTCAACTCCAAAGGCTACGGCAAATGGAAGAAGTTTTTCAAAAAACATTTGTTTGTCTGCCTGAAATTCAAGCTGTTTTTCTTGGGAAGTTAAAAAATTCTTAACTCCCTTTGCAACCTGAGCTTGTTCAGCCCCGAATAATGTTTTTCTTGGCATAATTCTTCCGAAGAAAAATGCAACAAAAGCAAGCACGAAATTTAAAGTAAAAATACCAAAGAATCCAAGAACAATGTATAAAGTTCTTATGGTTTTAGGATTTTTAGGGAAAAATCCTTCAGTAACCAAATTTTTGTAAAGCATATTTTCAACTTCTCCAATTGTAGTGTAAAGCTTGGTGTCTTTAAGTCTTGCTTCATTTCCTTCTGAGAATAATCCCTCAAGTAATTTTTCTTCAAACGGTTGGAGTTTTTGTTTGTCTTTGGACGACTTTTTTATAATGAAAAAATCTTTCTTATCTCTTTCCTCAATTTTTATATAACCTCGTCTAGCAAGGTCAATAATTGCTGCAAAAACATCACGTCTATTTACTGTTTCGTCCAGAAGAGCTCCGGTTTCTGCTGGTGTTAAAAAACGCTTTGAAGATGTTTTGGGAGGGTCGTACCATGCACTTACTGCCTTTCCTACATATGGATCACGTCCTCTGAGAAAATAATGGATTATCAAATAAACCGGCAAGAAAATATACCAAAGAAATGCCCCAATGCCAATTCCAACAAGCACAATTTTTCCATACCATCTTTCAAAAAACGGCACGTATTCAGTGGGTGGAAGATAGGCAACAGTGTTTTTGGGAAAACCCACAAGTACCGTAAGTCCCTCATGGGAGTCTAGAAGATCGTCAGAGGTAAAATAAACAGTGTTGTCTTCCTGATACGTTTTGCAGTTTGTTTCAGTTGATCCATAACTTCCTGTTATGCATCTACTTGGTGCATTTTCAATTTTTTCGGGTAGGGTAATTGAGGCAGTAGCTGTTGCAATTGGTACATCCCACTCAGTCCCTGTTGCATTCCAATAGATCTCATCTTGACTATCGAAATACCCAATAGCCCCCTCAACGGTATAAGAAATTACGTACGTATGAATACCTGTAATAGTTTTGTTGGGGTCGCCAATTTTAAGAATAATTTGTTCATTTTCAACTGACTTATCAAATTTATATTTATCTCCATTCTCGTCAGTTACACTAAAATTTTTGAATGCTAAATCAACCCGCTTGTTGTCTTTATTAAGTTTTGTAAATGGGATATTCCTAAAAATCCCATGTCTTAAAAGCTCTGAGAAGTCGTAAACAATCGTTTCTTTTACCTCGATTTTTCCATCTTTAAGAACATCAATATCGGTATTGAATTTTTCTATATGCTCGCCTGCAAGAGCTGTTTTTCTAATGGAGTCATTTACGTATTCTTGTACTTTTTCGGGAGTTTGAAGATTTTGGGCGAAAATTTGTTGAGGAAGAGACAAAAAAAGAAGTAAAACCAGTAACCATTTCATATGCTAATTTGAATTGTAGAAGACCTTTTTAACTATCGCAAGGAGAAAAAATGACTTTTAAGATCAACTCTCATGTCATCTAAAAAAGTGACACCTTCTTTTAATAGTCTTTTTCTGTGTTCAATTTCTCCTCCCATTCCAAAATTGGGCGCAATTCTGCCATTCCGGTTCACAACCCTATGACAAGGAACCTCACTACTTTTGTTTTGATGCAAGGCAAGTCCAACGGTGCGTGGAGACATTAAAAGTTTTCTTCCAATTTCTCCGTAAGTGGTTACTTTTCCTTTAGGGACTTTTTTTATTAGACTCCACACTTTTTCCTGGTAAGAAATCATACGAAGTGAAGGACAGAATAAGCTATTAAAATGTTTCTAAGAAGCCTCCCGGTGAAAGTTAACATTAAGAATCGCTTTATGGGGTAGGAGGTAATTCCTGCAAGCATTCCAAGTCCATCAAAAATTGGATTTGGGATAAATGAGAAGATAATTATGAAAACTCCTTTCCATTTATGAAGTAGTAGGTTGGTTATCATATAAATTGTTTTGTGTTTTTTGAAATCAAAAAATTGAGAGGTTGAAAAACCAAATAAGAACGTAGCGCTCTCACCAATTGCCGAGCCCAAAGCTGCTATGAGTGCAACGAGAAGGGGATGTGATTGGGTTGCTTGTATTCCAACTGAAATAAAAGCAGGGGCAGGAAGGAAAATAGTGGCGCTTCCAAAAAGATTAAGTAAAAATACTCCAACTAGTCCTAAGCCTCTAAATTCCTGATAACGAAGCTGAATAAAAACTGGTAGAAAGAATAAAATTGAAGTAAGAACAAGAAGAAAAAGAAAAAGCTTTTTGTGATGTTTTTCAGTACGTTGTATATATTTTCCAAAACTTTTGATTTTATTCATGTCTTTGGTGTTTTCTTTTCGTCTTTAAGCTGTTTCAATTTCCACATAAAGAGAGCACCTGGCCGTTCAACTTTTGCGTCTTTTACAGATGAAAGGGCTTTTTCAAGAATTGAGCGGTGAACAGTTTTGGCAAGTTTTATATAAAGCGCTTTATGCTTGTAGTCATTTAAAGTCTCTGTAAGATATATGCCATAGCTTTGAAATTCGCGTGAAATATATTTATCCTCAGTTGGATTAAATCCTTTTAAAATATCTGAGATTTGCTTCATGTATTTATTATACATCCTAAATTATATCTTGAAGTTATTTATCCTTGTATGATATGCTGATGCCGCTTTTTGCAATGAAATACCACATAGAATTTGATATAGAACTTTTGAAAAATCCTTACAAAGGTATATATATTGCCCTTGAAGGCATTGATGGAAGTGGTAAAACTACACAAGTGCAAGCTTTAGCAGATGCTTATAGAAAGAAGGGAAGAAGGGTTTTGGTTACACAAGAGCCTAGAAGAGAAGGAGTAGTAGGAGAAATTATTCATAAAGTCCTAAAAAAAGAAGTGAAAGTGCCACCCATTGCTCTTCAATACCTTTTTACGGCAGATAGAGCAATTCATCAAGAAGAAGTAATAATTCCCGCATTGAAAGATAATAAGGTTGTAATTTCTGATAGGACATTTTGGTCTGGAATTACATATGGAATGCTTGATAGGGACAGTAAAGATATTTCTAAAGAAAACGAAAGACTTCTAACTTCTCTTTCAATTCTTTCTATGTACCACCAATTCACAGCTCCTGACGCGACATTTTATCTTAATACAAGTGTGCAAACAGCCTTCAAGAGATTGAAAGGAGAGGGTAGGCCGCTTGAATATTACGAATCTGAGGGAAAGCTTGAAAAAGTAAAAGAAATTTATGATTGGGTGTATAAGAAATATCCAAAAGCTATGGTAAATATACATGGTGAGCGGCCAATTAATGAAGTCACTGAAGAAATATTAACCTTAGTAAATAAATAATTTTTGATGCATTATCAATTTTCACTGAAAGCTGATTTATTAAGAAATAAGCATAAGGGAAAATATTTTGCCTTTGAAGGAATTGATGGAAGCGGAAAAAGTACACAAGTAGAAGCGATAAAAGGTTATTTAGAGAAAAAAGGACAAAACGTTATTGTTACCTCAGAACCTCAATCGTCAGGTGTTATTCAAGAAATAATAAGGGGCGCCCTGTCTTCTAAATTATCTATTCCGGGTCGGGCTTTTCAAAGTATTTATTCGGCAGATAGAGCAATAAATCATACAGAAATAGTAGAGCCTGCGCTTAAGAAGGGGAGTATTGTTTTAACACACAGAAGCAATTGGTCAACAATTCCTTATGGGATTCTCGATCTTGGAGATAATTATAGTTTTAAAAAAGCCTGGTCTATTGCTGTGGCAAACGGTTTGTTTTCAGCCTACTATCAATTTTTAACTCCTGATATAACTTTTTACCTTAAAATAAGCGCAAAGAAGGCTGTTGAAAGGTTATCTCGTATGAGCAAAAAGAAGGAAATTTATGAAAAAGAAGAGAAGTTGAAAAAGATCGCACGCGGGTATGAGATGGAAATTAAGGAATTTCCCAAAGAGTTTATAGTCATTGACGGCAATCAATCGGAGGAGAAAGTTACAAAAGATATTATTGACATTATAGAAAGAGAATCGTAAATTAAAGCATGGTTTTAGGACCCCAAAAATTATTGGATCTTGTAAAAAAAATAAATCTAGTTACAAATCTTTCAGAGAGAGAGCTCACAAATCCTGAAGGTGCAGGGTTTGATCTGAGGCTTGGAGAAGTTTATAAAATAAAAGGAACAGCCTTTCTAGGTGAGGAAGAGAGGAAGACTCCCGATAGTGTATTGGTGAAAAAATATGAAAAAGGAAAGAAGAATAAGATTGTTATAAAACCTGGTGACTTTTATCTTGTAAAGACTATGGAGGATGTAAATATGCCAGATAATTTAACGGCTTCAATTACACCGCGCTCAACAACATACAGAAGTGGATTGGTGCTTCGAACTGGGAGTGTGCATCCTGGATATTGTGGAGGATTAATTTTTGGACTATATAATGCGGGAACATCAAGTGTGACAATTGAAATGGGCGCACGGTTTGCACACATTCAATTTCATGAGGTAATTGGTAAAGGAAGCATGTATCGTGGGCAATGGCAAGGTGGAAGAGTAACCGTGAAGAAGAAAGAGAAACAGGTTTGATTTGACAACAAGCTCTTACAGATTTATATTGAATTATCTTCTATGGCAGCAAAGCATCAAGAATACCAATACCTCGATTTAGTCAGCGAAATTCTTAAAAAAGGGGAGAGAAAAGTTGACCGCGGAACAGATATTGTTCTTTATTCTCTGTTTGGACGTCAAACTCGATACGATCTTTCAAAAGGATTTCCACTTCTAACTACTAAAAAAGTTTATTGGAAAGGGGTTTTGCATGAGCTTTATTGGTTCATGTCCGGTCAAACCAACATTAAATATTTGGTGGATAACAATGTTGGAATATGGACTGATTATCCTTACAAAATTTATCAAGGCAAAAATCCAAAGAGCAAAATGACGAAGGAAGAATTTTCCGATGCGATAAAAAATGATGCTAAATTTGCAAAGAAATGGGGAAATTTACCAAGAATTTATGGGGAGCAGTGGAGAGCCTGGCCAACTAGAACAAAAGGAAGAACAATTGACCAGTTGAAATGGGTAATGCAGGAAATGAAGGATGATCCTGATGCAAAAAATTTGATAGTTAACTCCTGGAATCCTGAATATCTTTATACTATGGCAACGAATAAGGATGCGTCAAGGTATCCCATTTGCCATAATATGTATCAAGTAAGTCGTCGTGGAGACAAATTATCCCTTCAGCTTTACCAGCGAAGTGCGGATGTTTTCTTGGGAGTGCCATTTAATATCGCCTCATATGCGCTTTTGACTCAAATTTTAGCTCATATTGCAGGGCTTGAGGCTTGGGAATTTATTCATACTTTTGGAGATGTTCATATTTACGAGAATCATATTGCTCAGGTGAAAGAACAACTTAAAAGAAAACCTCGTCCTTTTCCAAAAATTAAATTTACCAAAAAGTTCAAAAGCATTGATGATTTCAGACCAGAATATGTTGAGCTCGTGGATTACGACCCATACCCAATGCTAAAAGCGGAGTTGACGGTTGCCGGAGGACTGTATGATAAAAAAACCGGCAAAATGGCGAAATAAATAGGTAGCAGGTAGAACGTAGTAAGTATTATGGAAAGAATCCCCACTGTAGGTGTTGTTATCGTTTATGATGATAAAGTTTTATTAGTAGAACATGGTGAAGAAGCAGGTCATTTGACTGGAAGTTTTGGTACTCCCGGAGGAAGGATTGATGAAGGAGAAACAGTGCGGCAAGCGGCTATAAGAGAAGTGGAAGAGGAAACTGGTCTTGTTGTTGATGAAAATGACTTGATGGAGTTGCCACATAAATACGATGCGGATTTACGAAGAAAAAACGGGGAAACACTGTATGTTTCCCATACTGTTTTTGCAACTGATAAATTTCACGGAGAATTGAGAGGAACAGATGAGACAGTTCCGATTTGGCTACCAATAGAGACACTTAAAGACAAAGAATTATTACCAAACATTGAAGATATGGTAGAAAAAGCATTAGCAATTTTAAATAAATGAAAATATATGTTTCTCATTCCCGGAATTTTGATTTTAAAAGTGAGCTTTATCAGCTGTTAGAAAATTCTGGTTTGGATTGTGATTTTATTTTTCCGCATAAAGATTCAGAGGAAGCATATGATTCGAAATCTTTGTTTCAATCTAAGCAATGCGATTTAGTATTGGCTGAGGGTACTTATCAGTCAACCGGTCAAGGGATAGAGTTGGGTTGGGCCAATATCTTTGGGATGGAAATAATTGCTGTATATAAAAAAGGCTCTCATCTTTCCCACTCTTTAAAAAATATATCTAAGGAAGTTATAGAGTATGTGGATGCTGATGACTTAATTCAAAAGCTTAAAATTAAATTTTCAAAATGAATTCTAATTTTATGAAAGTGTCACTCATTGCGGCAATTGGGAAGAATAGAGAACTTGGAAAAGGAAACTCATTGTTATGGAATGTTCCCGAAGATATGAAGCATTTTAGAGATACTACACGCGGGCACACTGTTATCATGGGAAGAAAGACTTATGAGTCGATAGGTCGTCCGCTTCCAAATAGAGTTAATATTGTAGTTTCTCGAAGCGTTGACTATAAAGTGCCAGAAGGAGTTCTGAAAGCAATTTTTATTGAGGAAGCATTAGAAATTGCTCGAAAGCTTGAACAAAGCGAGATATTTATTATAGGTGGAGCTCAAATTTACGCTCTTGCACTTCCGTATGCTGACAAACTGTATCTAACAGTTGTTGATAAAGAATTTCCCGATGCTGATGCTTTTTTTCCGGATTATTCCAAATTTAAAACTATAATTTCAGAAAAAAAGTGTAGGGACGGGAATTATTCTTACTCATTTTTTGTTTTAGCCCCATAGAAAATAATTCCGAAGTATAAAGAACTATATCAAATTATCCCATAATTCACTCTTATCCGTTGACTTTTATCTTCTTTGAAAGTATAATTTAGCTGCAAAATATGGATTCCAAAAAACAGAAAATTGTTAAGGAAGTAAAGAAAATCAATGAATTCATAGTAATGCTTAACAAAATGGAAGAGGAATCTCATCCACAAGATAGAAATCAATATGCCAACAATAGAGACACGACCATACAATCTAGAAAACGCTGAAATTCCGGCGAGCTTTTCTTCTCGAAGAAGAGCTCAGGAAACAGTAGATGGTGTGTATCTTGAAGGTCTTACTATCCCCGAACTTGAAATAGAAAAACTTGAAGGAATCCGTACTATTTTAACTCACCCCCAAACTAATGAGCTTATTTGTCAGGGTAAATTAACATTTGCAATGATAAAACCACATGCCAATGAAGGGGAAGGATTGTCAAATGACGATGATGCTGCTGCCCAAGAAGTTCTAGCTGAAATAGGAGAAAATGCTGTTTTTGCGTTACCTATTAAATTTAGGAAAGAGGATGCAGGAAAGTTTTACCAAAATTTAGAAGAAAGACCAGCTGTTCATCAAGAAGTAGTGGAATTCACTACTTCTGATTCTTTGACTGCAGTGTTAATTTATAAAAAAGATGCAAATGAGTTAGCTGATCTTGGTGAAGGGCATATTTTTGATGACGGAAGCACTATTTTGCCCAATGGCCTGTTAACAATTGACGGCGACACGGTACAACTAGATGAGGACACGGTAGTATTCAGACAAGCTGGAAAACCAGTTGTCAAACATCTTTCACAACTAACAGAAGAAGAGGGAGAAGAGCTAAAAGATAGAAGAATGTACTTTATGGTTAATGGTCATCTTAAGGTAAGAAATGAAAGTGCGGTTGTTTGGTGGAGAGACAAAATGGGAGATACAATGCCAAATAAGGCAAGAGAAAATAACCCCAATTCAATAAGAGCAAGGCATGCAACGGGAGTTCCAAACAATATAGTTCATGGTAGTGATAGTCCAGAATCAGTTAGGCGGGAAATAAGAATTCTTGCTGAAGCAGTAGGAAGTTTACTTGAACAAAATAAGGCAAATCAACAAGTGTAAGAATTTATTTAGTTGCCAGATTGAAGTTCAGGAATTTTTTCAATCATGCCAACGAGGCTAGAGTCATTACAAACAGGAATTAATATAGTAGGTAATAGAAAAGAGGAAATTGCCCAGCCACTTTTTACTAGTGCTTATTTATCTCCGTGGCTTCAAAGTTTGCCTGGGAATTGTGTGCTTGACTTAGCGAGTGGTCAGGGTATTGAGGCAAAAGCAATTTCTAGACAGGGCTTTGAAGTAGTTGCGCAAGACGTATCTCCTTCAATGCTTGCAGGATCATACTTTGAAGGTTTAAGAGTGCTCGGATGTGCTGAGGTATTGCCCTATGCTGATGGAACATTTGACGGAATTTTACTTAAGGATGCATTAGTTTTTATGGATCCTATTTCACGAGACGAAATGTTTTTAGAAGCTCAAAGAGTCCTTGCGCCAAAGGGTTCAATGCTTATTTCTTCAGAAAGCACAAATATGAGGGTTTGGCGCCAGGATGCGCCAGGAAAGCTCCCTTATCGGGAGTTTTTTGAGACTAATGATGACTGGGAAAGGATTGTAGAAGAATGTAGTACTGGGCATGATTATTCTATTTATTTTCAAACTGATCCAAATTCAATAGTTGAGTTAGCTAGGCAACATGGATTTAAACAAAGTAGATTAACTCAATATCCGTTCAATCATCCCTTGGGGGGAGAAAATAGATGGATTAAAAGGGGGGGGTTTGTTTTGGAATTAAAAAAGAAAACAAAAAGATAATTTATTTTGAGTGTGAATACCGCACCATTCGGGGCGAGGATGAGGGCAAGAAGCAAACTTTTCTGTAAGAATATTTTGGATTAAAAGCCAAAGTAGTTTATTATATAATGCATTTGTCCTATGCTTATAGATATCTCCCTTCCTTTATCTCCAACTTCAATTACCTATCCAAACAACCCCAGTGTTGAGTTTGAAAGTCAAGCAACTCAAAGCAATGTAATTACAAAAATTACTTTTGGTTCTCACTCTGGAACCCATATTGATGCGCCAAGTCATGCGATAAAAGGAGGAAAGCGCATAGATGAGTTACCAATAGAGACATTTAACGGAAAAGCACGAGTTTTGGATTTTTCAAATGTCAAAGAAAGTATAAGAGTAGAGGATTTAAAGTCCAAAAGTATTTTAAAGGGAGAAAGAGTACTTTTAAAAACCTCAAATTCCAAAAGAGGATTTAGTGAATTTTTCCCCGATTTTGTATATTTATCCCCTGAAGCAGCTGAATTTCTTGCTTCAAAAGAAGTACTACTTGTTGGAATTGACTCACTTTCAATAAAGCAAAAAGGTAACCCAGACAATAGATCTCACACATTATTGCTTGAGAATAATGTCCCAATTCTTGAAGGGCTGGATTTAGTAAAAGTCACAGAGGGTACTTATGATCTACTATGTTTTCCTCTCAAATTTATTGGAATTGATGGTTCTCCAGTTAGAGCAGTATTGCGCTCTGAGTAGCTTGCAACTTTATTCCCTCTTTGTTTAAATGAGCACACATGGAACTTGTAATTGACCTTCATCTTCACTCCAGGTTTTCCCGAGCAGTTTCTCAACGAATGAATTTAAAAAACATGTACATTTGGGGTCGAAAAAAAGGTACAAATGTTTTATCTATTGCTGATTTTACGCATCCCGTATGGTTAAAGGAGGTGTCATCTCAACTCGTTGAAAGTGGCGCTGGAGTTTATAAACTTAAGAACGAAAAACTAATAGAAAAGGAAGCACAACTTCCTATTAGAGAAGAGGATAGTGGAATGCATTTTATGTTTGCGACTGAAATTGCATGTATTTATGGGGGAAGAGTGAAAGATGGAATTGCCGGAACATATAGAATTCACAACCTGATTTTAGCCCCAAATTTAGAAACTGTTTTAAAGATAAATAAAGAACTTACTAGTCGGGGTTTTAATCTTTCCTCTGATGGACGGCCAATTTTAGGCTTGTCAGCTAGAAATTTAGCAGAATTATTGTTCTCAATTGATAGAAAAATAGTTATTATCCCCTGTCATATTTGGACTCCTTGGTTTTCTTTATATGGTTCAAAAGGAGGATACGAAAGGATAATTGACTGTTTTGGTGAATACTCAAAGTACATTTTTGCAGTTGAAACAGGTTTGAGTAGTGATCCTTCTATGAATTGGAGAGTCAACGAGCTAACTACACGCTCAATTGTAAGCTTTTCAGACGCTCATTCTTTGGAAAAAATGGGAAGAGAGGCTACTGTACTTCGCAAAATCAAAAATCAAAAATCAAAGATCAGAGATGAGGAAATTACGTATGACAACATTATGAATGGCATGGTGAAGGGAAAAGAAAAAACTTTCGAAATAGCCTACACAATAGAATTTTATCCAGAGCATGGAAAATATCACTATACGGGACATAGAAATTGCAACATTGTCCAAACCCCAGAGGAGACAAGAAAACATGGAGATACGTGTCCTGTGTGCGGCAGGCAGTTAACCGTTGGTGTTATGCATAGAGTTGAAGAGCTCTCAAACACCAATGGGGATAATTTCGAGGCAAAAGAGGATGTTTATGGTACAGTTTGGCTTTCCTCCAAAGGCGGAGGGGATAGAGAAGGAAAAAGGCCACCTTATGTGAATTTAGTGCCGCTTCTAGACATCCTGTCAGAGGCCTTGAATTCAGGGGTTGGAACTCAGGCAGTAGTTTCAATGTATGAGCAGTTAATTATGACTTTTGGCTCTGAACATGAGGTTTTGCTACGTTCTTCAATTGAAAAGATTGAAAGTACAGCAGGAATAACAATTGCAGAGGGAATACAAAAAGTAAGACAAAGAGATATTCATATAGATCCAGGATTTGATAATACATATGGAGTTGTCAAAATTTGGGGAGCTCAGGGTGCTGTTAAGGGTAAAGAGAGTGATGACAAAAGTTCTCAATTGGGCTTCGAATTTTAATTTGCCTTAAGGAATGGTAGAATTGTAAAGTGAAAGTATCAGTAGTTATCCCAGCCTATAACGAGGAAAAGCGCCTTGCGTCGTGTTTGAAGAGTGTTTTTAATCAAACAGTTGCCCCATATGAGGTGGTTGTTGTTGATAATAATTCAACTGACAGGACAGCAGAAATCGCTGAGAAAATGGGAGCCAGAGTTGTAAAAGAGAATATTCAAGGTCTTATTTTTGCCCGCAATAGAGGATTTGATGAGGCAAAGGGCGACATAATTGCCCGGACTGATGCCGATACCACTGTTCCAAACACTTGGATTGAGAAAATTTCAAAGCATTTTACCGAGGAGCCAATCGACGCACTTTCTGGACCTGCGATTTTTGGAATTAGGATATTATCTCCAGTGTTAAGAATTCTTGTTTTTGAGGCGAATAAAAGAATATTTGGACACCATTCATTGTACGGTCCAAATTATGCATTAAGGAGAGAGATGTGGGAAAAAGTAAGGGGTGAGGTTTGTCTTGAAGACTCGCGAGTACATGAGGATACAGATATGTCTATCCATATAGGTAAAAAGGGGACAATTGGGTTTGATTCAGATCTTAAAGTTAGAACCTCAGCAAGAAGGCTTAGAAGCAATCCTTCCTCGCAGCTTGTTGATTACCTCATAAAATGGGTTGACACCATTGCTTCTCACAAGAAATATAGAATTCTAAGAGCGGTTTCTAAGGTAAAAGAAGTAGCCAACGGTGAATATGATAATAACGGATAAAACTGTACTTAATACCCCGATGTCAGTATTCGGATAGAGCTCACTAATTCCTAAAATATAAAAGATATTAAGAAATTTAATGTTTTGCGTTGTTACAGTTAAAAAAACCAAAATGCCAATATGAAATAGGGCAAAGAATAGAATTGCATTTTTTGCTGCTATAACAAAACGATTATTCCTTTTTAGCATTCTTTAATGATATCATGAATGCATGAAAGTGTCTGTCATTGTCCCTGCATATAACGAAGAGAAATATCTAGGAAAATGTCTTGAAGCCCTCAAAAACCAAACTCTCACGCCTGACGAGATAATTGTTGTTGATAATAATTCAACAGACAGAACTTCAGAAATTGCAAAAGAGGCAAGGGTAAGGGTAATAACTGAGAAAAGCCAAGGCTTAACCTATGCCAGAAATTCAGGCTTTAATCATGCAATTGGCGATGTATTGCTTCGTACGGACTCAGATACTCAAGTTCCCAAAGATTGGGTTGAGAGAATGTCAAAGCATTTTGAAGATCCTGAAGTGGGAAGGGTAACAGGAGGAGCAGTATTTTACAAGAAATGGTTATGGCCAGTTACTAACTTTCTTATATTTTGGGTCAATGAACCATTTGGATACAAAGCTCTTTTTGGACCTAATTTTGCCTTAAGAAGGGAAGTGTGGGAGAAGGTGCGAGACGAGGTGCATATTCATGATGAAAGATTTCATGAGGATTTGGATATAGCAATTCATACGGGAAGATATGGAAAATATGTGAGGGATTTGTCAATTGAAGTAAAAACCTCATCCCGTAGGGCAAATCATCCAGGGTCTTTGATTATTCACTATCACATCAAATGGAGAAATACGGTTTTTCTTAAAGCTCACCGAAAATTAAGCAAGAATCCCCTTATGCGTCTGTTTTAAGTTGAGTTTCAATTGGCCCGATTTGCTGCTTTGCAAATATTTCAGGAACGACAGTTTCAGCCTCAACAATGGGCGTATTGTGTATGCCTTGAGGAAGAGAAATAAGCTCCGTTTGGGGATGTGAAGCAAAGTCATTGTCAGCGCGTGAACTCTTTGTAACCCTATCTTTTCCTCCAGAAACTACCACTATATTTCCTCCTTCTCTGACTCGCATTGTTTCATAAAGGGGTGATTTGTGGGTTACGCGTTCGATCACTGTATTAAATACTCTCTTTTTTGCTGAGGCATCCTCTTTACTATCGGGTTGCTGATTTTTGTTCTTTCCCCATACGAAAGCATACTTACCAATTTTTGAAGGTTTTCTTGCAAGACTTACTCCTTCTTGAATACCTGTACCAATCATTATTGCAGCTTTTGACTGATCTGTTGCTCCAACCGGTGAGAGTAAAACTGCATTTTGAACACGTTTTTGCATTTTTGGATCATTTAGAAGTTCAGCAATAATGAGAGATCCGGTTGACTGTCCCCACAATTCTACCTCAGAATCCTTTCCAATTAATGCATTCATGGAGTTTTCAAAAAATTGAGCATGTGGTTGTAGAGTTGGAGAGGCGTCAACTGCATCAGCAAAGCCAGATGTAACCTTACCCATAGCAGAATCTGGTTGTGCAACAACCACAACTGAACGACCTTCATAGGCTAACTCTTCTGCCAAAAATTGCACTGATGCTAGGTCATTTGCAATTCCTGGAATAAGAAAAACAGGTGGTTTTGATGAGTTCTCAGCGCTCTTTCTGGTTTCTGGAGGCTCAAGCATAACGTAGCGAGCCATTTGTACTCCTTCATTGGGCATGTCGACAGACACCTCACCCTGAGATAGATATTGAGCTTCAATTTCGTCGCGGGTGTGTGCTTCTTGAAATATTCTTTTCCTTTCTTCCCTATCTGAGGTGGACATCGCTCTTTTGTAGAGTTCTGCTCGTTTTGACCTATTCATGAGTGAGCGTTCTACACCTGCACGTTCTGTATTATTACTAGCACGAGTTGTGTTTCTGGTTGCATAGAGTGCTTTTTCGGCCATACCAATCACGTTTCGTTCGGGTATAGAGCTTTCTTGTGTTTGGGGTTTAACTCCCGTGGGAATTTCCATACAAGAATTATACACCCAGGTCAAAGTAATAAGGATTGGGAAGGGTAATTTATGCTATGATAAAAATGAAAGGAGGTGAAATTATATGGCATCAAGTTCAAAATCAGTTGATCAATGGATTGATACGGTGGGGGATTATTACAAAAAACTCCCAGAGCTTCCAAAAAATGGAAAGGATATTGTTGTTTCAATCACTCCATGGCTTGCAATTGTGTTTGGAGTATTAGGTGTTATTGGTTCTCTTGTAGGACTTGGTATTTTCACTTTCTTAGCTCCATTCGCACTCCTTTCTGGAGTACGCGAAACAAGCCAAGGAATATTAATAGTTCTTTTGGGACTTATAGCTTCTATCTTAATGGTAGTAGCTTTCCCTGGAACCAAAAACAAACAACAAAAAGGATGGAAACTTCTTTACTACAGTGAAGTAGTGAGTCTTGTTTCCAACCTTGTAACTTTTTCAGTTGTTGGAGTAGTCTTTACTTTGGTAGGATTCTACTTTTTGTATCAAATAAGATCTTATTACCGCTAGTTGATACAAAAAAAGTTTCTTTTCTTTACCAAATAAGGAGTTGCTACAGATAATATAAAAAGTTTGATTTTTTTAAAGATGTTGTCGAAAGGCAATGTCTTTTTTTACTTCAAAATGGACGATTTTAAAGGACATTTTCTAAGTTTTTAACCAATTTTATTGTTGACAAACATTCTTATTTCCATCTATACTGGTTATCGTTTCAAACACATTATGTCGACAGTTAAATTTACAGACGATACATTTGAAAAAGAAGTTCTACATTCAGATACCCCTGTTCTCGTTGATTTTTGGGCAGAGTGGTGCCAACCATGTCATATGGTTGACCCAGTAGTTCAGGAACTTTCAGAAGAGTATAGCGGTAAAGTAAAATTTGGAAAAATGAATGTAGATGAAAATCTTCAAGTTCCCGGAGATTTTGGGATCATGTCTATTCCTACACTCATTATTTTTAAGGGCGGCAAACCTGAGAAAACACTAGTTGGGGTACAGGGGAAAGATACATTAAAACAGGCATTAAACGAGGCACTTCAAAATTAATTGTACTGCCTGTGGCATGCAAAACCTTACTCTCTCCCTGAATTAAAAAGTATTATAATAAGCTAACTTTATGGGATCAGTATATGACGTTATTATTATAGGAAGTGGGCCGGCAGGACTTACTGCTGGAATTTATACTGGTCGAGGTAACCGAAAAACTCTACTTATCGCAGGTCGCGCCTGGGGTGGACAATTAATGCTTACAACAGAGGTTGAGAATTTTCCTGGTTTTCCAGAACCCATAATGGGACCGGAATTAATGAAGAGAATGCGAGAGCAGACTGAAAGATATGGCGCTGAGATCTTGGATGTCAATTTTTCCTCGTCTGACTTTAGCAAAAAGCCTTTAAAAATTGTCGCTGATGATGATAAAGAATATTACTCAAAAAGCGTAATTATTGCTACGGGTGCAGACACTAAGTGGTTGCAGATTCCTGGTGAAAAAGAGAAGATTGGGCGAGGTGTTTCGTCTTGTGCTCCTTGTGATGCGGCCTTTTACCGCAACAAAAAAGTAGTCGTAATAGGTGGAGGAGACAGTGCAATGGAGGAAGCTTTGGTGCTTACAAAATTCGCGTCAGAGGTTTTTATAGTTCACAGAAGAGATGAATTCAGAGCATCTGATATTATGCAGAAAAAAGTATTTGAGAATGAGAAAATTACTGTAATTTGGAATAATACTCCTGTTGAAATTTTGGGAGATGTAAAGGTTGAGAAGATTAAATTTACTACCTCGGGCCCAAAATTAAAAATTAAAACTCAGAATCAAGATAAAGAGGTTTCAATTGAAGAAATGGGTGGAACAGTAGTTTCAAGCGAAAATGGGCAGACTTTATGGGAATTTCCAACAGACGGAGTATTTGTAGCAATTGGACATATTCCAAATTCAAAAGTTTTTGAGGGAATTGATACTGATGAGAAAGGATTTATAAAAGTTTATGATCACACTCGAACAAATATGGAGGGTGTATTTGTAGCAGGGGATGTGCACGATAACGCTTACATGCAAGGAATTACAGCTGCCGGATTTGGCTGCATGGCTGCCCTTGAAGTTGAAAAATACCTCGAAAATATTTAGTTTTCACGATTCCTTATTGACTTGCAACCCCCACTTGCATATAAAAAGAGAGGGCTAGTATCAATTTTCAATCTACCCCAATGGATACGAAGCAGGAATTATCACATCATTCAGCTCCCCCAGTGGTCTTAAAGGATGGACGATATCCATCTCACATTCAAACCTCGCTTGATCAGCTCTCCATTCGGCACGAGACTCATACACTTCGTGGGGCAGGAATTCCAAGCTATGCCGAAGGAATTTTTGCGAGGGATGAAATAATTACTTCTGAATTACTTGAAGATTCATTGGGGCTTAGAGAAATTCTCGAATTTGCTGCAAGAATGCAAGGCAAGAAGAAAGATCCAGTAACAGGAGAGCAGCACGGGGCAATCTTTCATGAATACAATGTAAGACATCGCGGAGGAGTAACTCTTGATGGAAAGGAGGGATTAAATACTCTATTTAATGCCTCTGATACTAATGCCCATTTTTTAAGAGGGCATGAGCAGTATATTCAAATGACTGGAGATATGAGCCTATTTGATAGACAGAGAGGAAATGTAATATATGCAACGGAATATATTTTAAGACATTTAGATGAAAATAACCTTTTTGTAGTAGATCCAAAGCATGCCGATGCAAAGAGATATGCATTGAATGTAACCTCATGGAAGGATTCAAAGCTTCCACAAAGAGAAGGGGGAGAGCCTCTCTATCCAGTTGTGTATCCACTTGTTCATATTCAAAACATGGCAGGTCTTAGAAGTGCTGCAAGATTATTGAATTCTCCGGAATTACAGAAAAAAGCCGAGGATATGAAAGAAGCATTGCCTTCTTTGTTTGATGGGGAAAGGGGATTGTTTATTGCAATAGATAGGGCTGGAGGGGTTTCTGGAGTTAGCTCTGACATATTGCACGCACTTCATTATCTGGAGCCAGGGGATATTGACGCACAAACTTTGGGTCAGTTTTTGGCCCATACTGAGGCTTTGGAGACAGACTTTGGATACAGGACGTTAAGTGCAGAAAATGCCGAGGATGTAGATGATCCATATCATGCCAAAACAGTCTGGACACACGAGCAAGCAATCATTCATAAAGGAGCAAGAAGACACAGGGAGTGGGCTGAGGCAAATGGTCAAAACGATCTAGCTCTTGCGCTTATGCGGGTAGAAAAAGTTAGCGAGCGCGTATATAAAAACTATTTAAGAGATAATTCAGGAAGTAATCCAGAGTTATTCTTAATACTTGAAGATGGAGAAATTGTTCCGGGTGGAAATGACCCTCAGGCTTGGGCTGTTGGAGCGCGATATTATTTTGAAAAAGCGTTGAGCGAGGAGAGAATTGCAGCCTAGTTAATTTTTTATATTCTTTTTTAATACTTCCAAATCGTCCTGAAGGGCCAAAAGTCCAGTCGAAAGAGTAATCAATTGTTTCTCAATGTTTTGTAATGATTTACTTGAAAGTGCGGTTTTTAATATTTCTTCATTTGTCTCCTCCTCACTTAACTTATCAATATCTTCAGAAATTTCTTCAACATCTTCTCCAAGGGTTACAACGTTTTGGCGGATAGTTTTTAAATTGCCCTCAAGTCCTTCAACATCTTCGGCAATTTCATCAAATTCACCCTCAAGTCCCTCAATGTCTTCAGAAATTTCTTCAATGTCTTCCTCAACGTCTTCAAGACTTTCGGTGTTTTTATTTACCGTTAATTGAATAAAAAGAGAAAGGTAAATTGCCTCAAGGGAAACAATAGTTGTAAGCCCAAGAAGTATTTCATCAAATGAAATTCCAAAAAAATAAAGCATGAAAGCCATAATAAAAAGCGCCGTGTGGATAATGATAGAGACTGGAGTTCCAATCCATCGGGTGAAGATTAGGGCGCTATTTTCTAATTTTTGTTGTCTTGTAAGTTGTTTGGACATAAAAATTCCTCCAATTAATTATAACGCTTGAGAATTTTTTTATTTAGTAATAGCAGTTGCTTGGGTTGCAACGGCAATTCCACCCTTTGGAGTATATGAGGTAAAAAGTTGAGAACATTTTGTGCCATTACATGCACCACATGAATAGACGTGGTCACCTTCAATAGCGCTTCTGTGAATTGGAGAATTTAACCACCATCGTACAGTTCCAGCCTCATTTGAACCATATTTTGCATTTTCAGTTACCCAATATGGTAAGTTTCTATTATAAAGTCCTGAATGAAGAGCACCTTTTCCTTCGAAAAGCTCACCCTGAAGTTCTGTACTTCTAACTTGTGCTAATTGACACAAAGCTGCATCAGTTTGAAAAACTGGCTTGCCAATCGAGGCTCTATGAGCATTTATTAAGTCAAAAATCAAATTTGCGTCTAGGTTTGGTCCACTTGCTGGAAATAAATCCATTGGAGCCTGTTGCATGGGGCTTGGAACCATACTTGTTGAAATAGTTGCTGTAACTGTTGGTGTTACTGTAATCTGAGGTGCTATATATGTGGTAGGTTCTGTTGCATATGTAATTTCATTAGCCTCACGATTTGCACCTTTTACCACAGTATCAATTTGTGCGGTTTTCTTAACCTCACATTTTTCAGTGGAGAAGAAGTCTTTAAGTGGAGTAGAACAGATGTAACTCGGGCGAGTTTCTGTTTTGGAAAGCATGGTTAGCTTTTCCTGCGCATTAGTCTTGTTGAGTATTCCTGAAAGAGCAAAAAATGCAACTGACAAAAATACTGCCAATCCTGCCTTTGACATATTTTTTGAGTGCTTTTGAGGCTGAAGATATTCAGTCATCAAGGCACAAGTAGGAATTCTAGCAGACTGAGATGAGATGTCAAGTTTTTTATGGAGCCCATTTTGAACCCAAAATGTCAGGATTTTGTCCAATTTGAGGCAAATTATAAGAAAAATACTTTTTGAGGCTACGTAGCCTCAAAAAGGGCTTAAAAACCGTGAAAACTTTTTTCAGGCTACCTGCTGATTTAAAAGATCTATGTAGAGTTGGCTTTCTATAGCTTGCACTTTGGGTTTTAATGTCTCTACTGTTTCATGTGGTCTATCAATTTCTACTTTTCCTTGTGCTAGAATTGGCCCGCCATCAACTTTTCCTGTAATAACATGGATAGTAGGATAGGTATATTTATCATCTGAGTCCAATACCGCTTGGTGAACACGCTCCCCGTACATACCAACTCCGCCGTATTTTTTGGTATCTGCAGGGTGTGCGTTCCAGAGCTTCCCTTTAAACGTTTTGAGTAATGGGGAATCGGGCTGTATTACTTTCATGTAACCTGCACAAATAACCAGTTCAACTCCATGTTGAAGGAGAGTTCCTACTATCTCTTGATCGGGATTTTCGTGCGTTTTGGAGCTTATATGAAATCCAGGAATATGGTGTTCATGGGCAAATTCAAGAGCCGGTGCTGTTGAATTGTTTGAAATTACAACTTCTGCTTTCGCGATTAGATCTCCCGCTTTAATTTTGCGGACTATCGCCCGCATGTCGGTACCATTATGAGAGGCAAGGAAACCAAGACGAATGGGAGGTAGTTCCATTAGTTTATTATAGTTGATTGAGGGTGTTTTTTTTCTGCTTGACATAGCCTCATTATATTAGTAGAATAGTTAAACCTTTTGAGGTAAATCGAAATACGCATGATAAAGTTTCAATTAAGTAAAGTTTAAACGCCAGTCTTGGCCATTATACTGACTTCAATTTCTTCGAGTCTCGATTTTTCTCAACAGGTTTAACAATTTAGGGATTTCATTATAGTAAAGACCGCTTTGCCCTCAATATAGGCAAGCAGGTTTGAGTGATTTGCAATAAACTTGGGCCCTTAGCTTAGCTGGTAGAGCGCATCATTTGCAATGATGAGGTCAGGAGTTCGAATCTCCTAGGGTCCACTGGAATTAGGTAGAGATTCGGACTTGCGTCAGCGCATCTCCGGGTCCACCAATTCAGGAGTAGTTGTTAGGACTAGTTGTCAGTTTTTGAAAACTATTCCTAATTACTAGTAACTAATAACTAATAGACTTCGTGTCTTTAAAAAAGGCGCAGCGCTACAGCTGGCCTTCTTTAAATGCATGAGGCGAGATAATCCTTTAACAAACTGTTTAAGGGTACAGCACGTTGAAAATTGGGATACAACAGCTTCAGTCAACATCAGTGGACTGGAGCATTTAACTAGGCCGCGCATTTCCATGAAGGACATGGAAAGCGCAATTTTATAATTTTTATATTGAACATCGCACATGATTTTTAAAAATCTGTGCTATTTCGTTAACGCTAATAGTGGATGCCTAGGAAGTATTGACCTAAGAAGGACGCATCAAGGCTCGCGAAACACGTCGGGGAATGGCCTATGACATTTTGATCCGGCGGTGTCCGAATGGGGAAACCCACTCGTTTAGAGTAGCTCGCTCTGAAGTTTGTTCCGATTTATCGGGATAATATTAGGAGAAAGCAGGGAACCGGGTGAACTGAAACATCTAAGTAGCCCGTGGAAAAAAAATCACAGAGATTCCGTGAGTAGCGGTGAGTGAAAGCGGAACAGTCTAAACCACACGCAGCAATGCCTGTGGTGTTGTAGGGTGACTGGCTTAAATGCAATAGAGTACAAGAGAAAGGTAGCAGAAAGTGCTGGAACTGCACCACCATAGTGAGTGATAGTCTCGTAAGCGAAACTTTTCTCTCTCTTCGTCATACCCTAAGTACTATGAGGCACGATTTAAACCTTGTAGGAATCTGGGGCGACCACGCTCCAAGACTAAATATCAATACTTACCGATAGTGAACTAGTACCGTGAGGGAAAGGTGAAAAGTACCCCGGGAGGGGAATGAAATAGTACCTGAAACTATTAGCTAACAAGCAGACGAAGTCCCGTTACAATTTTTACAAGAATACAGTTTGAACTTGATTGTAGAGTTACATGTGTTTTTGCCGAAATTGTAACGGGATGACGTCGTGCCTATTGAAGAATGAGCCGGTGAGTTAATTCATATTCCAAGTCTAACCAAAGTAAGTTTTGGGAAGGCGTAGTGAAAGCGAGCCCTAACCGGGCGTTAGGAGTGTGGATTAGACCCGAAACCAGGTGAGCTAACCATGAGCAGGTTGAACTTCTGCGAAAGCTAGAAGGGAGGACCGAACCCGTTACCGTTGCAATGGTATGGGATGACTTGTGGTTAGGGGCCATATGCCAAACGAACCTGGAGATAGCTGGTTCTCCCCGAAATATATCTAGGTATAGCGTCTGTTAAAAGCTTGCTGGGGGTAGAGCACTGAATGGATCTGGGTGGGGAAACCTATCCAATTCAATCAAACTCCGAATACCAGTGTAGTGTTTACAGACAGTCAGAACTGCGGGGCTAAGCTCGTGGTTCGAAAGGGAAACAACCCAGACTTTCGTCTAAGGTCTCTAAATTCATGCTAAGTTGTTAAGGAAGTCATTGTTCTCAGACAGCTAGGAGGTTGGCTTAGAAGCAGCCATCCTTTAAAGAAAGCGTAACAGCTCACTAGTCGATTTGGAACAGTGGCGCCGAAAATGATCGAGGATTAAGCATGATACCGAAGACAGAGAACCCGTAAGGGTTGGTAGGGGAGCGTTGTATACGCTTTGAAGCTGAACTGTAAGGTTTGGTGGAGTATATACAAGTGAGAATGCCGGCATGAGTAGCGTATTGCACCTGAGAACGGTGCACGCCAAAAGCCCAAGGATTCCTTCGCAATGTAAGTCAGCGAAGGGTTAGTCGGCACCTAACGGTGGCCCGTCGTTTAAGCGCGGGGTAGCCGGATGGACGAGTCGTTAAAATTCGACTACTATTTATTGATCGTTATTACTTAAGGATTGACTGGAATGGAAGAGACAGCCTCGTACGCGGGGTTTAAATCACGAAGCAGTTTGAGTAGGAAAATCCGCTTTGACGTTTTAACTGAGTGATGATGACAAATAGGAAACGCAAGAAGTACTATAAGTGTTATCTTTCAATCTACGAGAAAAGATTCGTAAGGAGAGCAATATTTAGCCGTACCGCATTACCGACACAGGTGGGCTGGTCGAGTAGACTAAGGCGATCGTGAGAAGTGTGTTCAAGGAACTCGGCAAAAAATCTGGGCGTAACCTTTGGGAGATGCCCTGCCTCGTAGAGATACGGGGCCACAGCAAAAGAGTATTTGGCAACTGTTTATCTAAAACACAGGTCCCTGCAAAACCGAAAGGTAAGGTATAGGGGCTGACACCTGCCCAGTGCCGGTAAGTCAAAAATCTCGGATGAAGTACCGCAAGGTATAAGTCTAGGATTTAAGCTCCGGTGAACGGCAGCAGTAACTATAACTGTTCTATGGTAGCGAAGTTCCTTGTCGGGTGAGTTCCGACCCGCACGAATGGTAGAATGACCGAATAACTGTCTTGAACACATACACGGCGAAATTGAGATGGCTGTGAAGACGCGGCCTGGTTGTCCTTGGACAAGAAGACCCCGGGAGCTTTACTGCAACTTGGCATTTGTAAGTTTTTTCTAACTGTTTAGAATAGGAGGGAGCGCTTGCGCGAAAATGAAATACCTCTCTTTGGAAGAGATGAGCATTACTTCTAACCCGCATAAAAACACGGGAGGAGAACATTGTCTGGTGGGCAGTTTGACTGGGGAGGTCGCCTCCTAAATGGCAACGGAGGTGTACAAAGGTTGGCTTAGCGCGGATGGAAATCGCGCTGAATCTATATTGGGATAAGCCAGCTTGACTGCGAGACGTACATGTCGAGCAGGTACGAAAGTAGGTCAAAGTGATCCTGCGCTGCATAGTGGTATGCACGTAGCTTATCGGATAAAAGCTACCCCGGGGATAACAGGCTGATCGCTCCCAAGCGTCCACAGCGACGGGGCGGTTTGGCACCTTGAACATAAATCGGGGCGCCTAAACTGTAAAGTTTAAGCCTGATTCTTCGAATTAAAGATTGATAGGTCTTTTTGTTGAATAAAATACTAGCTCAAATCGGTGGACTCCTAAAAATGAACACTTTAGGACAATACCGAGAGGAGGTAAGTTCAAAATGCAAAGTGCAAAGTGCAAAATTATAATAGATATATTCATAACTTTGAATTTCTAACTTTAAACTTTTAACTTCTTTCTTGTATCGACTTTCCGTCATTTGACGGAGGATATGCAATATTAATCACGCATATAATACGGCTAGCCCTCACCCTTTCAGGTGTGAAAAAAAGTTTAAACATTATTTCAGGTGGAACTGAAGTTTAAATTATCACATGATTGAAAGGAAAAAGAGTGAGGTGAAGGTATAGTCAAGCCCTCTGGTAACAGAGGAATTTAATCATCGTCTCACAATATTTGTGAGGATTTGAGACAGCGATGTCGGCTCATCCTAGCGCGGAGGTGGAGAAGCTTCCAAGCGTCTGGCTGTTCGCCAGTTAAAAGGGTACGCGAGCTGGGTTCAGAGCGTCGTAAGACAGCTCGGTCTCTATCCAGGATAACCGTTTTGAAATTTGAGAGGAGTTGCCCCTAGTACGAGAGGACTGGGGTGAGGAAATCCCTGGTGTGCCGGTTGTACCATAGTATGGGCAGCGCCGGGTAGCTAGATTTCCACGGGATAACCGCTGAAAGCATCTAAGTGGGAAGCCCACCTCAAGATAAGATTTCTTAGACCCCTTGTAGACCACGAGGTTGATAGGCGACAAGTGTAAGCATAGTAATGTGTTCAGCTTAGTCGTACTAATAGGTCGGGAAATAGTGCAGATTTTTTGAAAATCATGCTAAATAATACTTAAAAATATTAATTAGTGCACGATGTTTGGTCTAGTTTTTCGTTGTATTCCAATTTTGAGCGTGCTGAACGTTTGTAGTTTGAAAATTAAGTTTAGTTCTTATAAAGGAGGGTGAAAGCCTTTCGTTCGTGCAAACGGATTTAATGAGAGCGACTTTTGCGAAAGCAAAAGATTACTGTACTTTAAAATAAAATATTATCGCAAAATAAAGGAGGGTGAAAGCCTTTCGGTAATTTGAGCGAAGTGGAACCACCTCTTCCCATTCCGAACAGAGAAGTGAAACGCTTTAGCGCCTACGATACTCCATACGGGGGAAAATGGGTCATTGCCGGGGGACTTTTGTTCTCCTTTTTTTGTGGCTTTGAGTTTAGTTAGTCATTTCTGCCTTCGGCACGGGGGATAAGACGAATTTATTATATAAATTCTCTACTTTTCTTTGAAAAGGTAGGCATTGCCGGGGGACTTTTGTTCTCCTTTTTTTGTGGGATTAAATTTTTGGTCTATTTTGCTTTATATCCTCAGCTTTAGAATTTCTGTAAAGGCTTTAATTATTATTTGGGGTGCAAACATTATTATTATTAGACCTTTGTATAATAGGTCAACTGACTTGTTTTCTATTGTATATTCCCAAATTTCGTCAAAGTTTATTTCTGGCCAATCATAAAGATTGTTTTTATATTCTTTATTATTCATGCTTCTATAATAAACAAGGGTAAGGATATGTTCTGCAATTATTCATACATAAACTTTGTAATATTGATTACATAATAGATGCGGGTCTTATTCGATAATTAGCAATTATTAAAATGAATACTCCAGAGTCTCAAAAGGTATTGCCGGAGCTTCAATCTATAAAAGAACAGTCGTATTGGCCCGGAAGGGGTGTGTATTTATTTCCAGGGCAGGCAGCTCACGAAATAGGAATAGGACAAGAACTTTATAATTCCTCAAGGGCAGCTAGGGCAGTTTTTGAACTAGCTAGTAAAATGTCTGGTGTGGATATTAGAGAACTTTGCTTTGAGGATTCTCAAGGAAGATTGTCCGATACATTGTATGTACAACTCGCAACCGGTGTGGTAAGTATAGCAGCATACAGAGCAGCAATGGAAAAATACCCCGAGTTTCGAACTGTACGTCCAGTCGGGGGAGCAGGTGTTAGTTTTGGTGAGATTACCAACGTGATAGTTTCCCGCGCGGTGAGTGATCCAGAAAGCGCAATTAAATTGGTACTTGAGAGAGGGAATATAATGGAAAGGGTGGGTAGTGCAAATCCTGGACGAATGGCAGTGGTTTCAAGATTAAGCCACGAAGAAGCTTTGAGTGTATGTAGTGAAGCGGGTGTTTATCCGGCTCTAAAATATCATAACTACCTAACAATTTCAGGGCTTAATGATCGAATGGATAGAGCCTTGAATTTGGCTATAGAAAGAGGCGGCAGGGTAGTTGATAATGTTTTGAAATATCCCCTACATACTCCCCACATGGAAGATGCAATTCCTCTGTTTGAAGAGATTCTTGAAGGGATTGATTTTCAGGACCCAAGCTATCCGTTAGTTTTAAATCATAACGCAGAAGTTACAAGTTCTGGACAACGCATAAGGGAGCAGTTATCCTGGGGATTGACTAATTGTGTAGACGTTGTGTCGATTGTTGATGCGTTGAAAGATAATGGTGGAGAATATTTTATTGAGTTTGGACCCAAGCCTGTTCTTGCGCCGATATTAGCTCGCAATGATCGTTCGATTCGTGCAGTAACTGTTTATGATTCGAATTCACTTGGTCAGCTCGACTTACGATTTTAACAAAACCTAGGCAAGCGTTTGTTCTTTAAGTTTTTTTGTGTTAAGAATAGTTATTTTTCCTCGTTTGTCGTCAAGTATTGCCTCTTTTCTTAGTCTATTCATTGCAAGAGTCACTGTCTCTCTAAAAGCTCCCACAAACTCAGCTATTGTTTGGTGTGTTAATGGTAGAGGAAGATCTACCTTGCCGTTTTTGTTTATTCCAAATCTGATTACGAGATCATAAAGAAAACTTGCCACTCTTGCAGTAACATCGGTTAAAATAAATCCTTCAAGTTTTCTTTCAGTGTAATTCAGGCGTTTTATAAAGACTTGAAGAAGATCTACTAGATATTCAGGATTGGTTGATAAAGCATTAAGATAATCTTCTTCTGACAAAGTAATAATTTCAACGTCTGTCATTGCTTCTGCAGTATGTTTTAATTGTCTGTCTTCTGATGTTAGAGCGCGGACTCCAAGAAGACTTCCGGGTCCATAAAGATAGATAACGGTACTTCTTCCTTCCTCAGACATTCTATACATCTTTACAAAGCCTTTTTTAACAAAGTAGAGCTTTCCAGGTTCATCACCTTCGTAAAAGATTGTTTTTCCTGCCTTTATTAGTAGGGGAGGGCGTTTGGCAAATTTTTTAAAGAAATATGTAAAGTCAGGTTCTATCCATAGATTCTTGAGTCTTTTCAAGAAAGCAGCGCCATTGTTGTCCATTCAATGGCATTATAGCATTAATGATTTTTTCTTTAAATCTTGAACATTTCTTCCGCAAGTTTTAATATTAATCTTGTGAAGAAATTCTTCCCCTTAATTATAATTGCAATTTTTTTGATAGCAGGAGTAGTTTTCGGAGTGAAATATTTGAATTCAAATACAAGCACAGGCAAAGTAATTATTGTTGAGCTTAAAGAAGATGGGTTTGTGCCCAATAATGTACGAATAAAAAAGGGAGATACTGTAGAGTTTAAAACAATTCTTGGTAAGCCATTTTGGCCAGCTTCAAATCTTCATCCAACGCATGGAATTTTTCCTGAATTTGATCCAAAAGACGCAATAATGCCTGACAAAACCTGGAGTTTTACATTCAAAAAGGAGGGGCAATGGGGATTTCATGACCACCTAGCTCCATATTACACTGGTAAAATTATTGTTTCCAAATAAGCCTCATTGACACCGATAGCCTAAAATTATTACACTGAAATTATGGAGAACACGGCTCTTACTTATCCTTCCAAAAATTCAAATAACTCTTCAAAAAAAGTTTTGCTTGTTCTTGGACTTATAGGAGTAGTAGTTCTTTTATATATTTTGCTTCTTTTAAATTTTGTTAACGTCTTACCTTTGTCACAAAATAACCCGCAAATATTTGGTTGGTTGCCTCATCAAGCTGGTGGCAATGGTTTTAAGGCACAAACTGAAATTGCAAAAAGTTTTCCAATTGATCCCGCAAGTATATCTGTATCTACCGCATCTCTGTACTATACCCTGGAAGGGGTAAATATAAGTGCGTATGATCCGACGAAGAGAATTGTTACTGTATCGTCAACGACAGACCCCAATTTACAAGTGCCACAATTCACAATTACAGATGACACAGTTATTGCGAAAGGGAAAATAGGTTCGCCTCCTCAACCAGCAAATATTGGAGATTTGAATGTGGGTTTAAAAGTAAATTTATCCGTTATGTTTGATGCGAAAAATGGGGCATGGGATCTTAAAAGAATTTTTCTATTTCCCGAGAGGGCTCCAAATACGGCAAGCCCATCAGCTTTATAAATATTGACTGTAAGAAAAAAAGGATGTAATCTTTAACTATGAACCCAACGAACGTTTCGGAGAAAAAATTAGTTTGGATAATAATAATTCTAGCGCTTGTTGCGGTGGGATTGGGTTTTGCAATATACAAACAAGGATTCCTAGATCGATTTTTACCTCAAAACTCCGCAACTTCAAAATCCTCATCTAATACAGCTGCGAAACAAGCATCAAATTCAAAGCCAAAAAGACCTCTCCCAGAAGGACTTAGTGAGGAAGAGCTTGCACTTATGACACCACCTGGTCAGACTGCTTCAGAAGCACAAAGAAATGCTCATTATCAAATTGGGAAAAAACTAGCCAAAGAGGCATCAGCTTTGCAACTTAACAAATGTAACGGGCCATCTCCTTTGGACATGAAGCTGGTTAATGGACAGGAGTTTGATGTAGTAAATTCAGATACATCAGATCACACAATTATTATTGGAGAGAAGAAGTTTACCGTAAAGGCAAATTCTACGGAGACTTTCAAGGCTGATTTTGGACGAGGAAATGGGTTGTATGGATACATTTGTGATGATTTAAGTGGCGTTGCCGGTTTCTTTTTTGTCACCCCCAAAGAATAATTTCACTTTTTTTGTTATTGGTAATGCGCTATCCTTAGTATATGGTAAGAGCATTTAAAAAAAGAAAGATTTTCCTTCTGTCTGCGATAGCAATTCTTCTTATTGTCAATATTCTTTTTCTTTTATTTTTCTACATAAAATCAACTCAAGGAGAGAGGAATGATTTTTCTGAACTGAAATATTTCGAAGGAAAACATTTTAACGGTAAAGAATTAGATGATTATTTTACCTCTCTTGCTCAAAAGAAGGGGGCGGTTTATGCTTTTGAGGTTCTTAAGCGGATTCCATTTCAACCAAATGTTGATATGCATTTGTTGGGTCATGTTGTTGGGGAGATTTTATATATTCAAAAAGGAGCAGAGGGAATGCAATATTGTACCCAAGACTTTAGAAATGCTTGTTCACACACTATAGTAGTTGGTCTATTTTCAGACAAGGGGGAGGCGGCGCTTCCTGAAATTGAGAAATCATGTGAAAAGGCCCCAGGTGGAAAAGGTGCATATAATATGTGCTTTCATGGTTTAGGTCATGGAGTGCTTGCCTTTACCGGTTATGACTTGCCAAAAACTATTGCCCTCTGTGAAAAAACAAAAACCGGAAAAAGTGGTGGAAGAGAGTTTCCTGAATGTGTGGGAGGGGCAATTATGGAAATAATTTCAGGTGGGGATCATGATAAAGAATTATGGACCAAGCAATCTGAATTTTACCTTACGACATCAGATCCCCTATATCCATGTACGGCAGATTTTATGCCTGCTGAGGTTCGCTCACAATGTTTTACGTATCTTACCCCACATCTATTTAAATTCGCAGGTGGAAATTTAAGTAATCCTCAGCCTCAGGATTTTGAAAAATCATTTCCATACTGCAATGTGCTTAAAGAGGAAGTCTATCGACAGGCTTGTTATGGCGGATTTGGTAAAGAATTTGTTGTTTTTGCAAAGGGAAGGGATATTCGTAATATTTCAAATATGACGCCCGAGGAGCTCAAACAAACAATAAACTGGTGTTCTCTTGCAGATAACGAAAAAGGTAAGACTTATTGCAATATAAGTGCGTTAGCAAGTATCTACTGGGGAGGGGAGAACGACGTTTCGGCAGCAATTAAGTTTTGTAAGTTATTATCATCTGAGAATATTGAGAAAGAATGTTTTTCAAATCTGACAGGAATGGTCAAATTTTATAGAGTCGAAAAACTAAAGGAGTATTGTCAGGCTATTCCACCTCAATATCAAAAGGAGTGTAGCTATGAGTAGGAATAAAAAAAAATTTCTTTCCAAAAAAAATATAATTGTAATTTTATTACTAATTAATATTTCGTTTATTGCAATTCTGACAACTGCTTTTGCTCTTTCAAGACCGGCAAATTCTAAGAAAGTTAATTATCTAGGAGGGATTGATGCAGATCTTGTTAAAAATAGAAAAATCCTAAAAGAGGCACTTTTGAATAATTCATCGAGTGAGGTTTATAAAAATATCGTTTCCCATTTTGAGAATGAACAAGTTGGTATTCAGCACGGAGTAATGCATATGTTTGGTGAATTGTTGTATGAAAAAGAGGGAAAAAGGGGCATGTTAGTTTGTGGAAATGACTTTGGATTTGGATGTTTTCATGGTTTTTTCCTTTCAATTTTACCCGTTGAAGGCCCAGAGGTTTTACCAGAATTGGATAAGCTGTGTATAGAGAAGTATGGCATTAAAGGCCTTGGTTGTCCCCATGGAATTGGGCATGGATTGCTAGAATACTTAGGGGAGGACAAGCTTGTAGAAGCTTTAAATATGTGCGCCACCCTTACATGGCAAGGCAAATTGCATGGTTGTCAGGATGGGGTTTTTATGCAATATAATGTACCACTTAGCTTGTCTGCGAAGGACTCTCAAATAAGAGAATTTAACGATAAAAATCCATATTATCCATGCAACAGTGAAGTACCAGAAAGATTTAGACAAGCTTGTTATTTTAGTTTGGGTCAATGGTGGGAAAGTATTTTTCTTGATGATTTTAAAAAGATAGGGGAGTTTTGTGGTGAAATTTCAAATGATGACGAGCGGAGAGTATGTTTTCGAGGAATTGGAAATGTAATTCCAGCACCTAGCTACAAAGTCGAAGAGGCCCTTTCAAAATGTAGCCTAATGCCTACTGAAGAAGGTAAAAATTATTGTCAGGTTGGAGCTGCTTGGGCATTTTTTGCTAATCCACAATATCGTCATTTGGTATCAAAAATTTGTGATCCGCTGCCAAGCTCTTTGGAATATTTATGTTCTGATGCAAATTAATTGAATATATGACTAAAAGGAAAAATAAAAACTTAAAAAGGAGCCATAAATTAATGGTTTTAATTATTGGAGTGTTTTTGATTATAGCCTTTATCGAAGGAGTTATTCTTGCTCTATCTTTATTTAAAAAAGAGGATGCAATTGGAAATATTCTATCCGAAAATGAAGTTGCTAAGTATGCCTCAATGGTAATAGAGGAGTGTAAAGATTCCAAATATCACCCTTCATGTTATGACAGAGAAATTCCAAAACTTATGGATAAAATTACGATGGAGGATGCATTTCGTGTCACTAAAGTTATTCAGACGAAAGATTCTCAGTACAATTACTGTCACGTTTTGGGGCACAAATTGTCTGGTAGAGAGACGCAAAAAGATCCTTCAAAGTGGAAAGATGTGATAGCAAGATGTCCAACGACAATGTGTAACAATGGGTGCTTGCATGGACCATTGCTTGAAATTTTCAATTCAGAAAGCTTGACCGACTCCCAAATAGAAAAACTTTTACCTGAAATGAAAACAATCTGTGAGCCAAGAGGAAAGTGGAATCCAGTGCCTGTAGAAATCTCAATGTGTTATCACGGCATTGGACATCTTGCAATGTTTATGACAAATGCGGACATTAATAAGTCCCTTTCTATTTGCGAAGAGGTAGCAGTAAGACCAAGTGGAGAGAGTCGTGTACAGACATGTACGCAGGGGGTTTTTATGCAAGTTTTTCAGCCCTTAGAGCCTGAAGACTACGCTTTAGTAAAAAAACTTACACCTAAAAAAGAAAATATCGACTCTTTTTGTAATAGCTATAATAAGAAATATATAGGAACTTGTCATGCTGAGTCATGGGCATTATTTAGGGAAGAAATTAAGTCTCCTCAGGGTCTTATTAAATTTTGTTCTTATTCTGAGGATGCATTTGAGCGTAGACGTTGTATTTCTGCTGGGATGAGTTTTCTTACTGTATATTTCATGGTAAATCAAAAAAATATCAACGCGCTTTATGATTTCTGTACAACATTGCCAGAAAGTGAAATGTCCTGGTGTTTTGCAGATGCTGCGATAAGAATGATAAATATTTCACCAAACTACGCAAATGAGGCTATTTCAATCTGTAAAATAGCAAAGGACGCGGGTTTTGAGGACTACTGCTTTGAGAAATTGTATCCAATGGGTACTTTTGGGTTTAAGCCCATTTCTTCTGAATTTAACGATTTTTGTACAAATTTACCTCAACCATGGCAAGAAAAATGTTTTAAAAAAGAGCAGCCATCTAACAATACCTTATGAAAACGAAAAGAATGAGAATTACCATTTTTGTATTAGCATTATTAATTGTTGCTGAGCTTATTGTATTTTTAAAAGCGAATAGTGAGTGGCAGGTAAAAAATATAAGTCATGAAGTTTTAAAGAAATATGCCGAGCAGATGATTGCAAAATGTAAAGATGCACCATTTAAGCCTAAGTGTTATGACGAGGAAATTCCAAAACTTATGGATAAAATTTCTATGGAACAGGCATTCCAAGTTACAAAGATTGTTCAAGATTTTGATACATCATATGCGTACTGTCATGTGTTGGGTCATGAACTTTCAGCAAGGGAAGTTAAGAAAGATCCATCAAAGTGGAAAGATGTATTGACAAGATGTCCAAGTGGGCAGTGTTCAAATGGATGTTTGCATGGTGGACTTCAGGAAAAATTTAGAGCAGAGTCTTTGACGGATTCTCAGATTAAAGAGTATCTTAAGGATTTCATGGTATTGTGTGAGCCTCGAGATACTTGGAATCCAACAGGATTGGAGCAGGGCTCCTGTTATCACGCGATGGGTCATTTGATGATGTATGTAACAAATGCCGATATTCCAAAAGCCTTATCCTTATGCGGTAAGGTTGCATTGAAGGATAAAACAGACTGGAGGCAGGTTTGTTACGACGGGGTTTTTATGCAAATGTTTCAGCCACTTGAACCGGAAGATTTTGCATTAGTCAAAGGCAAACAGCCAACAAAAGACACGGTAGATAAATTTTGCGCTAGCTATTCTAACACTGAAAAAGCCTCGTGTCATAGTGAAAGTTGGCCTCTTTTTTCTGATGAAATAACCAAGCCACAGGGTTTGGAGAAGTTCTGCAATAAGGCTGAAACGAATTACAGACAAAGATGTTTTAATGCGCTTTTTTATATTATTACTTCACAGCTAAATTTAGATTCAAAAAGAGTAATTGATTTTTGTAAAGAAATAAACCTTGAGCGAAGAGGGTTGTGTTTTGCAAACGCAGCTTCAAGAATGATAGAGGTTGATTATCGTAATATCGAAAAGGCAGTAGAGCTTTGTAATACTGCAAACAATTTAAATGTTGGTGACGAATGCTATGATGAGCTCGTCACATATTCTACATTTAATTTCCATTCAGGTTCAAAAGAGTCTATGAAAGTATGCAATAGCCTGCCAGAAAAGTGGAAAACGCAATGCATCGGCAAGCAGAATAGCTCGAGGAATTAACAGCAAAAAAAGAGTAAACAAAGCGTGCTTGACAAGCCTATAATAGATGCTATAATGAGCTTAATGAAGGAATTTTTACCTCAATCAGTACGAAATCGAGCAAGAGGATTAGGGCTTGGAGCTGGTGGTTTTATAGCCGCTGCAGCAATTGCCTGTGGAGGCGGCGAGGCTGATGACTCTACACAAACACCCGAAGGAAGGATCATAACGCCAATTCCCACAGAGCCAGCACCAACTTCTACGCCTAGGGTTGTTTTAACTCCTGAGGTGTCTGTAACGGTTGCCCCTGAAGTGAACAAAAATACGCCTGAGCAAAGAATAGATGATTATATTAAAAGGAGATTAAAACCCGAATATCATCCAACAGAGCCCTTAAAGTTGACAACCCAGCAAGTAACAATCGCAGGGATGACACAAACAGAACGCTACGCAGAAATTAATATAAATGGAGTAAAAATACGTTTTCAAGATTATGAATCACCAACAGGTGTTCATTCAGATACGGATATATTAATTACAGTTCCAAATGTAAATGCAAGAGACGTAGGTCAAGAAACCGCTCAGACTACTGTAGAAAAATTTATTGTTGTTTCTCAAGAGGACAACTTTGGGGCATGGAATAATTTTAAACTAAAGGGTGGTTCTCCAGTAAAAGAAAAACTTTCACCAAATTCAAAAGGAGGATTAGATAGCCTTTTTACCTATAGGGATGGGGTATCCACCTCAGACGGTAATGGAACCAGTATTATCGGTGCTTGCAGTATTTCTCCTGAATCGCCCTGGTTTCCTGAAGGAACATGTTTTCCTGAAGCAATTAGGGATGGAAAATAAACACATTTATTGACAATCACATCTTATAGCGTTAACATAAAATTATGGCTGAAGCAAGAATGGGGCAAACAATGGGAAGGAGAACTTTCCTAGAGAAGTATGGAAAGCCTGCGGCAATTGTTGCTGCTGGTGCTGGAGTTTTGGGAACTGCAACAGCTAGCGCTATTCTTGGAAGAGAGGTTCTAGGTAGAAGAAAATCTTCGAGTTCTTTACCTTCAGTTCCAGATATAAATGCTGGAGTGCTGCCAGCAATTGAAGATGTTCAGGCAGATGTGGAACCAGGTTTGCCTCAGGTCGATGCAATTACAGAACCTAAAACACCTGCAGAATTAAGTTTTATAATTGGTGAAAACGTTCCCGTCTTGGATAGAGAAATTGCACAAGATGCAATAAGTAATGCACGAGTTTATTTCGATAATGCGTTGGGGTTGACTATCACTGAGCCGGTCGAAGTTCATTTAAGCTATTCTCCCGGAGCTAAGGATACTGGGGTATCCGGTTCAAGACGAGTATCAATAAATACTGGTGGTCGTGGATGGACAGGTTTAAACGAAAACCTTAAAAGAAAATTGTCAGCTCATGAGTTAATGCACGCATATCAAGGGCAAAATGTAAACAATGAAGGAGAATACGACTGGGTTACAGAAGGTATAGCGGAGTATGCTGGGTATGCAGCATTGGTTGATAGTGGAAGACTTACTCAAGAGGAGGCAAGGGCATACAATAAGGGTTTAATGTTAGCAACACCAAGCATTAAACGACTTGAAAACTTTACGCCTGGAGATAGTTTTGTTGGCTATCCATACGCGCTTGCCTATATGGCAATAGATAGATTGGTAGGGGATAGGGGCATGGCGGCAGTAGGAGATTATTTAAGGGTATCTCAAACCGCGCCTAGTTTTAGAGATGCTTTCTCTGAAGCCTTTGGTATGTCTGTAGATGTTTTTGAACAAGACTTTGCACAACACAGAGCTTCTTTAGGATAGACCTCCGCTTAATTTTTTAAAAGCTTAACTTCCTTATTCGTGTTCCTGTAAAATAGTTGTAATGGTAAAAAACAGGAGACCTTATAAGTCATTAATTTTAAAAAGCATTATCGTTTTTCTGGCTATTTTTTGTTTGGGAATGATAGGTTTTTTGATCTGGGTGAATGTTTTTATTTCTCCTGACAAAACAGCACAGAGAATAATAGCAACCTGTAGCTCAAAGCAAAAATTTACCTGTTTTGTTAAGGAATTATCCTCTCTTGCAAAACAAAAGAAGCTTTCATACGTTCAGGAAACAGTGAGCGAAATGCAGAAAATAGATAAAGATGCGACTGACTGTCATTTGATAGCACATTATGTTTCAAGCATTGGGCTCAAAAAAGATCCATCGCGATGGAAAGAGATTATGTTAAATCAAGACCCGGATATATGTTTAGGGGGTTATTTTCATGGGATATTGGAGGAGTATTTCAGACAAAATGGTGCTCAAAATATTGATAAGAAATTCATTCAAAATATGTGTCTTCTTTTTAAGGAAGATGGAAGAAAGGTGAATGGATGTGTCCATATAATGGGTCATATTATTTTAGTTCAAGAAAAAGGAGACGTAGACAAAGCTATTAATATTTGCGATCAGCTTCCAATAGACCTTTATCCTTTTAGATGTTATAACGGTGTTTTCATGGAATATACGACAAAAGTTATGCTACGAGATCATGGAATTGTATCTAAGGTTATTCCTGCTACAGATAAAGATATTCTCTGGATGGAGGGATATTGCAAAAAACTAAAAAGAAAAGATGCTGTATATGCTTGTTGGGAAGAGGTGGGCAGACTTTATATGCAATTTTATAAAAACGATATTACTCGTTCTCTTGAAAGGTGTAATCTATTAAAAAACGAAGAGTATAAATATAGATGTGGGAGCTTTGTAATTGTTCAGTGGGCGACAATAAATCATGAACTAAACCCCAAAATACTTACTGATCTTTGTAATGCTTTTGAAGACTCAAGTGTCTCGTGGAAGAATTGCATCCTTCGCATAAGTTCTCTTTTGCTTAACGTAGATATCCAATACGTCCCTATTGTAGTAGAGATGTGCAGCAATATATCTCAAAATTTTCAGGAAGGATGTTTTAGGAACATTTCATATAACATTTTTGAATCTAAATCTGTCAAAAAAAAGGAAATATGTAATCAATTGCCTTTGGTTTATAGAAAAGAGTGCGGCTAGCTTAATTTTGTTGACATTTTCAAAAATCATGTATACATTCAAATTATGAATAATAAAAAGATTATAATTTTTGCCTCACTTGCAATAAGTTTAATTTTAACCATTAGTGTTGCTGTGTACTTTTTTTTGCCTAAACAAAGCAAAAAAAATAATTTGCAAAGAAACTTAAATACCAAAGAGGAGAATACACTACAAGAATATGTTCGCAATGTATTGCTAGAGAAGTATTATGATAGCCCAAATTTAACAATAAGACAAAGGTCAGTGTATTTAGATGATACTTCTCGCTATAAAAGTAGTGTTTGGTCAAAAAATGGAGTTGATATTTACTTTCAAGGATTCTATTCAATAAAAGGTAACACATATAAAGATTCTAATATTCCGCTTGATTTTGACGTTATGGTCAAGAAAACCATTCAGAAAGGATTGACTGATGAGCAGAAAACTCAAGTATTAAACGAAATATTTAAAGATAACTATTTTGGAAATGTAAATAAATTTACGGTTAATAACGAAGTTAATGATGTAGATATCGTTGACAATAGTGAAAATAGAGCAGCAGATAAACCAGATACAAAAAAATATACTATAAAGGATCGCAGCAGAATAACGGAGTATGTCTGGGAAAATCCCGATAAAACGTTAGAATCAAGAGCTGTTTGGGTAATTGATGAGGATGATAAGAATGAAATTGCATACTTTACAGCCTGCCGAATTTTTCCCGAATCTCCTCTTTACTTACAAAAGACTTGTTTTCAAAGAAATTAGGGCTCACTTCTGGTTATTTTATTGACTTATTCTCCTCACTTTGTTTAACTTAAATTGAAGCTATGAATCGACTTAATTTGATTAAAATATTTTTCTTTGTCTTTATTTTCTCAATAATTTTTTTAATTGTCGTAGATAAAAATTATGCAGCAGGTGTAGGGGGCTATGCTGAGGGGGTATATGATATTGGGGTTTATTGCGATCCGACAATTGGGTGTGACTTTCAGTCATATTATGAGGGTTATTATCAAGGTTATTATTATGGCGAGGGTTATTATCAAGGTTATTATTATGGCGAGGGCTATTATTATGGTGAAGGGTATTACTATGGAGAAGGATATTATTATGGTGAAAGTTATTATTATGGAGAAGGGTATTACTACGGCGAGGGATCTTACTATTCTCAGACAGAGTATACACCGGCAGAAAGTGGCTATTCATATGCTGAAAGTGGTTATGCTGGCTATTCCCAGTCAACTTATTATTCAGAGGGTGGGTATTTTGGTGAAGCTGGATATTATGGTGAAGGTACTTATGGAGGGGGTCCTTCTTACACTCAAGCCAGCTATTATTCCCAAAGTTCATATGGGCCAGCAACTTATAGCATTACAGGGAAAGTATTTGTGGATACGAATGGAAATGGAGTTCAAAACTTTTTGGAACCAAATTATTTTAATGCGTCGCTTAGAACTGGTTCAACAAATACCACAACCAATTTCTTTGGTACATATACATTTTCAAACCTCCTTGCAGGAGTACATTCTGTCCAGCTGACAGCTCCATCAGGATACGCTTCAACTGGAACAAACCCGCGTAGTGTAACGTTGGGGCCCAATGCAAGCAATATCAATTTCCCGATACGTCAAACCTATGCTGTAACTGCAAACGTAAGAGAGGTAACAGACCTTTCAAGTTGTACGTCTTCAAGCGGCTCTCCTTATAGTGGCGCTAATGTTAATATACAGGGTGGTTCGACAAATCTTACTCAAGCATCTAACTCAAGCGGACAAACCGTCTTTAATGTAGTAAATGATTCTTATACTTTATCTCTTCAAGTTCCATCGGGGTATACAGTAACTGACATGGCAATTCCCTCAGGAGGTAGTGCAAGCGGAACAAATGGAATGCAATTTAGCGTAAGCGCTGCAACTTCAGCTTCATTTTGTATTGCAAATACTGAATCATGGATTCAAACTGATGTGGGAGACGTACGTTTTAGTGCTCTTAATATTCCTGTCCCTTCAGGAAAATATGCCTCAACAGGTAATCTAAGCTCTCAATATCCCGGAATTTTCTATTCTTCAAATTCTACCGCAGATACTGGTGCAGGTTCTGTTTCTGCTTTGGGATGGCTTGTTAATAACGAATATTCCTACAGTAATGATACCCAAAATAAAAATGGAACTCTTTCATATAGCTTCTATAAAGCACGTTCAAAAACCGAAGGAGTAAATATTACACAGTTAACCGCCGGCACTTTGGATACAAGTGAAATTGCAGGGAGTGGTGTTTATGAGGCAAATGGAGATCTTGTTATTAATTCCTACGACCATACAACTGGAAATAGAGTAGTTATCCTTGCAAATGGAAATGTTACCATAAATACACCAATATCCATTCCCGTTGGAGAAGGAATACTAATAGTTGCTGCAAAGGGGAATATTACAATAGATTCAGGTATTGGAACGACAACCTTAACCTCAACAACCTCAGATCTTGATGGATATTATTCAGCAGAAGGTAGTATTGTACTTGAATCTGCAGGGAATTGTCCTGGGACAATTGATAAAAAATTAAATGTTGGGGGTGCATTAATCGCAAATAGCGTGAAACCCTTCGCAATTAATGGAACAGGAAGTCTTCAAAACAATAGGACATTTTGTATTCAGAATCTTGAATATCCTACTTTATATATATCTTCACGTCTTGATTTCTTAACACAGTTAACAGACTTCTATAAAGTTCCATACGCAAAGTGGAGAGAAGAGAGACCCTAGAAACCTACGGCTTAATTTTAAATATCCATTTTCCTTGACACCTAGGTATAAGATTTCTATGATTAAAACATGGCAATAGAAGGAGTTGCTTTAAGGAATAAAAATAAGTGGATAATATTTTGTATTAAGGGTGGAGTAATTATTTTTATTGTAATCAGTTTTTTTATTGTTTTGAATTACTTTCAGATAATTCCTCTTGCGAAATTTTTCCCAAATTTTATTTATCTTCCTGTTGCTAGGCCCAGCTACCTTAATCTCAATGAAAATAATGTGGTAAATGCAAATTCTCAAAGAGAAGATTATTCTCTTAAGCTTAATCAGCCTGATGTGCTACTAAAATATTTTTCTAATTACAATATCCTCACAAAAGGAGCGGCTGATTTAAAAAGTGAAAAATCATTTGAAAAAGCCATAATAGTCTTAACAAATGAAAGAAATCTTCAGCATAAATATGCGTATACTGAGCCATTTCCGTTGAATTTTGCTTATCAGGTAAATGGATTGGATGATACGATGGTTATTTTTATATATGTTTCTGATAGTATTTTGATGCGTGAAGATGCCTCTGCTTTATTTGGAAGCATAGTTTTGCAGGTCTTAGCTCTTTATAGTGGTGAAAATTCAAATGAATTACAAGCATTCGGCGAAAATTCCGGCTATCTATTTACGATAAAGCCTGTTGTTGGGAAGATAACGCCAATCCCGACAATGTTTATTCCGTCAGGCGGAATAAAACCTAAGGCTCCAAATAAATAGATTATGGATGAACAAAGTGATAAAAAAATCACCACAAATTTTATTGCTGTGCTTATTGGTGCTGAAAGTATAGTGCTTTTGGTGGTGAGCATTTCAATATTGGGACTTCTAAATTATCTTAATATTTTGCCCTTATCTCAAAACTATCCTCAGTTTTTTGGATTTTTGCCTCATCAAAAAACTCTTGGAACACAGCCAATCTCTGGCTCACTTTCAACTCAAGTTGTTGACAATCCAACAATTGAGGTTTCATCAGGAGTTGGAGGATACGTTTTGGAATTGCAAAACAAAGATAATCTGATAGAACTACTTAAGGATTGGGGAATATATGGACTACCGGTTTTGCAGAGGGGAACACCAGGAGTGACTCATATTCGAAAACTTCAAGTAAAGCTAGTGGATGACGAGCTGCCATTGGATAAAATTAAAACCCTAAATGGGCCGGTATATCTTTCATCAAATGTAACTCCTCAGGCAAATAATACTATATTGGTTGAAATTCAGGTAGGAAAAGATATTTTGAAAGATCGCACCGATGAGGCTGGAGGATTTTTGCAGTCGCAATTTTTAAGAACCATGTATTTTCAACAGGCAAGTATAAATACTCCTAAGAAAAGTTTTAAGTTACTGGAGCAAGAGGTGATAGAAAAGTTGCAGCAACTCAATAAAGAGGATAAGAATTACTTTAAAATTAATAAAAAGTAGAAAGGAGGAGGTATAAGGTATTCATTATATGAGCATTAGCAAAATATAATTATGGCTGATATGAGTGGTTCATCAGAAAGACCAGATTTTGGTGTAGCGCAATCAATTGCAAATCCTGCTGATGGCGAAGGCAGTGTAAATAGTGAGGTTGCCTCTCGTCAGTTTGAGCCTCAACCTGTTTCTACTATGTCTCGAAGAAGGTTTCTAGGAAGGTCTGCATTAGTAGGAGCGCTGACCGCTGCGGCGTTTGCAGGTGCTGGTTGGTTATTGCGACCGGATAATGGGGGTTCTGATAATGATGGAGAAGGCCAAAATCCAGTGCAACCAGGTGGAGGACTTCCTGTGGGTGGAGAGTCTACACCAACCCCAAAAGCATCAGGTCAACTAAATACAGGTATTCCGTCACCGGAGGCAAAAAAAGAAGCCCCATTCAAGTACGAGTTAGGATTTAGGACTGAGATAGAAGGACCTGATGTAACAGTTGTAATAGGAATTGAAAAATCTGTTACAGAAAGAACAGAGAATAATACTTGTTCGATAAATAATGTTACATCATCTGCATGTCCTCCTATACATTCAGTAGAACTATCTGATGAATATCTGCGCGAAATTGCTCCAGAACAATTTCCAAATGGAATGAGTAAGCAAGAGATGATACAGAGGGTGAATGATGCCGCACTTTTAGGTCATCTCTTCTTTTTAAATAATTTGCAGGAATTTAAGGATTTAGATCTTTTAGGGTTAAAAGAAATATTGCATCAAAAAAAGTCGCTTATTTATTACAATCCTGTTGCAGATGCGTATGTAAACGTGGCAGAACCAATGTACTTTATTATAACTAACAAACACAATGATGAAAGAGGGATTAAATCCAGTTCGTCCTCATATGCATTAGAAGAGCATGAGGGATCTCTTATTGTGGAAATGTTTCATGTGGCTTCATTTGGTATGAAATCAAGTTCACCTGCACATCCAGATGCATTCCAGCTTCCATATGCCATGGCCAGAGGTCTTGTAATTGGGGCAGATTCAACGAGTGCTTCGGAAAACATGGTTTCCGTTAGGGATGAATTGGTTCCATATATTATTGATAATACTGCTGCAGGTTTTATAGTGATGAAATAAATGTATAAGAAGCTGCCAAATTTTTTTCTTTCTTTATTTTTTATATGCGCTATTTACTTAGCTTTTATAAGTGTAGTAAATGCTCAGACCTGCGTTGGATCGTATGAATGCCCGGAGTATATAACCCAATGCACGATGTCTGATGGTTCATATTGTGATCCTGGTGAGCCAGGATGTGCTTGTAGGCAGGTAACAGGGCCGGGAACGACCTATTCTTGTAGTCAGTTTAATGGAAACCAGGCAGTATGTAGTGATGCCAACAACGCAATTGGTATTTGTCCGGGAAGCAGGAACGCTACGTGGGGGTGTTCATGGAGTAGTGGGAGTTCAGGTGGAGGAGGTGGTAATCCTCCACCACCTACAGTAGATGCTTGTACATCTGCATGTGGAGGTGCAGCATGTGAGGCATGCGGTGGTGGTTTCTGTTGTGGATCAGATGTATGTGTAGGTGGAGGAAGTTGTTGTCCTGGAAGTGCACCATATTTATGTAGTGGTGGTTGTTATGCGGAGCCGTGTTCTTCTTCTCCCCCTCCACCATCAGGTGGAAGTTGTGGGACGGGTACGCCAACGGGGGATTCGAATCCTGATTGGGCATGTTGTCCATCAGGTTATCCAACATATTGTGGTAGTGGTGTTTGCGTTTCTGGGAGTTGTGGTGGAGGAAGTGCTCCTGCTCCAGCTCCTACATCTGCACCAGTTTCAACACCTCCTCCGTCTTCTGGCGGAGGAAGCACTCCGCCACCTGCATCAGGAGGAGGATGTAGTGGCTCAGGTCAAATTTATTGTGGTGGCTCATGTTGGTCATCGACTTGTACAGGAACCTTGTCTTGTTCCCCAAGTGGGACACCTGTTTGTACAGTGCCGCCACCGGTTTGTGGGGCAGGTCAGGTTGCATGTGGAGGGTCATGTGTGGGAGTAGGAGGAAGTTGTCCCGGTGGATGGCAATGTATAGATGGTAGTGTTACATGTCCTTCAGGTTGGGTAGCACCGGCTCCTGACGGTCAATTTTATGGAACCGTAAGAGTTGATAGCAACAATAATGGAAGAGTTGATGCAGCAGATGCTGGATACCCAAATGGAGGTGTACAGAAATATAATTCGGGAACCTGTACAAGTTCCGCTGATGGTACTACATCAAGTTGTTTGCCATGCAGTCCGGATCCCACATATGTAGGTAATTGTTCTTCTCCTCCTGGAATTGCAGTTTCTCGTTTTACAGATGGGGCTGGAAATTATTTCTATGATACCAGTGGGTTTGAGATACAGACAATATATTTCCGTGCTCCTACCGGTTATGCAAGCATTACTCCGAATTCAGTTGTTGTTTCAACCAACTCTTCTATTACTCCAACACATAGCCGAATAGCCAATTTTTTGATAAGGTCTAATAATTTTACCGTTACTTCAAATGTCAGAACTGTTACTGACGCTTCAAGCTGTACTTCTTCAAGTGGCAATCCATATAGTGGAGCAAGTCTTAATCTGCAAGGGGGAACGACCAATCTTACCCAAAGCACAAATGCAAGTGGGGCTACCATTTTTAATGCTACGCCCCAAATTTATACGTTGTCTCTTCAAGTTCCTTCGGGATACAGTGTTGTGGGGAGAGCATATCCCAGCGGAGGAACTGCGAGTGGTGTAAATGGAATGTCATTTACGCTATCGTCGAATACTTCTGCAACTTTTTGTATTGCAGTGACCGAACCTTGGTTTCAAACAGATTTGGGGGACGTTAGGTTTAGTTCCCTTAATGTTCCTGTGCCATCGGGAAAATATGCTTCAACCGGTAACCCAAGCGCACAATATCCAGGCATATATTATTCTTCTGATTCAAACGCGAATTTTGGTTCGGGTGCAGTTTCTTCAAAGGGTTGGTTGGTAAATAACGAATATTCGTACAATACAGACACTCAAAACAGGAATGGAACAGTTTCATATAGTTTCTATAAAGCCAGGGCAAGGACTGAGGGGGCTACAGTTCATCCATTAACTCCTGGTACTTTAAATCAAAATGAGATAACAGAAAGTGGAGTTTTTGAAGCGAGTGGAGATCTTGTTATAAATTCTTATTCTCATGTTGCAGGAAGAAGAGTCGTAATTCTTGCAAGTGGGAATATTACCATAAATACTCCAATAACTATTTCAACGGGACAAGGTTTGTTAATTGTTGCTTCTAAACAAAACTTAACTATTGCATCAAGCATTGGTCAAACTACCTTAAATTCAACAACTTCAAGCCTTGACGGATATTATTCGGCTGAGGGTAGCATTATTCTTCCGTCAGGGGCGAACTGTCCGACAACTCCCGACAGGAGACTTAATATTGGAGGTGCATTGGTAGCCAATAGCGTAAAGCCATTTTCTACTAATGGTACAGGAACTTTACAAAATCAAAGAACCCTCTGCACTGACAATCTCAACTATCCAACCCTTTATATATCTTCCCGTCTTGATTTCCTCACACAACTTACGGATTTCTATAAAGTTCCATACGCAAAGTGGAGAGAAGAGAGACCATGACGAAGTCATGGAAATTTCTAATTGACCTAATTACTAATTTCTAAATAATTTTAGAATTTATAATTTGGAGCTCGATTAGGAATTAGAAATTAGATATTTATCAAGGCTAAGCCTTCACATTATATTTGCTCATAAAAGTTTCGATTCCGTGTTCTATTAAAAGTTCGATATTTTTCTGAACGTGTTTTTTCATTGTGCGAATTTCTTTTGTTTCATGTTCTTCAAAAGGGGCAAGCACATATCCCTCAACGCTTCTATGTTTGTGGGTGTTAAGTTTGGTTCCACTAATTCTTTTTGGGTGACCGATTCCCATTCGGATTCTTAAAAATTGGTCGGTTTTGATAGATTTTATGATTGATTCAATGCCTTTATGTCCAGCTGAGCCTCCACCAAAGCGAATTTGAAGCTTTCCTAAGGGTAGATCAAGCTCGTCATTAATTATAATAAGGTCCTCAGGTTTTATTTTGTAATATTGTAAAAGCAGAGAAACAGCCATTCCAGAGTTGTTCATATAGGTTAGAGGCTTTGCAAGAAGTGCGGGAATATGGCTAATTTCTACCTTTTTAATAAGTGACTTTGTTTTTTTACTATCTTCCCAGCTGCTTTCTTTAAGAGGCTCGTATTTTTTAAGAAGGTGGTCAAGCGTTTCAAAGCCTATATTGTGCCTGGTGTTATCATATTTTTCACCTGGGTTACCTAAGCCAACAATGAGTTTCATTCCTACTCATACTAGCAATAAAATGAGCTTTTTTCAAGAAATAGCAAATACTATTGACAAAATATTTACTTTGTATCACACTCAGGGTATGAGTGAGACTGCGTTAGAGGGTGGACTTACAGTACCAAAAAAGCCAGATTTAGATGAGATATCCCGCGGTGGTCAGCAAGCAGAAGCTAATGGTAGTGCATCAAGTCCCATTGAAACTATAGAAACAAAAACTCCTGCATGGAAAAAAGTTTTGGGTAATTTCTTCGGAGATAAAACAAGAGCTGCAATTACTACTGCAGTTATTGCAACGGGTGCGGGTGGTGGTGCGCATATTTCTACTGGTGGAGAATCAACGGGAGCTGCTCAAGACATTGTTGCCTCTAAAGTTATAAGTCCCCCAGCAGAATTTGCCCAAAATGTTGCAGGAGGAATTTTGCACCCGAAGTTTGATAATAGTTTGGGTATTGAAACAAGTAAGCCTGAGGCTAAAGGGGGAACCTCAGTTGATGCAGCAAAGAATGTTTTTGGGGATGGAGTTGGAATGGTAGCAGGAGGCATAAATGATGCTGCAGAGGGAGTTGCAGGTAAAATTAAAGATGCTGGTGAAGATGCCGCAGAAACAGTTAAAGATGCACTCTTTTCAGAGGAAGCGCAGGAAGGATGGAAAGAAAGGTCTCTTATGGGAAAGCCAATTAATGATGGGGAAATAATAGAAGCAGAGTTAATTCCGGTTATAGATTCCAAAGGAAACGAAATGCCGATATTTGTTAGAACTGAACCTTCTCAGGGCGGGGAAAGAAAAGAGCTTAAGGATGTTAATATAGACCCGAAAAAGGTAAAAGGAATTGTAGTATATGGTGGTCATGTGGGTGGGGAAAGCGCAGTAGATGGACTAGAATTAAGTACGTGGCTTAAAATGCAAGGAATGGAGAATGGAAAGCCTATTGATGTTTATGTGTCAGGGTTGACTTACAAGCCTTTACCAAAGACATCGGATCAATCAAGATAGGTTACTTTTTGCCAGTATTGGGGTTATTTCCTCTCACTTCTTTATTTGTTATATTCCCATTTTCATCAATTTGATACACGTACGCCTCGCCTGTACCAATTTCAAGAAGAGCAATGTTCTCATCTGAAATATTTTCAAGGTATTTAACAAGAGCACGAAGGCTATTGCCATGAGCAGAGACTAATATATTTTTTCCCTCTTTAAGCTTTGGAAGAATCTCAGATTCATAATAGGGTAAAACCCGCTCGTATACCATTTTCAGACTTTCACCGTTTGGAGGAGGGTAATCCCAGCTTCTTCGTATTTTCTGGAACTCTTCCTCACCAACTTCTCTTTTGATATCCCACTTGTTCTTTTCGGTGTAGTCACCATAATCACGCTCATCAAGAGCTTTATCGCGAATAATTGGAGGATTTTGGTCAATTACTTTTAGTATCTCATCCAATGTTTGCTGAGCACGAGAAAGAGCAGAGGTATAAGCAAAGTCAAAGTGAATGTCTTTAAGCTGTTCGCCTGTTACTTTTGCTTCCTCATAACCGCTTTGAGCAAGCGGAATATCTCGCCAGCCAGTCCAAAGATTCAATTCATTCCATTCACTTTTTCCATGTCTGACTAAAACTAGTGTTGCCATATTAAATTAATTTCTAATTATTCTAATTAACCTAATTAATCTAATCAAATCCTAACTCTCTAATTTTTTAGAAATTAGAAATTAGTTCAATTAGTAATTTAGAGATTGTGTTCAATCTCTAGCAATCTATTATATTTTGAAAGGCGTTCGGATCGGGCCATGCTGCCCGTTTTAATAAATTCACTGCCACAAGCATAGGCAAGGTCTGCGATAAATGAGTCTTCTGTTTCACCTGAGCGGTGCGAGATAGCTGTTTTCCATCCGGCCTTATGTGTCATATTTATTGCCTCAACGGTTTCTTTAATAGTACCAATTTGGTTTGGCTTAATAAGCACTGCGTTAGCTGCTTTTTCATCAATCCCACGCTTAATACGTTCAGGGTTTGTCACAAAAAGGTCGTCCCCGATTGTAATGAATTGGAAACGGTCTGCCATATCAGAAAAGTTTTTCCAAGATTCCCAATCATCTTCAGCAAAAGCATCCTCAAAAGATAGAATGAAGTATTTCTGGCCAATTTCCGAGTAGTATTGCGTTAATTCTTCTGGAGTAAGCCATTTGTTTTGCTTTTTAAATTCATATTTTCCGTCTTTGTAAAATTCAGTGGAGGCAACATCCAGAGAGAGACGATAGTCTTTTACATTTTCGTATCCGGCTTTCTTTGCGGCTTCAATTATATTGTCCAAAACATCCTCATTTGAGCCTAAATTTGGAGAATAACCCCCTTCATCACCCAAAAGAGTGGAAAACCCTTTTTCTTTTAAAAGATTTTCTAAAGAATGAAAAATTTCAGAAGCAACTCTTATAGCCTCAGAGGGTTGTGTTGCATTTGGTACTATCATAAATTCCTGAATGTCAAAATTCCAGGAAGCATGTTTGCCGCCGTTAATAATATTTACTAATAATCGAGGAAAACCAGCAGATTTACCTTCAAAGAAATAATCATTCATAAATTTCCAGAGAGGCTGTTTTTTAGAGTGAGCTGCAGCCCTGACTACAGCCATGCTTACTGAAAGGATAGAGTTGGCTCCTAGACTGGTTTTATTTGGGGTCCCATCAAGTTCGAGAAGTTTCGAGTCGATAGTAGTAGGATCAGCAGTCATTCCAACAAGAGCATTTTTAATAACCGTATTCACATTCTCAACTGCCTTCATAACCCCTTTTCCCATATATCGAGATTTATCTCCATCTCTAAGTTCTGTTGCTTCATGGCTACCAGTTGAAGCGCCAGATGGCACAGAGGCGGAGTGAATAGAGCCGTCCTCTAGAGTTACGAATGTGCGAATAGTTGGATTGCCGCGGGAATCAAGGATTTCTAAAGCTTTAATATCTTTGATTTTCATAGAACTAGTATACACTAGCTTGAGGCTGGAAACTAGAGTTTAGAGAACTAAAATTCAACAGCAGGTTTTCTCTTTCTACTTTCGTACCGGCGAAAGTAGCAAAGCCTCTCGTCAATTGTTCCTCACGTATTCACCGGTTTCGCTCATTCGCTGAAAGATTCGGCAGTTCACTTCGTTCAGCCTTTACATCTTTCTTCTTCACAAAGCTCAGAATCCCTCATTCGCTTACTGGTTCATATGTTCGGTACAAAATGGCGAAATTAATCATTCAGAATTATAGAAGTTCTTATCTTAATCCCAGAAGGGTAATAGTGTTAAATATCAATGAGGAAAGAATATCTCCAAGTGGGGAGGTAAGAAGAAGGAAAAATAGAATAAAAATACCAAATGGGGCAAGCATGAAGTATTGCTGAGCAATTCTTTCAGGTAGAATAATGGAGAAAAACTTAGAACCATCAAGTGGGGGGATAGGGATTAAGTTAAGAAATCCTAAAGCTAAATTATAAAAAACTACCAACGCTAAAAATGTAGTTATAGTTGAGTCAAGTGAGAATGCTTTTAAAATCCCTGAAGCTAAAAGAGCTAGTAGTATATTAGTTAATGGCCCTGCAAGAGCTACAAGCGCAAGATCTTTTCTTCCTTCCTTTAGCATAATCGGATTAACCGGTACCGGTTTTGCCGCTCCGAATATGATTGGTGAGCCTGAAATAATGAGAATTGCAGGGACTGCGATACTCATAATTGGGTCAATGTGAGGAATAGGATTTAGGGTTAGTCGTCCTGCATGGCGAGCAGTTGGGTCGCCGAGCCTATCGGCAACATAGCCATGTGCAATTTCATGCAGTATAGCTGAGAAAAGAAGAACGATGATTCCTAAGAGCAAATGTTCCATTGAGCTGTTTTATTAGTAGTTATAGTATCATACCAGATGATAAAAAAACTTTCTAAATTGCGTATTGCGCCTTGTTTTTGCCTCTGAGAGCAGGGTTTATCCAAGGTGCAGCAACATATTATTAGGCGTTCAATGAGAAGAATTCCTCGAGACGGACGTTAGGGAATAAGTAGCTTGTAGCTTGCAGAGATATAAAGAGCGTTAATTTTCCCATTCACAACTTCGTATGACACTGTATATTCGTTGTCAGCTATACCAATAGTACCTTTACCAAAAGTTGTAGGGTGCTCAGCTTTGATTTGTTTTATTGTTTCGCTTTCCTGGTTCCAATTCCATGGTGCTTTTGCTTCATTAAAGTAGTCAAGCTGGGCTAATGCTTGCGTTGGTGTTTGGGGACCACAACATTCAGAAGCATATAGAAGAACACTTACTGAAGGAGTCATGTATCCTTCAAGAGCAGCATAATTTTTGCTTTCAATTGCAGCCTGTGTATTTTCATCAATATTTATAGCTTGAGTAGGGGAAATAGAGGGAGAAGGAGTTGCAATGGCCTGAGTTACTGTTGGGGTAGGAGTTGTTGTGGCTGTTTCTTTGGTGTTATTCATGAAATAAAAATAGCCAATTACGCCCAAAAGCAGTGTGATAATAACAAATAGAAGAATAATTATAATTTTACTAGAATTCTTTGCTGGATTTGGTGCTACTGGGGTGGGATTAGAGGGCTGTGGCGTAGATGTTGGTTGTTGTGGGTTTTCTGTTTCCATTCCTTAATTCTACTCATATGTACTCTCACTTTGCAAGTTAGCCTAAAATTTGGTAAAATTGATCAATCTACTATGAAAGGATCTAATAATTGTGCCAACCGCATCGAAAGCAACTAGCATGGCCGAGCTAATGGCTCGCCAATCAACTCAGTTTGAGTCATTGAAAAAGGGCCAGGCAGTAAAAGGCACGGTCAAAAAACTCACACCTCAAGAAATTTTACTTGACATTGGATATAAGTCCGACGCTTTAGTAATTGAGTATGACAAGCAAAATCTTGAGAATCTTTTAAGTATTCTAAAAGTAGGAGATAGTGTAACTGCAAGCGTAATTTCCCCTGAAAGTGAAGATGGTTTTCCTGTAGTTTCATTGCGAAGAATGCTTGAAGACAAGGTATATACCTCACTTGATAAATTTTATGAGGGGAACGAAACCTTCAGAGCACAAATCGTAGAGTCCACTCGAGGTGGATATTTCATTCAAACCGCTGAGGGAATTAAGGGATTTTTACCAAACTCACAACTATTAAATGACAAACCAAATATTGGAGACACAATTGAGGTAAAAGTTATTGAGTATGACAGGGAGAAAAAGAGGGTAATAATTTCCCAAAAAGCTACGAAATATGTAATGAATGTTTCAGAACTTGAAAAACTGGCAAAGAAAAATGCCAAAGTAAAAGTTACTGTGAAATTTGTAACTTCATATGGAATGTACGGAGAAATTGAGCTTGAAAAAGGAAAACTTGCTGAGGCATTTATTCATATCTCAGAAGTTTCTCATCAAAGAGTAGAGGGACTTGAAGGTAAATTCTCAATTGGTCAGACTTTGGAAGCTGAGATTATTGATATTGATAGAGAAAACAAGAGAGTAAATGTTTCATTGAAGCGCCTTGAAAAAGATACATTCGATGAGGTAAAAGAGAAATACAAAGCAGAGCAAGTTGTAAAAGCAGTCGTTAAAGACGTAAAGACTAGAGGAATTACCCTAGAAATTGAGCCCGGTGTAATGGCATTTATTAATTCTTCAAAAATCCCAACAGGAACAACTTATGCAGTTGATGATTCAGTTGAGGTTGAAGTTGTTGATTTTGATTCAAGAAAACGACTCATAAATGTTTCCCCAGTTCTAAAAAGTAAATTCATCGGCTACCGATAGCCATAAATTCTTCCAAGTTCATTGAATTTTAGCCCTTTCAATGGTACAGTGAAATCCGAGATGTCAAAGAAAATATTCGTATGTAATAACTGTGGAAATGAATCTGCAAAATGGATGGGATTATGTCCTGAGTGTCAAAATTGGAATACATTTCAGGAGATGATAATCCCTGATAAGCCTAAAAAAGGCTTTGGAGGCAGTACTTCACAGACTGAATTACCTACTCAAATAAAAAAAATTGGCCAGGTAAAGAGTGCTTCTTTACAGCGTTACTCAACAACAATTGTAGAATTTGATAGAGTTCTTGGTGGGGAAGAGGGGTATCAGGGTATAGTTCCTGGAGAAGTAATTTTAATATCAGGCGACCCCGGAATTGGAAAGTCCACCATATGTCTTCAGATAGGACTTGCGATTTCTTTGAAAAAGAAAAAAGTGCTTTATGTTTCAGGAGAGGAAAGTGAATCCCAAATTAAGATAAGGGCTGAGAGAATTGTAAGTGAAAAAATACTTTCCCAGTCTGAATTAATTGTATTTTCAAGTACAGATATTGATCAGGCTGTGCAAGTTGCTGAGAAGGAGAAAGTTGATCTTTTAATAATTGATTCGATACAAACAATGGCGTCAAATGACGCAACAGGGTTTGCAGGTTCTCTTCCTCAAATAAGATACTCCACGATGAAGTTGGTAAATTTTGCAAAAGGAAATAATGTTCCGGTTTTCTTCATTGGGCACGTTACGAAAGAGGGTTCGGTTGCGGGTCCTCAGCTGTTGGCTCATATGGTTGATTGCGTATTATATCTTGAAGGGGAGGCACTTACTGGGACAAGAATTCTACGTTCTCTTAAGAATAGGTTTGGGGATACTAATGAAGTTGGAATTTTTATAATGCAGGAAAAGGGGTTGGTTGAAATATCCAATGTTAAAGACTTTTTCTTGGGAAACAGTGGGAAAAATGTTCCCGGTTCATGTGTGACTGTTGTTATGGAGGGTTCCCGTCCTCTTTTGGTTGAGGTTCAAGCTTTATCAGTTCCATCCACTCTTGCGTTTCCAAGACGCGTTTCGTCTGGGATTGTAGAGAAAAGAATGGAGCTTCTCTTGGCAGTCCTGAAGCGCCATGGTACAATACCTGTAGATAAATACGATATTTTTGTAAATATTGTAGGCGGATTGAAAATTACAGAAACAGCATCGGACTTGGCAGTATGTCTTGCTGTCGCATCAAGCATTAGGGATATTCCATTAAATTCTGCTGTTGCAATTGCTGAAGTTGGCCTCTTGGGTGAAACAAAAACTGTCATAAACCTTGAAAAACGCCTCAAAGAAGCCAAAAAACTAGGATATACAAACCTACTTTCAGCAAAAAATGCTCCATATCTAAAAGAGGCATTACGATTATTGAATAAGCGATAAACAAATTATGGCAAAAAAATCCACAGAAAAAAAACAACCTGCCCTAACTGTTGTTAGATCACATCCAGAACATGAAGCAAGAAGACTTCTTGAGCAAATAAGGCTTCCGCAAAGGGTAGTAAGCCAAATAGCAGAAGAAGTTGCCAGTATGGTAACTAAGCAATTGAGAAGGGGTACTGGAAGAAAAAAATCTAAGCCAGCTCAAAAGCTTGAAAACCCATTATTTTTGGATACCTCGGCAATTATTGACGGCCGTGTGTTTGAGCTAATAAAACTTGGAATATTTACGGGAACATTTATTGCAATTGAAGGTGTTTTGGATGAGCTAAAGCACATAGCTGATTCCAAAGATGAGATTAAGAAGGAACGTGGACGAAAGGGGCTTACTCAGCTAGAGACATTGCGACGCGAAAAAGGGATAAAGTTTGAAACATATGATGATTCCTCCATTAAAAAACCAGTGGACGAGAGGATAATTGCATCAGCTAAGAAAAATAAGGGAAAAATTATAACTTGCGACTTCAATCTCGCAAAAAAAGCCCAAATTTCAAAAGTCACTGCAATTGATATGTATGAGGTGGCCAATGTGCTAAAAACTACAGCGCTTCCAGGTGAGGTGTTTTTTATAAAGGTGGTTCAGAAGGGGAAAGGGGAGAATCAAGGGGTAGGTTATTTGCCCGACGGAACAATGATTGTGGTAGAGGATGGGGAAGTTCTAATCGGTAGAACCGTGAAGGTTCTTGTTTCGCGAGTTATTCAAACCGACGTTGGCCGTATCTTTTTTGGAAAAGTAGTAAATTAATTCCTCTTCACAAATAGCTTCATTTATAGTAAAATATTCACTTGGCGGTATCATTTTGGTACCGGTTTTTTTTGTTTATGCACCATACAGACCATACAAAGATTATTGCCACAATTGGCCCATCTTCTGAGAGTGAGGAGATGATAAAGAAACTTATAGAGACCGGAGTTGATGTTTTTCGTTTTAACCTAAAGCACAATGAACTTTCATGGCACAAGGAAAGAATTCAAAGAGTTAAGGATGTGGCATCTAAATTAGACAAAGCAATTGGAACGCTGATTGATCTTCAAGGACCCGAAATTAGGCTTATTACGCCTCAAACGCAAGACATAACTCTTACCAAGGGTCAGGAAATAAACATTGGTGTAAAAAAGGACAGCGAGAGATTTTATTTAACAAATGATAAAGTTCTTGAATATCTTAGGTCGGGACAAAAAATAGTAGTCGATGATGGAAAATTCCAGTTTGAAGTTAAGAATTCATCAAGTTCTGGAGCTGTTTTAATTTCAAATTCAAATGGAATTCTTAAAACCCGAAAAACTTTCAATGTCCCCGGAGTATATTTTCCACTTGACGCAATAACTGAAAGAGATAAAGATGCAATTCGAGGATTATCGGATTCTCAGGTTGATTTTGTTGCGCTTTCATTTGTTAGGACTGCTCAGGATGTTTTGGATCTAAAGAAATACATGTCAAAAGTGAATTTTACCTCAAGAGTTATTTCAAAAATTGAAACCAAACTAGCAATAGATAATTTAGACGAAATTATTGATGTTTCAGAAGGAATTATGGTGGCACGAGGTGACCTTGGAGTAGAGCTGCCTTTGGAGCAAGTGCCACATTACCAAAAAATCATGATAAAAAAATGCCTCGAACGAGGTTTTCCCGTAATTACTGCTACTCAGATGATTCAATCAATGCTTGATAAGCCATATCCAACAAGAGCTGAGATTTCAGATATTGCCAACGCAACATATGACATGACTGATATGGTAATGCTTTCCGAAGAGTCCGCAGCAGGACAGTATCCTGTTGAGGCAGTTGAGGCAATGAAACGAACGATTGTTTTCAATGAGAAGCACGTTTTACCTCAAGATACACGAACACTTTTCAACTTTGACATAGTGGACGCTGAGGAAATGCTTTGTGATACTGCCTACAATCTTTTCAATCAGTTCAAGAAAAAAGACTTTAACTTCGGTGGCTTTGTTGTATTTACAGAAACAGGCAGAACAGCAAGGAAACTTTCTAGATATCGTCCAAAAGCTCCAATTTATGTTTTTGCACCAAATGAGAGAGTGAGAGACAGTCTAACCGTAAATTACGGAGTAGTACCGCTCTTGCAACCGAAAATCTTCAAAAAAGGGCAACCTGTGAGACTTGAGGATATGCAAAATGCCATTTCCTATCTTCGAGAAGAAAAGTATTTTGATGCGGATAAATATTATATTCTTCTATACGGAGATAACTGGATGGAAGAGGGTCACGTTTCAACAGTTAAGGTAATTCCCCCAAGTAATTAATAGTTAGGGTTCTGCCCAAATGACTGAAAATTTGCTTTAGAACGAAGTTCGCAAGCTTTGCTTTAGGAACAAAGTCCGCAAGCTTTGCCTATTTTTGAAGTAGAACGAGAAAATGAAGCTTTGCTTTAGGAACAAAGTCCGCAAGCTATGCTTATAAACTTTATAGAGGTAATAATGCCCCCGCCTGCCAAAGCTTCTATTCTTAATTGAAGGTAAGACGAGCTTCCTTCCAATTAAGCACCGAAAATTTATATGCTTAATTGGAAGTAAGAATGCCTGCCCAACACTCCTACCTCCAAGTAAACTTACAAACTCCGCCGGTTAAAGGCAAAGCGGGCATGGTGCCCAACACTACTACCTCAACAAAACCTACAAACAAACCGACAGAACGAGCTTCCAAAGAATCTAGTTTTTTTTCTAAAAAAAGGCCTATCCGACAGTCCAAACCGCCAAAATTTGCCTCACATAGTTTTCTTGACAAGAGAAATTACTTTTGCTACTTTGTTCTATAGCATAGTCTTACCCTGCCTAAAAGACTAAAAGCTAACAGTTAAAAGAGCATTGCTTTTCGTACTTGAACTTATCTTTGTAGTAGCGAAAGCGATGCTCTTTTTCTTTCTCCTAGCATAGCCAGGAATTTTTCTGTAACTTCTTGTAAAAGATCCTCATGAACTCAAAAGATCCAACCCTATGGTAAGTACTATTTACCACTGAGGGTTAAGGCCTCTGTCAATGAGTGATATCAATTGCTTTTTCCCGTAAGTGTTAATGGATTCTTGATAATAATCGGAGATAATTCTTCTTCTACGAAGACTCTTTTGTTGTGATTTCTTAGTGAAAGAGAAAAGTTTCATGTTGTATGCCCATATATGAGGATGTTTATAAAACATCCAAAATACAAGTTAAAGAAAAGTATAGCACATGCTGTCAACATCTTCAACCTATAACAAAACTGATATGGTTTTATATAACCCTAGAGTTTTTGGATTAACAAAATAGATTGATATATCAACGTTTTTTAAAATAAATAAAAAATGTGGATAACCATGTCTACAACTTTTTTCTTAAAACACTATTTTTCGATTATTGAAATTTTAATGTCCAAAGTGCACTTCAAAGACAACTATAGTGTGGAGAGGTAGCGTAAGAGGGGTATGAGGGAAATGTATTAACTTGGTGGGGATTAAATACTTACAATTGTTCAAGAAAGCCCTGATCGTAAGGGTCGTGGGTTATTTATCTAACTAGGCTTACGCATGATATTGTTTGTTTTTCTGTTGGGTAATTACATATATCCCAGGCAGAACTTTCATATTGGGGAATTGAAAGAAAGGTAACTACTGCTGTAGACCTGCAGTACAATTCACCTTCCATACTATTGAGCTTGTTACACAATAGAATACTTTTATTGACATTATAATCTGAGGCTTGCGCTACGATATTTCCAGTTCCTTTATAGCATTCTCTCTTTTCTTTAAGAGTAGAGCAGAGAATTCCCATTTGTTTGAATTTTTCTTCCTCACTACCGGGTAGGGCTGTTCTCCACCACTGATTTTGCCAATAATAGCAGGATTTTTTATATTTTTCAGGAATTATATTGCAAGGGTAATAAGGGTTTTTCTCGTCAAATATTCGTATCTTGCCATTTTCTGCAAGCATAGTTTGGAAGTTGTATTCCATAAAAACACCGCCGGGGCAGCCACCAATTGCATCGCTGTTTGATAGGGTGCTACAGATATCAAGGGAGTTCAGAAGATGTTCATATGTATACCCAGAATAACTTACAATTCCATGTCCAATTCCGTGTTGACAGGCTAAAGTTTGGTTTTTATCCTCTTTTTTGCAATATTCATTAAGTTTTTTTGCTACACCGATGCCTTCATGGAAAATTGCAGTTCCTAAAAATTCATGATAGCAGCCATAGCTAAATTTGGAATCACACACAACAACACCTTCAATTCCTAGGCTTTGATAAAGTGCTTTTCCAAAATTATGAGCCTGAAGATGCTGATCTATGGGATTGAGATTTTTTATTTTTTTACTTAATTCTTGATAGGCTTTCTTTCCACCCAGTTCTTTGATTTTATTACTCCAAATGAGTTCTTCGGCCGTAAGTTTTACTGATGGTAAGTTTCTTTTTTGAGTAAGATAAATTCCCCCCAAAACAATAATAAGAATGCTTAAAAGGGCAATAATTACAATTTGGATGTGTTGTTTGGTGATACGTTTTAAAGACACGATTTCATTATACGTGTTTTGGATGTTGTGTAAAAATTAGGTTGTTAGAAGAGTTGATACTTTATGTTTCATATGTAAAGACTTTGTCTCAAAGTAATTGTTGATTGTTTTGTATATACTTGCAAAAGCAGGATGAAGAGGACGAAGCAATAAAATAGAAAGCAATATGCCAAGAAGCAGGAACCCAAAATATTGGAGATATTGAGGTAGAAAAACAATAACTACATCTTTACCTTCAACTTCAGAAGGGGATACTTCCCATCCGTTAGCCCAGTTATTAATCTTTACATGTTCATTAAGTTTTTTTCCAAAAACAAATGGAAGAAATGAAGCAAACTTGCTGTCTCTGTTGACCACATATGCAGCCCAGCCTTTATCGTAGCTTTGAGATAATGTAAGTGTTGCTTGATTGGCGTTTTGTGAAACTATATCTGATATACGATATAAGCTTTCATTTGGATGAGTTGAAGTAAAGGTAAACTTATTAGGTAAGTTAGAATTATCATTTTTGGCTACAATATTTGTCAGAAACTTATAGGGGATTACAGAAATTGAAAAATCTCCAAGTTGATTTTTTACCTCATCATTGCCAATTGAAATGTTGTCAAAATGAAGAGAATAGCCTTTGGCATATGATTCTTGAGGAGGAAGGATTATGTTAATGCTTGTGTCTTCCTTCTCAAAATATGTATCAATTGGTGCTTGGCCCTGATTTTCATTTAAGACCCAGAAATGGATTCCACGTCCTTTTATGTTCTTTACGTTTGCCGCAATCAGATATCCTTGGCTGTGAGCTAATTCTCCTGCGTATACTGACGTACATAATGTGGAATTAATAGAGCTTAATTCTTTGTAACCATCTTTTAATATATTTTTTGAAGAACCTTGCTTAAAGAGATTACATTTTTCAGTAGTATTAAGTTGACTAGGTTTAAAAGCAATACTATTGGTATTATCAAATACTTCAGGAACTTGGATGCTAATTTTAATATTTTCTTTTTCAACTTTTATTTTTTTCTCACTAAGTTCAGGTAGAGTGGCAAGATAATCAGGCTCAATGCTTTGTGATGCAAGTATTGTTTTTGCTTTATTCTCAAGCACAAAGTAATTTGAATTTTGAGTTGAAATAAATGTAGATGATGGGGATGTAATATTTGAAATAATATTTCCATTAAGACTTATGCTTAAATCTTCTATAATTCCATTGGGAATTACAAATAAAGGAAAATAAATGGGTGTGTTGCCGTACACGACATTATTATTAATAATGACCTTAGGAGTAAGAATCTTAGCTGAGATAATTACAGTCTCATCAGCTCCTTTTTCAGAAACTATTTCAACTGGTATGATATTTTCCTTAAGCAAGCTTGGTATTGTAAGTTCATCGTCCTCTTTGATGTTTTGAATCTCTCTCTCAAAAATATATGATTTTCCACTTTTAAAAACTACAAATTCTTTGTCCACCTGTTTTTTATTTGAAAAAAGGGTTCTGAAAGGATAGAAATATGAATTTTGCGAGTTTGATTTATAATCTCCAAAATTTTCATAATGAAGATCCGCTGTTGAATAGTTGTAGGAATTTACACTTGGAAGAATTGGTTTTGAGTCCAAGTAATTTTTAGTAGCATCATTTATTGAGGTTTTATAAATTACAATATTTCCATATTCTGCAGCCTTTTTTATAGATGGGACTTTTTTCAAGAGTTCTTCTGTTTCTTCAAAGCGTAAAGACTTTGGAGAAGAGGGGGAGTAAACATTTTTATCCAAAATTAGCCATGTGATATCAAATTTATTTAAAGTCTTCTCAAAGGCCAATGCGTTGTTAGAGTAGAGAGCATTGGAGAGTTCATAATAACTTCCTTCAGAATTTTTAGACCATACATCAAATGCTCGGTCAACGATTGGTTGTTTTATTCCATACCACAAAAATCCTGAGCCTCCATATCCCCATTCATAATAATTCCATCCCCAAAATGATTGGAGTGGAAGAGTAGCTATGCGTGTGTTTTTGTCCTGATTTTTAAAGAAATCAAAGGTTTGATGATACTCATTGGGAATTACAATCTTTTCATTTTCGTAAATAAGATTTCCTTTAAAAATTGGCCAAACAAAAAATATAAGCAAAGCGATAAATATTGTTGGCACAGCGTATATTGCCTTTTTTGAGTACAATGATACCCATGCAATTAAAAACCGTATCCCGAAGGCAAAAAAGACAGAATAGATAAGGGCAGCCAATATTGAGAATTTTGTAAAGGGAAAACGAAGCACTTCATTGATAAGGGGAAGTTTTCGCAAGACACTGTCAAAGAATGAAAATGGGAATACATTAAGAGCAAGTAATGAAAAAACACTTAAGAAAAGTAAAAAAAATGCGCCCGATAATCTACTTCGCTTTAGAAAGCTTACAATTACACCTAGCAAAATTACACTGAAAAGAGATATGCCGGTAACTACAGCTAACGGATTTTGTAAATGTTCTCTAAATGGTTCAAGCATGAATCTAAACCTTCCCGACATATCGGGATCAAGATTATTGAACCAAAATCCCCTTAGGAGAATAACGTCAAGCAGATTTCCAAATTCCTTGTTTTGAGCGATTACTGTTTCTGTCGACATCTGATTTATTTTTGCAGTAAGCGCAATAGAGGAATTTGTAATTGCAAAGTAGAGAAAGGGAAGTAACCAAAAAGCATTAATAATTAGTGTTAAAAGAAGTACTTTTACGTTTGCTTTTAGTTGTTTAGTTCTAAAACCCGTAAAGAGAAGAATCATTGCCAAGGCACAAAAATAAACTATAAATACTGTAGGTACTTGTCCTTGTCCAAGGGAAAGAATATTTATTCCAATAAGCAATAACAGGGCTTTTTTCGACCTATTGTAAATATAATAAAGGGCACTAAAAAGTAGCCAAGGCAAGAAGGCAAAGTGAGTTACAAAAGGCTCGAATGGGACAAAATAATTCTGTACTGTGGCAAGGTTAAGTAAATAGAAAAGTGAAGCTGAAATACTTGCAAGTATATTTCTAGATTCAAGCGTAGGTATTTTTTTTGAATGATAATTTAGGACAAAATAACACAGGGCATAGGCCCCCAGAGTGCCTACTAAGAGCGTAAGGAAAACATAGATTTGCCTTAGAAAGTTTGTAGGGATGATTAGTGAGGTTATGTAAAGAAATATTTGATGGATAATATTAGCACCATGGCCATTGCCTGCAAGTAGTCCAAAGCTTTGGTATTCTTCCCAGACAGAAAAAATAGAGCGTTTGATATTGAGTCCGAAGTCTAACTCAGGCAATAAATTGTCCCAACCAACTAGAAATTTTCCAAACGAAACATTTGTAATAAAAACAACAACAAATGCTAGTGCAATTGTTAATAAGGGAAGGAAGTGTTTTTTATTCATGGTGGAACTGATATGTAGGATATGGAATTAAAGGAATTTTTCTCGTAACATTTCTTGAGAGTACTTCTTGATAAGATGCAGACAAATTGCCAAATGACCTTTCTTTTGATAAATATAAGCTGAATCTTTCAAGTTTCTTTAATTGTTCTTTTGATAGAGAGTTTGATATTTTTGTCAATAAATCTTTTGAGTTAAAGTTAAACACAACATCATTTTTAGTAATTCCCGCTCTTTGCAGCGATTTTTTTGCGTCAATGCTGTCCAAAATGGTTTCTAATCTAGAGGAAATAAGAAAAGGTTTGTTGTAAGCAAGAGCAAATGAGAGAGGACCAGAAGAGGAAATAAAAGTACGATATGGAAATACGACAAGGTCAGCAGCGGCAAAATAGACTGGTATGTCTTCTTCCTTCACAAATCCAGTAATAGTTATTCTATCGGGGGCTTTATTTATAAGGTTATAGATTTTTGCAAGAAATTTCTTGTAGTGAGACTTCTCTTCCTGAGTAAAACTTGGTCCACCTGCAATTATCAAGCGAATTTTTTTACCTTTAAAAGTTTTTTGGTTAAGAAGCGACTTTATAAGGAAATCAACGCCTTTATACCATGTAAGGTAGCCAAAATACAAAATCACAACTTCATTTTTTGCACCCAATTTCTGTTTGGCTTTATTTTTTGAAAATATTTTATTAACAATTGGTACACCATGAGGAATAACAGTTATTTTGTCTTTATTTACGATGGTTGAAAGCGATTCTTTAAGGCTATCTTCGAGAACTATAATTGACGAGACAGGAAAAGATAATAGTTTGTAATAAAGTTTTAGTCCTGGATTGAAGAGTAGTGAGATAAGTTCCTTTGAATTTATTCCGATATGCCCACTTAATTTTTGAAGGTCGATAACGACTTGGTGAATAACAAGAGTTACATTTTTTCCCAAGAAAAAAAGCGACCAAATTAGAGGAAGAATGGCAAGAGTAGCTTTTGTATCTCCAAAAGAGGCAAACTCAAATTCTATAAGCACTCTTTTTGCAAGAGAGAAATGTAAAAGTTTTTTTAAAAGGGAAAAATAAGACAGAGGGTTATTGCGTTTAAAACATCTTACTACTAAAATACCATCCTCTTCGTAGACTTCTTCTTTATCAACAATCATTGTCAGAACAACAATTTTTTTATATTGACCTTTCTTAATAAGTGGCCTAATGGTGTTTTTGGTAAATGAGGCCACAGCGCATACACCCTTGCTATATATCTCCTGTTTTTTTGGGTAGCTAGAGATAACTATCAAAGTGTCAAGTGTATTGTATTTTTTGAATAAATTCTTCATTTTCCTTTTCGTCCTTTTGGACTCATCAGGCCCGATACACATCGGGCAAAGGGGACAAGGTAACAGGAATGTCCCAGTGAAAGTATTTGAGGGGGGCCGACGTATCGGACCCCCCTCCCATGCGAGAAGCTAAGCGCTTATGGCGTTGCGAGTACCTGGCAAGCGTGCTGCTTGCCATCATCCCAGACGGGGATGGCCATCTTCTTCTGAAGCGCGACGGCGTTCGGGTAGGTGCCGGCCTCTTGCCAGATCGTGGCGCCCTGGACCGAAGTTGGCGCAACGAACGTGTAGCAGTCCGGATTCTTCCCAGGCTTGGTGTCGTTGTAGCCCTCACCCAGGAAACCTTTCGGCTGGATGAGAGTGGTGAACGCCTCCTCGCGCAGATGCCAACCACAGCAGTCAGCCGTCGGCTCCCAACGGGAAGCGTCGCCTCCGAAGATGGCTGCTGCCTCAGCGGCGCTCTTGGGGAACGCTGCTGGGTTATAGGCGGGCACGACGCCAGCCTGGACCTTCTGGTTAGAAGTCAGCCAGACCTTGACGGCACCGCGGAACTGATCTGCAGTCTGGGTCGAGCCCTTCAGGGCCTCAGTGAGGCTCTTGAGGATCTCTTGCAGCTGTGCGCTGGTCGGCTCTGGCAGCCCCGCCTTGGCCATTTCGTCCAGAACGATCTGGCGAATTTGGTCGGGCGTGAGTGCGCTAGCCGTTGCCGTTGCTGCCGCCGTTGCTGCTGGGGTTGCAGTCGCTTGGGCGGCGATGATCGCAGCAGCGATCTCGTCAGCAGTGGCTCCACTGTCGTCCGAGCAGGCACTGAAGAATCCAGCCATGAAGATCACGGCGGCTCCCAGGCCAATGTACGAATACCACCTCACGGTGATCTCCCTTTTGCTAACCGGACTTTGCCGGCATGCATGGTTTAGCAGAGTTACCTGCCTCTCCGCTTGCGCGAAGGCTTAGTCATTACTATGCTACTGGGTTGATGTTTCCGTTTCAAATAAACGGGCCTGCACGGATCCTGTTCGCTCCCCAAAGGGAGTCGAGCAGGAGTATGCAGAAGTTCAAGCAATAGGCCATTATTGGCCTCCTTTCTCTAAACCCGTTTTTCCACGCTCATTTGGCGCCGGACAGCGCGCACCATATTTATACGTCAGGTTTTACCCCTTCGTAGCAGCTTGTTATGACCGATTGTGAAATCGGACATATGAACCTTTTGGTTCAATATGGTACGCTGTGCCCGGCACCAAAAATGCCTTTTTCCTGTTACCTTGTCAAAGAACAAGGTTTTTGTGAGTTGGATATTTGCCATGCAAAACGGCGATGTTTCCAAACAAAAACCCCTAACTTAAAGTTAGGGAAGGGAGCTTTTTTGGGGTGAGGTCTAAAACTTGGGAAGAATAGAAGAGTGTGTGAGAAAAGCTGCCTTCTCTAACCTCAATTGTATATAAGTTAATTAAATTTTTTCTTTCGTAGTGCAAATCCTGCAAGTCCTGCAGGAATTAATGCGATAAGAGAGAGTGCTTCAGGTCCTGTTTCAGGAATTTTCTTCACAGGAACACTTTCAAATACTTGTGGAGTTGGTTTTTTTACGATAATTCCTTTTTCCACACAAAGACCTGCATCGTCCTTCGCAACTATGCCATTATTGTCGGTTGCCTGTGCATGGTTTGTAAGACATACAACGTTTTGATTTTGTGGAAGCTTATCAGCTGAAGCAATTGCTCCAATAAAAGACTGCTCATTGGTTGCTCCTTTTTCAAGGTTTGAAATAGTGTAACTTATAACATTTGCGTTTTTATCATATGTACCAACGCCTGAAACAAATGTTATATATGATGGAAGAGTATCTCTTACATCAAGCCTTTCAATTTTCTTGTTTCCGGTATTTTTAACAATGATTTTAAATGTAACTTGCTGTCCAGGTTGAAATTTTGCGTCGTTTGAACCAAGATTGTCGACGAAACCGCTATTGTTTGGAGTAAGTACTTTCTTATCAATAGTAAATTCTATTTTATCGCTACAAACTTCTCCCCCACCGTAGATCATTTGACAATTACTTTGTCCATATCCGGTACCAGCGGCGCTTGCCATTGCTGTACTTGTTGCGAAAAGAAGTGATGCACAAAGTGCAATTACTGACTTTTTCATATATTGATGAGCATTATATCAATGCAATCATTCGATGTCAAGTGCTATAGGACGCATTGGTAACGATTAGGAAGGTGTGATTATCAAATATATAAAACTCATAGTAATGATTAGATGCAGTTTCTTATAAGATGTGTTTGGTTGTATATTGAAAGTTTTATGCGTAAAGAGTCCTTGACTTTTGTATTGGTGAGTGGTTTAATTAGGAAAACGAACGCAAAAAAGTGACAACTTCAAAGCTTCGTTCTCATTTTCCAGAATACACTAAAAGTCGCCTCAATAAGAGGAAAATATGAGCCCAATTCGTAAATCTCAGACAGATATGGATTTAGCTTCCGAGCAGGAGGAGAGTACTCATGTGGCCGAATCTAATTCATACGAGCAAGGTCGTATGCAACGTGATGATCAAGCAACCGAGGAAGTTGCAGGAATTTTGGACATAAAACCCGAAGGCCATGGATTTTTAAGACCAAAATTTAGACCTTCTGAGAAAGATATTTACATTTCTTCATCCCAAATCCGTAGATTTTGGCTTAGAAATGGTGATTTTGTTGAGGGACAGGGTCGCCCTCCGAAAGATAATGAGCGTTACTATGGACTTTTAAAGATAGAGAAAGTAAATGGTAAAAAAGCAGAAGAGGCAACTAAAAGAGTTTATTTTGAAGATCTCACTTCAATTTACCCAGATAAGCAATTAGTTCTTTCAACCAAGAAAACACCCCTTTCAACTAGAATCATTGATATCGCCTCACCAATTGGATTTGGACAAAGAGGAATGATTGTATCCCCTCCAAAAGCAGGAAAAACGACTATTCTTAAAGATTTGGCAGCTGGAATTGCAGCTAATTTCCCTAAAGTTCATTTGATGGCTGTTCTTATAGGAGAGAGGCCTGAGGAGGTAACTGATATTTCGCGTTCTGTTAAGGGTGAAGTAGTGGCTTCAAACTTTGATGAACCACCTGAAGCTCAAACAAATGCAGCCGAAATTGCTCTAGATAGAGCTAAGAGATTGGTTGAAAATGGGGAGGATGTTGTTATTCTTCTAGACTCAATTACTCGTCTTGCCCGCGCTTACAATTTGGCTATTGATCCTTCGGGAAGGACATTGTCTGGAGGTTTTGATCCTGCAGCTCTTTATCCTGCAAAACGTTTTTTTGGAGCTGCAAGAAATTGTGAAGAGGGTGGATCTTTGACAGTAATCGGAACAGCTTTGGTTGATACAGGTTCAAGAATGGACGATCTTATTTATGAGGAATTCAAGGGAACAGGAAACATGGAGCTTCATCTTGATAGAAGACTTGCTGAGAGAAGAATATTCCCTTCAATAAATATTGAGCGTTCTGGTACTCGAAAAGAGGAATTATTGTTGGGAGAGACTACATATAGGAAGATTGCCACCATGAGACGCATGATGGACGTTTTGGGTCCAGATGAGCGTACCCAAATTCTAATTGAACGTATCTCACAGACTGAGACTAACGAAGAATTCCTCAATGGATTGGGGAAGGAATAGGGTTTTAGAGAGTTAGAAAGCAGAAAATAGAAATTAGCCTCAAATGATAGATTTTCCTATAAGAAACTAAGTGGATTATATAGTCCGCCTGAGCCTCGAATTTCAAAGTGAAGATGTGCACCTGTAGTTCTTCCTGTTAGCCCCACCCAACCCACAAGGCTTGAGCCTGCGCTTACTTTTTGACCAGGGGAAACATTAACGCCTGACATGTGAGCATAAAGAGTAGAATAGCCATTGTCGCCAGAAATAATAACGTGGGTTCCATATCCACCATTCCATCCACCTACATACACCTGAGAAACAACGCCGCTTTGAGCTGAAACGATTGGGGTACCAACTGGTGCACCTATGTCAATTGCTCTATGATACCAAGAGAAGTACTGATTGAGGCTACCTCTAACTGGCCAAGTAAACCCAGCACCCGAAACAACTGTCGGCCCTGTTGCAATAAAGGGTTGGCGTCTTATATATGTTGGCTGAACTTCAGGTTTAACCCCATCTGGCACAATAACTGTTTGACCGGTAACAAGTGAGAAGGTTTGAGGGTCTGCAAAGTCGTTAAAGGGAAAATCAACGATAGCCTGAGCATTTGAGTCATATTTTTTAGCAATTGTATAAATTGTGTCTCCAGAACTTACTTTGTGAGCAATACCCGTAACCGGTAGGATTTTTAGAGTATCCCCAACAGTTATATTGTCGCCTCTAAGGCCATTTTCCCAACGGATTGTGTCATCTGATATTCCAAATCTCTTTGCAATTCCAGACACTGTATCTCCCTTTTGTACAGTATATTCAATAATTTCTGCTCTAGGCTTATCGGATAATTGGGTCTCAAATACGTCATTTGGTGCAAGGCTTTGATTTTCTTCAGATAACTCTTGAGCAAAGGTCAGAAGGTTTTCTTGGTGTGTAAAGGGGTTTGATTCAGTAATGAAGGGAGATATGAGGACTCCTATGCTAAGTACAGCCATAGCGCTAACATGAAGAAAGAAGCGATTCCTTTTACCTCTTTTTATAAGAACAGACTTAACCACAACATTTTTATTTTTTTCGAATTTAGTGGAGAAGAACATAATCTTATCTTTAAGATATGTTGATAGAAAAATTAAAAAACTTGCGAATTCTTTTTTGAGGAAAATATGTGCTTGGTTAATTGCTGAAATGTATTTTTTTGCCACTACAAAAGAAGCTTTGTGATGCCGCATAAGAGGTTACAGTTTAGCAAAGGGCGATTTATTTTGCAATTTTATACTTACTTGTGGCTTGTTTTTTTGTCGCTGTTTTCTCTTGTACTTTTGAACCGCCAAAAGTACCAAAAGCTCTGGTCAATGTTTACTCTTGTACTTTTGTCTTAACAAAAGTACCAAAAAGAATTTGCAATGAAAGTCGAGCTAATTTTGTTCCCTCGCACAGTGTGGGATATCACCCCCTCCTCGATCCCGATATGCATCGGGACGAGGATTCCCCCGGCTGTGCTTCGGTCACAAAATCTTTACGCTCTTTGTTTCAATTGCAAAATAAAAGCTTAAAAAGAAAAGAAACTTCATGCTTGATTTCCAAAATGAGGAAGAGGGAGCTTTTCTAATGCAAAATTCCAATTTAATACTTTCTTTTTAATTCTTCTCTTTACTGTGCAGATTTGGTGGCGCTTTCATCTACTGGAGGTTTGGGAATTGTAATTTTTGGATCCTGGTCTGGAAAATCGGCTGCTGGTTGAGGTACTTCAAGTGGGCTTTTGTCATCAGTTGGGGTTCGATTTTCCTCAGTTACCTTTGCTTGCTCACCAATTTTAGATTCAAGTGCAGCTATTTCTTTACTGATAATATCAAGATTGTTTTTGTCATTGGCTACCAATTGTTTTACGATTTGGAATTGCTGAAGGGCAGTGGTAAGCTCACCTTTTTGCTCAAATGATTTACCTAAATTGTAATAAGCATTTGCATAGTCATTCTTAAGCTGAGAAGCGATTAAGAATTGTTGTTGTGCCATATCCCACTGTTTTAGTTGGTAATAAATACCTCCAAGTTCAACCCTAAGTCCTGGATTTGAGGGGTTCAGGGTAATTGCCTGATTGTAGGACGCAATAGCGAACTGTTCAGCATTCTCCCCAACACCTATAAGATTTCTGTAAATTTGACCTAAATTCTGCCAATTTGCTGAGGTCATTGGGGAAAGAGTTACAGCCTGTCGGGCACTATTTATGCTTTGCTGTAAAAGTCCTAGGATATTTTGTTGAACTTCTTGAGTGGGTTGAGTATTTGGTTGTTGAGCCTGCAAAATGTTTGATGCAAGCGCAAGATTCACTTGAGAGAAGACTCGGTAGTAGTCGCTTCTGTATGGATATTCTGCTATAGCTTGTGTTTGGAGATTGTAAGTTTCAACCCCACTTTGAAGAGAAGTAGGAGCGAATGACTTTGCAAATTTAATATCAGAGCTGATAAGTGCTATATATCCTTTCCTTGTGCCCCCAGCTCCACCAGTAAGGAAAAATAGAACAAAAACTGCAACAGCAACGCTTAGAAGAAATACTGTTAACGGAAGGACAATGTTTTCTCTGGTTCTTTTTGATTCATCAGCAACCGAGAAGAGCCCTTGGTTAGTAGCCATAAAGTTGATTGATACATTGTCAGTGTGGCGACTTCTTAAGATAGTAAGCTGTGAAACATATAAAGCAAGAAGTCCAAAAAGAAGGAAGCTCAAGGCAAAGGAGAAAGGAATAATAAGAGAAAGGATAAAGGTTGAAAGAACTCCTAAAAAGATAGGATTGGTAAATGAGCGGCGAGTGCGAAGGAAATTCACAAATATAAAAGCAAAAGCAAAAAGTCCCAAAACTCCAGTTGTTGCAAGAATCTCAAGTACATATGATGATGAAAATGAGAATGGCAAACTCCAGAATGGATATGAATTAAAGCTTGGTGTTATATATCTAGTAAAATCATGCGCAAAAGTGCCGTATCCAGAACCCAATAATAAGTTTTGCACGAGTCGGGTCGATTCTTGGCTTATAGTTGCAAACGCAATTTGAAAACCATAGTTGAAGGGTAAAAGAATAGGTTTTTGAGGCAAATTTATTATTTGGATCGCAGCAAGAATAAGTCCCCCTCCAAAAATAAGGGTTGTTGCACTTTCAAGAAGATTATTATAGTTGCGTGTGATTGAGCCTAATTTGCCACTTTTTAGAATGGTAGCAAGGGACGCCGTGGAAATTACAAAAAGAGGGGTAAGAAAAGCAATATATTGGATGGGTGCTCCAAAGGTATTAAATTCTGGAGAGTGAGTTTGAACAATAGGTAATATATAAATCTTGAAGTAGGAAAGAATACTTATTGCGGTAGAAATAGCGCTTCCTATTATAAGAGAGACCAGAACAACTGAAAAAGTAGATTTTTCTTGTACAAAATTTACCGTAAGAAAGAAAAATAGACAAAGAAGAGCAATGGGCACAGAGAGAATAATTGAATCTTGAAAAGAAACAGAGAAAGCAGTTGATAGAATTGTAACAACTCCAAATAATAATACAGGAAGATTTAGTGGGTTGAGGAGTAAGGTTACCTTGCGTTCAACCAAACTACGTATTCCCCATAACACAAATAAAAGCAGAGAAGAACCAACAATAAGAGCTTGTTTGGGAAATGTAAAAAAGTCAGTTGTAACATTTAAAAAGAAAACAGGCAAAAGGAGGTAGGTTGTAGCGATTAGTATCGTTGCAACTGAATTTATGTATGTAGTAGCTCCGTTGTTCTTCATATCGAATCAAAATTCAAATTAGGATATAGTTTACTGTAACAAAGTTTTAAAGTTCCTGTCAACAAACTGTTGAGAAAAATAGAGTATATATAGGAAGGAGGATATTTTTTTGTTAGGTAATATGATATTGTTTTATAGATTGATACATTAAGCACTAATTAAGGACAATGCAAGAATATTTTAAAATTATTAGTAGGGTGGTTAAATTTTCTAGACAAATTTAGTAGCTTCATTTGAGGTATTGACATTATTTTTCAGATATATCTATACTGGGTTAAAGAGCTTTTTATTGCTCTGTGATTAGTTTGAATGAAAAATGAAAGCTCACAGAAAAAATGCCCACAAAAAACATGCTCATGCAGATGAGCAAGGGTACATATCAACAGACCTCAAAAGAATTATGAGTAGAAATGAAAAGATAATTATGGGTGTTCTCGTAGGCGGAATAGTAATTTTTCTTATTCTTTCAGTTATTTTGCTTTTTGGAAAAGGGAGTCAAGTGACTTCACCATCCACCCCCGTAACAACACTTCCCACACAAAGAGTAAACACAACTCCATATCCCACAATTCCACCCATAAAGGATATGACTGTAATGATTAACGCAAGAAGACTAAATCCCCAAAGCGTCACAATTAAGGCAGGGAATAATATTAGCTTTTTTAATATAGGAACTGATTCAGTTGTAATTGAAGGAGCAGACTCAAAAAGTAGTTTTTTGAATTTTACAGTTGCTGTAGCTGATGCAAAGGACGTTAAATTTACCAATCCTGGAACTTATACATATAAAGTAAAAGGTACAAATTTGGTTGGAACAATTATTATTCAATAGAAATTATTTTATAAAAATGAGAACTGCCCGCATATATATAGGAAGAGAAAGAGGCTTTACTCTTGTTGAGGTTCTTATTGCAGTTACAATTCTTGCGACTCTTGGTGGTGGAGTAATTTTGACCCTAAATCCAATAAGACAAATTAATAAAAGCAGAGATGCTCAGAGACAATCAGACATTTCCCAAATCCGAATAGCAGCTGATGCTTATTATAACGATACTCATTGCTATCCAACTCAACTTCCTTTTGGAGATGAATGGAGAGTTGGAAACACTGTGTATATGAAAAAAGTGCCCCAGGATCCAACCTGTGATGGTGGAAGTGGGAGTTGTTATCGCTATAGAACAGAAAGTGGAACTACTTGTCCTCAGTGGAATGTGGTTTTTGCCAAATTATCCAGTGAAACGCAAATAACTAACGCTTGTCCGCTTTCGTCTCTTTCCAACTGTGCTCCCGAAGGCTATTCGGAAGGAAATTGGGCTTGTACACTTTCAGGTTCTGTAAATTGTAGTAGTCTTTCGGCCTCAAGTTTGCTTGGAGGAGAGGAGACATACCAAACAACAACGCCAACTCCCACCTCAGCTGCTCCAACAATTGGTTTAACGGGAACACCAACACCAACTCCACTTCCTGATGGTTCAGTCACTTACGCGATTGGAAATCCAGCAGGTACCAATCCTGACATCTATGAATTAACCATGATGCCATTGTGGCAGACTATTGGAAATGCTCAGCAAGTTCAAGTAAAGATTGATGATACAGAAGCCCCAATTTCTGCAAATGTCTCTTTGGTTTTGTATTCTGATAATGAAGCAAGAGAATTTACGTTGACTAGGACAAGCGGAACGGAAACAAGCGGAATATGGACCGGAACATGGCAAGTAACTGATACTTACAACACACAATACGGGATGGATATAACAGCAAATGACAGTGCGGGAAACACATTAACTAAAAGGTTAACAGTTAGATGACATATTAATATATGGATAGATATATAAAATCATACATTACAAAAAGTATAGCTATTTTGTTTTTTGTAATTTTTCTTCAAATTGCTTTTACAAATAATGTACATGCTGCAAATCGGGCAACATCTGCAAATGGAGCATCGGCTACGGGAATTGATAATTACTCTGGCACACCAGCTGATGCGATTGATGTAAATGATTCAACAGCCTGGATGTCTACTACATTGACGAATGCATCTCCATGGTTAAAAGTAAATCTTGGGTCAGCAAGAACTATTACAGGTTTTAGATTGCTAGAGCCATCAAATGAATGTCATAGGATGACTCAGTATAAAATTGAATCAAGTACAGACGATAGCAATTGGACAAACCGTTACACAAGTCCCACTAATTTAACAGGGGGAGATACTGGTTTGGTAAGTCTGACATCAGCCTCTGCACAATATTGGAAAATAACCGGTCTTGGAAGTGCAGGAAATTGCGGTACCCAAATTTATACTTTTGAACTTCATGATAGTTCTTCTTTTCCTGCTGTGTCTTCAGTAACGAATAATGGTAGCAACTCAAGTCAAACCTCTCTTTCTGTTTCAGTTCCTGCAGTTACTGCGGGTGACCGTCTTGTTGCCGCATTTTTTACATCGGGTGGAGGAGGTGGGGGTTCAGCTCCCTCTGGTTGGACTCGAATATATGATGATAACCAATATGTTTCTGTTTATGAAAAAATAGCTTCAGGGAGTGAAAGCTCTGGTTCGGTAACCTTTACCCAAGACACGAGTGGTGGTTGGGCAACCCAGGTATATCTTATTACCGGTTCTCATCCTTCATCTGCTAGCCAGGTTAGTAGTATAGTAAGTGGATCTAATACTTCCTCTGTTGATCCCGGAACGTTTACTCCTACTGGGGGTGCAAAAGATTGGCTTTGGATAGCTTATGATTTACATGGTCATCTTTTTGGTACTACACGTACTATCTCAACATATCCAACTGACTATACAAGCACAACACCTTCAAATCAGACCGGAGGTATCTCTCAACAATTGGCAGGTTCTGCATACAGACAGCTGAATGCTTCCTCTGAAAATCCAGGAGCATTTACGTTAAGTGGAGCTATTCAGACATCTCGCGCATTTACTATTGTAGTACCACCTCCTGATGCTCCAACAATTACAACCCCTACCAACACAAGTATTACTTCAAGTGGCGCAACCCTAGGTGGTAATGTGACCTCAAATGGAGGCTCAAGCATAACCGGAAGAGGGGTATGTGTTGGTACTAGTTCCAATCCTGCTCTTGGAGGAACATGTTTTAGTACAACTGGAACAACAGGTGTATTTACAGTCAGTGCAACTGGCTTAAACGCAGACACTTTATATCACTATAGAGCATATGCGACAAATGCAGTTGGTACGAGCTATACAACGGATGATACTTTTACAACTGCCTCAAATGCCCCAAACTCAGTTACTGCAGATGCAGAGACAAATGTAGGCTCCTTCAAGGTAACTCTTAACGGAAGCGCAAATCCTAATAGTTTGGCCACTACAATGCATTTTAGAGTACTTACGTCAGACCCCGGAACCTGTGCAACTAATGATACAGGAGGAACGAGAGTCCCTCTTTTGTCCGGAAACGATATAGCTCTTACTACTAATGCTGTAACACAACAGAAAAGCATAACTACCGGTTATGGGAATCCAAGCTGGCTTACACCAAGCACAAATTATTGGTATTGTACTTATGCTACGAATTCAGCAGGAACTACCACTTCTACAACTCCGCAAGCATTTACTACGACTTCAGGACAAGTAAGTCCTTGCGATCCGGCTACATCTGGCAATCTAACAATCTCTGAATCATGTAGTTTTGATGATGATAATGATGGAGTTGATTTAGGAGCTGGAACTTCAAATACTGCAAGTCTTACTCTTAGCACAGGCGCATCTCTTACTCTGAATTCAGGCCAAAAAATTGGAAGAGGAAGTATTGCATTAAGTGGTGGTACTCTTATTCTTGCAAGTGGTGGAAGTCTTATTAGGGGTGGGGTTTGGGTAAAAGATGCAGATGCAGATGGAGTAGTTGATGACGGTACAAGAGCAGTGAGTGCGACTTCTCCGGGTGCAGGATTTGTAAGAAGAAATGGTTTTTCAAGTACATATCCTTATTATTCACTTCTTCGCGCAGTAAATACATTTGATTGTAATAGCGCAAATGCAAATATTTATCAAACAATTACAAGTCTTGTAACAGATAGTGATAATGATGGGTACAAAACTTCAGCTGCGGCTTCAGACCAGTGTGTTGGAGCAACCTCTGTTATAAATACAAGAACTTACTATAAAGATTCAGCAGGAGCTTATACTAGACTAGCTTCGGCTGCTGTTCTTGGAGGAGGTTCAACTGATTGTGCTGATACTGGGCTTTGTAGCGATGGAGTATCGGCCTCTTCAACTTGTTGGACTTCTGACACTTATTATCCCGACAGTGATGCTGATACTAAAGGAGTTGCATCAAATATATCAAGTGCAACCTTCCCACAGACCGCGGCAACCGATAACAGCGTAGGTTCTGTTAGCTGGACAAATGCAACAAATGTTGGAGCATCAGATAATATATATGCAACAGCTTCTATTGGTGCAGGTTCATTATCACGATACTTAAAAGCTACCAATTTTGGATTTAATGTAAGTGGCACTATAAATGGTGTAATAGTTGAAGTTGAGAGTAAAGCGAGTGCTACGAGTAGTATAGGTGATTACAGCGTAAAGTTAGTAAAGGGTGGGTCTATCGTAGGTGAGGAGAGGGCTGATGTAGGAAGTTCTAGATTAACAGGTTCTGATACTAATAAGGTGTATGGTAGGGCAAATGATTTGTGGGGAACAACACTAACTTCAAGTGACGTAAATGCATCTGGCTTTGGAGTTGTTGTTTCTTATAAGAATACAAGTGGATCATCAAGAACGGCAAGCATTGATGGAATCAAGATAACAATTTATTCAGGGGATGGGTCAAGTTCTGTATGTGGGGCCGGCAGTCCTCCTGCAGGGTATGCAAGTAACACAACTGATTGTAACGATGCAGATAGTAATTCTACGAATTCAACTACAAGCTCAGGATATACAGGAGCTGATGCAGATGGAGATGGTTATTTAGCTTCTGCTACTTCCTATACTTACTGTGGTGCTGCAAATTCTCGAGGAACACAAAGTACAGCAGATTGTTATGACAGTAATTCAAATGCAAAACCCGGACAGACGGCATACTTCTCGACTAATAGGGGAGATGGTAGTTTTGACTATGATTGCGTTGGCGGCTCAAGCTATACAAGAGATTCTACCGTTGTAAATGATCAGAGTTCATATACTTCTGCAACCAACGGTACTACAACGGGAAGTTGTCAGGGATGGTATTACAAAGATTACAGCGCCTCTTGCACTGCATATTCAAATCAGTCACTTACAAATTGTTGGGGGGGGGATACGTATGTTGGAAGTGTAACCGGTGATGTAACAACTTCAACAACATGTGGTTCTACAGTTGTTAGAACTCTTTACAGCAGCTCTAATTGTTCACAAGCGCTTTCTCCGGTAAAATACCGCTTCAGCGATAGTGTTGGAACTACAGAATTGTTGGGCTGCAGATAGGTTGGTATATAAGTATATTGTATGTAGTATGTCCGGTGGGGTTTAAAAAAAGTTCAAGCCGAATCCCTGAAACCAAAACTCAATACCTATCTTAATACTTAATGCGGATTCCTTTAGAAGCTGATTTTTACATTTGGGAATTTCTGGTGGATTTCGTTTTTTCCTGTTTCAGTGAATTCGTTACCTGAAAGATCGAGCTCTTTAAGTTTTGTAAGTTTGTCTATTCCCCTTGGAAGTGCGGACAAATGTGCATTTTTGAGTTTAAGAACTTCTAAATCCTGTAAAACTTCAAGTGAATCTCTCATAGCTGATAAGTTATATCCATCAAGTGAAAGATAGACTAGATTTCGGGTATTTGCATGTTTGACAATATCACTAGGAAAAACATATTCTTTGTCTGGGGCTTTTGCATCAATGTAGCAAATTTTTTGCCCTTCTAAAAGCAACGCTTCTTTTACATCAGTATAAATTTTTTCATTCGTGCAATTTGGGGAGGAGGCGAGAGTTTGATTATTTGAGGTAGGTTTTATTGATCCTTTATTTAAAAGTAAATAAATAGCAATTCCTGCAACGCCGATGATAACAAGAATAGATGTAATCATTACATATCGTGAGAGGAATGATGTGGAGCTAGCAGTTGTGGGCACTTCAACGTTCTGTTCCATACATATATAGTAGAAGGAGGTAAATATATTTGTCAACCCCGTTAAAAAAACTGGTTTGAAAAATCAAAGGAAATATTTCTCAAAATTTCTAACGGGGTCAACCACGATCTAGTCGGGGTAAAGTCAAAAAGTTGACACAATAGGTTAAAAACTTCTAGTATAGAAGTATGGAAGAAAATAATCAGCCTCATCAGGTTCAGGTGAACCAAAGTTCTTGGTTTCAGAAAGTAGATCCTAGAACCAATATAAAAGGAGTAGTGGTTTTGCTAGTTGTGATTATTTTGTTTGGAGGTGCGATTGCATGGAATTCTGAGAGAAATTCTTCAAAAAAAGAGACAGAACAACAAAAGCAGTCTACAGAGACAAAATTTCTTGCAGACAATTCAGTAGTATATGGTTATTGGGTTGATAAAAATTCAGTTATTGAGTCAGTAGATCTATCAACAAGCACAAACAGCACACTTGCCGTTTTGCCAAATAACATCAAGCAGGTTAGTGTTGTTTCAGATGACAATTTAATTTTTATAAAAGATACTGACGCATCTGACTATGGGAAGAGCGTTGTTAGTTATAGGATTAGTGATAGTACTGAGAATGTTATATCCACTACAGATTCAGGGTATGGAATTGATTTATATGTGGTTTCACCAAATGGTAAATATATTGCCATATGGGAAATAAGCCCAGCACCAAATTCATCAATACTATCGGGAGGTCGTTCAAGAGTTTATAGTGTTGATATTTCAAAACCAGGAAGTAAAAATTTAATTTATGATGAGGCTGCGCCCGTAGGTATTGCAGTGCATTATCCTGTTGGAATAACGGATAATGGTGAGATTTTTATGGATAAATTTTTGCCAAATTCGGGTGTGGGTTGGGCTTATGGTATGAGTATGAGCAATTTTACAGGTTCAGTTAAGTCAGAAATTGCTTCAATGGCCAACGGAACATATTCAAGCCAACCAATAATATCACCGGACGGGGGAAAAATACTTTTTATAGGCTATGATGGTAGTAAAGGGGATGGTGTGGAAATTGTGAATGGTTACAGAAGAGCGTCTGTTACTCCTAATACTATTGAAGTTTTTGATACAAATACAAAAATCAGAACCAAATTGGTTTCGGGTATTGACGGAATTTACCAGAAGGCGCAATGGGATTTACAAGACGGAAATATAATTTACGCTTCTTATGATGATAAAACTGGCAGGGACATAAATAAATATTATTTTGACACTCATTCCTCTAAAAAAGTTGACCTTCCGGAAGGTAATAGAGGATCGGTGCGGTCATCTCTTCAGGGAGGGAGTTTATTGTTATCAGAAAGTGTTCTTTCGGACTCAGCGCTTGGGAATCTAGGTTTTAGTTATGAACCATCAATAAGTAGTTTGTCAGTTTTTACTCCAAAATCAGGAAGCAGTGAACGAGTTAGCCTAAATGGTGGGTACGTGCAATTTATAGCCTTAAAAGGTTCTAAATACTTTAAAACTTCTAATTTAAATGCAAACAAGCAGGCAAATAAATCAATTAATTCTCAGGGAAAGCAGCTTCAATTGGAAACATTTGCAGTAAAACCTACACTTGCTCCAGTGCGAGAAATAAACCAAAGTCAACCGCCTCAACAAGGTCCTATACAAAATACCCCAATAGACAGGGGTTGTGGAAGTGATCTTTTGCAGCAGCAGTGTGCGGGTCTTGACACAAAAGACGGGTGTTTTATTCAATCATGGACAGATGCAGATGGAACATCGGGGTCGTGTTATAGAAGCCCGTTATATTTATATGGACAACAGGGAGTTAGTTTAAATGTATCTGTAGGTACTCCAATTTTTTCTACAAATGTTTTATATTTACCTCAAAATGGATTTGATATTACGCTTTTATCGGATGGGAAGTTTCGGGCAAATGGAAGTGTAGTTGAAAGTATCTCCTTTGATTACACATCTGCCATCAGAAAATTATCTAGACCTTCTTACGGAAAAATTGTAAAACTTTCAGATCTCAAGCAAACCATTAAGGAATATTCTGAAAAATTAGGATTTAATCAAAAGGAAACAGAAGATAGTGTGATGTTTGCAAAAGAAATTACAAGCCCCTATGTGTACGTTTCATTTTATGATGATAATCTCTCAAAACAAATCCTACCTCTATACTTTTCGATACATCCTGATACATATCGAAACATTGTGTTCTATTTTGAACAGTTTGAAACTAAGCCAAACCTTTCACCCAAACCTCCTGTCTTTGACCCCATTGTGCGTTTTGGTTTTACAGCAATCGAGATAAGCTCCATCGTTAGGTAATCATTAAATTTTCTTGACATGAATATATCTTTAAGTCTACTATTTAACTGTGGAAGAAAATAATCAGCCCCAGGTACAAGTCAACCAAAGTTCTTGGTTTCAGAAAGTAGATCCTAGAACCAATATAAAAGGAGTAGTGGTTTTGCTAGTTGTGATTATTTTATTTGGAGGCGCGTTTGCATGGAATTCAGCCCGTCAAAACAATAGCAAGTCTTCTCAAAACCAACAAAAACAGACAGTTGAAAAAAAATTTTTGTCCGATAATGCTTTAGTGTATGGATATTGGGCAGGAAGCTCCTCTGTGATTGAAGTTACGGATCTTTCAACAAATACAGCTGCCACACTTGCAACTCTACCAACCAATATTAAGAACGTAAAAGTTCTATCGAATAACGAGCTTTTATTTCTAAAAGATACAGATGCGCGAGACTATGCAAAGTCTCTTGTTCTTTATGATATTTCTTCTAAAAAAGAAACAGTGATTGTAACTGCAGAAGAGAATTTTGGAATAGATGACTACTTTGTGTCTAAAAACGGTAGATATATAACAACCTGGGAATTAAGTCTAGCCTCAGATTCCCCTCAGCTTATAGACGCAAAATCAAGGATTTATAGCATTGATATACAAAATCCTGGACAAAAAAACTTAATTTATGACGAGGTTGCAACTCCCGGAAACACAATTCGCTATCCCATTGCAATTACAAGTAGTGGTGAAATTTATGTTAATAAATTTATACCAAACGCTGGCATGGGATGGTCATATGGCATGAGCGTTTCTAATTTTACAGGAACAAGCAGGGGGGATCTTACTTCTATGCAAGATGGGACCTATGCTAATCAACCCACGCTTTCAGAGGATGAATCAAAATTTGTTTTTGTGGGTTATGATGGGGCGAGAGGTGACGGAACTCAAATTGTGAATGGAGCAAAAAGAGTATTTTCGGTTGCAAATACCATAGAAACATTAGATGTTACAACAAAAAGCAGGACAAAATTAATAACAGCTCAAGGAGATGATGTCTTTACTTCAGCTACTTTTGATTTAACAACAGGAGACATTCTATACCAAGTTGTAAACTCTACAACGAAATCTCTTGAAACACACAGCTATTCATTTAGTCAAAATTCTTCAAAAAAGATAGATTTTGACATTGCGTATGATGATTCATCTAAAACATCTGTAAACACCATTAAAACCTCTTTATCTAACGGAAAACTCTTACTAACAAGCGTTGCTACCGGTCAATCTGCTATGGGAAATCTTGGAGCAAGATACGAACAGTCTCTTAGTGCGGTATCCATTTTTGACCAAAAAACAGGTGAGCGTGTAGCTGTAAATCATAATGATTCTTTTATACAATTCATAGCACTAACAGATGCAAATTTTTTTGATTCAGCAGTTTTGGGTAGAAACGCAGTCAAACCGCAAAGAGAACAATTGCAACTTGATACATTTGTTGTAAAACCAACGCTTGCACCTGTAAGAATCGCAAGGAATAATTTCCCTTCATCAACGAACGCAAATAATACTTCTCAATTGGACTGTACACAAACAGCAGCAGCACAAGCCTGTGGAACTCTTACTGATGGTGCTGAGCAAGCTTCTTGCGTAAACAATGCTACAAATATGTGCTCAGGAACATGCCCGTTATATTTGTACGGAGAAGAGGGAACAAATTTGAAGGTGTCCGTTGGAATACCAATTTATTCCGTAAATACTGCCTACAATCCTGAGGAAGGTTTCAAAATTACTTTAGGCAATAATGGCTCCTTTGTTGCAAACGGAAAATCCGTTGAGAATATATCTTTTAACTACAATCCAGATATGAAACTTGAGCGGCCTGCATATGGAAAAGTTATAGATGCCTCAAGTATTGATAAAACAATTCGTGAATATGCAATAAATTTTGGTTTAAATCAAAGAGAAACTGAAGACGCCGTGAATTTCGCTAAAAATCATATTAATTCGCCTTATGTATTTTTATCTTTTTATGACAACAGTTTATCAAAACAAATTTTACCGATTTATTTTAGTCGTCAACCCGATACTTACCGAAACATCGTTTTTTACATTGAACAGTTTGAAACTAAGCCAAGCCTTTCACCCAAACCACCTGTTTTTGACCCCATTGTACGCTCTGGTTTTACAGCAATTGAAATAAGCTACATAATTAAATGATAAATGGTTGATGGTGAATGGTAAATAAGTGGGTGGATGGTAAATGAAGGAGTAAAATTAGAGTTTGGATTTTAAGCTTTTTAACCAGCCGTTCATTTGCTTGCTGATATCTTCAGCTTCTGAACGAAGTAATAAAAATGTTTTTTCATCTAAATATTTTAGATCTTTCGCCAATCGAATGTGATAAAGAGTCTCTCCAAGAGAGCCACGTGCATTATAAATAAATTGAATAAGTTCTTTGGTACTTTTTCTATAAAATCCTTCGCTTATATTTGCAGGAATGGATGAGGTAGATCTTCTGATTTGAGATGTGAGACCATATACTTCAGAAGAAGGAAACACGGAGGAATGCTTATAGATTAGGAGAGTAAATTCATGAGCCTTTTGCCATACAGGTAATTCCTCTACATTTGCATACTTGTTTGTATTATTGTTTACCATATATCATTTAGCATTTATCATTAAATTGACTTCGTTAATTCACAACAAGCCAGTTAAATTGTAAGTCCTGTGTCGTAGTAGTTCCCGAAACCCCGACCGTAAATGATCCTTGTATACCATTCTCAGGTTCATTTGGAGTTTGGCGCAATAAATATATGACCTTGTTGCTTGTGTCCCCAAATGGAGTAACGTAAATAAGTGAGTCCTTAGTAACATTTGGATTAATGATAGTAAGCTCAGTTCTTCCTCTCTTTAGGGTTGCAAATCCTGCGCTTCCTGTTGCAACTGCTTCGTTTTCATTTATAGCCTCAGCCTTACCCACTAGGGAAAGGTTAAGCTTGCCAAACCTTGCAGATCCGGAAGAGATAATATCTCCCTTGTTATTAATTGCCAATACCTGGTTTCCTTGGGTATTTTGAATTTGAAGTTTACCTGAATTTGAGGCAAAACTTTCACCATTAAGCTTGAACACCAAATCTTTATCAGCAAGTGGTGAGATTATGTTAGTAACTAATGCACGGGATTCTATAGTGTCGCTAAATATTCCGCGTGCGGCAGCCAAATTACCCTGTATGCTAATATTTCCGTCTACCGCCATATTTCCATCGGTGTCAATCGTGACTCGTCCCGCCATGAATGAAATATTTCCCTGGCGAAGCGGTTGGATTTCTAGATCTGCACCCAATGTATTAATTGAATTATTGCCTAAAATAAATCCTTGACCAATAGAGATAGAGTCCATTGCAGTAAGTTGAGTAAATGTTCCTGAACCAAGAGATACTATTCCTTGCTCAAATAATCCAAATTGGGCATTAAGAGAACCAACTGCCAAATTGCCTCCATCTGTAAAGCTGCCTGAGCCTGAGGCTGTATTGATGAGGTTGTTTGCAATTGATGAGATGCGGTTATCAATGCCTTCAATATCATTTGCGATAATCTTGTCAGCCCTCAAAGTTCCAGCAACTGAAGCATTATTGGCTTGAAGAGTGTTGGTTGCTAAATTGCCTGATACGCTTGCACTGTCAAATAAGGCAACTTCTGATTCAAGTGTTCCTGAGAAGCTCGCGCTTCGGGCATTTAAATTACCCTGATTATCAATCTTTGCAACCGTTTCACCTGTCTGCGTATTTTTAAGAGTAAGGTCGTTTGGATTTATGTGAAGAGCAACTGAACCTTCTTCAGCAAGTGGTGAAATTACATTTGTTTTTATCATGTCAATTGATGCAAGAGGGGAGATAATTTCATTGCCATTTTGAGTTAAGCCTGCATTTTGAACTGTCGCAACTATAAAGTCGCGAAGATTTTGGCCACTAATTGTTATTGAGTCACTCGTTAGCGCAAGAGTTGAGGCTGTAAGGTTGTTGAAATTAGCACTTCCTGCAGAAATTGTGTCAGAAGTTATCTTTTTGGCTTGTACCCATCCCGCCTCAATCTTGGCAGAAATTGTTTTTGAGAATGCATCAATATGATTCACTTTGTTATTGTATGAATCTTTTAGAACATATTGTCCGTTTTCTTCATTTATAGAAAGAGTTGCAAAGTAAGGATCAACCTCCATGTTGTTGTCGTTTTCTGAACTACCGTTAATTGTTGGCGGTGGAGCAATATGTCCCTTTGGAATACCTGTATAAGTTTTCCATTTATCATGATCAAATCTTGGAGCAGTTAATCTATAAGAAATTTCAACAGGTCTATCTGCATATAGAGTTATGGTGCGATTTGTACCATCTTTTTTGTACCATGTGCGCGCTGCTGAATTTGGAGTCATCAAAACCGAAACATTGGAAATATCAGGATCGATAATGCGGTTATAAACCCACTGGTCAGATTGTCTCTCAAAGTTATTGAAGTCTAATTTATATACGTAAGCACCTGCACGAGAATCATAAGAAAGGACGGCTTTTCCTGCATATTCTTCCTTTACACCTATCATTGAAGGCATATAAGTAGCATATCCTTCTCCATCAATAGTATAAGGAGGGTCAACGGTTCCTGCATTAAGTTTTCCACCCGCATTAACTCCAATTTCTGCATCTCCACTTGCAGTTATCTTGAAATATGTTTGACCAGCTTTTGAAGCAACTATGAAATCCCCAACTCCATTCTGGTCTACTCTAAGGACAGCGTTAGCAGTTGTAGCTGAAATTGAAGCTGCTGGAGTAGTGCCAAGACTTGAGTAAACCTGAAGCATTGCAAGTGGGTTAACTCCTGTAGGTGAGGCAGCAGTATTTATGCCAATTCTTCCATCATTTCCCATAACAAACTTCGTGATACCTGCAGAGGAGGCCGTAAAGATGTCCTGGTTCTCTATCTGGTCAAATATCCCCAAGGCTTTTCCAGTTGCTCCAAGGGAGAGCGCCCTTGTTACATGTAATTGAGAGACAGGGGTCGTAGTACCAATACCGAATTCTCCGCTTGCAAGGATTGTTGCTCTTGCTGCATTACTCGTTCTTAAGTGCAATAGACTGCTACTATTTGCTCCTATATTTACACTATTATCTCCGTCATATGAGAAGGCATATCCTTGGGTAGTTCCTGAATCAAACCGTAATGTTGCATAATTACCAGTTGTTTTATACAAATGAAGAAGTTCTGTTGGAGCTGCTATTCCAATTCCCACATTTCCGCCGGTTGCAAGGTAGAGTGAAGGAGTTGAAATATTGCCTGGTTTGAATTGGATACTTCCAGTTGTGGCTCCTCCTAGCGTTAATGTATTATTTCTCAAGCTTTGTATTGATCCATCTCCACTTAGAGTAATACCATTTCCATCGCCGCCGGAAGCGGTTGTTGCAGAAAGTGATGCAGTTGGAACTGTAGCTCCATTAATCCCTAGAACTGCAAATTTAGCGCTTGCAGTTGCTGTTCCACCTAATAGAAAATCAACTGTATTGTTGTTTGGACGTATCACACCAGCAGCTGTATCAAGAGTCCAATTAGAACTTCCTGAGGTTGGGCAAGTGCTCCAGGTTGGATTTGAGGCTCCTGAGAGAAGACAAAGACTAGGAGTGCCAGTCGTGGCCTGTGCAAGTACTCCAGTTCCTGAAGTTCCATAAAGTATTCCATTTTGACCCGTAAAGCCTGGAAGTGTAATCCCTTGTCCACTTCTGCCCAACGTAAGAGTAGTAGCTGTTGTAGTGCCAATTCCTAGAGTTCCGGAAGCTAAAGTATCTATTGTTTGACCACCTGTAAGGTTAAGCGACCCGCCGTTTGTGAAAGTAAATTTAGTAACCCCAGCAGCAGAGGCAGTGAATAAGTCCCCATCATTAAGTTGATCTAGGATAAATCCAGCATTAGATCCGATACCTCCAGATACCGAAAGAGGTGCCATGATATTATTTGATGTACCAACTTTTACGCTAGTATCAAAATCTGTGGTAAGTATTAGGTTTCCTGTACCATTTGCAGTTATTGCCAAGTCTTGATTGGCACCTGAAGTTATATCAGTTGCAGCACCTGCTAGGGTTAGGTTGGTGCCAACGAAAGCAGTAGTTCCAGAAGTTCCAATTGTTCCAAAACCAGTTAATGTATTTGAGGAAGAATTCGCTGAGATGTTACCAATTGAGCTGATATTTTGATTTCCTCCGGTTATTGCGCCGGTTAGTGTGTGTGTTCCAATTCGAAGAGTTCCTGATGAGGCACCTATTTCATGAAGTCCACTTCCTGAGAAGGTAATTCCAGCTCCAGCACCCGTGAGAGTAAGTCCAGTTGTACCTGAGCCAGTAATATTACCTGTTATAGAGGTATCATCCGCAAGATTTATTGAGGAGCTTCCTGAATCAATAACTATTCCTCCTGTTGTGCTGCCCCCAAGTGTTAGGGTTTGTTTGTTGGTTGTTGCAAGGTTACCAGCTCCTGTTAAGAAAGTATTGTTATCAGCTGTATTTGCAGAAATTGAAGCTGTGGGTACTCCTCCAGCAACATTTAAGAATGCAAATTTGGCAGAAGTTGATGCAGTATTACCTATTAATACATCAAGAGTACTATTTATTGGATAAAGAGTTCCATCTGTTGAGTTCAGTGTCCAGTTTGAGCTTGAATTTCCTGTTGTTGGACAAGTTCCCCAAGCTGGATTTGCGGCTCCTGAGAGTAGACAAAGACCAGTAGAGGCAGTAGTCGCTTGAGCTAATACTCCAGTTCCTGAAGTTCCATAAAGTATTCCATTTTGACCAGTAAATCCAGGAAGTGTAATACCTTGGCTTGATCGACCAATAGAAATAGTGGTGGCATTTGTCGCCCCAATATTTAGAGTAGCATTTGTTAAAGTATCAATATCTGAAGTTTGTCCACCAACAAGTTGCAAAACCCCACTGTTTGTAATTGCAAACTTTGTAATACCAGAAGCAGAAGCTGTTATTATATCTTGACTTTCCGTTTGATCAAAAACAGCCAATGCTTTGCCCGTAGCCGCTGCACTTCTTGAAACATGAAGTTGAGATATTGGTGAAGTCATGCCGATTCCAAAACCCGTGCTTGTAATTCTAGCCCTATCAGCTCCTCCTGTATAAAAATTTAAATAATTTGAAGAATGATTGTAGGTAATTTGTCCTTGAGCTGAATTTGTAGGACTTCCAAAAAGGATACCGCTCTGAACATTGGCCGGTGTAAGAAAACTTAAATATGCATTAGCATTGTTTTCAATTGTTAAGATAGAAGAGGCATTAGGTGTTGCTTGGCCTGAGTAAGCATTGGCAACATGGAATTTTGACCTTGCGCTTGTTGTCCCGACGCCTACATTTCCAGTTCCATTAGGATTTATTAGTACTTCTCCCGTTGTGTTGTATGTAGAGGAATTACCAATAGTTAAAGTTTGCCTATTTGTAGTTGCAAGAGTCCCGTCACCGGCAAGGTAAGTTGCTATATTCCCATTATTTGCACTAATTGAGGCGGTTGGTGTTCCTCCGGCTATATTTAATATTCCAAATTTAGCACTTGCTGTTGCTTGCCCTCCAATTAGGAAGTCCAGAGTTGAATTATTTGGTACTATTGCACCAGTTAATTCTTGGAAAGGTGTTACGGTTGTTCCAGTTGCACAACTGCCATAAGTAGGAGTAGTGCCTCCAAGCAAACATTGAGTAGCGCTTCCTGCACCGGTTTGAGCCAGTACACCTGATCCATTAGTATATATTAAGCCACCGTTTGTAGTAAAATTTGTAAGTTGAATTGTCCCCGAACCATTGAGAGGTGAAAGCACAATACTTCCAGTTGTATCTCCACCTAGTGTCAATGTTTGATTTGCAGTAGATTGGATGGTAGGAGTTCCATATAGCTTCAAAGCCCCTGAAACAGAAGCAGTACCTGCTACATCAAGAAGAGCTGTCGGTGTTGTTGTACCAAGTCCTGTATTTCCTGCAAGGTAATTTGTTCCACCCGCTGAATATATAGAATAATTGTTATCAGCACCTGAAGGTGTAGAGATGTATAAAGAGTAGTTATTGGTAGAAGTTCCTGTCAGTCCTGTAAAAGAACCTGTGTTGTTGATATAAAGTCCATATTTATCAATTCCGTCTGTTGTAGTATTTAACGTATTATTCAATATCCTTTGTCCGTATCTAGTGACCGTAACAGCACTTGCAGCTGTATTGATATTTACAGATCCGGAAGTTCCGGCATTGCCTACAGCTTGGAGACCACCGTCACCTAAATATATAGAATTTAATCTCCTTGATGCAGATCCAAGAACAGAGGAATTATCTACTGCTGGTCCAAGGCTTCCCGCAAATTCTACGTTGAAACTTGTAGGCGTTGCGGTTCTTAACCCAACATTGCCGGTTGCATTAGAATTTATCAGCACATTTCCCGTTGTGTTATATGTTGATGAATTTCCAATTGTTAGGCTTTGTCTATTGGTTGTTGCAAGAGAACCGTCTCCTGTTATATATAGAGCATTATCTCCAGAATTTGCAGAGATTGAAGCTGTGGGTGTTCCTGTGCCGATATTAAGTACTGCAAATTTTGCTGATGCGCTTGATTGACCACCAAGAGTGAAGTCAAGCGTTGAGTTGAGTGGTACAATTGCACCACTTAATACCTTAAAAGGTGAATCTGATGCGCTTACACAACCCGTACATCCACCAGTAACAGTTAGGCTGCTGAATGTTGCATTTTGTGAGGAGTCAATAACCGTAGTTCCGCCAATTTGAATGCTACCCGAAACAAGATTAAATGAGTCGCCTGATGCTAAATCAAGCCTATCGGCAGAGCCTCTAAAAAGCTGTGTGTCAGCTCCAATTACAAGTCCTCCTGAAGAGCCTGTTATTGGAAGTTGAAATTGTCCGGCTTGGGCAAGGCGTGCAAGCTCGGTTGATTGGTTTTTATATATAAAGTCTCCACTTGTAGCTGCCATTGTTTGGAAAATAAGTTCGGGAGTAACTGACGTGTATTGATTTTGGATTAGATAAGGGTCAATTATTGCAGCTGTCAATTTGCCTGCACCCGCATTTCCCACAATAATGTCTCCGTCCTCCTCGATAGTAAAGACATTGGTTCCGGCGGAATTTGATGCAACCAAAATATTTTGACCAGACCCTAGATATTGGAGGTTTACTAAAGCTTTTCCCGGAGACTGACCTGAAATCTTAAGTGTTCCAAGTGTTGAGCCTGTTCCAATTGAGGTTTTACTGTTCTCGGGAGAATTAATTGCAATAATTCCTGTCGAGCTGTTTCCTATAGAAAGTGTTTGTTTGTTTGTTGTTCCCAAAATTCCATCTCCGCTTAATGTTGTCCAATTGTTTCCGCTACTTGCAGAGATTGAAGCTGTTGGTGTTCCCCCAGCAACATTTATGAATGCGAATTTCGCGCTTGCTGTAGCATTACTTCCAATCAATACATCCGCAGTATCATTTATGGGAGATAAAGCGCCACTTGATAATCTCCAAAGACTTCCGCTGCCGCTTCCGCAAGATCCCCAAGTTGGTGTTCCTCCTCCAATTGACTGCAAACATTCCCCCGAGCTTCCTGCAGTTGTCTGTGCAACAACTCCCGAACCATTTGCATAGAAGATTCCACCATTTGTGTTATATGTTGGAATAGTAAGAGCGCCTGTTGTTGAGATAGTAAAGCGAGGAGATCCCGATGATGAGGCTGTAAAAATGTCGCTTGAACCATTGTTGTTGATAACAAATGATGCGACTCCCGATTCTGTTGCAAGAACTCCAAATTTATCATTTACCTCAACTCCCCCTGGAGTAATGTTCCCTGAAGTTCCACTATTTACTAGTGGTTTTTGAAGATCTATCCTTCCAAGTCCATCAGGAGCAAGAACGATATTTCCATTTGAACTTGAATTTGTATTTAGAACAAGAGGCTGACCCGATAGTCTGAATTGACCCCCCGAGGCTGTAAAGGTTGGAGCTGCGCTTCCACCAATGGTTAGATTACCTGATGAATCAAGTGCTAGTACAACATTTGAGGTTCCAGCCCCACCTGCGGTAATAGGAGGCATTCCTTGAAGCTGTTCAGAATTAGTAGCGTATGCAACTGCGGCAATTCTTTGACGTGGCGTAAGTTCTGATGTTTGGTTGATTGTAACACCAAGATAAGTTCCTGCATTATCTGAAAATACAGTTGAAGGTATTGCATCATTTGTTCCCAAAAGTACGGAGAATATTCCATCTTGGTCAGGGGTTACAACGTAGTGAACTTCTTGCCACAAAAGAGCAGCGCCTGATGCTGAAAGATCATTATAAATTGCAAACCGGATATCCGTTGCACTTGTAATTGGGTTATCACTTGCGTCAGTTAGTCTTCCCTGAAATGAAAGTATTCTCGGTGGAGCCGTGGGGGCGGCAAAGGTTGGTCTTTGATTTTTTCCTACCAAATTCTGATAAGCTGCAACCCCAACTCCAACTGCAAAGATTATAAGGAGTGCAAAATGGGCATAATGTACAAATGGATAACTATGATATGTTTTATACCATTTTGGTCTAGTATATCGTGCATGATAAAGTAATTTTTTGTGGAAAGGGAGTCCAGATAATTGTACTTGGTGAGGAGCATAGAATTCCTTTTTTACATTTCTTACGCCCAAAATCGCGTCAATTGATTGATTTTGAGCATTGACTATAGCGCGAGTGCTCATTTTCACTTTATCTAATTGAGAAAGTGCAATTCCTGCAATCATTTCTTTTCCAGTCATAATTGTTGCGACTTTTGAGGCAACGGCATCTTCAAGAAGTAAATAAGGGAAAATAACTAGCTTTTGAAGAAGTCTTGCTGGAGGAAAGGAAGAATAGCTTTTTGTTTCTAAAGTTTGAGTTTGATTAAGATCTTTTAGCTGAATCTTTACAGGTTCTGCCTCCTCTTTCCCTATTTGGATAGAAGGTAGAACTATTTCTCCAGGATTAATAAAGCCCTTATTCGTTCCAAACTCCAAATATCGGCGGAGTGAAGACAGTTTGCGGTTAATTGTGCGTGGAGCTGATGATTGTATATTAAACAATCTGTCTTTATATTCCTGAACTATTTCTTGAGAGATCCGATAAGCACCATTAGTTGAGGTGAGAGGGGAAATAAGCGTAGGTAATATTGCCTGTTCGTACCAACTTGCAAAACCTTTTATATCAGAAAGATAATTTTTTACGGTTAATTTTGAGGCATTATTTTGGAGCAAATAATCTTTAAATGAATCAAAGTGCCAATAATCGTAATTCTGTTCTTCATTTGTCTGGTTAATTTCCTCAAACGGATTTTCTTCAAGTAGGTTTTCTTTTTTGAGCACCGAGACAAACTTTCGAAGCGAGGAAAGATGTCTTTTCATAGAGCTTGGCGAAAGTTTGTCTTGGGTTGAAAGGTTTCCGTCTGAAATTACTGCTCCCTGGGATGCAATATATAGCTCAATTACCTCTGCGGTAATATTTTTTGGTGAAAAAGTGTTCCCTGTGGTGTACTCAAACCAGTTAATAAAGTGACGAATATCAGAAAGATAGTTCTTCAGGCTTATTTTTGAAATACCATTTGAAGTTTGTGTAAGTTGTCTTTTGAATAGTTCAAGGAATTCCATGGTGAAATATTAGAAAGGGTGTGAAAAACAAGAAATATTATTTTCATGTGATATTTTTTGGGTGTGTGAAAGTGCCAAAAAACTATTACCGAAAGATAAGAAGATAAGCTCAAAATTATACTGATTATATCGATTATACATAGCTAATACTAAGCGTAAATAAAGTAGGTAATTGGTGTCAATAGGTGTGTGAAAAGGAAGCACTTCTTTGATGCATTAAGATACTGATTACATCATTAGCAATTTTGACCAAAATCCTGCGAAAATCTAATTTTTAAATTTTCACAATTTCCTATATATATAAAAAAAATATTTTGCTCAAAAAATAATATATCAAAATATAACAAACTGTTCTTTTTATTGTTGATACACTTTGATATTATGCGGAGATAAATTGTATTCCCGTGTAAAATAATTACAAAAAAAGGAGGAGTAGAGTGTCTTAATTTACTATATATTCCAAAAATCCTGGAGTAGAAATGGCTTACTCATCATTTATAGGACGTATATTAGCAAATTAAATTGAGATGTGACAGAATTGTCCATTTAAATTTAGTCATATTATGTAAGGATAAATTAATACATTGGAGAATATTGAGAGATGACACAGGATTATTCGAGGAAACTATAAAGATGCAAAAGAGTATTGGGGGCTTTACATCTTTTTCTTCACTCTAAGATAAATTCCAGCAAGAACAAAGAATACAATTGCGACACCAAAGAAGAGATAAATAGGAAAAGCAAAGAAGTAGGTTTTTTCTGTTAAGATATTTCCATTTTCTTCAAGCCTTATATTGGCTGTTGCAGTATAAAATCCTAAAAGAAATTTTTCATTCCAAATAACCTTTGGAGTCTCATTTGTGCTTAAAGTAGCAGAGGTTGATGAAGATTGATTTATTAAGTAACGATCGCTTTGAGCAAGAATATATTGGGGTAGAATGTCAATTGAGGCAACCTTTTTACCAAGCATATTATTTATTGATACTTTTCCAGTTGGACTGATAAGGTGCTCGCTGCCGTTATGAAGCTTTAGAGTAAATTCAACCGGTCCATTGTTCTTAAAAGCTGAAGTACTGAATTCAGTTATGCCTCCAACCGACGGTTTTTTGGGTCCAACTGAGAGTAGAAGATTGGTAGAAATCCCTGCAGGAAGTGAGGTTAAAGATGTGTCCTCAAGTGTTTTTCCTTCGCTAAGGAAAACAATTCCATAGTAATAGTCTCCTGGAGGATCTCCCTTTTTAAGATTAATGTTAAGGGTTACTTGCTTAGATTCTTGAGCTTGAAGTGTTACTTTTTCAGTTTTTACGTCATCAACTAAGAATTGAATCCTACCCTTGTAGTAGCCATAAAAGCCTTGATTTAGTGCATCGGGGAAAAATAAAACGTCCCCTGTTCCGTTTGGGTTCATTTTGAGGGGAATTAGTTGAATTGAAAGTGCAATATCTGTTTCCCCTAGGTTTTGAATTGTAATTGGAGCCGTTGGTGAGGATGGAGGTGTAGTTTGAACTTCAAGAATGGGTGGATAAACACTAACAGAAAGAGCTTGGGCGCTAACATTTTGCGAAGAAATGATGCAAAAGAATAAGCTTAAAGAAAGAATAAAAAACAACCGCTTCATATATTCATACTACTGTAAATAATCTAAAAGTTAAAGTTTTATGTTCCCGGGTTTATGTTTCACAGAAGTAGTATTCTAGCGGAGTTATATATAAGCCCAAGTTTGTATTATTTTTCGAGTTATGCGGTAATAGATTTATTTTACTTCCGAGATTAAGTGTGAAAAGCACTCTGTGAAAATATATATATCAAAGTATATCATTTAGTTTGCTTGGTTTTCAAAATTGCAAATGGCAAAAAGATGGTCAAAGTGATAACAAGTAGAGTATAGACTTTGGATTGATATATCAACGTTTTTTAAATTCCTAGCCTTTACTACGCACAAAATATACTACAATTATACAAATCCAAGCTCAAATTGCGACTTTTAACTCCGAAGATGCAACTTTTCACTTATAAATTTAGATAGAGGGAGTAGCTACGTATGTAATGACATTTTCATATAATCCCGCAGGCTGAGTTGAGGAAATATTTACCTTATATGTAATCTGTGACTGGATGTTTCTGCCTACATTTACACCACGCATTACAGGAAATGCTAATTCTCCAGAACTACTTGAGGCAAACTGACGATAATTATCACTTGATGAAAATCCAGATTGGCAGTCAGCCCCGACTAAGTTATCGCAGCGGTAGCCAAAGCCATAAGTGAGTACACTTGTCCAGGCTGAGGCTGTTTGTTCGTTACAAGTTCCAGAGTCACACGTTGTGTCGGGAATATCTACGCCTATCGGATTTACCCTCAAAGGATGGTTTTCTGAAGCAAGAACTGAGTATCCATAAGCTGAGCCATTTGAAATTGTAAGTACATTTGTACGGGTAATTGCAGCGCCTGGTGTAATTGGCCCAAAATCAACAAATTGTGACGAAATAGAGAAGGCAAAGGGTATGATGCTATGTATGTACTGGAAACCCGCGCGAACCTTGTAATTTGTGCCACTATAAAGGCCTGGGGCTATTTGTCCAACAGTTTGTCCCAAGCCATATTGTGAATTGGAAGAATTTCCAGCTGCGGTGTTAAGATTTCCGAACCTAATAATGAACCTATCGTTTGACATTCGACTTTGAGCATCAATAGTCTGAGCATAAAATAGAGCAAAAAGGGCAAAGTTTATGCTTAAGAAAGCAATTGTGCCCATGGGAGAATAGAGGTGTTTAATAGCAGTTTTCATATTCATTTTTCACTGTCTTGCCTCAAACTTTCTGCCTCTTCGATAATTTCGTCCAAAGCTTCTTCTTCATCAGGCTGCTTTGACGCTTCTTTAAGATTTTGAGCTTCTTGTATAATTTCCTCAGTTTTAGCTTCAATTTTTTCATCAAGCACCTTTCTGTTTTCAAATTCCCGCCCTATAAAGTATCCGATTGGAGCTAAAAGAATAAATGAAGCTAGTTTTACAATGTTTTCAGGGACAGGATTATTTAAGGTTTCAGGTAAAAAGTATAGAGTTAATCCCAAAGCAAATATGAGAGTGCTAATTGGGCCTGAAAGAAAAACAAGCATTATTAATAAAAAGTATAGAAAGAAGAAGAGAGGGGAGGAAATATTGCCTGTAAGGCTAATTATCAAAAGAATTATGCTGCTACTAGCAAACAACTCCATAGGAGTGCCAGAAAAAAGAGTATTAGCTGATTTTGAGCGTTTTTTGAGCGTAGTATAGATAATTGAAAAGATAATTAGGAGGGCTAGCAGATACGAAGAATAACTGCTAAATACAGAGTTTTGTACTAAATAAACAAAGAATATGGATGAGAGAATTGATATTGATTGAAAGAGTAGCGGCATAATTTAATCGTAGTGGATTTATATAGAAAGTTCAAGTTTGGGGCTTTAAAAGGGTTTCTCCCGCTCAGCCGGTTAGGGCAAAGCGGGAGTCTAGTCGCGTAGGTTTCTTAGCCAATCGATGTGCCGCCCCTATGTAGAGGGTCTTGATGTTGCTGTCGCTGTGGGGATGACTCCTCCTTTAGGTATGAACTGGAAGTATGTCTCCAGAAGCAGCCCTCTTAGCTCGGGATGGAGTTGCGATATCCTTGGGACAGCCGCTTCTAAGAATACTCTCATTAGAAGGTCTGGATCCCAGAGGAGACTTTCCTCCATTGCGAGTTGCCCCTCGTTAGCTGCGACCATCATATCAGCAGCTGTTATCGGCGTCATCCTGTCTGTTGTGCAGACTTGGAAATCGAATCCATCGACAGGATATGGATCCAAGTTGTGGAATAGAATTACGCCTTGAGGGTATATGTATATTGCTTCAGAACAGCGAGAAGCTGCAGGAAGCAGTGTTGGTACAGTTGTTGGCGAGGCCAACAACTGGAGGTCAACTTTGGCCCTGGAGCTCGTTGCAGGTTCTGGTTTCTCTCCAGAAGCCACAAAGAGTACCCCAATCATGATCGTAAACGTTGCCACGATAGTAACAAAGCCTGCGTTCTTGACGGTTTCTTTTCCTGGTCGCATCTGTTCATCCCTTCCTTTCAGGTTGGGTATTGGTCGCTGGGTTTTCTAGTCTGCATTATTTCAGCTCGTAGAATTTCTCCTCGAGCCTGCACAAGAACTGGTTGATCTCCTCGCCGTAATATCTTCGAAGCCAGGCTCCAAAGAGAATACAGACGAGGAAAGAGACCGCAATGATGATTGCGGCCGGACCGTTGCCGAATGCCCACGTGAGTGGGACAGCACAAAGTCCAAACGCAATTGCGATGCCCTTAATGTCCTTCGGATTGGAGTACGTTCGTACTCCAATGCCGATGCAGGACATCAGCCACAGAGCAATCAGGAGCGGCATGTTTTACCTCCTATAGCGAGTTATCGTTGGTGTTAACCTACGCTGTCAAAGAACTGCATCCACAGTCCTAATAAGCGCAAGCTTTTTGCGTGTCAGAACCGGGTTGCTAAGGAAGTAATTATACCATAATTATATATCCTGGAGTAAATTGCATGGTGTTTTTTTAGCCTCATTTGGTATACTAGAGTGCAATTTTCATTTTTCAATTTTCAATTTTCAATGAAATATGCCTTATAATAAAGTAATGTCGGATATAACGATTATAAAGTCGTATTGAATTTCGAAGCTAATTCACAGTTTTCCCGCCAAAGGCGAGGCTCGCCAGGGGGGCAATTTACAATTAAAACATGGCACAAGATAAACAAAACAGTTCAAAAAAGGAGTATAACCACTCAGAAATTGAAGCCAAATGGCAGGAAGTTTGGGAGAGTGATAAATTGTATTCTCCAAATATAATCAACGCAAAAAAACCTTTTTTCAACCTCATGATGTTCCTGTACCCTTCAGCTGAGGGTCTTCACGTGGGTAATATGTACGCTTTTACAGGCGCTGATGTATATGGGCGTTACCAGAGAATGAAGGGAAATGATGTTTTCGAGCCAATTGGGCTTGATGGATTTGGAATCCATAGTGAAAACTATGCCATGAAAGTGGGCCGTCATCCAAAAGTTCAGGCTGAAATAGCAGAGTCTAACTTCTACCGCCAACTTAAAAGTATTGGAAATTCATTTGATTGGAATAGGACAATTGAAACTTATGACCCTGAATATTATAAATGGACACAATGGCTTTTCACACAACTCTTTAAAAATGGCCTTGCTTACCGTAAAAAGGCGACCGTAAATTGGTGTCCTCAGGATCAAACAGTGTTATCTGACGAGCAGGTTATAGCAGGAGAGTGTGAGAGATGTGGAAGCAAAGTGGAGAAGAAAGAGCTTGAGCAGTGGTTTTTTAGGATTACAAATTACGCTGAGAGACTTTTAAATAATATTGAGAGTCTCAATTGGACTGAAAAGGTCAAAATTGCCCAAAGAAATTGGATAGGAAAAAGCGAAGGAGCAGAAGTGGAGTTTGAAGTAGATGAAAAGTCTAATTATGTTCTTTTGCATGGATATACTGGGTCAGTTGAGGCTAATTTCTTTCCATGGCTTAAGAAAGAACTAGAAAAGAGGGGCAATAAAGTTTGGGCTCAAAACCTGCCCAATACTGATAATCCTAATATAGATGAACAGGCTGAATTTGTTTTAAAAAATGCTCAAATTGATGAAAATACGGTAATTTTAGGGCATAGCCTTGGTTCAGTCGTTGCCTTAAAAGTTCTTGAAAAGCTGGAAAAGCCTATTAAAAATTTAGTTTTAGGAGCCGGATTTATGCAGCCAGGATTTTTAGATCATGATAAGTCATTTGAGGAACAAATCGGACAGTTTGATACACAAACCATAAAGAAAAATGTGGCGAATATAGTACTGTTAAGAGCTAAAAATGATACTGCTGTACCAAAAGAGAGAGCAGACTACATAAAGGAACAAATTGGTGGAGAAATCATAGATTTTGAGTCCAAAGATGATCACATCTGTGGAGAAATTGAGCCAAAGGTACTTGAAGTTTTGCTAAATAGCCTAAAAGTCTTTACAACTAGGCCTGATACATTATATGGGGCAACTTTTATGGTAATTGCACCAGAGCACCCGCTTGCGGAGCAAGTAGCAAATAATAACAATGGTCAAGAAGTTAAAGAGTATATAGAAATGGCGAAGAGCAAGACGGATATTGAGCGTACTGCAGAAGGAAAAGAAAAAACTGGAGTAGATACTGGTCTTTTTGCCATAAATCCACTCAATCAGAAAAAAATACGAATTTTTGTAGCAGACTATGTTCTTTCAGGCTATGGGACGGGTGCAATTATGGCAGTTCCAGCTCATGACCAGAGAGACTTCGAGTTTGCTAAGAAATATGATCTACCGATTGTCCAAGTAATTCAAGATAAAGAGTCAAGAATTAAGAATGGAGAATTAAGTGAAGCGTTTGAGGGAAAAGGAGAAATTATAGGATCTGATGAATGGAATGGTTTTCACATGCCGGAAGACGCTGATAAAATTTTGAGCTCGCTTGAGGCAAAGAAAATTGGCAAAAGAAAGATACAGTATCACCTTAGAGATTGGCTTATCTCTAGACAACGTTATTGGGGACCACCAATTCCGATGATTTATTGTGAGAATTGTGCAACAAACAATAAGGGTGAGCGTAATGACATGCCCGGATGGTATTGTGTTTCTGATGATAAATTGCCTGTTTTGCTTCCGGATGTAGAAGATTGGAAACCAATGGGCACAGGAAAAGCTCCCCTTGATAACCATCCTGAGTTTTTTGAAGTTGATTGTCCTAAGTGTGGTAAGCCAGCTAAACGCGAGACTGATGTTAGTGATACGTTTCTTGATAGCGCATGGTATTTCTTAAGATACCCATCAATTGATATACAAACCGCACCTTTTGATACAGAAATTACTAAAAAATGGCTTCCTGTGAATATGTATATTGGCGGAGCTGAACATTCAGTGCTACATCTTTTGTATGCGCGTTTTATCACGATGGCGCTTCACGATTTGAAATATTTGAACTTCGAAGAACCATTTTCCAGATTTTTTGCTAATGGCCTTGTGATAAAAGATGGGGCGAAAATGTCAAAGTCTAAGGGCAATGTGGTAGTTCCTGATGCATATATCTCTAAATATGGGGCTGATACTTTGCGCTCTTATTTAATGTTTATCGCACCTTTATCTGAGGGTGGAGACTTTAGAGATAGTGGAATTGAGGGAATGAATAGATTCCTTAAGAAAGTTTGGAAACTCATAAGCGAGAAACCTGAGACAAACGAAGCTTCAATTGAAGCAAAAAGATTTATGCACAGAACAATTCAAAAGGTAACAAAACAGGTAGAAGAGTTTACAAACAATACTGCTTTAGCCTCACTAATGGAATGGTATAACTTTCTTTCTACTCAAGAAGGGTTGATGAGAGAAGAAAAAGAGACATATTTAAAGCTTTTGGCCCCATTTGCGCCTCACATGACAGAGGAGCTGTGGCAGAAATTAGGAAATACTAACTCAATTCACATAAGCTCATGGCCAGACTTTGATAGCGCAATGCTTCAGAGTGAAACTGCTGATATTGTAGTGCAGGTTAACGGTAAAAAGAGGCTTATTATTGAGGTTAAGTCTCTTGAGGCAAAGGATAAGGAAAAGATAGAAAAAATGGCAAGAGAGCAACTTTCAAAGTACTTAGAAGGGCAAGATGTTGTAAAAGTTATATACGTAGAGGGAAAAATCCTCAATATAGTGGTTAAATAGTTTTCTATTTGGTCTTTTTGACCTCCAGAAGTACCAAAAGCTTTTGTTTCAACTGCAAAAGAAAATCGTTATTTTCCTTCTTTACAAGCATTTCTATTTATTGTTAGTCTAGTGGTATGGAGGGTGAACAACCATTCATACTCAAATTTATCCGTCAAAATCTTCTCTTCGTTGGTCTTTTTTCAGCTTCAATTATCTTAATAGTTTTTGGATTATTTCAGTATCTATCACCTCCAAAAAATGACATAGAATTTATTCCCTCAGAGGCTAAGGCAGATGATACTAATTCAAAAATATTTATTGATGTTGCAGGTAGTGTAGAGAAACCTGGTGTTTATGAGCTTAAAGCTAATTCAAGAATACAAGATGCTTTATCTGCAGCGGGCGGACTTTCGGTTGACGCTGATAGAGAATATATCTCAAAGGCCCTAAATCTAGCTCAACCGGTTACCGATGGTTTGAAAATTTATATTCCAGCCAGGGGCGAGGAGGTTGCTGGAATTGTCTCTACGGGCTCAAATTCGAACTCCACAACCTCATTTTCGGGTTTAATCAATATCAATTCAGCTTCCTCATCCCAACTTGAAAGTTTGCCAAAAATTGGTCCTGTTACAGCTCAAAAAATAATAGATAATCGGCCATATGTAAAAATTGAAGAGCTTATCGAGAAGAAAGTGCTTGGCCAAAAAACATTTGATGCTATAAAAGATAATATTTCCACCTTTTAATGCAGCGATTTCTTCTTTTTATCATCCTTTTTATAGTACTTTCCATAAGACTTCTCTTTTTTTATTCAGAAAGACACGTATTTGAGCCTGGAGAGACTTTTGTTAAAGATTATACTTTCCTTAAGGAACCCAAAAAAAATGATATTTCACAATACTTTTTCACAGATAATGTTTTGGTAACCTTACCCCTATTTCCCAAATTTGAATACGGAGACAAGGTAAAATTAGAAGGAGAAGTAGAGTTGTCAGTAAATGGCGACCTTTTGTTGGTAAAAAACCCAAAGGTTACAAAATACAAAAATTCAAGTTCATTTCTAGCACTCTCAAAATTCATCCGCCAGAGAGTGTCATCATCAGTTATGGCAGTAATGCCAGCAAAAGAAGCAGGATTATTACTTGGAATCGTACTTGGGGTTAGGGATAAAATCCCACCAGGTTATTATGAGGAACTTAGAAGTGTAGGGGTTTTACATGTAGTTGCGGCAAGCGGCGCAAATGTTTCAATTCTTGCAGGCTTTTTGTTGCCAGTGTTTCAATCCTTCATGAAAAGAAAGTTTGCAGTTGCCTCAACAGGCTTAATTATACTGTTTTACGCACTTCTTGCAGGTTTTGATCCGCCGATTGTAAGGGCAAGTATCATGGCATTTTTGTCGTATACTGCATTGCTTTTGGGCAAACAGCAGGTGAGCGTTTGGCTCCTGGTCCTTTCAGGTTGGTTCATGGTGCTTTTCTCACCCACATTAATTGAGGACATCTCTTTTCAACTTTCATTTGCCGCAACATTTGGAATTCTTGTAATAAAACCTCTCATAGACCGCTTTTTTATGTTTACAATTATAAGAGATGATATTTCAACAACTGTTTCTGCCCAAATCACAACATTTCCACTTCTTCTTGGTACTTTTGGATCTTTTCCACTAATTTCTTTTCCAGTTAATTTTTTAATTCTATGGACAGTGCCGTTGATTATGGGACTAGCGGGGATTGGTAGTCTTATTTCCTTACTATTTCCAGCGCTTTCCTACCCGTTTTTCTTAATTTCCTATCCATTTTTGTTCTATTTCAGGCTAATTGTCGAAACTTTTAGCAGTATAAACTTGAGTATAAATTCATCATATTTGCCTTTGCCATTGATGTTAGGATACTATTTGTTGTTGCTTGCAGTAATTATAAAAGTAAAGGGTAAATGAAGAAAAACCTCATATTAATATTATTTTCAACTTTTGTCTTAATGACTATGAGTATTTATCAAGCCATAAAGTCGTCTGATAATAGGCTTCATATTGTATTTTGTGACGTGGGGCAGGGGGACGGGATTTACATAAGAACTCCTGACAAAAAAGATATTGTAGTGGACGCAGGGGCAAATGAAAAAATGCTTGAGTGCTTGAGTCGTCACATGCCGTTTTGGGACAGAACCATTGATATAGTTTTCTCAACTCACGCTGACCTTGATCATTATGGTGGCTTAAGTGGTATTTTTGAGGCTTATAAAATAATTTATTATGCTAAAAGCAGCAATACTTCTCCTGCCCAAAGCTATGAGTATTTGGAGGAATTAGTCAAGAAAGAGGGTTCTGTAAATAAAATAATTTACAAAGGAGACAAATTTGTATTCTCAAGTTCAGTCGAGATACTTACCCTTTGGCCAACAAAGGAATTTGAAAAAAATGTTGGGGCGGATGATAACAATTTATCTTTAGTTCAAATCGTAAAGTTTGGGAATTTTGAATTACTACTTGATGGAGATCTTGATAAAGAGATTTTGAATACAATAATTGATACTCAAAAAGATATTGATGTTCTCAAACTTTCCCATCACGGCTCATATACAGGTACGGACAATGAAACTTTCTCACACATAAAGCCGGAGTTATCAATAATTTCTTCAGGCAAAAACAACCGCTATGGGCATCCCCATAAAGAAGTTTTAGATGTTTTAAAGCAAAATAACCTAAAATACTTAAGAACTGATGAGAAAGGGGATATTGAAATTGTTACAGACGGGACTAAATTTTGGGTGAATTAGGATTATTTAGATCTGTTTTCGTAAAAATCGTGTTGGTTATCAAACCATTCTCCAATTCTTTGAAAGTGATACCATTTTCCATGTTCCTCGTAAATAAATTTTTTACCTTTAGTTATTGAGTTTGGAATTGACTCTCCGTACAAACTCATATGTGATGGTTTGATATCGTCAAGTATTTTTTTACTAAAAATAGAAACAGCCATATTTACATAATTGAGCATTATTCTTTCGGGTTTTTCAACAAATTCAGAGATATATTCAGGCTGTTTTGAGTCTTGTCTTACTATTCCAATAGGGAGATAGTAGTATTTGCTTACAAAAAGATTTCCGGCTAGTTCTGGCTCAGTTTTTTTCTTATCTAAATAATTTTGATATGCATCTTTCCATGCTATCTTGCCTGTTATGATATCGCAGTAATGAATTGCAAAGTCATCTGAAAGTTCATCTCTAAGCTCTAGCAAGGTTTGAGTTGGGGGTAGAAATATTTGCTTGAACTCGATAGGTATGGAGATTTTGTGTTTAAAGGCATTTACATATTCAACTATCATTGGATAAAACTTATCACTAACAATAATTATCCTCTTAAATACGTTTGGATCCAAATTTTCAAGTATATGAATAAGCATCGGCTTATCATCAATTGGAATTAAAGATTTAGGCATTCCTGCAGTGAAGGGATACATACCACCACCGGGTCCTCCAGCAGGAATAATTACGTCAATCTTTTTCATGTCCATATAATAGTGCTTAGTATCTTCAAATTCAAGTGAGTGAAAGTTCTAAGACATTTTTTTACTGTTTTTCTACGGGATCAATTATTACAATTTAATTTGGGATATTAAATGAACGGGCTAAATTCTGGGTGAATTAATGTTTGAGGCGAGATTTTTTTGGGTTTTCTTTTGTTCGAATAAGATGTATTAATTCTGTCAAAATAGTTCTTCTTTGAGTATCGCGTTTTCTATCAAACTCCTTATTTCCCGATTCCAGCTCGGTTTGAGCGGCAGGATGAACGTAGGGCACATCAACTGATTTTACTCGCAAACCGTTATAAAGAGCTTTTACAACAGGATAGAAAAGAGGATTTGAATACATATCAATCCTTATCTTTTTATCCAGCTCTGTATCAATGGGTTCAAATTCTTCTTTTTCTGTAAAAACTTGTAAAACTTCAGGCTTATTGGTAAATATCCTTACACCAACCCAAAAATCAATATCAGGTTCTTCCTCTTTTAATAGTCCACGTGAGCGCAAAATCCTATTATATAAAGCATTAGATTTTTGTTCTTGCAGAGCTTGATACTCAGGGTAAGTAGCAAAACTTTCTGGTCCTCTTTTTGGAACCACAATATCAGCTTCACCATTTAAGATGGGTTGGGCTGCGATTTGGAGACAATCTGCGACCATAGAAACTTTTTCAGGTTCAGTTTGACAAATTACTTGTACTCCTTCAGCTCGAGTTGCCATCTCTAGAGCCTGACGCCGAGCGGGTCCTTGCCCGCCTTGTTCTTTTTGTGCCTCAAAATCTACACCGCGTAGTTTTAAAGTATCTACAAATTCCTGAGAACTCCCACCATCTACAATTGCCACTCTAAATCCTTGGTTTATGGCAGCATCAACGGATTGAAGGGCCAAATCACCCCTCAATTTATCAGAGGTTGCCTCGCTTTCAGTATTTGTATCATGCCACTGAGGATAGAATGTGGCTGTTACGACTGCAATTTCTGGACTTTTTTGAACCGTTTCCGGATTTACAATCTCTGCATTCATATTCTCACTCATGCATTCATACTAGCATGACAGTTTTTGTTTGGCAATTATACTATATTAGCCTCAAAAGAAAGTTGGTGAAACCTTGATCGCCATATCTTGCTTCAAACTTTTTTAGTTCAATTTTGAACACGGTTTGAAGAATGATTTTAGGTGGACTGTGCCCTCCGAAGTTTTAACGTAGGAGGGCTTGCAATTTTTTTACAGAGTTGATAGCCTGATATTAGGAGGTTTTTATGTCAAAAAAGATTTTGTTGGTTGATGACGAGCCAGAGACACGGACAGTATTTGAAACTGTTTTAAAACAAGCTGGCTACGAGTTAACAATTGCGGAAAATGGTCAACAGGCGCTTGATAAGGCTCAACATATTGCATACGACCTTGTTTTGCTTGATCAAATGATGCCCGATTTATCTGGCAATGAGGTTTTAAGGAAATTAAAAGGTAATTCATTAACGAATAACGTAAAAGTTGCAATGCTAACCAATTTTTCAAATGACCAAATGGTAAATGAGTCCCTTGGAGTTGGGGCAGTTGACTATATTTTGAAATATCAAATTTCAAATGAGGATTTGGTGAAAAAGGTAAAAGGAATTTTAGGAGATAACCAATCATAAATTCATATGCTGCCCACTAACGACACAGACTATAAAACAATCTTTACTGAGCTAATCCGAAAGCAAATGCTTGTTTTGGGGCCCGATATTACGCTTGCCAAGGTCAAAAACGTACAAGGGATTACAGTAGATAATGGGGGAGTAGTTCAAACCATTACGGGGGATCCTCAACAACTTTTGCAGCAACTTATCAATCAATTCGTTGAGCTTTCTGGAATGATTGTGAAAAAGACAATGGAGTCGATTTTGACTTCATATCCAGGAGTGTTATTGGGGAATGCTTCTCAGTCTGCAGTAACCCTTGGAGCTCCCATGTATTCTCCATCTCAGCCTCAAGTTATGCCCCAAGAAACCGTACCTCTTAATTCAGTTCTTTCACCCACTCCAATAAAAGTGGATCAACCACCTATTATAAATGCAAATCCACAACCTCAAGTTATAGAAGAAAATAAAACTGAAGAAAAAATAGAGCCGCCACAATTTTCTCAAAACCAATTGGACGAATTGAATCATGCTCTTGATGAACTCTCAAAGTCGCCATTATCAACCGAGAATTCAGCTCAAAAGTAAATGAATTGAGATAGGTGGTTTACATCTTATCTTTATTGTGACTAGAATAGATTATGTACGAATTTAATGACCTTCAATTCTTAACCATTATCGTAAATGGAATTTCTTTTGTGGCTGCATTTGCTGCAATTACCGCCGCGCTTATTATGTATCAGGTTACAAAAAAATTTGGAAGTGGAATTTTGGCTCACGGTTTTAAAACAATTGCTACAGGAGTATTATTTTTGGCTTTGGGAATAATAATTGATGCAATTAACTCCTATTTTCAGATAAGTTATAGCAATGTCTATTCCGTTGGAGTATTTTTGATAAAAGGTGTATGTTTTGTATTGGGAACGTACATTATTGTGATAGGGAGTAAGAAAACCGCGGATAGATTGGAAAGCCTCACGAAATAACGAGCTCATGTACTTTTCTACCGAGAAAAGTACCACATTCGTTTCACTCAGTGCAGGCAAAAGCTCTCGTCAATAGTCCTTCACGTATTCAAAACCTCATTCATTCGTTAAGAACTCGGACTTCGCCTTTTCAGTTCTTCCGCTTCGCGGCCACTCATTCATTCGGTTATTCATATGTTCAGTACTAAACGACGAAAGAGAAAAATTAGTTTGAAATACAAAAAAACTATTAGCTATTAACCATTAGTCATTGCTCAAAAAGTTATCCTATTTCTGGGTAGCAGAAACATCCTATAGCTTGACATTTGGGTTCAAAAGGAGTAAAATTGTAGGTACTGTTTGTGATGTATGAGCGCGGTTGCACGTTCTCAAAAGTCACTTTCGGTAAGACATATAGCAGAGCGAATTCGGCTATGCCGAGAAGGGAAGTGTTTCGTGGCTGTTCGACTGTTCGGGTTCGTCGTCTGCTCCCGCAGGGAGTACGACGAGGGGGCTTTTGCCATCTTGATGGCAGAGCTCCAGAACATCTCGGAAGGGTTGAGGGATGCCCGCACGGGCAAACTTGACGATGCCGAGATCGAAGGAGCGCCCATTAGCCTCTCGGAAATCCAAGGGATTGTCCGGGACGATAGCCAGCGGGGACGTGAAATCATCAACGCAGTTGATGTGGAACGTCTCTCATGGAAACAAAAATTCCTCTTCTTTCGATCCAGCGACATGTTCGAGGTCGAGGAAGCACTCGCTGCTTCGTAGCTCTGCAACCGGTGGGGGGCGACGCATCGCGCGTCGTCTCCCACCAATCACTCTTAATAATTCCCCATACCTTAAGTCCGCTACTACTTGCTACCTGTTAATTTTTATTTCATACTTAAATTATGCTTGAGACTTTTACAATGTTTGGATTTTTGATAACGAGTCTTACGACCGTTTATTTGTATTTTCGCCTCAAGTCTACCAAACTAGAGCTTTTTAAAAAAGAAAAAAAACATTCTCAGCAACTATTTGAATTAAGCATTTTAAAGGAGATCTCAGACAAAACAGGATACACATTAAGCATAAAAGATGTAGCAACAACTTTGGCCTCAACCATAGAAAAGCTTTTTAAAGTTTCATCTGTTTCTTTCACGATAATTGATAAAGGGCATTTAGAACTTACAACTTTAACCAAAGAGAAGGTGGGCCCTTCATATCTTTCGGGTGTTAAGCAAATCATGCTCCAGGCAGTTTATGAAATAGATGATTCGCTAAAATCTTTTCCGCTTATTGAGAAGTCCGCAGGAGCACATATTTCCAAGGAAGATGAGTCATTGCTTGATAGTTTGACTCCCTATGATGGGGTTCCTCAGTCTTATTTTAATATTCCATTGGTTCTTAACAATCGCTTTATTGGAATTATAAATATATCATCAAGCACTCCGCATGCTTATCAAGACGAGGATATGAGTCTTTTGTATAAAATCGTAAATCAGGCTCAATTTGCAATCGGTAGGTTAGAGAATGTAATTGAGACAGAGAAGGGCAAAGTTGAGTCATTGATAAAAAGCCTTTCGTCTGGAGCGATGCTTTTTACTATAGAAAATAATAGTTTGAAACTGTTTACGATAAATAATGCAGCTAAAAGATTTTTGAAACTTTCAGGAGAATTGGAGCTTGTTCAGGTTTTGAATAGCTTCAAACTTTCCCCAAACTTAATTACCGAAATGAAAGAGGTAATCCTTATGAAAAAAAGTACATTTTACCGAAATGTAGAGATAAGTGAAAAACACTTCAATATTTATCTTACGCCTGTTTTTGATTCAAATGACGAAACCATAATTGGGGTTTCCGTTACGATGCAGGATATAACTGTTGAAAAAGAGCTTGATAAAACACGTGAGGGATTTGTAAATATGGTCATTCATGAGCTTAGAGCGCCATTAACAGCTATGAGGGGAGCTTCCTCGCTTCTTTTAGCAGAAAAATTAGAGAGAGATGATGAATTAAAGCTTAAGCACATTCTTCATGACTCAACAGAAAGGCTTTTGAATGATATTCAAGAGCTTCTTGACACGGCCAAAATCGATATAGGAAAAATGCAAATAATTCCCAAACAGTCAGACATCAATGAAATTATCGACAAGCTTGTCCAAACATTCACGTACGAGGCCAACAATAGGGGAATAACGATAGAAAAGTACAAAGGTGTAGATGTACCCATCTTTGCCTTTGATCCCGTTAGAATTGAGCAAGTTTTGGCAAATTTGGTGTCTAATGGAATTAAGTTTGGAAATAGGGGAGGGAGAGTTGAGATTTTTTCTAGATTAAAAGGAAATAACATAGAAATTGAGGTAAGAGACAATGGAATAGGAATAGAGGATGAAAAAATAAAACAGCTTTTCCAACCATTTTCTCAAGCAACCAATCTTCATAGGAGACGCGGAACTGGACTAGGTCTATATATATCAAAAGCTATCATTGAGAGCCATGGAGGCAATATTTCTGTTCATTCAAAATTTGGAGAAGGAACATCAATTGTGTTCACATTACCATTTATTCGCATTCTTGAGAATAAAAAAGATCGAAATGTGGATTTAGAAAAGTCCCAAAGAATTGTAAATTAATTTGGGACGAAGGTGAAGAAAGAGTGAAAAGGGCGCTGCCCAATCAGTTGACACGAGCAATTCGTGGCAAATAATTCCCTTGCGGGTAGTTTCTCTTTCTTCACCCGTCCTGAGTGAGCTAGATCTCGTGGTCGAGCGCGAGATTGTACCAGTCCAGTGGGACTTCCTCTCCAGTTGGCTGGATAACCCGTATGGTGTACTGGCCCTCCCGTCTGCTACGGAAAGCAGAAGCAGCTCTTGGTTCATCGAGAGCCTCGACTAGAACCTTGTTGGGACCTCCAGGTACCCATTTAATTAGTTGCCACATGCGCTTCTCCTTCCTCGTCGCGGTCACGGGGTACGATCTGACGCCCGGAGGCGTCAACATCGGCAATAACGCCCTCGTAGATGTCCGGTTGGACACCCGGCTCGCGCATCATGCTTTCCCAGAGCCCAAGTTGCCCGGTAGTTAGCCGTTTGCCTAGGTTTCCCCTGGCCCGTTTTCTTTTTGGCATCCTCGCCGCTCCAAATCTTGCGGGGCAAGCCCCTCTAGTTGGTAAAACTGCTCAAGAGCAGCTGAATTTTCACTCAGGATTTGTCAATGTGCACCAAAAGCATAATAGTAATGCTTATGGGCTGATGAAAAGAGAAGGATAAAGGGTTCGAGAATGCAGTACTCTCGGTCCCACAAACAACCTTCAACTGTTCAAATCACAACGAATTTTAGCAGCAAAAATCTAAGCAGTCAAATTACTATAATACTTTTTGGTAATATTATTGTATTGTGTGGTCGGGGCTTGAAGATGACTTTTTTTCTTCCTTCCTTTTCTTGATATAAAGAACAAGAAGAATGGCAAGAATTCCTGCAAGCAATACAATTCCGGCTATTTTCCAAGGAAAAACAAAAAAGTTAGTCGTTGCGTAGAGAGTAAGGTTGTTATTAATTCCATATGTTGCTTGAAGCTCTGCAGTATACCTTCCGGCCAAATATTTTTTTCCAACTGAATTTTCAAATTTTCTTACCGCTTCAGGAAAAATATTATGTTCAGGAAGAGGTTGGGTTTCCATAATTTGTCCAAACATATTTTTAATAGTTATTATTCCCTTTGGTTTTATGTGTACATCGCTCAGGTTCTTAATTTCTGTTATTAAGCTCACTGGACCATACTCGGCAAAACCTGGAGCTTGAAATTTCTCGACAGTTGCGTTTTCCAATACATCTCCACTCACTCTTAGGATAAAAAGAGAACCAAGTCGAGTTTCAACACCAGCACCTGTGCCTTGAACACCTATTAACTCTTGAGGTTCGTATACAACTGCTGCATATCTACCGCCTGGACGAGCATCAAGTGGAACTTGAAGGTAGTAATTAAGGGTTTGGCTTGTACCTGGAGAAACTATAAAAGCATCAGGAACAACGGCTATCCAGGACGAGGCTGAATATTTTTTTGATAATATATCGTCTGCTAAGATTTTTGGTGTTCCAATTGTATCCTCAACTATAAAATCTCTCACGTATGCCTTAAAGGTTATAGGAGTCTTGCTATCATTTACGATTTTTAGGGTACCTTCAGCCCTGTCTCCAGGATTCACACTTCTTTCAACAGTGGGGGGTACAATTGTAATCGTGCGGGGGTTTTCCTGAGCAAATATAAATTTTGCAGTTAAAACCAAAAACAAACTAAAAAGAGAAGTAATGAAGAATGACTTTATAAAATATTTTGTTTTACAAATTTTGGCAGTCGACATATGTTTGGTATCGGGTAGAAAGTAGTATGTAGCTAGTAGATATCAGTCTTCATCTGACAAACCTTAATACTTGCTACTTAATACTTACTACTCTTTTAAAATGACGGTGTTGCAACATAAGTTACAACTGTCGTGTATTCGCCTGGTGGTACGGTTGCATCAATTGCAGATGCATATGAAACGCTTGTCAGCCCATTTCCTGCAAGAATGCTATTTCCAATTGGTCCTGTAGAGTCAGAAGACAAAAGAACTGGTTCTGTTGTCGTAGGCCAACCATAACGACAAATTGGATCAGTTGAGCCGGTTACATAGCTGTTGCACGCAGAGCTTCCCGTAGAATTCCAGAAAGTAACGTCACTATCTAGTCCACAAGCATGTAGTCCAAAGAAGGGGGTAGAAGCAGGGAAGGCTTGGGGGGTAGTTGAGCTATTTATAGAAAAACCTGTTGCAGGATTTCTGAGTTTTCCGCTTGATGTTGCAACAAGTGAGTATCCAGCCGCACCATTTGTACTAACTGTCAGAAGTTGGGCCGCAATATTTGGAAGTTTGGTATTAGTGCCTGGAATTTGTCCAAGAACTCCTAATGCTACCTCAGTAGCAGTTGAGGCAATACCAGAATTTGTAGTTTCTGTTTGTAAACATCCGGTTGTGTTTCCATTATTTACAGCAGTGGCATTTGATATACCTGCAATTGTAAATGTAAGACTAGGGTCAACTGTAGCTCGAATAGTAACCGTTTCAATAACACCCATAGCAAGTGTTGAAGTATCTAGCACCACATCACTAGAGTCGCGAGATTGAACAACAACTTTCCAAACGTCTGCAGTTCCGGCAGCAGCTGATTTAGTTGGATTTATCATTCTAGGAACCTGGGTTGTACAGGAACCTCCGCTTTGGGCAGAACAACCAATAAGAAAAGTAATAGTTGTTCCGGCGCTTACTCCAGCAGTGCTTTCACACATAATTTGAGGAGAAGTAACATAGGAATTTGAGTTACACGTTATGCCATTTGTGACAACATTTGCAGGTAAACCTCCTGTCCCATTTAAATTATTGAATGCAAAACTAGTTGCTGAAGGAGACGCAGTGTTATTTGCGCTACCTGGGTAATTTAAAATAATATCGCCTCCTGCAGGAAGTGCTGTTGTAAGAGTAAATCGAATTGTATGAAGTGAAGTGATCGGAACCATGAGAACATCTGTTCCATTTTGAGCTGCTGCTCCAGTTGTGTCACCAAAGTAAACAGTTGTAAATGCTGCTGATTGAGAGGCTACAACAATCGCTGCATCAATATACGCACCACTTGAGGTTCTGTAGAGTTGGGCAGAGTCTGAAGCTAGATATCTTGAGCCATTACTATAAATGCTAGCTTGAGATGCTCCACTTGCTGCATCAGCACTAAGTGGGCTTGAGGCAGAAGGACGTGAGGTGGAAAGAGTAGCACTTGCGCTTGAAAATGAGGCGGCGTCGGATTGTTTTACACTCAAAAAAAATAATGCGCCAACAACAAGCACAACAGGAAAGAGCGTTTTTTGCACACCTGATAAGAAAGACATAAAGATATGGTCTTTTCTATTTAAGCCAGATTTGAAGATTAATGTCAAGATATTTTCACGCAATTAGCATAATTCGAAAATAAATAACCCACGACCTTACGGTCGGGGTTTTCTCAGACTTCGTCTTCGACGAGTCTGTAACCGTTCAATTCATCCTCGACTTCACAGTCGGGGCTTTCTTGAACAATTATAAGCAAATGGTTAAATTGTTTGACTGCAAAAACACATTCTCTAAATTCAATATTCCATATTCTAAATTCTATTTCCCCATTTTATCCCATGCGTCTAAGAACCAATCGTGGTGCATTCGGTGTCTTTTTCTAAATTTATCAACGATAATAACCCACAATTTAAATCTTAATTTATATAGCAAAATCCCAATAGCAATTAGGAGTAATAATGCCAACAAAATAAGCCCAATATTAGAGAGTGGCAATTTTGCGGCTGCTTCTTTAGGAATTTCAGAAATTCTTCCAACCAAGGAGCGCGCTTCTAGAGTAACTTTTTTCGTGGGCGGCAATGATTTTTTACCATTCAATTCGGCTGCTGCGCTAAATGTATAACTTCCTGCAGGCACATTTTTAAATAGATATCTATAAAATCCAGTGGAGTCAGCAGTAAGCGTAATAATTTCATCATTTAAGCTCAAATAAACTTTGGCAAATGGCATTGTATAACCATAAATCTCAGCGTTTTCACCTGCATTAATTACTTTTTTGGAAAGTCCTATGGTTGGTGGTAGGAAAATGTCCTTATATGAAAGGTCTTCGGTTATGGGGGTTGTGATATCAATACATGCCTCTGATTCTCCAATTCGCTTGAAGTCAACTGCGGTTAGGCAAAAACCATTGAAGTCTTGAGTGATAAGAATATCTGTAAGAGTAAAATAACCTTCTTTATCAGCGACAGTTGAGCGGAGAAATTGCCCGGACTTTGTTGTAAGGACAACTGACGCAAAGGGTGATTGATAGCCTGTAACAGAGAGGTAAAATCTCCCAACACTTGCTTTGACAGTTGAACTTCCACTTTTTGAAAATTCAGGATAAGAAACTTGAGCCTGCGCGCTTTTTGCTCCGAGCAATAAGGCAATCGAGAATATTACTATAAAAAAAATTAAACGGAAAATTCTTTGAATGAAAATGCTATACGAATGATGGGTCATATAAATTTAGTATTAAGTATTTTTGAAATTGTTACAAGTGCAGGAGAGTGGGTTTGGGGTATTAAGATATAAATAAGTAATATTTAAGCATAGTTATTCTCTTGTTCTTTTGTCGCTACAAAAGAACCAAAAGATCACACCTGTATTGCCTTCAAGCATTGCGAAACTCGTTCTTTCACTGAAAGCTCCGCCAGCTCACTTTGTTCGGGCTTTTCAGCTTTCCGGGCGTTCATTCACTCATTTCTCCATGCGCTCAGTCAATAACGGTGTAAGAAATGGAATGCTTGATTTCCAAAATGAGGAATGGGAAGATGCTATTTGTTTCAAATGCAAAAAAAACTTTGGTTTATAATGAAATAGTTAGTTTATAGACTATTATCTATTTCCTGATTTATTTAAGACCTACTGTGTATAGGTTGGGGGGGATTGTTTCGTCATTTAAATTAGTCCTTATTATAATTCCACTTCCATCAGGCCAAGGGTAAACAAAATTCGGTGCGAATGGACCTGAATAAAGGGTGGTAAGATTTTGACCATCATATTCTATAGCTGAGATTCTTTTATCCTTTATGAATACCAAATGACTTGAAGAAGGGTACCAAATAAAGTTTGGCAAGATTTCACCTTCACCTGTTTGGTACAAAAGATAATTTTTGTCTTCTTTTATTTGATAAACATATACACTTCCTGCTTTTAGATCTCTTGTCTCAGGCGTTGAGTTAGTTGAAGGAAGTGGTGGTGTGATAAATTGTGGCATAGAAGCAGAAGTTGAGGCAACATAAACGATTTTATCTGACTCCGGAGAAAGTTTTGGGTTAGTAAAATATTGTGTTGCAAATGAGCGGGCTTTTCTTGGAATGCTATTAATAAATTTACTTTCTTGCTCACGTCTTTCAGTTTCCCACTGGTTTCTTATTTGTGAGATAGTAACAGTTACATTTCTAGGGGTTTCATTGAGTGAGTTTGTATTCAAAAGATACCTTTTGATAGTGCCGCTTGTGGTAGATGAGGGGGGAATTGTAGCCAGAATTTCCTGTCCGTCGGGTGAAAATTCAAGCGTTGCGCGGGAGAATGTGTCAACTCTGTTACTTACGATTTGGCGTGAAGTATTTCCTAAGGGGATAAGAGGGCGGTTAGTAAGGCTAATTACATAAATTCCGTTATTTTGTGCAGAAGAGGAAGATACTTTATAGGCTAGCAAACTTCCATTCGTGTCCACTATCGGGTCTTCTGCTCCAAGAAGAGTAGCCGCTTCCAATTTTGGGGCTGAAGGGAAAAGGAGTGCATCAGTTTTGGTAACTGCTTCTTTTATTAGTTTTACATGCTTTTTCCAAGGATAGTAGCCATCTTTCTCAATCCTTAAGTCATATTCTCCTGGAGGAAGATTGAGTGTGTCATTTGTAGCGGTGGTTAGATTGTCATCCAAATATACTCTTGCTCCATCAGGAGTGCTTGTAAGTACCAAAAGTCCGGTTCCGGCTATAATTTGATTTCCCTCACCGCCCAAATTTAGCCTATATCCTTTCCCATAAAGAATTGCTAAAAAAGTCCCAAGACCTATAAAAAGGGCAATAAGTAGAGTAGTAAAAAGCGTTCTTTTTCTCATATGCACTTCAGCTATATGTATTTTACAGTGAAAAAGCAACGGGTAGCAAGAGGAAGAAGGAAGGGAGTAGAAAATAGAAAGTATTAAGAATGGAGGGAGTGCTTCGGGCGTTCATTCACTCATTTTTCCATGTGCTCACAATATAACGGCGCAAAAAAATGTTTGGAACAAAATTGCGAAGAAAGAATTTGGATTTTTTAATTTTAGTGTTTGGGGTGGCTTACGGTCGTTGGACCGCAAACCACCCCGTGTTGCACCTCCCCGCGCTCAGGCGGGGACTAATTCGTTGCATTGACCGCTTCATTGGCCATTCCTTGAAGGTCCGGCAAGAAGGTGTTGCTATCCAGCCGATGGAGTTCTTCCCCGCTCTGGGAATAAAGGACGACGTGTCCTCCAGCCCTAATACACTGCCAGCAAAGCTGGGTAAGTATGAGGGTATTCACAAGAACTTGAGAGTAACTCCTGAGTCCCATTGAGGCGCGCATTCGCTCGCAGGGGTCTCTTAGTGAGCTTGGAAGCTTAACCGTTAGGGCGTTAGTCCATCTGTCGGTCATTAAACCCTTTTTCGTTGGTCGGTTTGTTTATTTCCGGCCGTTGACGAATCTCAGGCCGGGCAGTGGGTCAGTTGAGGTTTCGCAGGATTTGCATCCTACTAGGCCAAGGCAGCTCGAAAGCGTGCCTCCATCTCATCTTTTTTCTCGGTCCGACTCGGTGAGTCGGTGAGGAGATGGTGGGCCAACCCCTCCGGTTGCTGGCATTTGGATTGCGGGCGGGTCCGTAGACCCGATCCCATCTCTCCAGACGTTCCTGTTCGGTTTCCTCGCGTTTTGCCATTGATTTCTCCCTAGCTAAGCCTGCTCAGGAGCAGGACGCAGATTAGTACGTCGGCCGCGAGGCCGACGAGCAGAGTTGGTACGAACCTGTGGTAGTAGCGAGACATTTCTCGCCGCCTCTCTTTCTTCCTGCGCCTGCAGGATGAACCATCTAATCTCCGCCGGACTCAAAAGCCCGCAAGGATCTGACAGATTAACGATTGGCACAAGTAACCCCTTCCGACACGGTCAGTGTCAGCTAGGCGCTGGGTTGCAACGATATGTTAAGGTGCGTTACAAAGTTGAGGCTTCACGCCTCAGCAATTGAAACGTTTTACCTCAAAATCGTATTCTAATTATACCAAAAATAGTCCTATAGTCAAGTTAAATGAATGTAGCATTTGCCTATTTTAAGCCTCCTCTTGAAAGGTTTTCTAAGTACTGCTATAGTGGAAATAATAATCCCTTCAAATGATATATTTAGGTAATAGTATGAGATAGTTATTAGGAATCACGACCTTGCCTTGCAAGGGTAGTTGTCAGGAGTAGTTAAGGGATATGAATAGTTTATGAAAATTAATTCTTATAAGGATTTAATTGTATGGCAAAAAGCTATGAATATAGCGGAAATGATATATGAGCTTACAAAGAATTTTCCTAAGGACGAAATGTATGGAATAGTTTCGCAAATGAGAAGAGCGGCAGTAAGTGTTCCATCAAATATTGCCGAAGGATTTGGAAGAAGATCTGAAGAAGACTACAAGCATTTTTACAAAATAGCTTATGGTTCTTCTCTTGAGCTCGAAACTCAGCTGATACTATCCAAAAAACTAAAATATGGAAGCTTAGAATACTCTAATATTGAGGTAGAGCTTACAGAGGTTTGTAAAATGTTAAATTCTATGAGCAAATAACTGCTCCTAGTCCTTACAATTGATAAGGATTATGTTGGAGTTTTTTTAACTGCTCCTAGTCCTGACAACTAATAACTAACTTATGTTTTCAAAGAGAATTGGTATCGATTTGGGCACCGCAAATACACTTGTCTATGTGGCAGGTCAAGGTGTTGTGCTAAATGAACCCACTGTTGTTGCGGTAAGAGCAGATGACAATAAGGTGGTTGCTGTGGGAAGTGAGGCTAAAGAAATGTTAGGACGTACACCTGGCAATATCGTAGCAACGCGTCCGCTAAAGGATGGGGTTATAGCTGACTATGTCATTACTGAGGCTATGCTTTCTTACTTTATAGAAAAGGTGTCGGGCAAATCTCGCTTCATAAAACCTGAGGTTATGGTTTGTATACCATCGGGTATTACTCAAGTTGAAAAAAGAGCTGTTTTGGACGCTACAATGGCAGCTGGGGCACGCAATGTATATTTGATAGAGGAACCGCTAGCTGCAGCAATTGGGGCCAAAATTCCTATTGCGCAGGCAACTGGGCACATGATTCTTGACAGTGGTGGAGGAACTTCAGATATTGCAGTTATTTCTCTTGGAGGTGTAGTTGTACATAAATCCATAAGAATTGCTGGGGACAAGGTAGAGGAAGCAATTGGAAGCTATATTCGCAAGAATTTTAACCTTATTGTTGGTGAGCAAACCGCCGAAGAGATAAAGGTAACGCTTGCCAACGCAATTCCTGCCTCAAATTCAACAAAAAGGATGGAAGTTAAGGGAAGGGATACAATAAATGGACTTCCTCGCCAGGCTGAAGTAAGCGAATTTGAGGTGAATGATGCAATTCAGCCGGTTTTAAAGGCTATGATTTCAGCTATTCGTGAAACTTTTGAAATGACTCCTCCAGAACTTGCAAGTGATATTATAGATAAAGGCATTGTTCTTTCAGGTGGGACAACATTGCTTCGCAATCTTGATAAATATATAACACGAGAAACAGGAGTTCCTGCATATATCGCAGAGGATCCGCTTTATTGTGTGGTACGCGGAACAGGGGTAGCACTTGAAAATTTGGAGTTGTACAAAAAATCCATAAACAGAAATGAATATTAAGTCAGTTATTAGGAGTAGTTATTAGAAATAGTTAGAGAAAACTGGAAGCGATAGATATTGTCTTTTTAGAAATAACTATTCCTAATCCTAATAACTAATTAACTGTTTTATAGTAACGTGAAAATAGGTAAGGAAGCTAAAAATTTTCACAAAACGAAGTAGCACGCAGAAAAGAGGATAAGTGTATAATATATATTAGCTAACAGACCCTCTTGAAAGAGTAAAATAAGTATAAAAGTAGAAATTAGACTGATATATATAGAAAAAAAGTAGGGTAAAAAAACTATACAAAGAAGAGAAATTTAGAATAAAAACGCTAAATTAAGAAGTCATATAGTATGAATAATAATTTATCTTCCACAAAAATTCTTGGAATAAGCATTACGACGTCCTCTGAAAAGGAAATCTTAGAGTATATCTTCAAAAGGATAGAGAATAAGGGAAAAAAGTTTTACATAGTAACGCCAAATCCGGAAATATTGATGCATGCATTGAGGCAACCATCATACAAAGAGATACTAAACGATGCTGAAGTGAGCATTCCGGATGGTGTAGGTGTGCTCATGGCTGGCAAACTACTCAATAAGAAGATTATAGGACGAATTGCAGGGGTCGATATGGTCGATAGAATGTGTATGGAAGCATCCATTCGGGCTGTTACCATAGGCTTTTTAGGGGGTAGGGGTAGAGTAGCAGAGATGACATCAGACTGCTTGCGTGAAAAGTACCCTTCTCTTCGTGTAGTCTTTGCAAATTCTGAGTGGGATAAGTCAAAAATGACTGATAAGCATATTGACATATTATTTGTAGCCTTTGGTTTTCCAAAGCAAGAAGAGTGGATAGCAAAAAACCTAGACAGTCTACCTGTCACTTGCGCCATGGGGGTGGGAGGCACTTTTGATTATATCTCCGGTAAAATTCCAAGGGCTCCAAAGGTTGTGCGCTCGGCGGGAATGGAATGGGCTTTTAGGTTAATAAGACAGCCTTGGAGGATAAAGCGTCAGCTAGTTTTGCCTCAATTTGTGTGGGAAGTGATAAGAGCTAGGTTCTGATATTCTATTGTATTGCCTTTACCTCCAATAGATACATTATCAATCTCAAATTCATATGGTACTAGTATATCGTTTTTCCTATCTTCCAAGACTATTTTTATATCTGTTGAAGTCAGTGGTTTTTGAGCTAATTCCCAGTCATTTCCTCTGGCAATTATGGTTGAATCGGTTGGCAATGGATTGTTTTCTCTTTCTAACATATCGAGAGATTATATCAAAAGAACTTTTCCTCCTAAATACCTATTGACAAGGTGTGATATTCTTTGCTACTCTCAATATAGCTTAGATACATTGAGTAATAATTTAAGCTAGAAAATGGCTAATCAAAGTATATCAATTGAAAACCTTCCAGACCTTCTAACTGTTCGTGAAGTGGCCGAATTATTAAGAGTTTCTCCTTTAACTATCAAAAGATGGGGTAAAAGAGGAAAACTACCCGCAATAAGAATTAATTCCCGAGGTGACCGCAGGTACAAAAAAGAGGCAGTTTTGTATTTGCTTGGAATCCAGCAAAAAGGAATGTAAGTTCTCTTGTCCACTTCTGCCGAGAAAAGTACCAAAAGCTCCCGTCAATTGTCCCTCAGGCATAGAACACCGTTTTCATTTCATTCAAACGTCGTCAGTTTCAGGCTCGAGGCATAATGGTGGAGTGAGGCTAGAGAATTAAATTATCGTAAGAATAATAGAAAATAAAGAACGGAGAATATTATCCGATAGACTCCAAACATTACAAAGTTGTGGGTGGTAATGTATTTAAGAAGCCATTTAAGAACAAATAACGCAACTCCAAATGAAAATAGGATTCCAAGCGCTAAATATATGCTTTCTTGTAAGGAAAAAGAGGGCGCAGTTTTAAGCAAATCATACCCAGTAGCTGCCATCATGGTAGGGATTGCAAGCAAAAAAGAGAATTCTACGGCACTTTTTCTACTAAGCTTTACGCTCATTCCACCAAAAATTGAGGCAGCAGCACGCGAAACTCCTGGGACAAGAGCAACACACTGAATAAGTCCGATGGTAAAAGCTTGTTTGTAAGAAATTTCTTTAAGTTCAATATTATTCTTTTTTGCCTCAAATATTTTCTCAAGAATAATCAAAAGTATGCCTCCAAAAAACAAAGCAGCGACTGTTACAAGTTCATTATCTAGTAAGTTTTTGACAATAGGATAAACCGTGAATCCAATCAGCCCAGTAGGAACGAAACCAACCGCGGCTTTTATGAGAAGAGAAGGGCTTTTTAGTACTTTTTCCCAATACAAAAATACAACGGATAAGATGGCACCCAATTGTATGGCAACCTCAAAGGTTTTGATGAAGTTGGAGCTTGGGATATTTAACAGGTGTGAGGTCAAAATGAGGTGGCCCGTAGAGGAGATTGGTAGGAATTCCGTTATACCCTCAACAATTGAAAGAATAGCAACATCAAATAAAGACATGTAGCTACAATTATCAGCTAACCATTTTAAATTTTCAACAAGCAGTAAGCCGCCAGAGGCGAGCCTCGCCCTTCGGGCGGGAATCAAGGGGTGTTATTTTTGTGTTGGAGTTGTCAAATGTATCAAAATCTATTCAATAAGTCTTCTCTTGTACTTTTGGACCGCCAAAAGTACCAAAAACTCTTTGCAATGAAAGTCGAGCTAATTTTCCTCCTTTGCAAAGGGTGGGATATCACCCCCCTCCTCGACAAGCGAGGAATCCCCCGCCTGTGCTGCAGTCAGAAAATCTTTACGCTCTTTGTTTCAGTTGCAAAAAAAATGGGTTTTCTTGCTTATTGCTTCCTGCGTTTAGCCAATAATGGTGTAAGTAAACATGTTATTTTTGTGAGGTAGAGCACTACTTTGATATAAAATGCTATATTTAGTAATAAAAAAGTATGTTTGATTTATAAAATTGTGCAAAATATATATATTGACTTGTCTCTTATTTCTTTTATACTAAATATGCTCTTGAGTGTATATGGAAAATGGTTGTGTTTTCCTGTACACCTTAGAAACAGAGGTATATCCCTGAAATTTCTGGGATAAATAAAGCAGATGCTTCAGGCCTGCGGGTTTGAAGTGAGCCTAGCCTCATTATTATGTTTCGGGAAGCGCCATTTTCTATTCACTTAGGAGCACAATAGCCCGCCACAGCCTCGTTGCCACGGCGGGGAATTCATCAATTTTTAGGAGCGAATTTGCTAAGGCTCCCTCAAAAGCCTTCTTTGTGTAGTATTTGTATCCGTAACTCCCAGAATTCTTCAGCTTCAAAAGATATCTTTTGATGTATTTAGAGTATGTCAGTTCGAAGAATTCACTTAAAAATGCCTTTTTGGCAATAAGTGATGGATCTCTCTTTTGATTTTGTGAAAAAAAGAGTTGTAAAATACAATTTTAGCCTCATGGAAAGTTAAAAATAGTCACGGAAGCTGTTTAAGAAGTTTCTTTTTTGCATTGACAGTTTTCTCAAATGAGGTAAGGTATAATAGTTTAATTGCCGATGTGGCTTCGGCCAGAGACCGATAGGACTGTGGCCCACAGCGGTAGAGTAACTCTTTGGTAAGCAAAGCTTGCTTTTCGAAGAAAAGGGCGATCTCAGTGAGAAGCTCAATTTGCATCGCAAATTGTAGAGCGGTGCTTTCACCAGCTTTGCCTCAGGTATTTAATTGCCGCCTTAACTCAGCGGTAGAGTAACTCTTTGGTAAGCAAAGCTTGCTTTTCTTGCCTCTTTAGCTCAGTGGTAGAGCGGTGCTTTCGTAAAGCATAGACTAGAGTTCGATTCTCTAAAGAGGCTCAAAAAGTAAAGAGTAAGTCCCGGGTTCAAATCCCGGAGGCGGCTCAAGCAATTAAATAGAAAGCATAGACTAGCTGTTGTTTTGCAACTTAGCCTTTGGCTAAGAACGATTCTCTAAAGAGGCTCAATTCCCCCAATTCAAATCCTCATCCTGTAGTAACCAGAATAACCCTTATTTTGATATAATACCAACTATTGTGAAGTTTCATGATGACTTTGCTTTAGGGCAATGCTTGTCATTTTTGGAATTTCATAAGTACTTTTATAACTCACGAAAGACAAAAAAACGGAACTTTTTTAAAGGTTAGGTGGATGACGACAAGGATAGATCTGTATAACTATTTTTGTTGTCGTTCATCTGGCTGGAAATAAAAAATCCGTCAAATGCGGCACCAACAACACGCGTATTGGCCTAAGGGCCTAGGAATGGAGTTGGCAATGAAAAAAACGGTGGTTCTGAACCTCAAGATGAATCCGGAGACTCTTGAGCAAGTAAGAAAACTTACGCATGAGATCACCAGTGTGGTCTTGGGTACGGGGGTCGACTTGGTGGTTTGTCCACCGTTTCCCTACCTCCCAAGCATTGGGCTCCCCGTGAGGGGAATTCAGCTTGGTGCACAGGATTGCCACTGGGAGGTGAAGGGAGCCTTCACGGGGGAGGTTTCCCCGACGATGCTCAGTAACATCGGGGTCACCCACGTGATCCTTGGTCATTCTGAGCGCCGGGCTCGTGGTGAGACCGATGAGGTGATCGGCAAGAAGGTCGCGGCAGCAGTAGCAGCTGGACTCATTCCCATCCTCTGCGTTGGGGAGACCCAAGAGGAACGGGAGGCCGGATTGACGGATAGCGTCATCGCACGTCAGTTCCGTGCCGCTACGGCTATGTTGCCGGCAGGCTCTAAGCTTGCCGCCGCCTACGAGCCGCAGTGGGCTATTGGGTCCGGGTTGACTCCCGCTCTCAGCGACATCCATCAGGTTGGCATTGTGCTCAGGGTTGGTTTCAACCTTTCGGGCTTTGAGGGGCCTATCCACTACGGGGGAAGCGTAAAACCTTCCAACATCAAGGAAATCCTTGGGTTGAGCACGATTGGCGGAGTGCTCGTCGGCGGGGCTTCCTTGGATCCGGTCCAGGTGGATGCCATCTGCCAAGCGGCAGTGGCCGCATCAAGTCGTTCGTGAGCCATCAGCCCCCGCATGCCCGAAAGGCGGCGGGGGCTGAAACTCTATATATTTTTAAAAACCCCAACATTTATTAATCCCATAGTTTGACATTAATTGTTTTTTTCTGGTATAATTAATAATAGTTTAACCTCAAATTTGCGAAATAGCTTTGCAAAGGAGGAGTTAATACAGTTCTTTGAAAACTTGCGAAAGAAATTTATTAAATTTGGTTTTATTCGCCCTTCAAGAAAACCCTAAGCTTGTCGCGAAGGGATGACGTTCTGCATAGCAGAACGAATGCATTGAAGTAAAGGAACTTTGCTTTTTCTGAAAGAAAAAGTAAGCGAAGCTTGTGAGCTTCGCTCTAAAGAAAACATCTTCCTTACTTTTCAAAGAAAAGCAAGGTTCTTGAGCGAAGAGAAAGGTTCTTATGATGTATGCCCCAAGTTTTAACTTGGGGAAGATGTTATTTTCACCTTTGTAGGTGGCCGCAAGGTTAGAAATTAGCAATTAGCGTTTAGCTTTTAGTTACTTCTAAGTTTGCGGCCATCTACATTGTGATGAGCTAGTTTAGGAGGAAGTGCTTCGTGGAGGATCAACTTCTTGCGGGAGAAATCATGCGGCCCATTGCCGACGGCAACGGCTATTTGATCCGCGAGGAAGGATCAGGCCAGGTCTATAAGGCCTGGCGTTCTAACGCCAGGGGGAAGTGTGTTCTCAGAGAAGATGCTCCTCCCCAGTTCTCGAAGGGCAGAGGGGCCGGAGAGTTCAGGAGGGGAGACAGGGTGAGATTCACCCTGTACGAGCAAGAGAGAAGAGGAGCGACTCTGGTCTACCGCTTCTGCCATGAGGCGGACGTGAAAACGGTCACCGAAGGCGACGAGTAGGTGGGACGTTCGAGCACAATGGAGGGGGCATCGACTTCAGTCTTCAGTTCGGAATCATCGGCCTGAGGAAGAGGAATAAATCTCATGTCCAACAGCGTCTCATGCGCAGGTTGTGGAGCATCAAAAGCTCCCTTCCTGAAGTCAGACGGGCTTCGTTACTGTCGAAAATGCGCACCGCGCGAACTCGACACGATAGCTGAGATCTACAACAGGACTAAGGAGAGCGCCTCATGAATCTTGGTGAAATCATGGAAGCGATCGAGGGGATTCAAGATCCCGTTGATCGTATTGTCGCGCTCATGGACCTAAGGAAGGCCATCCAGCCTTCGAGGTTCGTGGCCGGCGAAACCGGTCAGATGACAGTTGCGGCCTAGCCGCGGAGGAGTAGAGGATGACAACCACAACCGAGCACACGGATCACCAGCACCCATCGGAGTTGCGTATACAGTTGTTAGCTGTGACGCAGAACCTAACGGGTGAGGACGCACAAGAGGTTGCTCGCATCCTCTTGTGCCCGAAATGTCTGCCCATCTACAGAAAGGGGGAACCCATGCAGAGGAAGCCGGGCTTCTTCAGCACGTTCAAGCAGAATCTCAATCCACACCCCGATGACCCGAGGTGGGGCAAGTGACAGTCGCGGCGCAGCCGCGAGGAGGATGCGATATGACAACCACGAGCGATCACCAGCATCCGGAGGATGATGAGACGATCCGGAAGTTGGCAAGAGTGGAAGGGCGCTTCTACGAGGACGAGGAGCAAGAGGAACTCGACGGCATTGTGGCGTGTCCACGATGCCAGTTCATCTACCTCACCGCCGTGTCGGCTGAGTTCGAGAGGGCGCCGATCGACGAGATGATAGGGATCATAGAGAGAGCTCGGGAGGCGCTGAAGCAATCTGCGCGCGACGTGCTCTGGGTATATCGCCGTCTAGAGCACCATCTTGCGCCTTGGGATAGAGCCGAAGAGGTGCGGATTCTGGCAGATGCCCACAACACTCTCATTGAAACGGAGGGACAGCCTCCAAAGGCGCCATTGAGCCCCGGTGCCAAGTAGAACTTGGCCCGCGCCGTGCGGCTCATGGCATCAGCCGCGTTTGACGCGGCAACATCTTTCGCAAGTAGCGGAGTTTTCGGCCATAGCGCCGAGAGCTCCACCAGTCCCCCACCGGGTCCTAACGACTCGGTGGGGGACAACCCAAAAAAGTTAACATTTTTTAATTCTCAGTTTTCATTTATAAAAATTTCTTTTATATTGTCCACTTTTACTTCATCTGCTACAATCCACATTATGTTTTCGATTTCAAAAGAATTAAGGCTCAATATTTTATTTGGTTTATTTATAAGTTTTCTGATTGGAATGAATGTGCTGGGGGGTAAAATAATTCCTTTTGGTCCATTTTCAGTTTCAGTTGCTTTTATTATAGTTCCCTGGTCATTTTTGGTGACGGATATTGTTGAGGAGGTTTATGGTAAGAAAAAGGCAAGGGAGATGATAATTGCAGGAGTCATTGCTTTGATTGTTTTCCTGGGTTTCATTCTTTTGTTTGTGGCTTTGCCACCGGCGAAAAGATTTACACATAATGCAGAATATGCTCAAATTTTTGGAACTTCGGCACGTATTGTTTTTGCCTCAATTGTTGCTTTTCTCCTTTCCCAATTTCATGACATGTGGTCATTTTGGAAATTGCGGGAATTCACGCACAAACGTTTTTTGTGGTTTCGAAGCAATGTTTCAACTGTGTTATCTATGATAATTGATACTTTTGTTTTTATGTTTTTGGCTTTTTATATGTTAACGCCTATGTTTACTTTTTGGTTTGTTATGCAGATGATTATTCCTTATTTGATATTTAAAATTATTTGGGGAGTAGTGAGTAGTCCACTTGTGTATATTGGTGCGAAATGGCTAAGGAATAGTAGGAAGTAAGTAGTAAGTAGCACGTAGTAAGGGGAAATGGAATTTAAATTAGGAGGAAATTAACATGTTTCAGGCAATAGGAATTATTTTAATTATTGTTTTCTCAATATATCTTATCTCCCGTCACGGTGAATTAGAAAGGGATGCAAGGGAGTTTAGATTGCTTCTGATAAGAAAACATAACCCAAAACTGAATGAATATGAAGTAGAAAAAAGGTACAAAAGGGATTATGGAGTGGTTGCAAGCGTGGATGGAATAATGGTAGTAGTTGCTGTAATTGGAGTTTTTCTTCTTTTGATGGGATAAGCTCATCCTCGACATTTAAGCTCATTTTTGGTAAAATTTAAACTTAAATATGCCTCTTTAGCTCAATGGCAGAGCGGTGGTTTTGTAAACCATTGATCTCAGTTCGATTCTGGGAAGGGGCTCAAAAATGGAAGCTATTTGTAAACATAGCTTGCGACCTTTGGTCTAAAAAGCTAGAATTTCTTGTACTTTCCTTTCGGGGAAAGTACCAAAGCCTCTCGTCAATTGTCCCTCACGTATTCACCAGTTTCGCTCATTCGCTAAAACAACCCGGTTCACTTTGTTCACTTCAGTTGTTTTTCCAAAGGAACACTCTTTCGCTTACTGATTCATATGTTCGGTACAAAATGACGAAGACGGAAATACCCTCACTATATAAAGGTGTAAGAAAGTTGTGTTTGATTTCAAAAATTTAGAAGGGGAAGATGCTCTTTGTTTCAAATGCAAAAAAGGGAATTTTAATTTTTTTTAACTATTATCTATTAACCATTAGCTATTATTTATGTGGGAAGGTATGCAGGATAGGAGTGTGACTCGGCAAAGAGTCGAAGCTGCAAGATGCAGCAAGCTCTTTTTCCGGCTCTTCCCAGGCGACTTATTCGCGATGTCCAGCGTGGTATCCCCGTCCACGCAGGTTGTCCTGTCGCCAGGTTGATTGACCGGCTCTGTAGCCGGTTTCGAAAGCAACGACGATAAGAGTCATCGTAACCACGAGCTTGAGAATTCGCTTCATCTTTCCCCTTGCCTTACTTGTCTCCGGGTTGTTGTTGGCTCGGGTAACAAATTTCCCAAGCCAAGTCCATGAATCTTCGCCAAATAGGTCCGGGAACATCCCGGAGCACTCTGACGAAGTCGTCATATGTTGCGCCTTTTGGGCGCGCTGGTTTAGTCATTGTTGCCTCCTAGAGTGTTGTTGGTTTGTTGGGGGAGAAACACAGGTTTCCATACCTTTTTTTCTCCTCGTGGGTTCGCTTGAGAAAGGACACAGAGTCGAGAAGTGCCAGTACAGATTGAGTCACTCTCACCGGCCCCGCCTCTATCGACCTCTACCGCACGATCCACGGTCCGCCCAACAAAAATGGGTTGACTAATTTGGGTGGCGGGGAAACTGCGAAGTACAAGCCCTCGTAGTCGCCAGCCGTCAGGAAACCCAACGAGGCTTCACTAAGGAAAAGACGAGTAGAGGTAGGTGCTGATGATTACTCCTACTGTCATTCCCAGGATGGTGGTTGTGAACACAATCCACCACGGTGGGTCTTCACTGTTGTTGAAGCCTATTTCCAGGCCAATTGGCGCGAGAATTAAACCTGGAATTGCAACCAGGCCGTTCTCATGCCTTATAGACATGGCGAGGAAGTAGACTGTTAGCAGCCCAAAGAACGAGCTTAGGGCAATTCGCTGCAAGAGTTTTCGCACAAGAGTTTCCTTTCCCGCCACAATTTCCCGTTCGTCTTTTCAGCATTTTTCATGCACGACTCACGGAGCATTTCTAGGCGGATTGCGGCCCGATAAGAGCGGGCCTTCCTGCATACCTGTCAAAGAACATCCGCGAAACCAGGGTCTCAAGCGGATATAGAATTTTTGGAGTCGTAATGAGAGCGCGCAATAGTGCTCTTCTAACGACATCAGGGGAAATTTTACAATTCCTTTTTCAATAAGTCAAAGATTTTGTAAAGAGAAAAAACGGGTAAGAAAAAAATAGTTAAAATTTAAAATTTTAGGCAAATCTTGTAATGTAGATTGCGATGAAGAGAATAGCTAAGAGAATATAAAGCACGGTTACTAAAGAGTGGAGCACAGGAATTTCACGAAAAAGAATATGTTTCTTTGCTGGTGATTTTTTTGTAGTTTTGCGGGCAGCTTTTTTTGGCATACAAAATACCTCTTATTAAGCATATTGGGTTAAGTGAATCTCTGTCAACTGATACGAAAGGATACGTAAGTGTTCTAAATAGGTAGAAATAGCCTATGGAAAAGATTTAAACCGTAAGGGATAATATAATAATGTTTCGAAAGAAAAAATTTATAGTCTTGCTGGTTCTTGTAATTATAATTATTGTAAGTTTGGCTGCTTTTTATATTATTTCTCAGCCACCAAAAGAAACATTATCAAAAGAATTTAAGGAAAAGGCAATCACTAATCTTTTAGGAAGAAAAGCTCAGCTTGATAACACAACCCCTACGGGAGACGCAGAATATAAAGGAAAATATATAACATTTAAATATCCCGCAAAGGCGTTGATTTATACTTACCGCGAAAATTCTACATCGTCAAAAAGCGCAAATCTTGAAGATTTTAGCTTTGACATTAAAGAGCCAAAAATGAATTTTAATATGGCTGTTACCAAAGCTTCTTTTGGGTTGACGGTTGATGACATACCTGCAGTAAGACTTCGTATTCAAAGAAATTATGAATATGAAAAATCAACATTTACGATGGATGAGCATGAGGGAATTGTTTTTTTCAAAAAAAATAACGGAGTAGAAAAGAGTGGATTTCTAATTAAAGATGGAATGACTTTTACATTTAACGTTAATGGGGGTGGAGAAGATGAGGTAAATGAGCTTTTTAACTCGATTGCGTCTTCTGTCTCTTTTTAAATTTCCTTAGCCCAAAATAAAGGCCAGAGCATACAAGAATTCCCGCTCCAATTCCTAGAATATTTGCGCTACCAAAAGTCATAAATGTAATTTCTTTTTCTTTTTTAACGTTCTTTTTTCCAAAATGAAGAGAAAGTTTGGCCTTGTACATTCCGGGAGCAATTGCTATTTGGGTAGGTTTGATATCAACTTCATATCTTCTTAAAGAATCAGGCAGAGTTATAAGTGACCCTTCATTTACAATTCCCCTTGCCACTTCCCGTCCAAAAGAATCATAAATTTGAAGAAGACCATAGGGAGTTATGTCAACATTCCCCGTATTTTGAATTCTAAAGGAGGCAGTTTTGGGAAAGGCAAACCAATCACGAAGGGGTTTAATTTCAACGATTTTTGCGTCTTCCTGCTCGTATTCGCTACCGGAACGTACAAAGAGGAGGGAAGAGATAATTGCGCGCAATTTAACGGTTTTTTTGGCTTGCAATTGACGAACCTCAGCAAGGACGGAGGCATAATGGCCACCCAAGGTTAGGCGTGTTTTATCAATGAAAACGGTTACTTTTTTGCTTTCTCCACTCGCAATCACAAGATTTTTATTTGAAAAACTTGCCCAAGATGAAAGTCCATATTTATAGTTGGCGCTCTCATTAGAATTTAATAGTCCTGGAATTCCTCTATCCTCAAGCTCCTTAACATCTTGCATTGAAAGAGTGAGTTCTATGGTTTGGCTGGTATTGTTGGTGTACGTATATTCTGCTTCGGGCTTGTCTTTGCTTAAATCAAGTTGGATAAGTTGAGGAGAAACCCTAATGGTTTGGGTTTGGGCAAAAGAGTTGAGAGTTGATAGTTGATAGCTAATAGCTAATGCAAGGAGGATAATGCCAATTTTTAATTTAAAATTCATACGACTATGTTTAAAATTCTATTTATCTATTATACAAATTTGGCTAAGTGGTTTGCGAGTGGTTTAACGGTTTTTGCTTCGTGCAATTGCTCTTCTTATGTACCAGCGAAGTATGAATCGCAAAACAAAGAAGAGAATAACAAGCCCTCCTAGAATTACTGCAAGAGCAGTGTATGGAATTACCCAGAGGGTGGTTTTTCCTTCAATTGTTAAGTCTCTTGCCCCATCATCATAAACCATCAAAAGTTGAGCGGTGTAGGGCCCAACTCTAAAATTAGTTAAATTATTCCAATTGATTGCAAGCTTTGTAACGGGTTTGCCTTCTTTATCAAGCTTTATGTTCTCGTTTTCAATTACAGGCATTCTGACAAGAAATCCATCCTCCCACAGCGCTGAAAATTCCCGGGTGCCTCCTGGAAGAATACTTCCAATTCCAGGGTTTACTTCAAGAATTGCAAGTTCTTTCCCTCCCCCACGAGATATAAAAATATTCCCCCTAGGTTTTACATGGATATTCCCCTTATTTCTAAGTTTTACCTTAAATTCTGCTGGAAGATATTCAGTGATACTATTGTTTGGTTTGAAATCCACAAGTTCTATTTTGGAAATTGCTCCATCTTTTTTTACATTCAGTAGGGCGACAACAAGGATTTCTCCTTTTATTGTTGTACCGGTGGTTGTTAGGGCTTTTTCATCTTTTGGAGTAATACGAAATACATAATAATATCCATAGGCTGCAGTTTCGGGAAGGTTAATTGTGAAATTAACATCGACCCATTCACTAGGGCGAGCTAGGAAAGTAGAATTCTTAAAAGAAACCCATTTAAGCTCTTCTCCTTTTACTTCCGACTCAGGAATGGGGTTCCCGTTTGTTGGGTCTGAAATCAGTCGTCTTGCAGAGATTTGAAGTTCTATATCCTGGGAAAGATTGTTTCTTACCCTAAATTTTTCTTCCAATTTCTCGCCAGGTTTTGCGGTGAGTTCAATTACTGGTGGGCTAACCGTAAGGTCAAGTCTTCCTTGGTCCGGAGTTTGAGCAAAGACGAAGTTCAAAGTTAAAAATGCGAAGTTAAAAGTAAAAACCACTAACAGAAAAAAGAAAATTTTTGTCTTAAAACTTTTAATTTTGAACTTTAAATTTTTAATTACCATTACTGTCTCCTAAATACTTTTCTTACTTTTCTAAATATTGTTCTTGAGGTAGTAAAGAGTCCAATTCCTACAAATACTGCAATACCTATAATAACGAGTATCACCTTCCAGGGAAAAACGAAAAATGTGATTGTTTTTTCATATGTATAATCCCGGTCTTCACCGCTTACAAGCAGAAATGCTGTTGCTGTGTATTTTCCAATTCGAAGGTCAAGTAGTTTTTGATAGTGAATTTTCATTTCCATCTCGGTTTCTCCATTTTCTCCAATAACCTCAACCCCATCTCTCATTTTTGGTTCATATGTAATAAATCCATCATTCCAGGAACTTACAAAAGTTTTCTTTGTTGCGGGCAATATTCCTCCTTGCCCCTCATTAAGAATTAGGGTTGCAACATCGCGGCCAAAAAAATCTTTTATAAAAATATTTCCTCGAGGCCTTACGTGCACATTTCCAGTATTTTCAAATTGAGTCTTAAAAGTTATAGGGGGAAATTCGTAAACTTTTGAGCTGGTGCTGAAATTTAAAAGTTTGCCTTCGGTTTTTGCTCCCGGTTTTGTTACAGAAAGCAGTACCGGAACAGCAATTGAGCCAGAGAGAGCGGTGCCGGTTTGGGTTACTCCTGTTGCCTCAGAGGTAAAAGTAAGTGCCCAGTAGTATCCATATGCTGCACTTTCAGGAATTTTTATTGAGAAATTTACATTTGACCATTCGCGGGGTTTAAGTGTAATTGAGTCATTTTTAATGGAAAGCCAATTGATATATTCTTCTTTTGTGTTTTTTATAGTTAATTCCCCAAGTTCATCTCCGCCCATTATTTTAATTTCTGGTTTTACTTTTATGTCTTTTTCTGTGTTGTTGCGAAGTCTAATAGAACGGTTAACTGTAGCTCCCGGTTTTGCAGTCAGTTCTATAAAGGTGGGGGAGATGGTTACGTCAAAATTTCCTTCAGTTGGAGTTTGAGCAAATGCCACAAGGGGCACAACAAAAAAAAGAAGCGACAGACTAAGAAGAAAAAACTTTTTTACTAACATGTACCATTTTGGGGCAGATATTTTAGAACGAACCCGCTGCAACAACAGTTAGGGTATCAGTATAGTCAGAGGCAGCTGATGATGTAGCAGATGAGCGGGCTTTAACAACAAGGGAAATTTGGTCGCTGCTTGTTGGAGTTGTATCATTTGCAGTCTGTCGGAATATATTGTAGCTTAGAATACCTCCGGAATCAGCGTCAGCAGTTTCATACTCATCAGCAACACAGGTAGCACTACATCCACTTCCTGCATCAACATCTAGAACATATCCCCCAGAAGAGCTAAGTTGGGTTACGGCATTGTCGTAGGAGCCTACACTATCAATCTGAACACCAGCTCCACCTGTTGTTGATTGAAGTGCGCCCAGATTACTTCCTCCATCGGTTTCACTTTTTATCCAGCTTGCCCAACCATTTCTAGCATTAGTTGTAACTGTTTGAGTAATTCCTGATGCAGCAGCTGTGGTACTTGATGAAAGAGTTCCAAGTGCAGCTGTATTTCCAGAAAGAGAAAAGGTCATTTGAGCAGCAACGGATGCGGTTACAGTAATTTGGTCAGTATCAGTGGATACAACAGATGTTGCCCAATCAATAGTGTCTACGTATGGGGAGCCTCCTTGTGTCTTAAGTTGTCCTGTTTTGTTATTTCCTGCAGCACCAATAGTTGAGGAGGCACCAGTAAAGTTAAAGCAATAGAATGTTGTTGAAGATGAGATATCACTTCCTGCCCAAGTGACTGAATTTCCAGTGACACTTGCGGCTGCTTCTGAGTTAGCAATACCCGGCCATAGAGTTGCTTGAGTGCTGATGTCAGTTGGGTCATATGGAAGATTGGTGTTGTTAGCTACCCAGTTGGAAGCAGTTGTACTAATAGTCCAGTCTCCCGGGAAAACTATAGTAACATTTGTTTCAGTTCCGGAAGTTGTTGTCTCAATACATGCACTTCCTGTTATCAATTCGCCTGTTCCATGTCTATCGATCCTAACAAAACCCTGTGTTACAGTAGCGTCTGCTTTTCCTGGTTGAAAAACTGGATAAATTAAAGAAAGAAATGTTACTACGTAAAGAAGAAGGCTAATGATAGAACTACGGCTCTTAAAATTAAGAGTTCTAACTTCTCCAAGAATTTTTTGAGGCGACAACAAGTACTTCATGTAATAAATATAATACTAACTTAGCAAACCATAAATTAAATGGTTGTGTCAAGTGGTAAAGTGTCAATTTTTGAACCTAAAAAATATTAATAAATCTAAAAACTTCCAGTAACTAAAACCGTGAGCGTATCAGTGTAATCATTTGCCGATGGTGTAGTGGAGGATGCCTTTGCTTTAAGCGAGAAAGAGACTCGTCCTCCTGTAACAGGGGAGGCGCTGGAGTCATAAATGTATCGTTTTGTAGTATCCAGAACTCCTACATTATTAGATGCGCCATTATAGGGAGAAAGTGCTTCCATGGGTCCGCCTGAAGTTTGGTCAACTGAGCTGCTAATTGCTCCATATCCTGTTGGTTGTGCGGTTAGGTCAGCAGTTGCTGAAGTTATGGTATGTGAAGCTGTAGTACTTGCAAGCCCACTATTTGTTCCACTTATTGATACAAAACCACCGTTGTTAGCATTTGTAGAAAAATCTATCCATGCCTTTTCCGAGGCTGTTGTAACGCTTCCCGGAGAAAGACTTCCAATTCCAAGAGTGTAGGGTGGGCTACTTTCTGAGTCGGTTGATGAAATATCTATATCAAAACTTATAGATGAAGTATCAGTTGTTGCCTGGGCGGCCGGACTCCACATGAATTGAGTATAAAATCTCCCTTGACGTGAAGCAATTTGAGCGGTGTATGTAGTTGAAGGATAGAGTCCGATTATGTTGCTTCCAGATGCACCACCCCAAGCAGAGTAACTTTGCCAATCTTCATCTGCAAGGTCGTTACCAAGGGTTCCATCGTTTTGAACATATTGAAATTGACCCGAACCGCTTGCAACTCGTATAGCATATTGATAGTCAGACGGATCTGTTCCGCCTCTATTGATTGTGATTTTAAGCTTGTTGTACCAGTTGGAGGGATTTGTGAATGTAGGCGCGGCAGCAACGGTTGCTTGCATAGTAAATTCAAGTCCTGCGCCAATAAAATAGTTGGATGAGGAAGGACTACCTTGATCTACCTGCCCGAGAGTTCCAAATAGCGAATAGCTATTTGAACTTGAGCTTGCAGTTCCGCCTCCACCAAAACCATAGTTGAGGAGTTTGTAGTTGCTGCTTGTAGGAGGAGTAGATTGGGCAAAAGAATACGTAGCATGTAGCAGGTAGCACGTAGTAAGTAGAAGTAAGAGAAAAATGTGTTTTTTGTTAGTCATATTTCTATAGTAAAGTGTTTATTTTTTCCTTTCAAACATTAATGTATTTATCTACCCATTTGATATATTAATTTATATATTGATATAACCTTTTGATACCTTTAAATCGGTAAGAAAAAGGTGCTTAAACCAAACAAAGGATGTAGATAATCAAAGGTACAAATCTGTCCGATATTTCTTCTCGATGAAATCACAGCCAAAACAGCTTCTGCAAAGGTAAGATCTAGTGAGTTGTAATTTGTTATAGTTTTAAAGGTTGCTTTTATCTCATTCTCTTCCGGAGTAATTATATTTATGTCAGACAAAGAGAGTATTCTTAGAAAATCTTTTGCTAGTGATGGGCTCATTTTTTTGTAAATAATATCATAAGCCTCATTCATATTGATAACATCAATGTATAGGAGATATTCTTGTTCCGAAAAGTATCTAAAATAGGCTGCCGCCTGAGCATGTTTTTCATGCGCACGGTCAATAAATGCGTATAAAGCGCTTGGCGCAAGGTACACTTTTTTACTTGTTGTGGCCATATGTTACTGTTTAATTAGGCTTTTTTAGCCTCAAATTTATAATTCCACTGTCGCTGCTCTTCCTTGCATTTTTAGCAAAGGGTCGGCATTTGTGAATTTTTTAACAGGTGCTATGCTTCTCCTAAAAGGTGAGGAAATACTGACTTCTTGTTGCCTAGGGGTGAATTCTTTTGAAAAATTTTGAAGCTGAGACTCCTTAATCCGAATATTTCCACCAACTTTAATGGCCTTGAGTACCCCTTCTTTGATGTATCGTCTTACCGTAAGAGGGTGAACTTTTAGAATAAAAGCTGCTTGATTGACATTAAAAAGATTTTCCATCACGTTAGAGACAGGAATCGTTTCATCCTGTTTTTAAGGTATCTTCTTCCCATTTCGCTTTTAAGGTATTTTTCTCGTGCCTTAGCATCTACCTCATTTAAGCAAGCTTCATAATAAATGAGCCTAAATGGGCCTCTGCCTTTGGTGTAGGTTGACTTATTGTCTTGATGGGACTTGAAACGATTACGTAAATCATGCGTATAGCCAGTGTACCACTTGAGACTCTTTAGACTCTGAAGCAAATAAACATAATAGAAACTGTCTCTAACGTGATCCATGCTCCTTTTACTTTCCTATATTTATTGTTGGCATGGTTTTCACGAAATGTCAATATGCAATAGTATGCAATTTTATGTAATTTTAAGCATACAGTGGATTTTTTTGACGAGGCTGGTTGAACTTGGTTGAATTAATACGAAGTATTAATTCAGGGTCAATTTATGAATTTATCAGTTTCGTCAACACAATTTAGTCTCACAAAAAGAGCGATTAGGTTCATCCTTAGCCCCAAACGCTTTATATTTCTTGTAATTTGCAGTTTTGTTTTCACGGTTTTTGCTTTTCAAAAGTTGGATTTGAGGCAATCATACGCTACAACAGGCATCAACAGAACGATTAATTTTCAGGGAAAAGTCGTAAATTCTAACGGCACTAATGTTGCAGATGGGCAGTATGCTTTTGTTTTTAAGCTATATGATGCTGCAAGCGGAGGTTCTAACTCCTGGACAGAAACTCAAAACAATGTTCAGGTTACTGCAGGAATATTTCGGGTAAGTTTGGGTTCAGTGACCACCTTTGCAAGTGCTGGGGTAGACTTTAATACGGACAATTTGTATCTGGGAATAAATTTTAACTCAGATGGCGAAATGACGCCTCGTGTACGTTTTGCCGCAGTCCCATACGCAATTAACGCAGAAACAGTTTCAGGTCTTACGGTTACGAGTACAACTGGAACATTTACGCTTGCCGCCTCCAAAACATTTACAGTAAATAACACTCTTGGCCTTTCAGGAACTGATGGAACAACATTTACTTTCCCAGCTTCATCTGACACGGTAGTGACCCTAACTGCCACTCAAGAGTTAACCAATAAGACAATTGGCTCAACTGGTCTTGCTTTTTCTGGAGCAACAACTGACATCTCAACAGTTTCAAATGAGGACTTTACCATCACTCCAAACGGAACAGGAAATATTAATCTTACAGGAGACTTTAATTCTCAAGTTCTCGTTGGAGCAACTGGTGCGACCACTGAATTTCCACTGCTTGTAAGAAACGGAATAGGTTCAAATGCGGCATTGGCAGTAGATAATCTTAACAATGGGGACATATTTACTGCTTCAAGCGCTGGAACACCCAAGCTCACAATTTCATCCACCGGAACGATAACTTCCGCGGGATACACAAACAACGGAGGAATTCTCTATACCAGTACGACTGGTCTTATTACGCAAACCGCTGGTGGCAGTGAAACAAACTGTCTTACTTTCACCGGCGGTGCTCCCGCCTGGGGAAGCTGTAGCACTGGTGCAGGTTCAAATTGGGTTCTTTCTACTGCAAATGGAACACTTTCTCCAATTAACAATACTCTTGATCTTTTGTATGGCGGAGTATCTACCCAAGCTGCTTCATTTAGCATTTTAGGAGTAGCAGCAAGCACCAATCCCTCAGCTTCAGTTAGTGCACAACAAGGAGGAAATGCAACTAAAGGAATATATCTTTCAGGGGATGGAAGTTTGCAGTCTGTCAGGAATAACACATTAACCCTTGGAGGGAATACGACCGGAGACATACAATTCAAGCCCGGAAATATTTCAACTCCGGCACTCTATGTTGGAACAAGTGGCAATATTGGTATGGGAACAGCTACTCCCACAGAGATTCTTCATTTGTATAAAACAACCGGTAACTATACAACATTACGATTTGATTCGGCCACTACTCAAGGGTATCTATTCTCATATGACGGTGACAACACAGTAAATATTGGAGCAAATAGTAGCAGTCCACTAAATCTAAGAACGAGTAATGCAGCAAGAGCAACGATACTTGCAAGTGGAGAATTCGGTATTGGTACTACGACTCCTATCTCTCAATTGCATGTAACAAGGGCACTCTCCCTTGGAGCAACGGGAAAAGCAGTGGCAATATTTGACCAAATAGAGAACCAAGACATCTTTACGGCTTCCTCTGCAGGTATCACTAAATTCACTCTTGATTTGAATGGTTCCGTAAAGCTTGCAGCAAGCCAGACAATTGATACATTAACGAATGGTACGTTAGGGATTGGCACGACCACAGCTACCACACTAACCCTTGGAAGAGCTTCAAATGGGATTACTTTACCTGGATTTGACTGTTCGGGAAATGGAAATGGAGGAAAGCTTACAACAACTTCAGGTGGGGTGCTTACATGTAGTGATGATGCAAATAGTGGTGGGCCGGGCGGTTCTTCTAATTGGGTTCTTTCAACATCCAATAAGACACTTTCTCCAATTAATAACACTGTTGACTTTTTGTGGGGAAGCACAAGTAGTAGTTCTGCAGTATTTAAGTTGGCTGGTATAACTTCTGCAGGAACTACGGCAGTTGCATCAATATCTGCAAATTCCACATTTGCAGGCCTATTGATTGATCAAAATGGAACAGGGGACTTTCTTACTGCTTCAGCAAGCGGACTTACTAAATTTACAGTTACAAAAGCAGGTGGAATAAATGCTTCGGCTGGAATAACAGTAGATACACAGGGATCAATTGATATCCATAAGTCAACTTCCGGTAACAATTTAACTTCAACAGATTTTCAAAGGACCGCAAATAGCACGAATGCTACCCTAACAAATCTTAATAATACAAAGAATGCGCTTGAATTATCAGTTGGGACTGTTCCAAATTCAGGAACGGGGACAATAACAACAGGCTCTCAGCCTGCAGTTCCGCTTGCTCTTGGTCAGGGCGCAATGTCAATTTTAAGGCAAAACGGAACATATCTTTTGATTCGTGGTGGAAATACTACTACCATGTATATCTATGATTCAAAGTCGGGGCAAATTTATGCATCTCCTCAAGTACTTAATGCAGCAGCTGAAGAGGGTGCGATTGCACTACCGAGAAGCGATGGGAGATATAGAGTGGTCCACGGAAATGCAGTAACTACAACATCATTAGTAGATCCGAATGGTGTGGTTGCAGTAGGAGCATCAGTTGCCATAGGTACTGCACCAACTGTGGACTCAACAGTTGCATACAGAAGACAAAACGGGAGATATTTTATAGCAATTGGTGGTACTACAGCTTCATCTGTATATAATCCTTCACCCACTACTGAGACTTTTTCAGCAGGACCAACTCTTACAACCACCGGACTTGGTGCTCAAATTTTGCCACGCCCTGATGGAAGTGCACTTATTATAAATGGAGGATCGACTGCAACGACCCAGCTATATAACCCTAATAATGGGACCATTACAAATGGTGCTCCAATAGGTTCGGTGTCATCGGGTCCGGCCCTTCCTACTAACTGTGAAATAAATGGAGCAGGTTCTGTTGCGATACAGCTTCCTAACTGGAGGTACGTGATCCTTTCAAAAGCTAATGTTTCTGTTATCTATGATGCTGCAGCCAATACAATGGGTCCTTGTCAGGCGGTTGGTCCCGGAACAGCATTGGGTCAGGGAGCACATGCAATAAGATATCAGGATAGAAAGATACTCATTATGGTAGGAGGAAATTCGACTGCTTCATATATATATAATCCAACTCTCAATACATATACTACGCATGGGACAAACCTTACCGCTATTGGAATTGGCGCACATACAGTAATGAATTATGATGGTACTTTTCAAGTTTTCGTAGGAAATGCAACAACTACCAATAAGATAGACGCAGGCCTTAACATGAGCGGGTCTTATGTTTCTGAAGACTTTAACACAGCCTCACTTAATCCTTCATCAAGTCTATTGTGGACGATTGGAGCAGAAAATATATTTGTGGGAAGTTCTAGTGCCACTACCGATACACCTCAGTCAAATGTTGAGTTTTTTGTTAAAACTGCTACCTCACAGGGTGGTCTTTCAAGTGCAATTGATAAGCCAATTCAAAGGAGTGGAGATCTTGTAAATGCCTCAAGTTCTGATACATGGGCACGAGTTACAGTAAGATTCAGGCGGCCTATCCCTCAAAATCCAATTGATGAAAGGTTTACCTATTTTGCAAATGGGCCTTTACTGATTAAAGATTTTGCAAGCCCAACATTGTTCGATTACACTTTGGATAATTCTAGTGTCCTTACGAGAAATGCTGATAATTTTGCAAATTCTGCACTTAGCGGAGCACCTTATGAGGCATCTGCCTCAGCTTTGACTAGAGTTCAGAATTTACCCGATAGGCTTACTTTACCAGTAGGTCAGGTGCCTGGAGATGCAATGGTAAGTACAACTGGATTTTATCAGGGACTTATTGGTCCACATCCAACAACCCTTGTAAATACTGGGGAAGGAACAGTTGTAATGCAGCTTCCTGATGGGCAAGTTGGAGTTATAGCAACAGCTTCGGCTTCAGTTAATTTTTCAATTTATGATCCTGCGTCTTCAACCTTTAGTCTTCAGTCAGGTGGAGGAGATGTACCTACAACATACCCTGGGTGGGGGTCATATGCGCTTAAATTGCCTGATGGGAGATTTTTAATAGTATTTGGTGAGGATGCAGGAGGAACAGGAAGGACAACTACAAATATTTATGATCCAAGAGCAGCTTCAGGTTCTAGGTTTGCAGCAGGACCGGCGCTTTCAGCAAATTCAGGACGTGGAGGATTTCCTATCAAAAATACGGATGGCACATACACATTGGTTCATGGTGGGGCTGCTGCCACTACGACACTCTTTAACCCGTATAAAGATTTACAGCAAGGCACAACTGCGCTTGCAGCAGGACCAACATCTTCAAGTAATATTACTTGTGGTGCTTGGGCTGTACCTATGGCTGGGGGAAATCAGGGTCTTTATAGGGTATTTATTGGAGTCGGACAGTTTACAACAGGTGTTCAGACATCGATGGTTTATGATGCTAATAAAAAATTATTCCAGGCAGCTGCAAACACAGGTGTTGCCTTTGGATGTGGTTCTTACGTATTTCAACGTCAAGATGGTGCTTGGATGGTGGTAGCAGGTGCAGCTGGTACAAATGGAGCTCCAGCAGCTACGCTGACTGTTTATAATCCATATACCAATTCATTCGCAGCGGGTACCGCAATGACAAATGCTGCCGGTAGAGGAAGCGTTGCAATACCAAGAGCAGACGGAACTTGGTTAATAACACGTGGTCAAACCCAGACTATTGATATGGCTGCAAATACAGCTAATGCCTCAAGCATCTGGTCTCCTTATGGAGGATCACAGGTTTTGGGATATTCAGGAGGCTTGGCAGTTGGTGCAGGACCCCAGCTTGTAAGTCCTCAGGGAGCGGGAGCAGTAGCTTTCCAGCGACCAGACGGTAAGTGGGTAATGATAAATGGAGGAATGGCTGGTAACAATAACGTAAGTCTTATTGATACAGGTTATTTTGCAGATGGGCAATATCTTTCAGGTCAAATGTATGTTCCACAGTTAAGCACAAGCTCTGTTATGACGTGGAAACAAAATGCTGATAAGCATCTTAATATTGAGGTCAGGACTGCTGCAGATAAGGACTCACTTCTTACAGCAGACTATAAATCTGTTTATCCTTCAGATGGGAATTTAGGGGCAGCTGCAACTGATAAGTGGCTCCAGGTTCAAATAAATTTCTCAAGGGACTTTCCTACGTACAGTGATGTTAATCAGGATGTCTGGCGCTCGAATGGTGCTCTTGCTTGGAGAACTATAGCTCAGCCAACGTTATTTGAATATAAAATTACCAATGATGCCGATCTTTTAAAGCTTCAAAGCGGTGGCCAAACAGTTTTTAGAGTTAATGAGTCAGGAAATATATACGCAGGTCAGCAAGGTGGATTCTTTACAAGTGGAGCTGACTTGGCTGAAAATTATTCCTCAGTTGAGACGTTGCTTCCAGGTGAAGTTGTTCAGATAGATTCTTCACAAGGTGACCATAATGTAAAGAAGACAACTGGTCAATATCAAAAGGATGCTTTAGGAGTTGTATCAACAAAGCCAGGTTTTGTAGCGGGTGCATATACTGAGGATTCTCATCCAATTGCATTGGTGGGACGTGTACCAGTTAAGGTAACCAATGAAAATGGACCTGTTCATGCAGGGGACTATCTAACCTCGTCTTCCATCCCAGGGTATGCAATGAAGGCTACAGTTGGTGGAAGAGTTCTGGGTAAGGCTTTGGAGGATTTCAATGAAGAGTATGCAACAGAATGTCCAAAAATAAATCTTGGTTCACTTCCTGATACAAAGTGTGGAGAGGTTATGCTTTTTGCAAATCTTGTAGATTACAACGGCCAGTCAGTAGATATTGCCATGGCAGAGCAGGGATTTGCTATTGATGAAGCTTCTCTTCCAAATATTGCAGGGCTTAATTTTGAATTAGGATCAGATGATAGGCGTCAGCAGGAAATACTTGCATTCCTTAAAACCCAGAAAAATAATAATCAGGGTATTTTTACTGATAGCATAGCTGCTACCCAGGAGGTAATCAGTCCAAAGATAATAACGGATCTATTAGTTGCGAAAAAGATAAAGGCGGAGTCAATTGAAGGGCTTGAAATATTAACCAACAAAATTGACCTTTTGACACAATCAGCTTCAGGTTCTGCAGTAAGTCAATTCTCATCGCAGATGAGTAAAGCAGCAGCCAATTTAGAGGAGCTAACAAGTAGCATGAAGGCTCTTTCTACACGTCTTGAGAAAATGGAGGCTCTTAACCTCTTATCAATGAGTCAGTTCGCAAGTGGTTCAGGGGCTGTCTCTATTGCCGACAATTTAGTTGTATTCGGAACGACCACTATAAGTGAAGTTTCAGTGATGGATAGCATTACTGTTGGTAACAATTTGACAATTGGAAATGGTGCAATTAACGCGCTTCAAGACTTGGAAATCCAACCATTGAAACAAGGGAATATTTCATTTTTGGGTAATGCAATAACCTTCATGGCCAACGGTGAGGCAGTTTTTAGGGAGAATGTAAGTTTTGAGAAGAACGTTGCGGTCAAAGGTATATTTAGCGCCCAATCAGTGCAAAGTAGTCAATTACTACTTGCGCAAGGTAAAGTAAAAGTACTTAGTGATACCGAAGTTGAGTCAACAGCTGCTGCAGGACTTATAACTCTTAAGAAGAATACAGATCATATAAAAGTTCTAAATAAGCTAGTTAAAGATACATCTCTTATTTTTATAACCCCCAAAACTCAATCCTCTCATCAATTATATTTACTGGAGCAAAAACAGGAGGATCCTGAAAAAGAAATTGATGGATCATTCACTGTTGGTATTGAGGTTAATGCTGAGAAAAACGTTGAATTTAATTATTTGATAGTTAATTAAAGGAAGGAGGTGAATTTGTATGGCGCAAAAAACTTTTAAAAAAATGAGAAAACAGTTAAAGCTGTTTGTGTATTTTCTGTCAGCATCATACGCCAATTAGTTAATATTAAGTAGCTAGTAGCAAGTAGCAAGCAATTAGGAAGATAAAGGAATCGCTAATTTACATCTACATCTTCTTAATCCTCAAATATCTACAAATTTCTTAATGCTTGCAACTAATACCTAGTAACTAATAACTAACAACTGGTTTATGAAAGACTGCCCAGAAAATGACCTAGCAAAAATGGTAGCAGTAAATGTCGGGTATGACATAATTGACTACCATAAGCAAGAAAAAATCGGAATAGACGAGAGCATTACTACTTTTTATGTTTTTCATAAAAAGGGAGTAAGTTCTTCAGAGCTTCTTAACTAAATTTTTCGTTCATTTAGAAGCTTGCCGATTTCTTGATGTTAAAATTAATATAAGAGAGTGGAGTTGAATAGAGCTCCTTATATTTTTGTTTTGATCTGATTTATATTGACAAATTATTTTTAGTTAACTATATTAAACTTAAATCAGATGAGTAGGAAAGCGATAGTTTTTGTTTTTATTGCCTTTGCTTTGGGATTATTTTTTGGTAGTTTCGTCCTGTCTTCAAAAAATACTTCAGAGAATTCTTCCGATGAGGATAAATTCTCCGAGGTAAGGGAATCAGGATACAAATTTATAAGTCCATTGCTTGAATGCGAACCTTCAATGGATTCAATCCGACTAACGGGTCTTAACTCTTTGCAAAAAGACATTGCTGATTATGTTGAGAGTCAGAAAAAAGCAGGAAATATAAATGATGCTTCTGTCTATTTCAGAGATTTAAATAATGGTCCCTGGATAGGAGTAAATGAACATGCGCCTTTTTCCCCAGCAAGTCTTTTAAAACTTCCGGTTATGATGGCCTATTATAAAAAATCGGAGTCAGCGCCTGATCTTTTAAGTAAAAAAGTCAAATATGATTCTAAAGAAATACTTCTTGAACAGGCAGTAAAGCCCACTCAATCAATTAAGATAGGAAAAGAGTATACGATAGATGAGTTGATTGAGAGCATGATGGTTTATTCTGATAATGCTGCATTGTCTTTGCTGGAGGAAAATATAGAACCTGCCTTAATTGATAGGATTACTCTTGATTTGGGAGTAGAAACGGCTACAGCTAATACCCCTGAGGATTTTATGAGCGTCAAGGGTTATTCCGGCCTCTTTAGAATTCTTTATAACGCTTCATATCTAAAGAAAGATCTTTCAGAAAAAGCTCTGGAAATTCTATCAAAAACTGAATTTAAAAATGGAATTGTTGCTGGCATTCCTCACTCAATTGTTGTAAGTCATAAATTTGGAGAGAGAGAACTTCAGAATGGCGTAAAGCAATTGCATGATTGTGGGATTGTCTATAGGAAGGGAAACCCATATCTGGTATGTATCATGACGAGGGGAAATAGTTTTGTAAGCCTCGAGAGAGTAATTGCTCAAATATCCTCAAGGATTTATGACGCATTGGAGAATAAGTCATCAAAGCAGTTAAACTAAGTAGAATTACCAGTCTTGATTTTCTTTTGAGGAATTTAGATAGAATTCTTGACGTTGCCTTTTGATTACCCTATCATAAATAGTGTGAAGAAAGTGGCCCAAGATAGTAAAAAATCATTTTTTGAGCAGACCAAGGGGGATTCTGTTACAAAACCAAAACTAAGACTTAATCTCAATTTCTTAAGAATTATTCCAAAAAAAGTGCTATCAGATAGAAAGTTCCTTTTTGGATTTGTGCTTATTGTAACAATCTTGTTGGGTATTTTAGCTTCTCCTATCCGCGGTAAATTTTTAAATATATTTTCAGGTGAAAAAGAGGGAAATCTAGCGGAAATTGATGCTTTACTGCAAGAAGTTGGTGAGAAAGTATTGCTTTCGAGTGATGAGAAGCCAACGGTTGCAACAATATCCGATATAGCAAAACTTGAAAATCAGCCTTTTTTTAGAGAAGCAAAGAATGGAGATAAGTTGATAATTTATGCAGGTATAAGAAAAGCAATACTTTATAGGCCAGAGATAAAGAAGATCATTGAAATTTCGACAATTGGTGAAGGAGAATCTGATCAAACAAATAACGCCCCAAATCTTTCTGAGCCCACTCTAACTCCAACGCCGATAGTAGAAGCAGAAGAAAAAGTTATAAAAATTGTAATTCTTAATGGTACAAAAGAGGGTGGTCTTGCAAAAAAGGCCTCTGATATTTTAGAGGGGGACAGCATAGAAATTGTATCAACGGGGAATGCAAAAGAGGACTATCAAACTACATCAATCTCATCTGTAGACACATCAAACCCCATCTCTGAAAGTAAGTTGAAAGAGGCCATAAAAGGCATTACGAAAGTAACTCCTGATGTTGTAAGCCTTCCTGAAGGAGAAACAAAACCATCAAACGCTGATGCTGTCCTTATTTTGGGGGATGATTTTGCAGAACAATATTAGAATAGATGGTAGATGGGCAAACACTTATCTAATTTTAGCCTCGTCTTTGTGTTTTCTAAAGTAAAGAAGAAGTATAAAGTTTGAAATTGCGAGGATAAGAAATGGTAAGGTTTTTAGAAACCCGAGGTTTACAACAAAAAGTATTTCAATTACAAGAGTTATTAATAAAGAAAGCTCTATAAAGTCGCATAATAAATACCCCCCATACCATCCTGTTTTGTGCAGGAATAGTGAGAGTTTATTTAATCGTTTCTCCTCAATGTAAATCTTCTGAACTCCTGATGCATTTTCGACTCGGAAAGAAGGAGTGGATTTAAATGATTTATGCATTGTAGTTATACTGTAAGACCCTGAGGATGGTACCCGTATATAAAACTCACCAAACGAGTTGGTTATAGTATGGCCAATTACCTTACCTAAACCCTTGTGAATATAAACCAAAATTCCCTTAACTCCGTATCCATCCTCGCGGTTGATAACAGTCCCCTTTATAATCTGTCCGTTCTTGTCCTTTCTAAGAAAAGCTGTGAGGTGGTAAAAAATATAAAAAGGAAGTCTCCAGGGGGTAACGGCAAAATAAACAGCAAAACTAAAAAAGAGGAGTATTGTAAATTCAATTGCTGTAATAAGAGCTAAAAATCCAAACATTCTATTTGAGAAACCTAGTTCTTGTATAAGTGAATTAAATGTAGAGAAAACATCACCAGCTACTACTACAATAAATGTTATTGTTTCAATAAAACCAAACCCTGTAGGTTCCAATTTTACTTGAGGGTAACCTTGACCCGGCCCAATTCCTATTTCAAAATCCACGGTTTTGGTAGCAAAGCCTAAAGCTTCAATTTCAGCTCGATATTTCGCTTGAGGCAATGCAATATCTACTATTCCTTCAATGTTGCTATATTCAGGATTCTGGATTTCTAGCAGATTCTTGGAAATGAGTTCATAGGTTTTGAATCTGGGGTGGAGATAGTAAATAGTAACCCTGGCATTTTCAACAGGCGAATTATCTCTCGCTGACACAATCGTGAAAGGACGCTTTACATGAAGTTCTGCAAGGAGTTGTTCTGCGATATTTCCGTTAAAGTCTGAGACACTAACAAATATTTGGTAGGTTTCGGGGTTTTGGTCACTTTGAAGCCTTCCAATATATTGGCCTGGATTTACTTCGGAAAGGCTAACTTCATTTGTGCTTAGTCCTCTATTGCCTAGTGTGTTTGCACCGAGTACGTTTTTATTTCTAGCTATAACCCTTACATCTTTTATGTTTTTAAAATTAGAAATCATAAACTTAAAGGAATAAGCCGTATTTGTAGGTAAGACTATTCTAGCGATGTTATTCAATGCCTTAGATGGATCTGAGAGTATGACATCCCCAACTGTTATATTCAATGAATTATTATCAATTTCCGGCGGGGGAATATCGAGTGCAGTTGTGAAAGTAAAGAGGTCTGAGGTGGCTGTTTCTGATTCGCTACGTGCAGTTATTCTAAAATAATATTGGGTATTTGGAGTAAGATTTTGGAGTTTTAGCAGGTGTTGTAGTGTGTTTCCTGAAGTTACGGTGTTAATAAGTGAATTTCGGGAAGTTCCATACGAAAGTGTAACGGATGAAGCTTTGTTTGTTTCTACAAATATTGTTGCATTAGTTGCAGAAATAGTTCTTACCCCAACATCACCAATTGCAAGTGGCGAATTTGTGGTGGTGGAACCTCCTCTGCCGTCAGACCTTCCATCAGACCTCCCATCGCCCCCCGGAGCTGCAGCAGATTGTGGAGTTGGAGTAATACCGTAGTTATATATATAGGTGCCATTTACATCTGAGTCTGATGTTTGAGTTCCAGGTCCAAGCACCCTTCCACTTGTAGTGAAGTCAACGTCAAGAGAGCCTGTATAATTATCAGTGGTTTTAAGACTGAAAGTTACAGTTTGGTTAGATGTATTGCCTGGGAATGAAGAAATTGTCCAGGTAATTTTTCTGTTTGTTGTGTCAATGACGGGAGCAGTGCTATTATATCCATTGGATGCACTTCCTACTACATAATTCAAAGCCGAAACTGTCGGCGCACCTGATCCCTCAATTGTACCAAGACTCCACTGTGCTTCAACAGTAATTGATGTGGCATAATTAAGTGTTGTGCCGTAGGTTAATTGATAGGCTATAGTTGTGTCTTGTGCAAAGGTGCTACTAGCGGGTGAAGTTTTGGCAAGTGAAACCTGATAGTCAGTTGGTGAGGCTGCAACTGTTGCTGTTACAGTAATTTGCTCGTTACTTACAATTGCCACTCCATAATCCCTACTGTCTATAGTTGCAGCACCTGAAGTACGAGTGCGGATGGTTCCACTATAATTTCCGGCTGAAGATGGGTTGGTAAGAGTGCTTGAGGAAGAAAAATTAAAACAATATAGTGTATTTGCCGATAAATTTGTACTTGGAAATGTAACAATTTGACCAGAAACAGCCGTAGCCGTATCAATTCCCGGCCAGGCTGTTGCCCCATTTGCAAGATTTGAAGTTGTAACTGTCCAATTTGAGGCTGTAGAATTAACTGTAAATCCTGTAGGAAAGATAACCTGCACACTTGCTTCAGTTCCATTGTCAGATGAGGGAGTTTGCGCACAAACCATTCCACCTGATGAGGTGGAAATTTTTTGCCTAGTTAGTCTTAATGTCGTATTTGAAAGATCACCAGAATAGATTGGCGGAGGCGGAAATAGTCCGAAAAGGAGCAGGATAAGCACAAGACAAGCTATTAGGCGTTTAAATACCTTCATATATTCATATTACCCTAGAATAAGCCTCATGCACAATATGGTTTGACAAATAATGCGAGAATTTGGCACAATACATAACGATATGTCCGATACGAAAAGAGAACCTCGTTCAAAAGCTGTTCCTATTATTCTTGTTGTTTTCTTCCTATTAATAATGCTGGGTCTTGGGGTGGGTTATTTTATTTTTAAAGATTATTATTCTTCAGAAAAAGTGCTCGGGGCAAATGAGGTGGATTCTTTGGTAAATGAGGTTGCAAAAAGTGTAATTTTGCCTGGTGGACCGGTAACAATTGCAACTGTAGTTGACAAAAAACAACTTGAGGGCCAACCGCTTTTCAAAAACGCTGAAAATGGGGACAAGGTACTTATTTACCCCGAAAGCAAGAAAGCTATCCTTTATAGGCCTTCGATAAAGAAGGTTGTAGATATCGGTCCAGTTGTGAAAGGAGATGCACCAAGCGCCTTACCTTCACCTTCATTAAGTCCTAGTCCCACCAAAAAATAGATAACTTTTTCTAAATTTTGACTTCAGAAAGTAGAGCATATCTCATAAGAAAAACAGAAGTCATATAGTAAATCTTGTCCACACTCCATCCACAGTCCTGGAGTAAAACTCAGTTTTGAGGTAAAAAATGTGTTATGGGATGCAAATAGGGGAAATTTATGTCTGAAAGTAAAAGTATTTGTGGTTTAACACAGAAAAGATTTGTGCCGAGAATAAGAAAACCTTGCTCTCGGACACTACGCTTCGTTTGTGCCAAGAATAAGAAAACCTTGTTCTCAACCCAAAATCTACAATTTTGTGCCGAGAATAAGAAAACCTTGCTCTCGGACACTACGCTTCGTTTGTGCCAAGAATAAGAAAACCTTGTTCTCAACCCAAAATCTACAATTTTGTGCCGAGAATAAGAAAACCTTGTTCTCTTCACAAAAATTTCTACGCAATTTTTGTGCCGAGAATAGGATTTGAACCTATGTAGCCCGTACGGGCGACAGATTTACAGTCTGTTGCGATTGACCGCTCCGCCATCTCGGCATTAATATCACTTCAAGTTTAACCTCAATTTTTTGTTGTTCGTATTTAAGCTTCGCTTCGATGACCGCTGTGACCTTCGGTCTGCATAGTCATGTCTCCATCTCGGCAAAATACGTCCTGATATTGTACAAAAAATAGGCTGAAATGAAAAGCAGTGAGGCAAATTTGCCTTGAGCCTCGAGTGGGAATCGAACCCACGACCCCGTTCTTACCAAGAACGTGCTCTGCCACTGAGCCACCGAGGCAAAATTTAGTTCTGAAATTTTATCAATAAATGAACTCAATTGAAAGAGGTAGTAAGGCTTTTGTCTTCAAAAAGTATCCTTGATTAATTTCAGGCTATCTTGTATAATTTGAACTTACGGGTTTGAATTCGATTATTTAAACCCATATACCGACAACTCTTGTTCAAATGCTCAACTGACCATTTGAACCGAGACTCTCGGTATATTTAAAAAACAAGGACTTTTATTTATATTTACTTTTTTAAATATGGCAAAGAAAAAAGGAGACGTACGATTTATTTTGGGGCTACAATGCACCGTTTGTAAAAGCGTTAACTATATTAGTGAGCGCAACAAGCTAAACACGCCTGAAAAACTCAATCTTAAAAAGTACTGCAAGAATTGCAAAAAAATTCAACCTCACAAAGAACGAGAAAAATTAAAGTAAATTAACTTTAATCCTCCTTCAATCCCCATTTTTTTAGATAATTCCGTCAAAAAATTCATATTATTCTCATCCTTTGAAAACAAACCTTTTTATTTTCCGAGCTTAATACCCTCTAAGGCGCAAGCGAGGAAAAGAAGATACCATGAGTGTTAACTCGTGGAGCTTCATTTGCAAAGGGTGAGAGAGAAGAGTAAGCATTACATTTTGCTGCAAAAAGACGTTCAGGAATGCATTCTCCTGAGGTCAGTCTGCAGTCTATGTAGTACTGGCAGGGACTCTTCTCTCGGGATGGGTGGATCTCCGGTTACCCCGGACTAGTCGATGGGCTCGAAACGGGCCAAAAGTGCCTCGTCCAGGTCACGAAGGCCTGTGTAGGCGAGTTCGCCACTCGAGGCGATTGCCATTTCGTTGAACCCCTCGCGGTAGAGCTGGTTAGCAAGCTTGGAGACCTGCTGACGTGTCCAGTCCCAGACGGGCCAAGCAAAGAAGTCGACCCGTTCCGAGAACTTGCCCTCCTCGCTGACCGAGAAGCCGATGCAGGCGACTAGCGTCTGGCAGTAAGCTCCTGTCACCGGGGTGTTGATGGCGCTCGGGAAGGGGTATTGCACCGAGCTCCCACGGGCGCCGCCTGTGGTTCTGCGCGGATTTGTCCACGGTCGAAGGATCTCCTCCGGTGCCAGGGACAGCCCCTGATTTCGGACAATGAGCACAGGGTCATCTTTGCCCTTGTACACGGTCGGTCCGAAGCTGTGAAGCCTGTCGGTCGTGCAGTCCATCAGCTTTTCTTCGGGATGCTGACCCGAATAGACGCTTTTGACAGCGAAGACGTCTGGCGTCCTCAGAAGAGCAGCCATCGCATCTCGGTCTTCAGGCAGAGTGAGCGTGATGGCCTGCTTTGCCCCTGGACTCATGTCGATGATCTTCACCGTGAAGCCTGCTCGCTGCGGAGAGGCAATAAGAAGCCCTCCGTTGACGTCAGGGCTGGTGAGGACGTCGCGGATGTAGGGATTGAACATTCCCGGTCCGCACTTGTCTGCAGAGAAGATCATCATGCTCTCCGCCGAACGTCGGTCAGGCAAGAGAACGAATTCGATCTCGGCAGCACCAGGTCCCGCTCCGCGGACGTTGCCGCTGGGAGCACTCTCAAGGAGGTCTTGGCCTGCGCCATAGAGACCTTCTCTCTCCGCGATCCCGGTCATCTCGAAGAACGTCGTTGATGCGAAGAGATGTACGTCCTGCGAGTTTTCTCCACGAGTGTGAAGCATGTTCAGGGCAGTGTCGTCACCGATGAAGGTGGCGAAGCCGTCCACGATGAGTCCTTCGCGGATTGCGCCTTCGATGGCTCTTTCCGCGTGTCTGATCATGGTTGGGCTTGGGCGCGTGTGGCCTCCGATGCTGCCAACATCCGCCTTAATGACGGAAATGGTAACCTCTTGGCCGCGCAAACTCGGCATGGTTGTTGATCCTTTCTGTGATCCCTTGGGGAGTTCCCCCGATCCGAAGACAATATATCTTAAGATCGGGAGAACCCTTTCAAGCACTAAAAATCCACCCAATTATTAAAGAGCTTATTGATATAACCCAAATTGGATTTTCAATTCAACAATTTTACCACTTACAGTCAATTTTTCATGACAAATTTCTGACGAAGTTATAAATTTAGGTTAAATTAAAGCAAGAGAAGCTGAATCTTAGAGGAAAAGAAGTAATAGAAGTGTAAAAAAATCAACCTCACAAAGAACGAGAAAAATTAAAGTAAAGCTATTTAGTTTCAATCCCATACCATCTATCAAGAGCTTCGTTTTCTTCAACTAATTCAAAACATCTAAATACATCACAGGCACCGTACACAATTCCCTTAATACTTCCGAAATTTCTGAAAAACCCACTTTGTCTTAAGGCCTCCTGAAAGGATGATTGAGTATCCCAAAATTCACTGACTGTAGAATCCGAATTATCTACAAATGTTTTTGTAACTCTTTGAAGAGTGCTTGAAGTTACTGTGTCATTCCTTATTGCATAATTAAGCCTTCCGGGCGAAAGGCTTTTGTCTTCCGGGATTCTCAAGCCTTTTATTTCTGCAATCTCGCTATGGTTTAACTCAACATCTATAAGGTTATCAAAATAATTAGCAGTGTTATTCTTTGAAATTTTAGGGAAAAGATTTCCTCCAAGTTCATATTGATCTTGGAGAATAAGAAACATCAAAAGTGCACCTATCATATATGAATCCATAAAGCTTGCCTCATGTGAGTCAAGCGGTTTTGTAGTGGAGCCAAAGCGGTTATCTTCCTGTGGCTCAGAACCGCTTCCAATAGTGCTTCTTAAGGCAAACATCTCCTTTGCAAATTCGTAGAGATTGGGTTGGATTTCTTTCATGAAATAACAACCAGCTTCTACATATTCCTGAGATGCAGGTTTTGCACCAACAATCATAGTCCGACAAACACTTAGAGCGATATTCCCGTCTATATCTATTGGATTTGAGTGAATGCCCGGTTCTGTAGGGAGCTCTTCTTTTGACATTGTTCAATTATAGTGGGCCCTTTGTAATTTTCAAGCTCACAAAAACAAAAGGGATAGAAGTGCAAAAGAGGCTCCAAGGAGAGCTCCACCGATGACATCAGTCGTCCAGTGCTCGCCAAGACTAACACGGGATACTAGCATTAGAAGAACTATAGAAAGAAGAATTCCATACGCAAAAAGTTTTATTACTGTGGATATCTTTTTACTTCTAAATATGAGTAAACCAATAATAATGAATAGAAAAATTGTTCGCATGGCGTGTCCCGATGGATATGAAGCATTTGTGTGAATATAAAGCCCTGGGAATTCTTGAGCCAATTCATGGGTTCTTAAAAACATATGCGGAGGTCCGGGTTGGGAAAGAATTGTCTTGCCAATTATTTCAATGATGTGTGCAAAACCAAACAAAGAGAAAGCAACAATTCCCAAAAGCTTTCTTTTGATAAATAAAATAATAAGAAGAATTACGAAGGTCGTTTCAAAGCGCCCAAAAACCGAAAGCCAGGAGAAAAATGGGTCAATTCTTATTGGAATTCGAGCCTGAAGTCTTACTGTTGTATCAAAATCAAAAACACGCAAAGCGTCACTTCTTACTATAAAAGTAAATAAAAGAAAAAGAAATAAAAAAAGAATTGAAAGAAGCAGGAATGAAATTCTAAAATTTTTTGAGAAAGTTGGTGTGACATTTCTTTTCAAATGCTCTGTTGCTTTTTGTATCATGAAATACCATGTTAGCAAAAAAAGAGCCCAATGAGCAATATTTGTAAGTTTGGTAAAATGTATTTATGATTTCAAGTAATGACAAGAATAGAGCAATTGCTTTAAATATTGTGATTTTGCCCTCAGTCGATGTAAAGAAAGAGGCGATTAAGCAAAGTGAAAATCTGACTAAGAAATTTGCATCAGAATTTACGCTTAATACTAAAAATTTCAGACCGCACATAACTATTTATCAAGGATATTTTCCATATAAAAATCTTGATTCTTTAAAAAAGACTCTTCTAAAATTTTCCAAAGAAAGCAAAAAATTTTCCGTTTTTATGTCAGATTTTTGGATAAGCCCCGGAAGATTTGTTTGGTGGAACGCAAAAAAATCAAAGGAAATTATGGAGTTTCACCGACAAATTCTAAAACTGGCAAATCCACTTCGCGAAGGACTTATCGCACCCCCCGCATTAGAACAACTTGAAGAATTAGGTGAAAAAGAACGACGAAACGTATTGAAGACGGGAGCAATTTATCATGGTGAGCTTTACGTTCCGCATGTTACTCTAACAAGGCTTAAAAACGAGAAAGATAGGAATGGGGCGATGAAAACATTAGGCGAAACTGAAACTATAGATTTTCAGGTTACCAAACTTATAGTCGCCAACTTAGGTGAGCATGGAACAATCTCAAATATCATCGAAGAGTTTGAAATTAAGGATTAGGATTTCATATATCATGTCCTTAATTTTATGCTATGGTATACTGATTTTGAAATGACTGATGAAGCTCAACCAGATAATATTATTAGATTTCCAGATTCAGGTAGAAAAATATCAGGTATCAATACCGATTTTGACCCAAACAATTCTCCTAATAATATAACTCCAATCTCTGAAAGTTTGGTAAATAATGGTGTTGATCAGCGAATTGTGCCTGATGGTTCGACAATTTCTGATTTGAAAATACAGGAAATTTTTGATGATAGTGATACTTTTACGACTTTTGTAGTGGATAGAAATGGTGGTGAGGTTTTTAGGGTGACCAGCGATAATGATGGAGATATAACAGCCAAAATTATTACAGATCAAAATGTAGATGGATTAATTGTTGGGGTTAAAGAATTCTTTTCAGAAGAAGAATGGGCGAAAAAGCCAATTAGCATCGAAAAAATTGGCTCCAGCGCTATTTCATTGAGGCAATCAAGAAAAGGTATTTATGTTAATTTATCTCCACAATCAAACGGGTATGTTTCGGTTGACCTTGTAATTCCACATAGAAAATTAATGGGGCCTTTTAATTTTCAGGCAGTGTACGATTTTTTCGCACAGATTAATATCAATAATTCCAACCTGCCAGAAGAAATAGTAAAAGATACATTTGATAATACATTAAAGGAAATGAATGTGAGAATGACGGCATCGGGTACTTAGATTGCCTTTAAATTGAATTAAATCCCCCTTTGAAATATAATTGAGCTTGATAATAACACAAAGGGCCGTAGTTTACCGGTAGAATAGAGGTCTCTCCCAGTACCATCTTGCAAAACCTGAAGGGTTTTGCTTAGATGTACGGGATCCCGAAGTTCTAAGCAGGCATTATTTTTAGGGGTATGGTGAAATGGTATCACAGAGGTCTCCAAAACCTCCATTTCAGGTTCGAGCCCTGATACCCCTGCAAGATACTTCTGGGACAAAACCTTTGAAGATGGTTCGATTCCATCCGGCCCTGCCAAAACTTTCAGCATCAAAACAAAACCTTTATACTTATAGGTAATACCAATCCTTTCTTTATGAAAATAACAAAATTAGGGTTTATTGTGATAGCAATAATTATGTTGGGAATTTTTTATTTCTTTCCTAAAATAAAAAATTCCTTTATAGACCCCAACAATACTCCTTCTCCCTCGGTAGCCGAGAATACTCCACAACCGACTATTGATAATAGTGATTTAAGAGCCGGAGGAAGTAGCTATAGTGATCCTCAAGGAGTGTATGTTTTCCTTTATCCTGCAGATTATAAATTAGACACAAAAGACAAACAACATATTCGTATTTATAAAACAGGTGCAACCCAAAAAGGACAAACCGAAATATATGACGGTGTAATTATGGTTTTTGAAACAATTTCCTTAAACGGAAAGACATTTCAGAAATGGTTGGACGAGTATCTTAAGCAGATGACCGCAGATGGAACTTCAGAAATCATTGCCCCCCCAAAAAATATTATGCTCAATAATTATTCGGGTGTTACTTACAAGATTCGTAGTTTGGGTCAATCTACCTATTATGTGCTTCAAAAAGATATGAAATCAAATTATGCGATTGTTATCGCGACATCAGTTAATGATCCTCAGAATGTTGGGTTTCAAACAGAAGTAGATAAAACTCTTTCAACGCTAGAAATATTAAAATAGAAAAATCTTAATCCTTTAGTAAATTTAGGCCAAAACAAAGCTTACTAAGCCACCCCAAATGAAATTAAATCATTTGTTATAATAATTCGCTATGTATGATATGCCATTTTCAAGACAGTCGGTGCTAGATATTTGCCTTAATGATTTAAATGTTTTGGGAGTATTTATATTCTTCCCGATACTAATCTTTATTCTCATAATCATTTTTCAAATTAAGAGAATAAAAGAGAAGCGCCTGCTTATAACTATGCTTATTGCCTCACCTGCCGTATTTGCAGTAATCTATCTTTTTTATATAATCTTTTTCTTTATCGTTGGAACAACTAGTTGCAGCATGAGTACTTTTTATCGAGGTATCATTCCTGCTCACGCTATTCATGCACAAATTAAACAAAGGATAAAAGAAAACAAGAATATCCCACAACAACTCAAAGACTTAGAAGAAATGGATCCTGCCAACTATAGAGAGATGACTCAGTACGCAAAAGTAAATTACATATTTGATACAAAAACAAAAAATTATACATTTTTTGTACGTCCTAGTAGGTTTGCGATTGCAATATTTGATAGCAAAAGGGATTTTAAGATATATGATTTTAATAAAATATTAATAAATAAAGAGGACATACCAACAGATATTGTTATGGGAACTTATCCTCCAGACTATCCTGGCCCTTGGGACAAATTACCGAAATAGTGAGTCCCAAAACATAGTTGCTCAGTGCCTGTCAGGTACCATTCGATACCATGCTTCGCTGATATTGTTTGCTCTCTTGAAATTTCCCCTGAAGTTTTCAATAATAATAAATCCTATGGCACTTACATTAGATGATTTAAAAGCGATAAGAAAGGTGGTTCAGGAAGAAGTTAAAGTAGAAGTAAGAGATTCTGCTAGAAATTTAGAGGACCAAATCCGCCTTACAAAAATCTCATTAAGCAATGATTTAAGCGAGCTTGACGATAGAATGAAAAATGTTGAGATTCGGATGGATAATGTTGTAGAAAATGTAAAAAAAACAGGTAAGGACGTTAAAGATGTTAGAAATAAAGTAAATAAAATTGAGAAAACGACGAGCATAATTGCCAAGAATTATGACGAAGGGGATGCAGTATTGCACAGAAGACTTAAGAAAGTAGAAAAACACCTTGGTTTGCCTCAAAATTAGCCTCAAATAAATTGGTGGATTGTAGAAAGTAGTAGGTAGCAAGGAACCAGAAGTTTTGCGCTTCTTTTTTATTTAATAAACGCTACAATCATCCCATAGTTGATAAAAAAACTCATTTTTAGTATAATTTCGGAATGAGTTTAGAACAAAACGCGAGGCTTTCATTTGCCTTTGAAAAGCATGGAATTGAACTACAGAATGCGTCTTCATTGACTCAGGAAACAAAGGATTTAATGCGAGACGTTTTTGTCCCTGGGCAAACCAATATTGTTGTAGTAGAGGATCCGGAAGCATCACCTACGAAAGCAAAAGAGCCTTTTTATCCTGCAAACGCTGTTGATTATTATTTTTACAGCGAAGCCCAACAAACACATGATTATTGGGTTGGTTTGTATGGAGTGAATGGTGGTGTAGATTCGGTCGAAAAATGGGAGCAAGTTTTGCGGACAAAAGTAGAAAAAGGGCAAGGATTCCAACGCTTATACAGGGTTTCTCAGTTTCAGGCGATAGATGAGTTAAATTCGGAGGGTTATAATATTGGTCTCATATATGAGGAAGGTATTGAAGTAGATAGGGAATTTAAAGAGTTTCTGGGTAGAAGGCTACGCATGAGTTTGCCTGAATATAAAAGAAAACACCTTGAATATCAAGAGTTATGTGATTTGCGTGACAAGAAATTAATAGAGCAAATTGTTAGATTAATTGAGGACCCAGTTAATACGCCTGTGAATATTTTTATACCGAGGGGTACGCTTCATGGCAGAATGTTAGAATTTATTCCTGAGGAATATAGATCGAGTATTATTTTTGCTTTCTCCGATATTGCAAATAAACTTGGTGATAATGATGAGGAGAATATTGTTGGAAGAATTATATTGTCTGACATGGAACCAACTGAAGAGGAATGGTTAGCAGCATATAGTAAATATTTGAGATCTCCCAAGTCATAGAAAATTATTTAACTTTTTGACCCTATTTATATTCCATAGTTGACAACAGGACTCATTTCTCTATCCCATTCCAAGCAATTTGGGTGGGGGGGCACCCAATTCACCAAAAAGTCTTTGGACATTGTTTGCAGCTGTTAAGGTATTTATCTCTGGGTGTTCATAACCCTTTGTGTACTGAATTACTGGAGTTGGATCTTTCACTATTCCCATATATCCGTCATTAAATCTTATTTCTCCAGTTTCGATATCAGCAGAATTTACTAAGTTAGTTCTTGTGACACTCGCAGTAACGCTTCCCAATATATTGTCAGATGAGGCTCCATGTTGCCCCAATGCGGTATCGAAAAGTCGTCCGCTACCATTAGATGACTGTGTTTGGTAGGAAATATTATATCTATTACCCGATATATCAACAGAAAAAGATAATGGTAAATACATATCTGCATTTACAAAAAATGCATCAAAAAAAGCGTTTCTAACTGCCTCACTGGTTCTAATGGATTTGTAAAAAAGCATTAATAATTCGTAAGACCTTTGTGATAATTGTTCTTCTTGCAATATTTCTCTACCTTCATCAAGGCGACTTGCAACACTTGTTAGAAAGTCTAGGGTTTCTTTACTAAGCCCACTCATAAGTATGAATATACCACACCAAATTAAGTATTCAAGATTTTGATTTGAGATATTTTTACTCAAAAACACCACAACCCATTGGGCTCTGGTATAATATAGGATATGTCTTTAGTTGATGATGTAACAATAAAAGTAAAAGCCGGAAACGGTGGAGATGGCGGAAAATCATTTCATACAAATTACGGTAGTAAAAATCCACATACAGATGGTGGAAATGGTGGCCGTGGGGGAGATATTTATTTTGAAGGTTCGGCAAACGTCCATGATTTAAATGAATTTAGATTCAAAAAACTAATAAAAGCGCCAGATGGTGAGCGCGGTATGAATAAAAATTTAGATGGGCGAGGTGGCGAGGATATAACTGTTCTCGTACCCTTGGGGACTACTATTATAGATACGGCAAACGAGAAAGCAGTTGAGTTACTTGAAGAAAAAGTACCAGTTAGAATTGCGAGAGGTGGAAAGGGACAGATCGGTAATCACGATAGAAGCGAAGAGACATTTGCAATGCGAAAATATAATTTATTTCACCAAAAAGGTGAAGAAAAAGAATTGCATCTTGTGTTAAGTCTTATTGCAGATATTGGTCTTATCGGATTTCCAAATGCAGGGAAAAGTTCTTTGCTAAAAACCCTTACTAATGCCGTCCCAAAAATTGGAAATTACCCCTTCACTACTTTAGAACCCAATTTGGGCACAATATCTACAAAGACAAAAAATGGCAAAAATAAAATAGTTCTAGCTGATATTCCAGGCCTTGTTGAGGGCGCGTCAGTTGGTAAAGGGCTTGGAATTCAATTTCTAAAACACATACAAAAAACCAAAATGCTTTTGCATTGTATTGACGCAACAACCCCTGACGTATATGAGGCATATAAAACTGTGCGCGAAGAATTCGAAGGCTATGATAAAAGTTTGCTTTTAAAAAAAGAAATAATTCTGCTTACAAAGTGTGATTTACTGACTGATGAAGAACTAAAAAAACAAATAAAAACTCTTTCAAAGACTAAAAAGGAAATATTGCCGGTTTCAATTTATGATGATGTAAGTATGACGCGACTTTCCGAATTACTAAAAAAGGAAGTTTAGAAATTAAAAAGGTTTTCAAGGAAGTCTTTTATAATTTCTAAAATATTTTTTCCCTCTTTATTTGCTTCTTCTGATTTTTTATCATTTTCGTTATCCTTTGCGGATGTTGTACTTGAAGGTGTAGTGGTTACTTTCGACTCATTATTTATTTTTACACTTGTTTTTCCATCTTCTGATTTAAGTTCTATATTTTCTGGTTTTTCTGATTCATATTCTGTGACTTTCCCATTTGACTCAATTCTGACTTTAGTTTTGGAGTCATTGGTTACAACATTTGTTGAGCTTGTGTTATTTTCAATTTCTACATTTGTATACGAAGTACCACCATTATTTGAGACTTCTACATTAGTGTTAGACGTTGCGTAAGCGGATAAAGGAATAAGAAGAGGTGATGACAAGAGTAGAAATACTGCCATTTTCATACCCAACTACTATACCATATTGTTTCAAATAAAAAAAACAAAGAGTAAAAAAGCACAAATTTTTAACCCATAGTTTGTTTCTGTTGCTATTTTTTGGTATTATTCCATCATTGGATAACCGAACTTGGCAAAAGCTGCCTTGTTGGGGGATCTGAAAATTCTCTGCGGACTTGTCCGCAGTTATCGCACACGAACAATTGAAGGAAAGGACAGGAGGAACGACAGTGTCTCGACTAGTACGAAGGATTCGGCAAACTGTGTTCGATGCAATCGTTGTGGGAGTAATGTTGATAGGTCCGGTGATGGTTCACCGGATCTTGTTTCAGCCAAAACTCCCACCGCTCGAGCCCCTTCCGCCCGACTTCGATGTTGGGTTGGGGGATGAAGTGGAAGCCTTCCTGCGAGAGCAGAGAGGATCAAGGCCAGGCTGGCCGCACTAAACGGACGAAATTCCTAGGAGGAAAAGTGTCTCGCGTAGAAAAGGAAACGTGGCCACCAGAGGTTCTGGAGGCCGCTCACACGTCTGGATACGGGAGCAATCCCGACGAAGGACTGAGAAGTTGGTGGGATTACCAGCAAGTCAGGAAACCAGACGATGTCCAGCAAGCCAAGAAACAAGATGCATCACATCGTGGGCGCTATACCACCCCCATGATAGTGCTACTTGTGTTAGGAGCCATCCTCATCTTCGAGTGGTTCAACGATCGCGCCTCAACATATGCACCAGATCCACCAGTATCGGCTTTGCTCATCCTGATACTGTTCGAAGTGGGCGTTGTGGTTGCTCTGGTAGCCACATTTCTTTCGAGACGAAAGTCTCGACGGAAACCACCACCACTGCTGTGACAGAACTGGATGCTCGATCGGTCTTGCCGTAACACTACTTTCCGAAAGGAGGTGAAATGGCTCGACTGTTGGCCGTCTCGGTGACGGCCATGGTGGCCACTCTTGTGTGGTCACTATCAAACAGTTCTAGTGGGATTGGCGAGAGCGCTATCTCCCCGGCTATCCCGCCGCTCGGGTTTGCCATCTTCCTTTTGGTAAGCATAAGTCTTGCCATCAGGAAGATTTTCTGAGAGGAGTCTGGGATGCGTTCAAGAAAGAAGGAAATGGTAGCCGCTGTAATGGTGGTGTCCCTCGTGTTGGTTCTCGGTGTTTTCGTCCGAGCCCAAAACGAACAGGAGCAGGCTGATAAGTTGCCCCAGGCGGTTAGTATCTCTTTCGAGAGACGACCGCAAGAGACGGTAAAGATTACTCCACCCAAAGTGGGTAATGCCGGGCTGCTGAAAGGCAGTCGGGAGATGGTTTCAGCCGCGACGCCTCAGACACCAGCCAATGGTGGCTCGTCTGGTCTCATCGACCAGTCTGGCAGCCTGGCGGTTGCCGCGGTGCTAGTTGTGCTCGCCGTTGGCGTAGTTGCTGGTGGTCGGGTGCTGAGCACACGGCGAAGCCTGTAAGTGGTCCTTTCCGACGAGGAGGTGCGATAGCGCCGGGTTTCCGCCATTTGGCGGATTCCCGGCGCATAATGCTTTTTCCACTTGTTTTTTTAAAACTTGCTTTATACAATCACTGAGGCTTCATTTAAATTCAAATATGCCAGTTACACTCATCCTTGGAACCCAATGGGGAGACGAGGGAAAAGGCAAAATTATTGACACACTATCTACCACCTCGGATTTTGTTGTCCGTTTTCAAGGAGGAAATAACGCTGGGCACACAGTTATCAACGAATTCGGAACTTTCAAGATGCATCTTCTTCCTTCAGGAATATTCGCGCCACGTGTTACAGCTTTTATAACCAATGGTGTAGTTTTGGACCTTCCTACTTTAATAGAAGAAATTGAAATGCTTGAAAAGTCAGGTATTTCACTTAAAAATAGATTTTTTATCTCTCCTCGATGTCACTTAATTATGCCTTATCACAAGCTTCTTGATAGACTTTTGGAGGAAGCAAAAGGCAAAGGCAAAACCGGTACTACCGGTAGAGGAATTGGGCCCGTGCATGCTGATAAGGTTAGTTATAATGGTATTCGTCTTTCCGATTTGCTTAATTCCTCTGAGTTTAGGCGCAAACTTTCTATCCAGCTGACAGTCAAAAATAAAATTCTTAAAGCATTGGGGGAAAAAGCATTGGATACCGACACAATAGTAAAAGAATTTGAGGGTTTTAAAAAGAAAATTGCACCTTTCATAAAGGAACCGTATCCGATACTGTCTGACGCAATTGAAAAGAAGAAAAATATTCTTCTTGAAGGAGCACAGGCTGTGCTTTTGGACAATGATTGGGGAACCTACCCATTTGTCACTGCATCAACTATAGTTTCTGGCGGTGTTACAGCATACGCAGGTATTCCGCCTCAAAAATTAACCGAGGTCATAGGAGTTGCAAAAGCTTATATCACTCGCGTTGGTTCAGGACCATTTCCTACAGAGTTAACAGGTAAGGTGGGGGAGAATATTCGAAAAATTGGGGCCGAGTATGGCGCCACAACGGGAAGAGCCCGAAGATGTGGTTGGTTTGATGCAGAACTTGTACGTTTTGCGGTAAAACTAAATGGGGTAACAAGCATTGCACTTACGAAATTGGATATTTTGGATGATTTTTCCGAAATTAAGCTTTGCGTAGGATACAAATTAAACGGGAAAAAAGTTAGTTATTATGATGGAGATGACTTATTTTTGTCAAAAATTACCCCCATTTATAAAACAATGCCTGGATGGAAAACTTCAACCAAGGGAATAAAGAAATTTGAAAAGCTGCCAAAAAATGCAAAAGCTTACATTGAAGAATTAGAAAAGCAAATCGGATGCAAAGTTTCTTCAGTTTCCACTGGTCCTTCACGAGAGGAAATAATTCGCCTTTAGTTTATTGAATTAAATTCCATGCCTCAGCAATAGTTGGCAAAACAGGACGTATTAAAGATACGTATGGGATTAACTCCTCGCGAAGAGCTGGAGGAATATGACGCATTCCTTCTTCTCCATAGAATGCTGTAAAAATCGGCTCCTTGCTTGCAAATGGATACATATCGACCAAATCTGATTGTGGAATGTTTTCCAAGCCAGGTTTTCTTGCTGCATCCCACCTTATCGGTGTTCCAACAAGGCCCCTATTCATTTCTTCTGCAAAATCTGTTGTTTGATATTGGCCGTCTGCAAGAGCATGATGAATTACTAGGTTTGCTGCTCCCACGATCATAAGTCCAAGCTCATTCGGCGTTTGTTCAAAAATTCTATCTAAGTCTTCAGGAGTAATAAGAATGGTAATTGACGGGTCCTTTTGTTTTAAAGCTTCAATAATATGTTCTCGTCCATACGCAATTAGCGCTCTTGAAAAAGCAACGGCCATGCCATGCGGGCCTTTGTTTGCCTCAGCAACCCTAGTGACAAAGTCTTCCGCTTGCAGCCTATATTTTTGATTTTCTATAGTCATAACGGGAAATTATATATCAAAGTTGCCTTTTTTGCATCATGTATACTATTTTTATGACATTTCCTGATTTTTCGTATGAGAAAGATGTTTGGGAAAATGGTTTTACCGTAGTTGGAATTGATGAGGCTGGACGAGGTGCTTTTGCTGGACCATTGTCAGTTGGTGGTGTGGTTTTAAATCCCAAGTTAGAAACTGAATTAGGAGGACTTGGGATAAATGACTCAAAGCTTTTAAGTCCGAAAAAAAGAGAAATATTATTTGAAGAAATTATAAAAAGATCTCTAGCCTGGCACGTAGAATTTGTACCGGTTTCAATTATTAATAAAATAGGAATTGGAAAATCAACTTTTTTGGGAATGAGAAATCTAGTTCAGAATTTAAAGTTAAAAATTCAAAGTCTTGAACAGTTGCATATTTTGGTGGATGGATTTACAATTCCGGACTTAAACAGTCCACAAACCGGTATTATCCATGGAGATAGGCTTAGTATTTCAATTGCGGCTTCATCAATTTTGGCAAAAGTTGTAAGAGATAGATATATGTTAGAACTTGCCAAACAATTTCCAATTTATGGATTTGAAAAACATAAGGGGTATGGAACTAAATTTCATCGGGAGGCGCTTTCAATGCATGGTTTAAGTCAACATCATAGGGTGGAATTTTGCAAAAATACAACATTTGTAGTTTCAAACCCGTTTTAGTAAAATATACACCAAGCAGCGCTATTAGTTGCTTTTTTGTATGTTCAACAAATCAAAAACCGCAAAAACTGTTTGGGAAAAATTCCCCGAGCTTAAAGATATTCCAACAGAAAAATTTCCACGGCATGTGCTTTTAATTCCTGACGGAAATGGTAGGTGGGCAAAGCTTTATGGAAAAAATATTACTCAAGGGCATAAGGCAGGGGCAGAGGTAGTGAAGCAAATTTATTATGATCTTTGGCAATTACCTATAAAATTTATTACAATTTGGGGTTTTTCTGCAGACAATTGGTCAAGAACACGCGAGGAAGCTGATGGAATTATGCACGTGATTGACGAAACTTTAAGAGTAATGCTACCTGAGGCCATGGAAAAAAACTCCAGAATTGTTCATCTTGGGCGAAAAGATAGAATTCCAGAGTATGTTAGAAAAACTTTCGAAGAGGCTGAGGAGGCGACAAAAAACAACACCGGAAGCGTTTTGTGTCTTGCCGTAGACTATGCAGGACAAGATCAGGAGTTAAGGATGTATAAAAAAATGGTAAAGGATAATTTAAAAGAAATCACACATGAAATTGTTGCTTCATATAGAGATGGAGGCGGATTTGTCCCCCCTGCAGATCTTATAATTCGTACGTCGGGCGAGAAAAGAACTTCTGATTTGGGATGGCTTTCAACCAACTCAGAGCTTTATTTCATAGAAAAATTACTTCCAAATACCGGTTCAAAAGATATTATTAAAGCACTTGTTGACTATGCCAAGCGCGAAAGACGTTTTGGTGGAAGGCCTGCGGTGGCGAAGTAGCCGCCGGTAGCACGTAGCGGGGAGAATGTAGTAAGCAAAAAAAATATCTTAATCCTTCCTCTACCATGCTACTTACCACTTTCTACATACTACCAACTAATTTGAGGCTAATTCTGATATAATACCCATATGGTTAATGAACCAAAATTAAAAGTAGGTACTGTTGCCCTTTTGGGACGGCCCAATGCTGGTAAATCTACACTTTTAAATGCTCTTTTGAAGCAGAAAGTATCAATTACTTCTCCAAAACCACAGACTACACAGTTCTCAATTCAGGCAGTATATGAGGATGAGCGTGGCCAGATATTATTTGTTGATACCCCAGGAATTTTTGCAAAAGCTGATAATGCGAAGGCTTCTGGAATCAATTTTACTGCAGAGCAATCCTTAAAAGATGGCATTGATGTAGTTGTATATGTAGTTGATAGAAGCCGTGAGCGTGGAATTGAGGAAAATAGGGTGCTTGGAATCATCAGAAAATCAAAAGTTCCTAAGATATTAGTAATTAATAAAATTGACAAAAGAGAGCCGAATTTTATGGAGCAATATATTTTCCTTGAGGACGAATTTGAGGTTGTTTTGGAAGTTAGCGCAAGAACTGGGGAAAATTTGAATAGAATAATTGATAATATTTTTGAATTTTTACCCGTTGGTGAAAAGCTCGTTGAAACAAGGGACATGGCAACACCTGCTCTAAATTTGGATTCAAAATTATATCTTCAAGAACTAATTCGAGAGAAAGCCTTTTTAAGACTTAGACGCGAGCTGCCATATGTGATTGATATAAAAGTCGATGAAATTATAGAACGAAAGAAAAAAGACATGACAGTTATAAAAGCAAGAATTATTGCCCCTGAAAAATATAAAAAAATGATAATTGGGGCTGGGGGGGCAAAAATAAAAGAAATTGGAAGTATGGCTCGTCGAGAATTAGAACTTGCTACGAATAGAAAAATATATTTAGAGCTTAAAGTTGAGAGCGATTAATTTTTGCTGCACAAAGCAAAAAGCCACCAACTAAGTTGTTATAAATGTAATCTCTTTCGATAAAAAGTGGCCGTATCTTTCTAGACCATTCCCAGCAAACGTAATACTAGAAATATTACTAAGATCAAAACAATAGCACCGCCCAGAGTTCGTGGCACAGGAATAAATGCCATAAAAAGATTTACCAAGAAGAGAAAAACCAGTATCCCAATTATTAGCTCAAGTATACCCATATCGTTACACCTCCTTCCTATGAAAATTGATCCGATTACTATATAAGTGTAGTACTTTTGGGTATAAAGAGCAACGGTATTGACTTTTTAAAATATATGCTATACTTGTCCCATGGCAACAGCAAAAACAGCAAAAAAGGCAACAAAAAGTTCATCACCAAAAAAGAAAACGACCCTTGCAGATCTTAAAAATAAAGTTTGGGCCCCAAAAAATAGAAAAGCTACACTAATTATCCTTGGAGTTATTGTTCTTGCTGCTCTTCTTTATATCGGCCGTTCTCTTTTCGTTGCAGCAACTGTTAATGGAGAACCAATTTCTAGACTTTCATTAATTAATAAATTGGAATTGCAAAGTGGAAAGACAGCGCTTGAAGAAATAATTGAGGAAAGACTTGTTTTGCAAGAAGCTGCTAAACGAAAAATAAATATAAGTCAGGCAGATATAGATAAGGAAATTGCAAAGATCAAAAAGCAACTTGATGGCCAAGGTCAAGATTTGAATCAAATACTTGAGTCAAGAAGTATTTCAAAAGAACTGTTTAATGAACAAATAAAAATTCAATTGATTGTAGATAAAATTCTTGGAGAACAGGCAAAAGTAGGCGAGGACGAATTTAATAAATTCCTAGAACAGAATAAAGATTTGTTAGCAAACGAAAAAAACCCTGATGATGCAAAGATGCAGTACCGACAGTATCTTGAGCAAGAAAAATTAAAACAAAAATATCAAGAGTGGGTAGCAACCCTTAAGAAAAACGCAAAAATTTTACACTACGTTAGTTACTAAAGTTATTCCCTCTTTCTTCTACTTTCGCTCCGGCGAAAGTAGCAAAGCCTCTCGTCAATTGCCCCTCACGTATTCGCCGGTTTCACTCATTCATTAAAAGCTCCGGCAGTTCGCAAGCTCAGCCTTTACAGCTTTTTCCTTCGGACCACTCATATTCGTTTACCGGTTCATATGTTCGGTACAAAATGACGAAAATACATAACACACTCTTCGTTTCAAATGCAAAAAAAATTAATTCTTCATTCTTAATTGATAATTATCACTTTGTGGTAAATATGACTTCAAAAGTATATAATTTCCCCAATTGTGTTCTGCGGTGTAATTTGCTTGTGCCGCGAGGGCACATTGCACATTTACAACGCAGAGTGAAACTCAAGCATCTAACGGAAGGGGCAGTCATGACTACTCGACGAGGTAACTCGAACTTCAGACAACGGGTTCAGAGAATGAGCCTTGACGAGAGGCTTGTCCTGATGGGAGTACTCAGGGGAAAAATCACCAGAATCGTGAGCTATGAAATCATGCTGCGGCATGGTTTTCGTGGGGTAAAACCCGCACAAATCGGTGAAATCCGTGAGTATGCTAGTCAACTGAGGACGATCTTATCGACGATTCCAAGTCAAGATGAGGACGTCCACAATGCATCAGCAAGGTCGTGGGAGTTCAGGAATTTCCATAGGGAGGTGGTCTACAATCTAGGCCATCGTTAGCGCCCCGGCGCGAGCCGGTGGAAGGAGGCAGATTGTGTCGCTACCCGTGTGGGTTGTGGTTATCGTGGTCGTTTTGGCAGGAGGTCTCCTGCTGACGGCCAAACTCGGCAGGATCATCCTTGCCGGAGAACAACCAACGCACGGTTACGGCCGTCCACCCAACAATCGAAGAGACTAGCTTCCGGCGCAAGCCGGAGGAAGGGAGACAGACATGCTTGGAGCGTTTGTTCTCGGATTCGTCCTTGGCGGTCTGATTGTGTATGTCGTGCTAGGTTTTGCCTGGCGGCGAGACCGACGGATTGCCGACGAGCAATGGGCACAAGAGCAAGCTGGACGGCCGAGGCCTCCCGACCACTGGAGGGGTCATCCGAGGTGAGCACCTATCAACTCTGCGACTACCGGTGGGGGGCGATGCGCACGCGCGCTCGTCTCCCACCAACCATTAAATTCTTCGCAATGCACAGATACCGTTTGTTCTACTTGACTGAGATTTCTTATCTCCCGTACACTAAATATAATGATGAATGGCAAATGATAAATGGTTAATATGAGTTTTACTTCAATTTCATTTTCCATCTACCATCAAGCATTTATCATCAACTTATGATTTTTAACTCAACTCAAGAACTCGAGAATAATTTGCATGATATCGCAATACTTCACGATAAAGAAATTCAGTTAAAGGATGAGGCAAAACTTCGGAATGAAGGAATTGACCATCTTGTTTATACTGCCGTACTTTCTGAAGACGCTACTACTCGTCATTTAGCCAGGGTTTTTATCCGCAAATTAGCTAAAGAATTTGGGATAGAACCAGCCTCAATTTATTCGCTTTATGAGGCTTTTGGAAAAGGCGAGGTGTCCGGTTTTACAGTTCCTGCAATTAACTTGCGCGCAATTACTTATGATGTTTGTTGTGAGATTTTTAAAAAGGCGATTGAGAAGGAGGCAGGTGCTTTTATTTTTGAGGTTTCAAGAACAGAGATGATATATGATAAAGAAACTCAAGATGAGATTGCCGTTGTTGTGCTTGCTGCAGCTATAAAAACGGGATTTGTAGGACCTGTTTTTCTCCAGGGTGATCATTACCAATTTGATGTAAAAAAATATCAGGAATATCCTCAAGGACAAATTGATGAAATACAGTTGGAGATAAAAAATGCTCTTGCTGCAGGCTTTTATAATATTGACATAGATGCGTCGACATTAGTTGATCTTAATAAGCCAACTGTTGAGGAGCAGCAAAAAGAAAATATTGAAATGACTGCACTCATGACTCAGTTTATTCGCCGTATGCAACCGGGAGGTATTACGGTAACAATTGGTGGAGAAATAGGACATGTTGGTGGTGTAAATTCAACTGTTGAGGACTTTACCGTATTTATGGATGGATATTTGGCAAAAATTGAACCCCAAGCCCTTCTTGGAATTAGTAAAGTGAGTGTCCAGACAGGAACTTCCCATGGTGGAGTAGTAAATCCCGATGGTTCGCTTCAAGAAATGAATGTAGATTTTAATGTTTTAAGAGACATTGGTTCACTTGCTCGGGAAAAGTATGGACTTGCAGGTGCAGTTCAGCATGGCGCCTCCACTTTACCCGACAATAAATTTGATGATTTTCCTCAAAATAATACCTGTGAAATCCATTTGGCAACAGGATTTCAAAATATTGTTTTTGACACAATACCTGACGCAATGCGAGAAAAACTTCATGAATACACAAAACAAAATTTTCAAAATGAAAGAAAAGAAGGATGGAATGATGAGCAGTTTGTCTACAAACTTAGAAAAAAATCAATTGGCCCTCACAAGAAAGAAATGTGGCTTTTGTCTGAAAGTGAAAAAGAGCCAATTCGCGCAAAACTAGCAGAAGAGTTGGAAATGCTATTTATAAGTTTAAATCTTTTAGGAACAGCACACACTATTCGGAAATATATAGGCGAAAATAAATTGACCTAATTATTCTATTTGCTCTAATTTCTAAATAAATTAAAGTTTCAGATTTGTATTTTTTTAGGTCAATTAGAAATTTTTATATATGTTAGTTTTCATTGATAAAGCCCATATTCAAAATAAGAAAATTTTGCTTAGAGTAGATTTTAATGTGCCCTTAACTAAGCACAAAATTACGGATGACAAACGAATTCGTCAGACTCTTCCGACCATAAAAAAACTTTATAAAGAAAATAAAGTTATTATAATTTCCCATCTCGGTCGGCCAAAAGGGCATGACAATGAATTATCTCTTCGCCCGATTTTTGAAAGACTACAGAAATTACTTCCGAATGTAAAAATAAGTTTTGTTGATAATTTTACCCAGGATACATCAAAGCATTATTTTGAAAACCAAAAAAATGGAGAAATTTTATTTCTTGAAAATATCCGCTTTTTTAAAGGAGAAGATGAGCCAAAGAGTGCTTCAGGGCAAGAATTGGCTGAAAAACTTGCGGTTTTGGCTGATGTTTATGTAAATGATGCTTTTGGAGTAAGCCATAGGGAGTGTGTGACGATTACAGAATTACCCAAGTTTTTGCCGCATTTCGGAGGGCTTTTATTGGAGCGCGAGATTGCGATGATAAGTCACGTTACCAACCACCCCAAAAAACCATTTGTGGCAATAGTTGGTGGAGCAAAAATTTCTACAAAACTTAATTTGCTTTATAAGTTGACAGAAATCGCGGACTTTTTAGTGCTTGGTGGGGCCTTGGCAAATACTATGCTTGAGGCGTTGGGTTATCCAATTGGAAAAAGTTTGGCTGAAGAAGGGGTATTGGATGAGGTTAAAAAAATAGTCCGGCACGCTAAAAAAAATAAAACAAAAATAATCTTACCTCAAGATGTAGTAGTGGGAAGTAAAAATGATATAGATGAGGGTGGAATTGTTAAGAAAATTTCTGAGGTGGATAGAGATGATGTGATTTTGGATATTGGACCTGAGGCACAAGCTGATTATGCTCGAGTTATTTTGAAAGCCAAAACTTTAGTGTGGAATGGGCCAGTCGGGTACATAGAAAATCCTCAATACGCTCGTGGTACTGATTTTTTGTTCTATACTCTAACTCATAATTCTGACGTTTTTTCAATTGTTGGTGGGGGAGATACATTGGCAGCAATTTCTCATAAGTCCCATTTGGAGAAAATTACCCACATTTCAACAGGTGGAGGTGCAATGCTTGAATTTATTGAAAATGGAACACTCCCCGGTATTGAGGCTCTAAAGAAATAATTTATCTTTTAAATTTCAAAAAAAGTTCCCTTTTGGGTAGTTTTGAGGCTAATTCTATTATTACATCAGCATCATGTTTTTGCGATTTGTGCGCTTTCATTGCTTTTACTTTTGTATCCCATGTGTCTTTTATGTCATTTACCCAGTCAACCTCTTTTTCTTTATAACCCTTTGGGAAATAAATGAAATAATCATCCCGCGCTTTTGCTCGTTCTTTTTCTGGCATGCAGTAATAAAAAAGTTGAATATTTTTATGTTTGCAAACCACATAAGTAGTAGCCAGACTTATGGTAATGTGATCGATATGTCCTGAAACTCCCCGTGGTTCGAAAGTAATAATTATTTCAGGATTTATTTTTTTTATTTTTTCCTCAATTTTTGAGGCTAATTTATGATATAAATTGTTAGATAAAGTCCCATCTACAAAACCAAGACAAAAAACTTTTTTAATTCCTAAAATTTTTGCAGAATTTTCAAGTTCTAGCTTTCTAATTTCATGAAGTTTCTTTGAAGTTTTTAAGCTGTTTTTACCTTTTTCGCCTTGAGTTGCGCAAATTAAATAAACATCATGGGTTTGTGAAAATTTCGCGAGTGTTCCTCCTGGGCCGAAGGCTTCATCATCGGGGTGGGCAAAAATGGCAAGAACTGTTTTTTTCATACGAAGCAAGCAGTTGAGAGTATCTTACTTGGAGAAATGTTTGTAGTCAAGTTGAGGAAGTTCTAGACCTGGAGTTTTATACCAGGGCTCATGGTGGATTTGAGGACCACTGACTTGATATTTGCACTTCCAACACTTGTTAGAAGAGTTGAGATGTTATCCTTTAATTGTTTGTCATCAAAGCTAACTTTCCCAACTGCTATGTGAATAATAGGGCTAACCGGTTCTGTTTTGTAGCTAATTTGGCCTGCAGATAGTTTTTTTACTGCCTCAGCGGTGTTCTCTGCGATAGTTCCGTTCTTTGGATTTGGCATAAGGCCGCGTGGTCCTAGAACCTTAGCAACTTGAGCCAATTGAGGCATCATTGAAGGTGTTGCAACTAAAATATCAAAATTAATTTTTCCTTTTTTAACCTCAGCGATTATTGCTTCATCTGCAACTTTTATATTTAAAGTTTTTCCAGTTCCGTGAGGAAGTGTTACCTGACCAGAAGTCGCTTTCTCTTTCACATTTACGTGAAGTTCAACGGTTTCATCAAACTTTGCTTTTTTAAACTTTCTGAGGGCCTCTAGAGCTTGATCAAGTTTGTAAGGTTGGGTTTTTGAAACGTATGTTTTGTTTTCAGTGTGTCTTTTCGAGTCGGTTTTAACTTGTACAAATTTTTCTTTCTTTTGTTTTCTCTCTTTTTTTGGAGTCTCTACAGTTTCGCTAGCAGTTTTTACTTCAACTGCAGGAGTAGGGGTTTCGGTTTGTGTTTCAACAGTTGAAAGATCTTCGCTTGCCTCAAGTTGTGCCTCAATAGCGTCTTTTGCAATTGGTTCTTCAACAGTTGTTATTGTCCCATCTGTTTGGGGATTGGTTTTCTTTCCAGCTGAAGCCTTTTGCTCATTTTTGGCAGCAATTTTTTCCGCCTTTTTTGCTTCTCTTTTAGCTTTTTGTTTTGCCAACTCTTCTGGAGTTGCTTCGTCGAATGATTTGATTCTTATTTTTCCCATAATACTTTTTCTCTGAAAAAGAAATCCGAAATTCTAAATCCGAAATTCGAAACAGTTTGAAATTTGTAATTTTTAATTTGTTTCGTGCTTCGAGCTTAGTGCTTCGTATTTTCAAGATCCCGAATTAAGTTCGGGATGACTTCCTTTTAGTCAGTCACTTTAATTCCCATTGAACGGGCAGTGCCCATCACAACTCGGGATGCCATTTCTTCGTCTTTGGTGTTAAGGTCGTCCATTTTTGTTTTTCCGATTTCTACGGCTTGGGACTTGGTAAGAGTTGCTGCAGTTTCTCGTCCTGGTTTTTGTGAGCCCTTTTCGATTTTTAGTGCCATTTTGATAAGTTCTGAAACTGGTGGTTTTTTAACGATGAAAGAGAATGTTCTGTCCTCGTATACTGAGATAACAACTGGGAGAAGAATTCCTTTTTGTTCTGCTGTTTTTTCATTAAATGCCTTCACGAATTCCATGATAGGAAGTCCGTGGGGTCCAAGTGCTGTTCCCACTGGTGGTGCAGGATTGGCCTCGCCACCTTTAATAGCGATTTTAATATATGTTTTTATCTTTTTTGCCATATTTCGAGCTCCTGTCGCAAGTGTTCGCTTGCATATCGATAAAAGTCTTTTTGCGAGAAATATACCGAGAGTCTCAGTTCAAATGGCCAGTTGGACATTTGAACAAGAGTTGTCGGTATGATGATTTCCTTTCAAGTTCAGCGATTATATCTTTGATACCTGAAGGAAGTCAAGCTCAACGGGTGTTTCCCGTCCAAAAATTGAGACTAATACCTTAACTTTACCTTTTGCTTCATCAATTGACTCAACAGTACCTAAGAAATCAGAGAATGGTCCATCAGTAATCTTTACAGCTTCATTGGTTGAGAATTGAGCTTTGTAAGTTGGTTCTTTTTGTCCAACGAAAGCAACAATTGCATTAACCTCATCGTCTCTTATAGGGGTTGGTTTGTTTTGAGCACCTACAAATGATGTAACACCGGGAGTAGTTCTTACCAAAACCCATGCTTCATCAGATAATTCCATATTTACCAAAATGTATCCTGGGAAAATTTTCTCCTGTACAGTTTCTTTTTTTCCTCCTCTTACTCTAATTGTTTCTCGAGTTGGAACAAGTGCATCAAAGATTTGTTCTTCAAATCCCATACTTTGCACTCTTTGCATTAAAGTTTTGGCCACTTTATTTTCGTGTCCAGAGTAGGTGTGAACAATATACCAACGACCTTTTGCGGTTGCAGCACTTCTTGCTGGGGCTTCATTCACTGGAGTTTTTGCTTCTTCCTCTTTGTCTTCAGTAGATTCTTTTGGTTTTTCTTGGGGTTCCTCAACTACATCATCTATTGCTGCTTCTTCCTCAGGAGCTTCAACTGATTCAGTGGTTTCTTCTGTTATTTCCTTTGGAGTTTCAACAGTTTCCTCAGATTGCACATCATCAGTTGACGTTTCAGTCTCATTAGTTTTGTCAGCTGTCTCTGGTTGAGTTTCGCTCACAGCTTCTGCAAGCATATCATCAAGAGTAACGTTTTCTTCAGTTGTTATATTTTTATTATCGTCTGCCATATTTTTAAGATACTAAGAACTTGAGCATTTCTGTAAAAATCAAATCCAATCCACCGAGATAAAGTCCAACTATGATGCTTATGGCAATTACAATTGCCGTAAGTCGTATAGTGTCAGACCTTTCAGGCCAAGTCACTTTTGCCAATTCGGACCTAACTTCTTTAACGAAGGTGAACATGACTTCAAATTATACTAGAGTCTCGGGTATTTGTAAAGAATAAAAAAGTTGATTATTTATTCATTTCGATTTAAAATCAAACAGTAGTTAGTAAACGGTAGTAGGTTCAACTTTCCCCTTGCATTTTTGCCTTACTACTTGCTACATTCTACATACTACATATTTATGACAAGAATTCGAAAAGCAGTGATTCCAGCCGCCGGTTTCGGAACCCGGTTCCTCCCTCAAACAAAAGCAATGCCCAAGGAAATGCTTCCTGTGGTAGACAAACCGGTTATTCAGTATGTGGTAGAGGAAGTTGTGGCCTCAGGTATTGAAGACGTTGTTATTGTAACGGGAGCCTTGAAGCGTGCGATTGAGGATCATTTTGATGTTCTCAACCAAGATTTGGTAAAAAACCTTAAAGAAGGCGGAAAAGATGAGATGCTTGCTGAGGTGCAAAAGATCTCAGAGATGGCTAACTTTATTTACGTAAGACAAAAAGGCCAATATGGAAATGGAACACCGGTTTTGGCTGCTGAACCAATTATTGAAGATGAGCCATTTGCCGTGATTTGGGGAGATGAGTTTATTTATTCAGATCCACCCAGACTTAAGCAAATGATTGATGTGCACGAGAAATATGGTGGAGTTGTGATTTCTGGAGTAAAGATCGAGAAAAAAGAAGATCTGAAACGTTACGGAATTGCAGACATTGAACCCGTTGAAGGAAATGTTTTTAAGATAAATAATATTGTAGAAAAGCCAGAACCAGATCAAGCGCCTTCAAATATGGCGACTCATGGAGCATATATTTTACCTCCCGAAATTTTTGGTGCTTTAAAAAATGTTAAGCCTGGACGAGGTGGAGAGATTTATTTAATTGACGGTATAAATGCACTGCGGGATCAAGGTATTCCGATATATGGAGTAGAAATTCAAAATGGAAAATATTATGACACTGGTTCAAAAATAGAATACATGAAAACAGTTGTAGAATTTGCGCTTCATCACCCTGGAATTAATGGCGAATTCAAGAAATTTCTTCGAGAACTCGATTTAAGCGAATAATCCCCTTCTTGAGTTCAATACCTCATTCGTTTAAACTTACAGTATGACAAATCCAAAACAATTAATTTTTGATAATCTGAAAAATTTTCTTGAGAGAAAAAATATTGACGCTACTTTTGAAGTTTCTTTAGTTACAAATTCAGATCATGGAGATTTTGCAACCAATATAGCTCTTGTTGTTTCAAAACAAGTTGGAAAATCACCTCGAGAAATTGCAGAAGAGATCATAAAGTTTATCTCAGAAAGTGTTGATATTAAAGAAACCTTTGAAAAAATTGAAGTTGCCGGACCTGGATTTATCAATTTTTACTTAAGCGAGGAGTATCTCAAACATCAAATTCAGAAAATAAATAACAAGAAAGAAGCATTTGGCAAGAACTCCAAAAACCCCCAGAAAATAATTGTTGAATTTGCCCACCCGAATACCCACAAAGAATTTCACATTGGTCATTTAAGAAACATAACTTTAGGAGAATCAATTAGTAGGTTATTAGAGTCGCAGGGAATGGATGTTTCTCGTGTTAATTATCAAGGAGATGTTGGAATGCATGTTGCAAAAGCTTTGCATGGTGTTAGGAAACTTCTTGCAGAAAAACATGAAGATTTAAAGGCTGAGGATGTAAAACCCCCTTCCGCAAAAGCTTTGTTTTTGGGATTAGCTTATTCAACGGGTTCTAAATCTTACGAAGAAGACGAAGAGGCAAAAAAAGAAATTACAAATATTAACAAACAAATTTATGCTCGCGATCCAGAAATTATGCCAATTTGGGAAACCACAAGGCGCTGGAGTCTTGAATATTTTGACAGTATTTATAAAAAAATGGGTACTGCCTTTAAGCGCTTGTTTTTTGAAAGTGAAGTTTATGAAAGCGGGCGTGATATTGTATTGTCTCATGTTGCGGACGGCATCTTTGTAAAAGATGCGGGTGCAGTTATTTTTCCAGGCGAGAAATTTGGGCTTCACAACAGGGTTTTTGTAACATCTGAAGGCAACCCAACCTATGAAGCAAAGGAAATGGGCTTAGCCCCCCTTGAATATAAAGAATTTAAATTTGATAATGCTATTCACGTGGTCGGTCCCGAGCAGGCCGGGTATTTTGAAGTAGTTTTTAAAGCCTTAGAACAAATAGACCCAAACTTAAAGGGTCGCGAAAAGCATTTGGTATATGGTTTTGTGCAATTAAAAGATGGAAAAATGTCATCCCGAATGGGCAATATTGTCCGTGGTGAGTGGCTTTTGGATGAGGCAAAAAAACGCATTTCAAAGAGCTTTCCTGAATTAGATGACTCAACAGCCGAGACTGTTGCTATTGGCGCTGTTAAATATTCGATGCTTAAATTTGGAAGAACATCTGATATCCAATTTTCATTTGAGGACTCGATAAATCTTGAGGGAAATTCTGGGCCATATTTGCAATATACATACACTCGTACGCAGAGCGTACTTCGTAAATTCGAAGCACTAAATTCTAAATCCGAAACAAATTTCAATTTAGATAATTCAAAAACGGAAAAAGAAGAGGAGGTGCTTTTGCGGTTCTTGACGCAATTTCCATATATTTTAGAGCAAGCGGCTAATGAATTTGCACCGAATTTACTTTGTAATTATTTGTTTGAATTATCTCAAAAGTTCAATAATTTCTATCAAAAGCACAAAATTATAGGTAGTGAGAACGAAGCATTTCGTCTGCAATTAACAAAAGCTGTGGGTCAAGTTCTTGAAAATGGCCTTCATATCCTCGGAATAGAGACAGTGGAAAAAATGTAGCAGTTTATCTTCTTCTTTGCCTTTGTGCTTTTTGATAATCATGAAAGCTTGTAATTCCTACTTGAAGCATTCCAAGCGAATGTCCAAATACTGCTGATGTAACCCTGCCGATATTTGTTTTTTGAACTCCTGAAAGCTCAACAAGACCATCAGGGGGCGTAACTTTACAAATTACACCTTCTCTATTTCTTACCAATAAACCCCTATCGCTTACAACCCTTATGTCTTTGAATCTTCCACCTGTTGCAAGATCAATAAATCTAAGATAATCAGCAGTTGATTCTGTTAAGACCTGTTGTGCTTCAAGATTCCACCCTGCTGTTGATGGATAATTGGTTACTACCTCCCCAACAATTAGGCCAATTCTATCGTGCTGTTGCGAGCCTTCTTGCGGCGGTGGTTCAAAAGGAAGAAAATATTCACAGCCTTTCATAATCCGAGAATTCTACAATTTTGAAATTATTTTTTCAAGAATAACCATAAAACTCAAGTGTGATTTTGATTGCAATATTAATACCTCTATGTTTAAATTGTTCTTATGCGTTATCACAGAACAGTGCTCGATAATGGAGTGCGTGTCATTGTTGTTCCCGTTTTGGGAGTAGAGTCGGCGACCACCCTTGTTATGTATGGGGCTGGAAGTAGATATGAAGAGAAAAGACTCAATGGAATTTCCCACTTTTTAGAACACATGGCCTTTAAAGGCACTACCAATAGACCTTCAGCACGTGAAATTTCAGCATTGATTGATGGTATTGGAGCAGAGTTTAATGCTTTTACAGGTAAAGAATACACAGGATATTACATAAAATCCGCCACGAACCACATAGATCTTTGTCTTGATGTGCTGTCTGACATGTTAAAGAATCTTTTACTAGATCCTGCAGAAATTGATAGGGAAAAAGGAGTAATAATTGAGGAAATTAACATGTATGAAGATACTCCAATGAGAAATATTGGAGATATTTACGAAGGGCTTTTGTATGGAGACACACCTCTTGGATGGGATACAGCAGGAACCCCGGATATTATAAGAAGTATAACCCGTGATAACTTTGTTGAATATATGGGAAGTCTTTATAGTGCGCACAACATGACTGTAGTTGTAGCTGGAAATGTGCATGTGGAGGATATGCACAAAAGGATTGCTAAATATTTTGGAGATGTTGCAAGGTTTGACACCATCAAGTATTTACCAATACACGAAAAACAGCACAAATATGAAGTTAAGGTAAAACACAAAAAAACAGAACAGGCGCATTTTGCACTTGGAGTAAGAACAGTAGGGCTTAAAGACAAAAAAGATAGATACCCACTCTCAATTTTGGCCTCAATCTTGGGTGGTGGTATGTCGTCTAGACTTTTTTACGAGGTGAGGGAAAGGCGGGGAATTTCTTATTATGTCAGGACTACATCTGAGCACTATTTGGATGCTGGATATTTAGCTACGTGGGTTGGAGCAGATCCCAAAAGATTGGATGAGGCAATAAAAGTTGTTGTGGACGAATACTTAAAAGTAAGTGAAAAAGATGAAATAACAGAGGAAGAACTTGAAAAGGCGAAGGAATATACAAAGGGGCATTTTGTATTGGATTTGGAAGATACTAGGAGCGCCGCGATTTTGTATGCCTCACAAGAAATATTGCAGGGAGAGCTCCATAACCCTCACGAAATAATTGAGAAAATTGAAAAAGTAACCTTAAATGACGTATTAAGAGTTGCTAAAGAATACGTTGATACTAAATTATTAAGTCTTGCAGTGATTGGCAATTTTGAGGACCCAAAACACTTCGAAAAATTACTAAAATAGCATTTTTTCTCAGTGCAGGCACTTCGAAAAGCTATTAAAATAGAGGAAAAAGAATAAATTTTTTTACATTAATTTATGGTAGTAGTCGAAAGAGATTCCGAAAGACGTGAGGGCCAACTATCTGGTTCAAGCATTGTTTTTGATTGGGGAAACACCTTAGTTTTTGATCCCTTTGATGATATAAAGGGAAGCGTTGGTGAATATGGAGCAAATTTTTCAGAGCAAAATTTTGGTTTTACGTTTGATGTGAATCAATTCATTGAGGAATGGAGTAGATCAAATGCTGAAAAGAATTTTCAGTTTGCATCGCATTTTTCTCAAGAAGAACCATGGATTCAAGATGGATTGAAAGGAGCTGGGGTGCCTGACCATATTAGGCCGTTGCTCGGACCTCAAGTCCTTGCAGCATATAGAGCTGAGTTTAAGAAGCTCCTGGAGAGCAGTCCACGCAAAGAGGAGTTAAGAAAAACACTTGAAGAACTAAAGTCGAGAGGAAAGCATTTGGCTGTAATATCAAACGACAGAAGTTTTACCCCGAGATCAACTCTTACCTGGCTTGGAGTGGCTGATCTTTTTGATCATTTTTTGACATCGGAAGAAATTGGGATTGAAAAACCAGATCCTCGGGTTTTTGATGTTGCGGCTCAAAGGTTTGGCAGACCAGTCGGAGACATAATTTATGTCGGTGATGATCCTATTAGGGATGTGCAATGCTCTCATCAAGCAGGCGCTCAAGCTGTTTTATATATTCCTCCAGAAAGATATAGAACTTCAAAAAGTTGGAGAGATTATACAAATCATCCGGATAAACCCGATGCAACTATTGAAAAATTTGAAGATTTGCTAAAGATTATAGAATAGCATCAAAGTAACCCCATATTATATCCCATAGCATTTGACATTTAAGTTCAAAAGTGATAAAATTTACTGTCTTTTTGGAGAGGCCTTTGTGTGTTTAAAAACACACAAATAAGCTCGACCAACTGGATAGTTCGTTTACAACCAAGGACATAGCGTGGCCGTAAGGCCGCAAGGAGAGGATAGATCATCGATGCGCGGTTGGATTGACCCAGTGGATTGCCCAGACTTTCTTGCCACTCGTGGTGAGAATGCTTGGGTTCCAGATCCAGATGGTTGGGGAATTACATCCCCCCGGTTTGGTTCCATGCGCGTTCGCGTCCAGACCAACCCGGACGGTTCCCCCGCTTTCGAGCGGGGAGCGTACAGAGAGGCGGCAAACATCAATGGTGTTGCCGCCGGCAAAGCTGCCGATGGCTGGCGAGTGTTAGTGGTTTTCCAGGAGAGGCCATTTTCAGACCTTCCTTCCGGAGAGCCTGCTGACCCGCCGATCGTATTCGGGCAGCCCGCGGTTATGGCATTCAACGAGAGCGGTGCGGAGACCGTGATCGCAGCTGCTCTTCGTGAGCTGCTTGAAGAGGGTGGAGTTCCACCTGAGGCACTCATCGGCGAGATAGTCGAGATGGGGCATCACAACCCCAATCCCACCTTCTGTGCCTCATGGAGTTCGCTCTTTGAAGTTGAAGTGGACCTGACGCAAGTCAGACTTCCTACCGACACGGAGGAGCGGATCACAGGAACTGCATGGTTGCCCGTGAGGGAGATTCTTTCACGCATCGCCGCGGGTGAGCTGAACGGCATCAACTACCGTTCGGCCACAGCCAACGACACCCTCATGGTCTGGCTTGCCAGACATCCGGAGGCAATGTTGGCCTAGGTCCTTGGTTCATGGGGTGCTCCCGCGGTCTAACCGCGGGGCGCCCCTTCACACATCAAATCAGGCAGATTTTTTGTGACGAAGAGTGTGCAATAGTTTTCTAGCCTTAGTAAGAAGATGGGCACCACTACTATCTGATTCTGGTTTGGCTTCTTGTTTTATCTCAGCTGTTCTTTCTTTCATTTTAGTTTTTTGAAGTTCGCGCATGAGGAAATCCATCATCACAATATCTGTCGCACTGTCTGATGCCATGTCCTTGGCAAGAGAGGGATTGGTTTTGTAGTGTACATATTGTTCCGGAGTCATATCAAGAATCATATCTGTTAGGCCTTGTTGCTCGAACTCAAATTTACGACGTGCAGCTTCCTCAGCAGAAACTACATTTTTCAATTGTGTAAAAGTTTCATAATCAACTTCAACCGCGAAAAGTGCAGAAGGGGAAGTGACAAAGCTCTTATTAACAGTATGTGCGCCTAAAAATTGAACTTTTTTAATGTTAAGTAATTTTTCTCCGCCTTCTTCTTTGATTATTCGACGCAGATTTTCTTGAACTTTTCCCTCAGACCCTTCAACCTTATAGATATGTTGTCCTGAGGAAAGTGTTTGAGCATCCAAAAAACCCCTTGCGGTGTCAATGCCCGCACTTCCTGTTCTGAATTGAACTGTGCGGAATACGTGGAGTTGTCCGTTTTCGTCAGTTGCGTAGGGAGCAATTATCATGTGTGGTCCTTCAGCAGTGACCGGTCGTTCGTATCCAGACTGCGGATTATTAGGATCTACATCCTGAACAACAGCTGTTACTTGTTGGTTTTTGTTACCAACGGACTGAACACCCAAAAGGTCAGCATTAAATCCTGCTAGGCGTAACATTTCTGAAAATTCACTTAGGTCTTTTAGCTTAATTTCTCCACCTTCCCGTACTATAAATTGTTCAAAATGAGAATTAAGGTCTGTTTGGCCTCCCTCTTGTCCTCTTGGTTTGTTTTGTGCTCCTTTAAGATATTCAAAAAGTGGAACCAATTTACGCCTGGGTTCTATCTTCATTGATAAACCCTCCAAAAATTTTGGATTTGCAAGTTCGTGCGGAGTTCCGGTTGGCTCAAATGTTGTTACTCGAGGAATTATTTCACCTTCAGGCATGTTTAGAGTATACCAAAAAAAGAAGGACGCTCTGATACAATGAATTAATGCTGAAGTTATTGTCAGACCTTGTAAGTGAAGTTTTTCTTATTTGTATTTATCCCATTTCTGGAATTTTGGTAAATTTCATCCCGAAAAGCCGGTTTGAAGGAAAGAAAGAAGGAAAAACCATTGTTATCGTCGAGCGTTGGCTGACATTTAACATAAAGCATTTGTATTGGAAATATTATCTAGAAAGAAAAGGTTTTCGGGTTCTTATAAAAAATTTCCCCTTACAAAACGGCAATTTTGAGAAAAGTGCAGCACAATTAAAAGAATATTTGGAGAAGCATAGCTGTAAGGATATAGTGCTTGTAGGAATTAGTGGTGGTGCTCTTACTTCGCTTTTGTACCTTCAGGAACATGAGGGATGGAGGCGAGTGGACAAATTTATCGCAATTGGTGCGCCTTTTCAGGGTACATGGGCCTCATTTTTTGTTTCGTTTACTCATTCTGGGCGGGAATTATTCCCAAACAGCAAGCTTATTCAAAAAATAAAAAATATGAATATTCTTCACCCTGAAAGAATTTTTTGCATTCAAGCAAAATATGATGAAATGGTGCCAGGTGGGTCAGTTCTACCAAAAACACATTCGGTAACGTTGCTAACACTGGGACACAACAACCTTCACCTTCGAATTCGGGCAACTTACAGGAAAATTGCTGAATTTGCTAAGAACTAAAGACTTCTTACGGTGATATTTATACTCACTCAAACCAAAAAGTCTTGATAGAATTTATTGATTGATTTTTGACTTGAAGGTTTGTATGATACACATATGGAAAGAACAGTAGTATTAGTAAGCAAAGCTTGCAAGTACAAATTGCAAGTTTATATTTAATTTATGGAAAGGACTATTGTACTTGTAAAACCCGATGGCGTACAAAGAGGGCTTATTGGTGAGATTATTCACCGATTTGAGCGAAAAGGTCTTCATTTGGTAGGGTTAAAGATGGTTAACCTTTCAGATGAATTGCTTGATGAATGGTATGCACATCACAAAGACAAACCCTTTTTTCCAGGACTTAAAAACTATATGCAAAGTTATCCAGTTGTTGCGATGGTTTGGCAGGGAACTGATGCAATTTCAACCGTAAGAAAAATGATAGGTATTACAAAAGCTCGAGAGGCTGAAGTGGGTACAATTCGAGGCGACTTCGCTATGAGTCAACAACTCAATCTTATTCATGCTTCAGAGCATAAAGAAGCCGCAGATAAGGAATTAGGATTATTGTTTGGAAAAGAAGAAATTTATAATTGGGAGAAAAAAGATCTATTTTATGTTTACGCTGATGATGAGCGTTAAATATTTGAAAGTTTGACTCCAAATCATTAATTCCACTCTTTTTTTGGTATAATTTCACCCGTTCATTGAAAATTCTTGTTTGTGTATTTTTGTGGGCGCTTTTGTGATCATCTTTTGTGTGGTCAGAAAGGCGCCTACAAAGTGCTATAAGGTTCGGCTGCGGCCGGATCAAAACCACACGCGTTTACTCTAGAAAGGTGATAACCATGCCGGAGTCCTTCTGGTATTGGTCCGGAGGTGTGGCAGCATACCTTCTGGTTTCAACGATCATACTTGCCTCAGAGTGGAAGTATGGTTGGCGGGGCTGGATGGCCTACGCCTTCTACATGTTGATTCTCTTAGTCCTTCCCTGGGCTACGATAATCAACTACACGGATCCAATGATGGAGAGGGTCTTACTGGCCTTAATGGTCGGTTGGACTGTTCTGGTCATGAAATGGTCAGAGCTAACCACAAGAGAATAGGAGAAGTTATGGATGACGAAGTGAAACTGCTTGAGGCGGGGCGCGGAGCCCCGACCTCAAAACCAGATCCTGGATGTGGAAATTGTGGAGGTGAGGGCACTGCTCCTCATCCCATCTTTGACCACAAGATCTTTTGCGACATCTGCCGATATCGCAAAAGGTAAACCCAGGTCTAGTGGTGGCAAGCCAGCCGTTAAGGCCTGAGTGGGTCAAAAACCCTACCACTTGCAAAACACGTGTCCGTGAAACTCTGAAGGGAGTAAGATCCATGAAAATTCAGGTAGAGGTTCATTACAAGCCACAGTCGTTTGCTCCTTTCGGCGAGAGGGCTGAGGCAATTCGCCGCGTCGTGGCAGGCCACTTTTTCGCAGGAGGAAAACCGGTTCGTCCGGAGGACGTGGCAGTTTTCTTCAGCAGGATCGATTGGGAATCCGACAGGTTACACCCAAACATCCATTTCGTCGTCAGCCTTCTGGTTGACCACGGCGTCCGTCGTTCTGAGGATCTGGCGAGGCGACTCAAGGAGGATGTGGTTGCAGTCCTTCCGGGCTTCTCCGAACAACACGTCAGGATTGTGCTGATCAAGTCGGAGATGTTCTAAGTGGGATCTAGTGGTGGCAAGCGGGCCGTTAAGGCCTGAGTGGGTCAAAAACCCTACCACTTGCAACATGTGTTCGTAAAGCCCTGAAAGGAGTGCGTGATGATAACAGTAGTGGTTAGATACAACCCAGACCGCATCAACCTGGACAGAGTTCAGGTGCGGGAGTGGTTGACGCATACGGTGGCAACTCAGCTCGGTGCACGCAGGGCTTTCTTCGTGTCACCAAGGATGGTGGAAATCTTGTTCTGGCCAACAGGACAAGATGACCTTGCCAGAGTGCCCTTAAGGATCTATGTTTCCGCGGAATACATGGGTGACAGAGAGGCACTTCTTGGTCTGAAGAAGGAGATCTATGGGATGTTTGCGACAGTTCTAGACGACCCATCTGAGGTCGTGATTACGTACATCGAGAGTCACTCGGTTTGAAGCGACTTAGTGGTGGCAAGCGGGCGCGGAGCCCGAACGACGCTGAGTGCGTCTACCTCTTGCAAGATACAAACAAGAATTCAACGGGCAAAGCCCGAGGGTCGTTGGACCAACCAGTACTGATGCAGATATGCATTGCATCACGCGCTTTTTGTGTCTTGGCCTGAGGGCTTTTTTTCTTGCCTAAAGTCGGAATTATTAAGTTTTATAGCCTCATCAATTGTGAAATTATTAACCCTTGTTCTAATTAAGCTCGTTAGATAACCGCCCGTTCCAAGCTGCTCTCCGATGTCTCGTGCAAGGGAGCGGATATAAACTCCTGGTCCTGTTGTAACTTTCAGTTTTAAAACAGGAAATTGATAGTCAAGAATTTCAATTGAGTGAATTTTGACTTTTCGTGGTTCGAGTTTTACTTTTTCTCCACGTCTTACGCGACGGTGCGCAGGTTTTCCCGCTATTTTCACGGATGAGTAGATGGGAGGGGTTTGCATCACCTCTCCAGTAAATAATTTACTCACTTCTTTAACTTTGTCCATTTTAGGCATGACTTTAGAGTTTACCTTTTTTATCTCTCCTTCCGCGTCATCTGTGGTGGAATTGGCTCCAAGAAAGATTTCTGCAATATATTCCTTTTCTCCTTTAACGTATGTATCGAGTAGTTTTGTGTTCTCGCGTCCAACTGCAATTACAAGAACACCTTCTGCTAAGGGGTCCAAAGTACCGCCATGACCGACACGCTTAACATTAGTTTTGCGTCTTATGATTGCAACAACATCGTGTGACGTCATGCCGCGGGTCTTGTAAACTCCAAATATTCCTTCCATGTGACCTGTATTATATAATGAATTCATGCAAATAAAATTTCTAACTCTTAATGTTTGGCATGGAGGTCTTGTTTGGGACAACCTCGTTGAGTTCATCCACAAAGAAAACCCTGACATTGCTTTTTTTCAGGAAATTTATAACAGTCCTGATCAGAATCTTGAAAAAAGATATAGAACCGTAAGCCTTTTTGCAAAAGAATTTCCCAATCTTGCCTATCACACATTTGGTCCCAAGGTAATCGATACCACAACAAAATCACCTCAAGGGGATGCTATTTTTTCAAAATTTCCGCTGATTGGTGAGAAAGTTTATTTTTTTGACAGTCAACTAAAGGAGCACAACTTGATGATTCAAGATCCATATGCAAAGGAAATTCCCGAAGGAATGCTTGAGTCATATGTCGAAATTGAGGGTAAAAAAGTTTGGTTATACAATTGGCACGGGATCTGGGCAGAGCTTGGAAGAGATACTCCTGAGCGTTTTAGAATGCTTGATGTTATTGTAAAAGCTGCAAAAGGGAAAGAAAGAATAATTTTGGCAGGGGATACCAATCTAAATCCTGATACTGAATTTGTAGAAAATTTAGAAGAGCAGTTAAATGTAAAAAATATTTTTGGTACTACCCTTACATCAACTTTTAATATGAAGTACAAAGAAGACCCTGGTTTTGCAACGGCAGTAGTTGATATGATTTTTGTAACGCCCAATATAAAGGTTATAGGAAAAAATCAGCCACAGGTTGATGTAAGTGATCACATGCCACTAGTTGCGGAATTGGAGATATGATTATTCTCTTCTTCTTTTGTGCCGACAAAAGAAGCAAAAGTTCTTTGCAATGAAAGTCGAGCTAATTTTCCTCCTTTGCAAAGGGTGTGATTTCACCCCCTCCTCAACAAGTTTGTGAGGAATCCCCCGCCTTTGCTGCAGTCGGAAAATCTTTACGCTCTTTGTTTCAGTTGCAAAAGATAATACATACTTGATTTCCAAAATGAGGAATGGGAAGATCCTCCTTGTTTTAAATATAAAAATCATAAGCTCTTGATACTTAATTCTAAATACTCAATACTAATTGTATGTTTGGTTTTAGTAAGAAAAGAAATTATTATATTGACGAATTAGAAAAAGAAGTTATTCATCATAAGGTCGATATTGATGAAAGAGAACTGCATTATATAGAGTATGGTAGTGGACCTCTTCTTGTATTAATTCATGGTTGGAATAATGATTGGTCAGGTTTTGTCCCTTTCATGAAGGAGCTTTCGGGATTTCATATATTAGCCCTTGATCTTCCAGGATATGGAGACTCTGAAGAGCTAAAGGGGGAGTATTCGGTTGAAAGAGTTGCTGATGCAGTGGCTTTATTGCTTAAGAAATTGGATAGAAAGGCAGATATTGTTTGTTGTCTTTCGATGGGAACAGTAATTGGTGTAAGTTTTGCAAATAAATATCCCGAATTACTTAAAAAACTAGTTTTAATTGGGCCTCCTATTATCAAATACGACTGGCTGCCTTCAAAAATGTATAGGAATATGATCCTCTTTTTCAATTCAAATGGAATTAATAAAAGCATTGGGAAAAAAATGATGAGTAATTATTGGTATGGGCATTTAACTGCAAAATATATGAATATGTATAGATATAATAAGGACCTAATAAACAAGTATGGCCTTCGTGGAAGGCAGAAAATCAAAAAAAATGCGCTTTTTGAAATGGGAAAGGCTATGTATAACTTTCATATGGAGCGCGAGATGCGAAAATTAACAGTGCGAACGCTTATTATTTTGGGCAGATTTGATAAGTTAATTGACCTTTCTGAGGCTGTCAGAATAAAAACTGAAAAGGAAAACATTCGTCTTATGTGGGTAGAGGATGCAGGGCATGTTGTGTCATTGGAAAAGCCAAAAGAAGTTTCTAGCAGTCTTAAAAAATTTGCCGGTATTGCATGAGGCAAAGTTATCTGCAAGAATGAAATTGTAGTGAATATAACTCCAAAAGAAAAATTACTTGATCTTACAGGAAAAGTAGCAATTGTTACCGGTGCAGTTGGAATTGGTTATGGAATAGCTTATAGACTCGCAGAAGCAGGTGCTAAGGTTGTAATTGCAAGTAGAGACGAAGAGGAGGTAACAGATTCAGTCGAGAAAATTGAGGCGTTGGGGTATAAGGCAACAGGTTTCTTGACCGATGTTTCAAAAGAGGAAAGCGTTAGGGAAATGGTAGAGAAAACCATATCTTTATTTGGAGGCGTAGATATTTTGATAAATAACGCAGGCATTTACCCTTCAATTCCAGTTAGTCAAATGACTCTTTCGGATTTTGAAAACGTTTTGTCGGTTAATTTAAAGGGTGTTTTTCTATGTACCAAATATGTTTCTGAAAAAATGAAAGAGCAAGGGAGAGGTGGAAGAATTATTAACATAACTTCAATTGATGCTCTTCATCCTTCTTCAGTAGGTCTTGCGCATTATGATGCTTCAAAGCATGGGGTTTGGGGATTTACAAAAAATGTAGCATTAGAGTTGGCACCACATAAAATTTGGGTAAATGCGGTAGCTCCTGGTGGAATTTTGACAGAGGGTGTAAAGAAATTGCAATCAGATCATCCAGCAACAACAAACACCAATCAGGAGGAAATCATGAAAAAATTTCTACAGAAAATTCCGATGGGAAGGATGGGTGAGCCAGATGACATAGGAAAAGTTGTTCTCTTCCTTGCGTCTGATATGGCCAGTTATATAACTGGTACTCAAATTGTTGTGGATGGGGGTGTGTTGTTATCATAAATTATGAATCTTACAGAAAAAGTTATTGAATTTGGGGAAAAAACAGAGAAAAAGGAAAAAGGTAGAAAAATTGTTGTAACCCACATTACAATTCGCCAAAGTATTTTTTTCCTTGTTCTAAAGCTTTTTGTTTTGGAATTTTTTGCAGCAGCATGTCTTGTTACTTATTATATTTTTGTAATCTCTTCAGGTTTAATTCAAAGGATACCTACAGAAATTGCTGTTTTTAATTTGCCAATTTTTCTTCTTGCAGTTTTGATTAAAAGCATTGTGATGATTTATGTAATTGTCTTGTGGTTAGAGGAATATTATGAAATCACAACAAATGAAGTCTATCATAGGAAAGGATTCATTATAAAAAGAGAAGAACGATTTACTCTTGAGCATATAGGTTCTCTAAAAATGGAGCAAGGAATATTTGGAAGAATATTTAATTATGGAACCCTAAAGTTGTATGACTGGGCAAATGAACAAGATATATATCTTTACCTTATTCATAACCCGCTAAAATATTACAAAATCCTAAAGGAACTTTTGCCAAATGCCGACGTCGAAGAAAAGATGCTTAGGCGCCATGTAGTTGATATAGAAGAGGATAATTAGTTAAAAGAAAGGGGAACAGTTGTTTCCATTTTGTCTAAAAATCTATTTACCTCTTCATGTTTCCCAGCCGCTTTTGCCAATTTTATCAGTTGCAATCTATTGTGAGTATATCTTCCAGCACTTTGTAATATATCTTTTCCGGATGCTTCTTGTAGTCTTAATTCCTTAAAGTCTTGTTTGAGAATCTCAAGTATTTGTGGGAAAAGCGCATCAAAATATTTACCCACAAAGCTTGTATCCTTTCCTAGCAATTCTGCTGATTCAAGAGCATCAGTTAGATAAGCAAGCATTAAAGTAGTACCATCTTGTCTAAAGGTTGGAAAATCAAAGGGTCGGCGAGACTCAAAATATTCATCTAATGCGGCCAAATTTTTTCCGTACGACAATTCATGAAAATCGGCAAAAGATTTTGCTACCGTAGCGTAATTCAACTCAAACCCGCCAGCCTTTGCCAAAGCCTCAGCTTTTCTTAACATCTCAAAGGCAATGCGACTATTTTTTGAAAATGCTAGCATATCTACTAAATTAAACGCAGCATTTTTGTAGTCTTTTAGTATCTCATATCCTATTGCGTCGATATCTTCTTCGGTTATCGTGTCAGACATTGCTTTTTGGATGTGCTCTCTGAGATCTCTTTCTGCCTCAGGGGACGATCCATTTGGGGTATCTTCTTTAAAAATTGTTTCAACAGGTAGAGTCCTTACAAATTCCCCAACTGAAATAGAATTATCACTTAGTAGTACTCGCAGTTCTGTAACTGTTCCTGTTTTAATTTCTCTTGGATACATATCAGAATATATGCCAAAATCTGAAGCAAAAACACCTCCCCCCAGATCTCCATCTTGCTGAATTCTATCTCTTGCTAAAACAAAATAACTAACACCTTCTGAGGAGGTTTCCACTTGGAAGTAGGTTTGTAGAGCATTCGAAATATCATACAGGGCAATGAGCTCTTGTACATCCTCTGGCGTGAGATTTGCTACAAGTTCGCTAATTGAGGGAAAAACTGGTTTTTGAGGGTCCGAATAATCCGGGCGGAGAATTTCATTTGCAGGACGAAATATTGGTAACGGTAATCCATCATAATGGAATTGGTCACCACTGTTTGCTTCTTGCGTCATGGGCGTATTATAGGCAAAGCTCAGCACTTCGTCAAAGGATAAAATTTAATACTGATGAAGGTTTTCATACAATAATACGTCCAATGTTTCCTGATCCATTTCTTCCCAAGATGTAAAGCTGTATTGTATTCCAACTCTCTCAAGAAATTTATAAGCCAGATAAACATCATCTTTGTCGGGATTATCCTCTGCCATTCTCCTTTGCAGTAATTGTAATTCCTCAGGGCTCATACTATCTTGAGCGCAATATTGAGTAACTCCGCCTGAGGATATTATCAAATTCTTTGCAGTTGGGGAGCAATTCATAATGTCCTGGGGACTCGGAAGAAAAAATTCTGTTCCACCAGGATGTGAATGAATAAGTACATCTGAATATTTTGGCATTGTCCAGGAGGGCACACCTCTTTTGCTTGCTTTAATAACCGCCCATTTAGGTGCAATATATACAAGACCTGTTTCTTCAGGAATTGTAGGAAGCCACTTTAGAAAATCTAAAGTTGGGTTTTCCAAAAGTGTTCCAATTTCAATTTCAGTAAAAGGTCTTGCTAGGAATCCTTGAGGATCATCAATTTGAGGGTTTGAATCTCTTTCGCCAGTCATGGAAAGAATTATAGTGGTGAAATGAAAAAAATCAAACTTAACATATCCATGGTAAAATACATTAATGCCCCTGTAGCTCAACGCAGGTCGACTTTGCTTCGCAAAGGTAGAACAGGCCCGTCCTACATTTGCCGGCGTAGCTCAATGGATAGAGCAGTCCCGTCCTAAGGGAAAGGTTGGAGGTTCGACTCCTCTCGCTGGCGCATAAGGCAAATGAGCTTCTGGGAAAGACTGGATTGACCCTAATTCAAACGGGGTTGACTAAGCCTTTTACTTCAATTATCATATATCTCATGGCTCAGATGTCAAAAAAAGAATTAAAAGAACTTCGAAAACTTGAAAAGCTTCAACAGCAAACTCTTTCTCAGAAACAAAACACAACCAAATGGGTAGCGCTTTCTTTAGCAGCAGCACTTTTTTTGGTTTTGTTTGTTGGACTTGTAATAATTGGTAAGAATCGTAACAACCCCCAAACAAATGGAATAACCGCTTCATTTGCAGAACCTGGACATGAAAGAATGGTTGCTAACAATACCGACAAACAAGCAACAGCAGGAGGCGAGCAAGCAGAAAAAATGGTTACAATGGTTGAGTACGCCGATTTTCAGTGTCCTGCATGCAAGCAATATCACCCAATTGTAAAAAGTCTTTTGGAACTTTATCCAGGACAGTTAAAGCTTATTTTTAAGCATTTTCCTCTTACCTCAATTCATCCTAACGCACTCCCTGCTGCAAAAGCAGCTGAGGCAGCAGGAAGACAGAATAAATTCTTTGAAATGGCTGATCTGATGTATGAGAGACAAGGAGAATGGTCATCTCTTGCAGATCCAATTCAGAAATTTGTGGAATATGCAAAAGAGCTAGGACTTGACGTAAATAAATTTACGACTGATATGAAGGATCCTGCAATTGCACAGACTATTGAAGCACAGCAAAATGAAGGAATTAAGAATGGTGTAAATTCAACACCAAGTTTCTTCATCGAGGGCAAGAAGATCGCAAATCCTGGAGACATTGCTGGGTTTCAGAAAATAATTGATGCAGAACTTGAAGCAAAAAAAGGAGTTTCTTCTGAAAAGGCTCCACAGCCAACGAAAAGCACAAGTCTTCCGTTGAGTGAATAAAATATGGAATTTATACAAAGTATTATTCTCTCCCTTGCAGCATTGACAGTTGTTGGGCAAGTTTTAAGTGTAGGATTATTAATTAGCTTGCTTGTCTATTATTTTTCCCCCAAGAAAAAAACCATTTTTCATACCATAACCAAATTTTTTGGGCAAAACTCATTGTCTTTTTCTTTGATAGTTGCGTCCATTGCTACGGTGGGAAGTCTTTTTCTCTCAGAAATTGCGCATTTCAATCCTTGTAAATTATGTTGGTATCAAAGGATTTTTATGTACCCTATTGTAATTGTTGCTGGGGTAGGGCTTTTTACCAATGAAAAGGTTGAGAAATATGTTCTACCGCTTTCTATAATTGGATTTTTAATTGCAACCTATCATTATCTTATGCAGCTTTTCCCAAATCTTTTAGAATGTTCTGAGGAAACTGCAAAATGCAGCACGATACAATTTGCAAGCTTTGGATATATAACAATTCCATTGATGGCAGCAACTGCTTTCTTAATGATTATTTTATTTAATGTGGCATCAATTATAACCTCTAAAAAAAGTTAATTTTTTCGCCTTGAACCCCAAGTAAATCTCACATACAATTGAGTTATGGCTAATAATTTTGAATTAATAGTTAGAGCGCTCGTTATAAGAGACAAAAAAATTTTGGTGTGTCAAACAAAAGGGAGGGATTATTTTTTTCTTCCTGGAGGGCATATTGAATTCTCAGAAAATATGCGTGAAGCACTAGCCCGCGAACTTCGCGAGGAAATGGGGGCAAGAGTAACTGCGGTACAATTCATAGGAGGAATTGAGAATTTATTTACTCAGGATGAAACGCTAAAACATGAGATAAGTTTTTTGTTTCATGTAGATATTGATGTTGAAGAAGTAAAGTCACGAGAAGAACATGTGTCTTTTTATTGGTTTGGTTACGAGGAATTTATCAGTCAAAAAATAGTTCCACCTGCTCTTCAAGATGCTGTTATTAAATGGGTAACTGATAAAAAACCTTTTTTCATCGAAGAAGGAAGAGATAGGGAATAGAAGTTGTAATATAGAATTTTGAATATGGATTTCTGATTACTGAATTTAGTATCAATTTAAAATTAAAAAATTAAAACTTAAAATTTAACTATTAACTAACCACTGACAAACTAACAACTAACCATATGGCTGTTCCTCCCCAAAAACACATTACGGTCTCTCAAAGAAAAAAAATTATTAGATTTCTAATAATCCGCACGATTAGTAATTTTTTGATTCTCTTAACTGTGTTTGGTTTGTTTGCAACATTTGGACCAGCTGCGTATTTTGAAGCACAATACCAATTGGCAAAGGTTTTTCAAATTCGATACTTAATTGCTGGAGACCCACAAGAAGGACAAACCACATCGGAATTCGCAAGAGTTCTAGAGCGAATAGAAAATGAAAATCCGAATGCAGGAAGAAGTGTTTTTGGCTCAATTATTGCTGGAGAGAAAGAAAAAATTCTCATTCCAGATTCAGCAGAATTTTCTGTCACAATTCCCAAAATTGGTGCAAATGAGCATATAATTTCAAATGTAGATCCAAATAATGAAGATGAATATCTAAGAGCTCTCATGAAAGGTGTGGCGCATGCAAAGGGAACTGCCTTTCCAGGTCTTAATGGCACAACATATCTTTTCGCACATAGCGCGGATAGTTTTTGGAATGTAGGGCGATATAACGCTGTATTTTATTTGCTGAATAAATTGGAGATAGGAGATAATATAGTAATTTTTTATAATGGTCAGAGGTATAACTACAAAATGACAAATTCTGAGATAGTTAATGCTGATGATACTCATTATATCGCCTCAAACATAGGGCAGGGCGAGAAATTGATTCTTCAAACCTGTTGGCCGCCGGGAACTGCTTGGAAAAGACTTCTCATATTTGCAGAACCGTTGAAATAGTTATGGAAATACAAAGTCAAACACATCATCAAGAATCCTTAGTTCCAAAAGAAAGACAATTAGATGGTCAGATATTTTTTGAACCAGGAGTTCATTCTGATGGCACTGAGTTGAGACAGTTTTACTCAAAAGGAGTAGGAGACATTGATACATTTGCTTGGAATTCTGAGGTTGCAAGAAGAATGTCGGAATATCAGCCAAGTATTGTTGCTGTTGATGGATCTTACCCAAATTCTTTGCATTTAGATTTGGATTCTTTGGGGGATTATCCAATTTCAGCAAAACGCTGGGTTTGGATGGGACTTCCAGCAAGACCGTCAGAAATTAATAATAAGGGCGAGTTGATAGTTGTTGCGGGCGATGTGTCTTACACCAATATCAAGTATGAAATAGAAGACAGCGCGTCTATAGAGGAGAGGTTGGATATTAGTAGATTTACCTCAAACGAGGGTGAGAGGCGGCAAATTTTCGAGAAGAACGAGGCAACTAGGGAGGTTGTTGCAACAGCTGCTTTGCTTTCTTTGGCAAATATTGCTTTATGGTATGAGGGTAATAGAGCAAATTCGCAGTCACCTCTTATTTCGCGCCGTTCATTTATAAAAGGAATGGGTGTAGCATTGTTGGCTGGAGGAATGCTTGCTAAATTATCCCCCCAACTTGCAGCTTACGCACCCAACACAAAAACAGAAAATTTTCTTGAGCAAATAATGGATATAGCCAAAAATAGATTTTCGGACGAAACTCAGTTAGACGGAAGAACAGCACTTCTCATATCAAAAAGTAGAGCTGCAATTGAGCAAGGGCTTACACCACCTGACGCAAAAGCTTCAGTTTTGATGGGAAATAGCCATGGTTTTAAAGCTCAGGATTTTTTGGAAAGCGCTAAAGAAAGAAAAAAAGCAATTCATGATTATGCTAACTTATTGACAGAATATCTAAGAGACGTGTCTGATAGATTTCCCAAATTTTCTTTTGAAAGAACTCAAAAAATTATGCTGGATATGCTTGCAACAGGAGATCTTTTGGTGGCAAGAGATCCCGATGAGTCGTTGGAGAGTTTGGATAAGATGGTTGATGGTAGCGTCCAATATATAGGTTCATTTGTAAGTCCAGAAGTATTAGAAGCAACCGAAGATCTGCGTTCTTGATTGCTCTTGACATTTATACTGTCTTTGAGGACAATACATTTAGAACTTATCAATATGGCAAAGAATTCATTTTCAAAAAAAGAGGCGTTAGTATACGCTTGGGAGACATTCAAAAAGAATTGGCAATTTCTTTTGGTCGTTATCATAGTTGTTGCGGCTGTTAATTTTATTCCTTCAATTTTCCAGAATCAGCTAAAAAATAATTTTCCAGCTTTCAGCTTTGTTTTAGGTCTTGCAGCTAAGATCTTGCAGATTGTGGTTAGTATTGGGCTTATTGCTATATCTCTTAAATTTATAGATGGGAAAAAACCTATAATTGAAGATCTTTTTAAACATTACAATCTTGCATGGAATTATTTTCTTTCAAGTCTTTTATATGGGTTGATAGTTTTTGCGGGGGTCCTTCTTTTAGTTGTTCCTGGAATTATTTGGGCAGTTAAATTCCAATTTTATTCATATTTTGTAGTTGATAAAAAAATGGGCCCACTTGAGGCAATTTCTGCAAGCGGCAAGCTAACACAGGGTCACAAATGGAATCTTTTCCTCTTGGGATTGATATTCGCAGGACTTTGTTTGTTGGGGATTATCGCTTTTGGAATTGGGATATTTATTGTTTGGCCAGTTATAATGATTGCAACAGCGTACGTTTACCGCAAACTCTCCTAAAAGGTCTTTAGTCTAAGATAGAAAATCCCTATAGTATTTTACAAAAAACAGTAGTAAAATATCTCCTTGTTTGCAAATTGGATAATTGCTTTCCAAGTAGCTAATAAAGTTCTTTTAAAGTTGACTATAGAATTTTGCCTACGGCAGCCTGTTTATTCGCTCTTCAAGAAAACCCCGATACGAAGTGAGGGGATGAATTGAAGTAAGAAAGCATCTTCCTTTAGAGGTTTACCCCAAGCATTAGCTTGGGGAAGATGTTATAACACACGTGTAGATAGACTGCCGATAGGCAAGCGCTTCGTTAGGAGGAGATAGGTGACAAGCAGTTCCGTAACTTCAGTGTTGGAGGAGAATTCCGTACCCATGGATGTTCTTCCCAGCATCGGGGAGTTCAAGGCTAATCCAACAATCGTGTACTGGACGTACATGCGGGTTGGAGATGGCCTCTTCCCAGTTCGGGTCAACTGGACCATCTACCACCAGAGGGTCCAAAACATCGGTCCGTACTCCGGCCTGCGTCGTACGACTATCTGGGCATTTCTCAGGTTCTTCGCCGAGAGCTGTCCACCATGTCCCCGATGCGAAGGGCAAATTCGAGAGGAAACGCTCCCCGACAAGGAGCGAGACCAGTACTGTGTGCGATGCGGGTTCCGCGTCCACAACTGGATGGAGGTGAACGACCCCGTTGAGGAGGAGTTCCCCGCGATCTCGGTTTGACACAGTCAACACATCCGTGCCCCCGAAGCCATCGGGGGCACACCTTTTCTTGCCAAGACGACCTCATCTCTGTTAACATATGAGGTTATGAGAGGAGCACAAACTACAGGTACTTCAAAGAATAAAAAGCTTCTTATTATTACAATAATTTTTCTTCTAGTCTCCATTGGAATTTTTTTGTATAGAGACTCAGCGGCTGCCAAATGGTTTCAAGGAGGCATTCAAAATATTTTCTCTTCCCCAAGGGCAATTTTATATTCATTGAAAGGTGACTTGCGGCAAAAGGAAATCTTGGAACTTCAGAAAAAAAATCAGGAACTTTCTTCAAGAGTGGTTGATTACGAATTAATAAAGCGCGAGAATGAAGCGTTGCGGAGTCAATTTCAAATCTCACAAAACTATTCTCAAAGTCTTATGAATGCAAAGATTGTTGGTTTTTTAGGACAGCGAAATTTGCCAACAGCATTTGTAATAAATGTGGGAGAGGCGCAGAATATTCAAAAAGGAATGAATGTTATATCTAGTAAGTATCTTGTTGGAAAAGTTGAAGAAGTTTCGAAAAATTATTCAGTAGTGTATACGATTGTAAATGATAAATTTCAGACGTTAGCAAAGTTACCCGAAACAAATGCAAATGGAATTGTCGTAGGACATCAAGATTTTATGATTTTTGACAGAGTGGTAATAACAGATACCTTAATAAAGGACGGAATTGTTGTAACAAAAGGAGAAGTAGGCCAAAATGGGATAGGAATATTGCCCGATATAATAATTGGAAAAATAAAATCAGTTTCAAAAAATGAGTCTCAGCCATTTCAAAGCGCTGAGATTATGCCAATTCTTGATTTTTCAAGATTGACAAATGTTTTTGTAATTCAATCACTGTGAAGAATTCCTATTTGGTACTTTTTCTTTTAATCCTTATACTTTTTCTTTTATTGGAGTTTTCTTTTTTTTCAATACCTTTTATTTTTATCTTTTCGATTCTAGTTTTATCTTTTTATAGAAATGAAATTTCTTTTCTTTTTGTACTTTTGGCAGGGCTTATGGTTGATTCATTAAGAATTGAAAATTTTGGAATTACACCATTTTTTATTTTTGCAACTTTCTTGATAATTTATTTATACGAAAAATATTTTGGATCATCAGATGTTATGGTTATAACTCTAATTACTATCATTGCGACTTTTGTCTATTCATACATTTTATCTTATTCGCTTTCTAGTGTTGTTCTGCTTTTACTTATTGCCGGGGCATTATTTTATATCTTTCAATATTTAGTTAAGAAAGGAATATTATGATAAAAAAGTCAGTTGGGCATGCATTTTCAGATCATGTATTTGAAGAACACTTTAAAAGAAGAAGGGGTTTTGGTGGTTCCACATCCAAACCTGTTTTGCGAGTTGCACCCCTTATTATTTTAGTAGTAATTTTTGGAATATTGCTCACTCGACTTTTTACTTTGCAAATTGTTAGGGCTTCTTATTATTCAAGACTTTCTGATGAAAATAGAATTCGTACAGAATTAATACCAGCACCAAGAGGAATTATATTTGATAGAAATAACGAAGCACTTGTTAGGAATACTCCAGCATTTACTATTCTTCAAGGAAAGGAATTAATATGGCTTTCAAAAGATGAAGCCTTGAAAAGAATTGCCGATAAGGAGCCTGTTATTTCAACAGTTAAAAGAGAATATCTCTTAAAGGATGCGGCTGCTCATGCATTGGGATATATTGGACAAATTTCGGGGAATGAAGCATTATTGCCGGAATTTAAGGATTATGGAATTGCTGATTTTACGGGGAGAATGGGACTTGAAGAGCAATACGAAAAGCTTTTGCATGGTCAAAACGGAAGGCAATTGTATGAGGTAAATGCAAAAGGAGAAAGAATAAGGTTACTTGGTGAGGATGAGCCACGAGAAGGAGGAATTATTAATACAACGCTTGATGGTAAACTGCAGCTTGCGGTCCATGAAGCAATGAGAAATGTTGAGAAAGGTGCAGTTGTTGCTTCCGATCCTAGAAACGGGGAGGTTCTCGCACTTTACTCAAAGCCAACTTTTGATCCCAATTTATTTACTCGAGAAGAATCATATGTTCCAACAGGAATTTATAAAAAAAAGGTAGATGTATTGCTTGATGATAAAAACTTTCCATTAGTTGATAGGGCGATTGCAGGAGTATATCCGCCTGGATCGACTTTTAAGTTGATAACGTCCGTTGCGGGTCTTGGCACAAATGCAATTTCAGAAGATACAGAAATTGAAGATACTGGAGTTGTAAGCATTGGAGGAATAAATTTTGGAACATGGAATTATTTGCAGAATGGCAGAAAAGAGGGCTTTTTGGATTTAAGAGGCGCGATCCGAAGGTCGAATGACATCTTTTTTTATAAAGTAGGAGAAAAAATTGGAGAGGAAGAACTTGATAAATGGGCAGGCAATTTTGGATTAGGAAAGATAACAGGTATTGACCTTCCGGGTGAAGTGAATGGTACCGTACCTGGAATATCCTGGAAGAAAAAGGTTTTAAATGAAAATTGGTATTTGGGAGATACATATAATATGAGTATCGGTCAGGGATATCTTGAGGCTACGCCTCTTCAAGTAAATTTGTATACTCAAATTGTTGCAAACGGTGGAGAGATGTATAGACCACATATTTTAAAGGGAAGTGGAAAGCTTGTTAAAAAAGATATCGCTTCAAAGGAAGACTTAGCAATTGTTAGGGAGGGTATGAGACAGGCATGTGAAACCGGTGGGACTGCTTATCCGTTCTTTGATTTTAAGGTCAAAAATGACAAACTTCCCATTGATGGACTGGATTATATTGAAGACGCTTCGGGAAGTGCGAGAATGACTCGTGTTATTGTAGGTTGTAAAACCGGAACTGCCGAGTCACATGGTTACAACCAAGAGCCGCACGCTTCTTTTACAGTTTTTGCACCTTTTTATAATCCTGAAATTGCCGTGACGGTTTTGGTAGAAAATGGAGGAGAAGGTTCAAGAATTGCTGCACCAATTGCAAAAGAAATTCTGACAAATTATTTTGAGAAAAAAAATTAGATTAAGCTTACTTATACCACAATCTTTTTCTGCTCTTAAGTTATTGATAATTTAAGGCTTCAGTTGTATTATCGTATTCATGGTTTCACCAGAAATTGAGCATGAAGTTTTGGAAGGCACCTCCTTAGTTCAGGGAGGATTCGCTGGATTTGGAGATCAGGAATGGGTAGTGGCGGATGGTGTAAATGGACATGAACCTTTTCTAGAACAAGAAGAATTACCCTATGTACCACCTGCGGAACAAATGGGATTATTAGGGCAGGAATTTCTTCCCCTTTCTCATAGGAGACCGGAAGCAGTAAATGGAGAGCTTGACTTAATTATGGAGGAGGAAGAAGTCAGTGGTGAAATAAGACAGGGAGTATTTGAGAAACATTCAATTGCAAGTTTTAACACGGTAGTTCAGCAAAGAAAAATATATGAAGACATAGAAACTTTAGCAGGAAATATTCAGGCAGAAGGATTACTTATTCACCCGATATTGGTTGCTAGATATACAACTCCTGAGGCTGCACGTATGTATCTTATCGCGGCTTATTCTACAGTAGGTAAAAAAATCCCACAGGAGCAAAGAAAACGCCTGATAGATTTAGTTCAAACTACACATAATGATCAGCCTGCCTGGCTTATTGTTATAGCGGGACATCGAAGATTGAGAGCACTTGAAATGTTAGGAGAGGAGGATTCTGTTGTTCAGGTAATTGACAATATGCACCCTCTAAAAGCACTTAAGGTTCAGGTTTCTGAAAACACTTCAAGGCTACCTAAAGATTTTGAAAGGGCAGAACAAAATGGTGATTTATGGATGGTAGAAAAAGCTATGAATCCAAATTTGACAATTGAAGAGTTTGCAAAGAGTGTTGGGCACAAACCTGAGGTTGTAAGAAGAGATCTTCTCTATTATGGTCTTCCTGATTCTATAAAAAATTATGTCGTTCCCAGGAACCAACAAGATACTGGTAAGGGAAATACAAAAGTTCCAGACCAGCCACTTATGGCTTTTAGGGTCGCGTGCCAGTTGGGTAGATTGGTGGAGGCTGGTGCAGCAGAGCATGATATTCTTTTTCTTGCTAGAAGATTTTGGGATGACAATGTAGTTAGCGAAAAAGCAGCTAGAATACGGGTAAATACATATTTGAATGCGTTTCGACAAGGACAAGTTGGAATGAGAGATTTATTCGAGACGAATTTTGAAAAGCTTGCTGAATTTAATAGAATTAGGGAAGCGGCAGGAAGATTTGCTTCTCCAGCCGATGCTGCAGCGAGTTATTTCGCAAGAGTTTTTCGCGCAAAGAAGGAGGGTTTTCCGACTGATGAGGATGCCGTATCTTTTGCAGGAGCAGGAACAAGAATAAGAAATTTAATTGGAATTTTGGAAGAAGGAATACCCTATATGAGGGATCAATTAACACCTGCAGAGAGTAGAAAAGCAAGAAGAGTTCTTAGAAGAGCAAGAAGTCTTGCCGAGGAATTTGTAAGAGTAGGTGATATAGACACCGTAGATCCTGAGTTGGACAGAGATGAGTTGAGTCCTTAATAATCCACTATATTGAGGTAAGTACCTCTATTGCAAAAGAAATTCTGACAAAATATTTTGAGAGGAAGAATTAATTTGAGAAACAGTTAAAATAATATTCACGTCTACTTCCCAATAGATCATCTGGAAGTTTTTTAAGAATAGAACAGAATTCTTTATCTGAAGCATTTACAATTTTCCATGTGTTACTTTTTTCTAGTATGTATTCAAAAGGTTCGCTTGGTATTGTCTGTAAATTTTTATCTAAACCTACACCTGTTAATATAACGAAATTCGCTGACAGAGTAGATATTTGTATCAATGTGAGCTGCGCAGAACTTCCACTATAAATATTTTCAGGTGAATAATTACGTAAAACGTTTTTTATTTCATTTTCAGATACATTACTTAATTTGCTATTTTTAATATTCCAGTAAAACTTTCCTAATTTCTCTCCAATATCTGTTGGGGTAGGTGTTATTTTTGGGCAGGGTGCAAATTCACAGTTTGGGCCAGTTCTTCCAACGCTTGATCCATCAGGACAAGCTTTTGCTTCCATAGTGCAGGCAATTTGCTCTGGACTTTGCTGTTTGTATAAATAAAATCCCACAGCACCTATCGAAATAAGGAGAAAAATTATTATTCCAGCAATAAATTTCAAATTACGGGTTTTCTTATTTGGTGGTAATTGATTTATGGGCGAAGGAGCCCCATTGGAAGTTGTTTGTGTTAAATTCTCTCGTGGTGGCAATTGTTGGGTAGGAGCATCTTTCATAATTTATCCTATCCATAAAAAAGAAAGAAAGCAATTGAGAGAAAAAGGACAACAATTGCATAAACTCCAACGATAATTGCAGTTACTGATGTTTTTGAAATAGTAGTTGTTTTCTTTTTTGCCACATTTTAAGTATTACCTCAGCTAAAGCAGCTGTCAAGATGGGTTTGAAAAAGTGGGATTTAAACTTATAGTTTTGACTTTTTATTGCAAGAGAGCTATAATTTCAGTCTATTTCGGCAAAAAAACGACTGCATGTTTTTTGATACCGAAGTGTTCTTTTACATAGTGATTGCTAAATAACTAATTTGCCTGCGGCAATCTTAAGGTTAAGTTTTAGCCTTCGGGTTGCCGCATTGGCAAGTAAACAACTAGGAGGACGACGGACATGCAAGGTTATCTGATTAGTCTGGTTCTGGCAGCAGCAGAGGGGCCCATGAGCCCTGAGGCAGCACAATCTAGGCTTGTCTGGGACTATACTTGTCCCATTTTCCACATCATTACAGAGGGTAGGCAGGCCATTTTGGCCGGAGAGCGCCATCGGGGACAGTTTGATGAACAGCTCTCCTACATTTCGGAACACGGGACGCTTCTTGGCGTCTACATCGCGTCTGACGCGATCCTTCAGATGATGCTACGGATTGAACAAGCTGAGCGCTGGGCAAGTGGGGGTGGAGAAAGCACAGAGCAACCCATGCTTCTGGAGCAACTCATCCAGATAGCTATTGCGGGTGCGACTCCAGTGCCCCTCTGGGATCCTCCGCAGTATCCATTCTGGGAGCTGTATCTCGACGGCGATTGCCGTCAATGCATCAGGGTGGTCAAAACCCCCGCAGATGCGCTCGATCTCGCACGGGGAATGCGGATCCGCAAGGTGCTCTGTCGATTCGTCGACAATCTCGACCTTGCGGAAGCAGCGATGCTTCTGGTAGAGCACGGGTATTCAGTAGGCGACGAAGTTCAGAGACACACGGATGAGAGGATGGCTGCTTTTAGGCAGCGCCTCGGCGAGTCCTTTGGTACCCGCCTCGAGCCAGAGGAGGGCTTAGAGCCCTTCTAAAGAGCTGTTCAAGCAATCACGCAACTTTTGCACCTCTGCCGCTACGTGCGGGTTTCGCCTTCGGGCGGAATTGTTCTCATCGGACACAGGGGTGCATTTTTCTTAATTATCTTACTTTTTGTGTTTAAATAAATATATGTCAGAGAAAGAATATGCGCTTTTGTTCTCGTTGTTTCCTGGCATTGGGACTGCAAGGTTAAATGATTTAATAAGACGTTTCAGAACTTTAGAAAAAGCGTGGAATGCAAAAGAAAAAGATTTTCGAGAACTTGGAATGCCTTCGTTTTACAAAAGATTTGATGAATTTCGCACTACGTTTAATCTAGAAAAATATCTAACTCAACTTAAAAAATATGAAGTCTCATACGTTTCAATAGTTGATAAAGATTATCCAAAAGGACTTAAAAAACTTTCAAATCCTCCAATGGTTTTATATTTTAGGGGTAACAAAAAATTATTTAACAAACCTTCCATTGGTGTAGTAGGCACTCGAAAAGTTACAACTTATGGAAAAGAAGTGACAGAGTATTTGGTGGGAGGTTTGGTGGAAGCGGGAATGATTATAGTTTCAGGACTCGCACTTGGAGTCGATAGTATTGCCCACAGAAAAGCTTTGGAAAGCAAAGGCGGGACAATTGCAGTTCTTGGATCTGGAATAAATATGATAACACCACGAGAAAATGAGAGGTTAGGGAAGGAAATTCTTGACAAAAAAGGATTAATTGTTTCAGAATATAGGCCAAATTTACCTTCAAACGCTGGAACTTTCCCCGCCCGAAATAGAATAATTGCAGCATTATCCAATGGGGTTTTGATAACTGAGGCGGCAAAAGATAGTGGGTCCTTAATTACAGCTAAAGAGGCTTTAAAGTTAGGAAAAAAAGTTTTTGCAATTCCTGGACCCATTAATTCTCAAATGTCCAAAGGGGGATTTGAATTAATAAAAAATGGTGGGATTTTGGTACAGGATGCAGGAGACATTTTGCGAGAGTTTTCAGTTATCAGTTCTCAGTTCACAAATAAGAAAAAAATTAGCAAACTTAATTTATCTAAAGATGAGAAAGAAATAGTCTCCTTGCTTGAAAATGAAAAAATGACAATGGATGAGATCTTTAAGAAAACAAAAATTCCAATATCAAAACTTTTTGCAATAATTTCTGAAATGGAGTTAAGAGGAATTGTGAAACAAACAAATGGAAAACTTGAAATTATCGTGTGGGATTAGTGCTTTGCAAGGTGTATAATTATTCTTTGTGGAAAATATAATTCTTAAACTTAAATCCAATTGGAAGGCAGGTATAACCGTTTCTCTTGTTTCAATTCCCCTTTCTGTATCTCTTGCAATTGCTGCTGGCTCAACGCCTGTTGCAGGCATAATAACTGCAATCTGGGCAGGGTTATTTGCTGCACTTCTGGGTGGGAGTAATTTCAATATTGTAGGGCCGACCGGTGCACTTTCAGGAATTTTGGCTACATACGCATTTTTAAATGGGGCAGAGAGCCTTGCGATTTTGGCAATTGCTACGGGAGTTGTAGTAATAGTCTCCTGGATATTGAGGCTAGAACGCTATTTAGTTTTTATACCGGCGAATACGATTCAAGGATTTACTCTCGGAGTAGCATTTATTATAGGCATGAATCAGCTTAACTTCGCATTGGGTTTACCAAAACTCCAGGGACACGAAAAATTTATTGACAATATTTTCGAATCTTTAACCCATCTATATTTGGCATCAGTTGAATCATTAATTGTATTTTTTATATTTTTTGTAGGAATATATTTTACTGAAAAATATAGGAAAAATGTAAAACTCCTTGCCAATTTACCTGCGACAGCGCTTTTTGCTTTTATTGGAATTTTGGTGGGATATTTAGCAACAGTTAATATATTGCCCTTTGAGTTACAAACGTTAGGAGATCGCTATTCAAATCTTTCGGCACAACTCTTTATAATCCCCAATTTTTCGGTTAATTTTAATCGGGAATTTGTTGTAACTGTTCTTACTGTCTCACTCATTGCAATTATTGAAACCATGCTTTCCGCACGTATTGCAGACAGCATGACTAAAACAAAACACAATAAGAGAAAAGAAATGTTTGGTCTTGGAATTGCAAATATCGCTTCAGGGTTGGCTGGTGGAATACCAGCGACTGCAGCACTTGCTCGCACATCTTTGAATATAAAAAGTGGAGCAAATGACAAGATGTCAGGAATTGTTAATGCTATTGCAATTATTATTATCTCTTTATTTCTTCTTCCGTATTTTAAATATATTCCAATGACTGTTATTGCAGCGATTTTAGTTACTGTGGCAGTTAGAATGATCGAAAAAGAACATTTCGTCAGGATGTTTCATATAGACAAAAGGAGCTTTTTTATCGCCATGCTTGTTGCATTTATTACCATCTATGAAGATCCAATTGTAGGAATTTTGGTTGGTGCAGCAATTTCACTGCTATTATTTCTTGAGAACTTATCGCATGGATACTACGAAATAATTGTAAACAATCAGCAGAAGAAAGTAGTAGGGCGCATTTTTGGTGATAGAAATACTGATGTTACAAAAGATTCGCATACGCTTGTATATTCTATTAAGGGTCAATTCACGTATGTAAATAGTCAGGCGCATATTGCCCGTTTTGATACTGATCATAAGCACCACAAAAATATTATTTTGAGACTTCGTGAATTATCATTTATTGATCTTGACGGGGTAGATGGATTTGAGGAAATTATAGAGATACTTGAAAGGCGCGGGATTAATGTTTATATTACTGGGGCAAACGAATTGATAGCTCAGATGCTTTCCCACAGCAAAGGATTTAGTAGATTGAAAAAAGAGGGAAAGGTTTTTAATAATACGTCTGATGCCTTAAGAAAACTAGGATTTAAGATTTAACAAAAGAAAAGAACGAATCTATTAAAATTTAGAAGTAAATACGGTCGAAGTAATTAAAGATTTGATAGATAGCAAGGTCCTAGTCTCAGAAGTTATTGTAAAAAGATCTGCAACCGGCTGGCGGGGAAGAAATTTAAACTAGGCAACTATATAGTTGATAATCTTATATTGGTAGCCGTCTATCAATTTCTTGTGATTCTTTTCAAGTTCTATGAGTTCCGTTTTATTTCTGGCAACATATCCTTCGTGGGTTGCTATCATTTCGTTTAATTTCTCGTTTAACTTTTTATCTTTAATCAATTCTTTTACTTTTTCAAAATAAGAAAATACATCTTCTGACGTCAAAATTCGTGCTTGTAGGAGTTGGTATCTATTAATGATCAGGTCTTCAGGGGATGTGCCAAAAATGGAATTTAATAATGGAAAATTATTTGCAATTACTTTGGCTTTCAGGAGACGTTTTCTATAAGATTTTTGAGAATTAATATTGATATTTTTAAGTTGTTGATATTCAACAACATCCCCCTGCAAATCCAGCTCGGTTTCAAATTCAAGATATGCATTTTCGGTTATCCAGTTATTTTCAAGCAATTCCTCCAATTTATTTCTTTCAATAGCCAGTGAATATCTTTTAAGACTAAGCGCAAAAGCATCCGGGTCAGCTAATTTAATCAACTTATTCCTTTGGACTTCTTCTTTCTTTTGAATTTCCTTTTGGATAGCTTTAAGATGGAGCGGATTAAAACCTTTGCTCCTTAAAGCTTGAATTTTATTTTTTGTATCCTCAGCCTGGAAAATTGCAAGTTCGTAGTCAATTATTTTCTCGTCCTTTTTGGGAAGATGAAGATTTAATTTTTTTAGTAACCATGCTGAGGTTGTGCCATTCACCATCAATGTGAATAGAACTGTTGCAAGAGTTAGATTGGTTAGTAGTTCTTTATACTCAAAAGAGTTGGGTAATGTAAAAATCAAAAGTATAGGTATGGTTGCCCTTAGACCGCCCCAATTAATTAAGTGTTGCCATTTCAATGGAACATTTGGTTCATTCTTAAAACCCGGCATTCTATTTGTAATGAAAAAGGAAATATATGTTGTAGCGACGCGGCCGATAAGAACAACACCAACAGCGGAAATGTAAAAAATAGGATTAAGAAAAAATTCACCAAGATTGAAAATATAGCCGATAAAAAAGAAAACAAGAGTATTTGCAAGAAAAGATATGTAGTCCCACATCTCTTCAATAAAATTTCTTACTTGATAAGAAATTTTTACCGAGCCTAAATTTCCGACTACAACCCCAGTCAGCACTGTAGTTATCACTCCCGACATATGCAGGAAGTGCTCGGCAAGTACAAAAGAACCCAGGGCGGCGCCAACCGTAATGGTTGTTGACGCAACTATATCTCTTCTTACAAGTCCGATTATTTTGGAGGTAAAGTAACCTAGAACTATTCCCAGGAGCATTGCGCCGAAGAAAACATATACAAAGTTACCAAAACTACCTGCTAGCTTTCCCGAACTAAAAGCTGTACCTCCGACAACAAATGTGGAAACTAATTTAAATGCAATTACACCGGTACCATCATTGAACATCGATTCTCCATCTACAAGGAGCGCAAGTCTTTTTGGAACGGGCAAAGTTTTGAAAAGTGCAAGTACTGCTACTGGATCTGTTGCGGATATGATAGCCCCAAAAAGCAATGCTATAGGAAGGGGAATGCCAATCACAAGTGGCAGTAGTAAACCAATGGTAAATATAGAAAAAAGAAGACCAAAGGTTGAAATAAAACTGATGGTTTTGAATTGTAACCGGAATTGGTGAAATTTTATGTGAAGTGCGGATTCAAAAAGTAAAAATGGAAGTAATATGAAAAATATTACATCTGTTGAAAGGTTGAAATTAATTGGAAATGGTAAGGCGCTCTCAATAGATTGAAGTAGCAAACCAATACAAAAAATTGTAATGGTGTAGGGCAATTTTAGTCTTTTGGTTAGAATATGAATTAAAATACTTCCCGCAAGAAAAGCACTGAAAAATACTGTTATGTCAGGAATATGTAAGGTTTCGTGCATAGACCAATAAAAAAAGCGACTGTGCCGCTTTGTCTTATTTTATATTTTTAAAAACAAAAATCAATACTCAGTTTTTGTTGTTGAGAATTCTTTTCTTTGATATAATCACCCGTTGGTTTTGCCGAGGTTTGCATTCGGCATCAACCGCACATTGATAATTCAGACGAAAATTTTCATGGTACCTGTGAGGACGGGATACTGCTCCTTTCTTGGCAGGTACCATGAACTGGAAGAATAAGGAGGAGCAATGTCGGTACCTGATCTCGCGGGCCATGAATGGCTTGCCTTGGGTATTTTCATGGCGGGACTCGTGGCCTTCACCTTGGAGGAGCGGTTGCTCATCCACAAGGCCGCGACTGCCATGATCCTCGCGCCAGCGCTTTGGGTTCTCTATGCCCTAAGCACGAGCGAGGATGTCGAAGAACAAGTCTACGCCTCAACTGCAGATATGGTCGGGATATTCCTCTTCCTGTTCTCAGCGATGGGACTGGTGGGGATCCTTGATCGGTACGGGTTCTTCGACGTCATCAAGAACTGGCTTTATCGTCGAAGTCTCGGCGATCTTGCTCAGTTCTGGCTGGTAAGCATTATCACCTTCGCCATGTCGGCGATACTAGACAACCTCACGACAACGCTGGTGATGGTGGCGGTTGCAAACGAGTTCTTCAAGGGCTCTAACCGCCTCGTTGTCATCTCCATGCTTGTCATAGCCGCCAACGCCGGCGGGGCTCTTTCGCCAATAGGCGACGTTACAACCATCATGATCTGGGGCGAGGGCAAGTTTGCTTGGTGGGAGGTAATTGCCTACGCTTCCCTTCCGAGTGCGACGAAGTTCCTCGTGACTGGGTTCCTCCTTTCTCGCAAGCTAACCGGTAACACGGCTGATGTGCCAATCGAGAAGGAGCTGAATCTGACCAAGGGTGATAAGCTCGTGGTCATCTACATCCTATCATGCTTCTCTCTCCCTCTGGCGGCAACTGCGATCGGAGTTGCCCCGTTCCTGCTGCTAGGTGGTGGATACGGGATTGCTCTTGCGATCACAGGATCTCATCTTGGCCAGAAGGAAGAGGAGGAAACCTCACTGGCCAAACGGATCGAAGATCTGCTTGGTCGCATCGAGTTTGCGTCTCTTGCGTTCTTCGCAGGGATTCTGCTCGCAGTGGGCGCGCTCGAGCATATGGGAGTTCTAGACGCAGTGGTTACTACCATCATCGGTAGGGATCCCTCCACTACATCTCTGGCCTCATCTGCTGTCGTGCTTGGACTCCTGAGTGCCATGGTGGACAACGTTCCGTTAACAGCCATTGCGCTGAACACAATCCATGTCGACAACCCAGAGATTTGGAGTCTCTTGGCGTTCTGCGTCGGCACAGGTGGCAGTCACCTCATCATTGGGTCAGCTGCTGGCGTGGTGGCTATGGACAAGTCCGGAGGTGACGTTACCTTTTGGACATACGTCCGAATCGCAACTCTTCCGGTCTTCATCGGCTACGTTGCCGGTGTAGCTGTGTGGGTTGCGCAGTTCAATCTCGTCTGAATCGGCGCCTCGGCGCCTTTAACTTGCCGCGGGAGGGCAACCTCCCGCGGCTCGCATCTTTCATATTGACCTCAGAGTTATTCTTTGCTATACTACCAAACAGATCCGAAGACAGTGAGTTTCGATTTGATCGGAATAAATCTCACCGAGGAGACAATAAATACTTATTGCGCTCGTCTTCGGAGCGCATTTTTTTTGGCTTTTTTAACTATTAAAAATTAGCCATTAGCTATTAGATTATGCCAAGTTCAAAAAATATTACATCCTTAGAAGATATTAAAGCAAAGCTTGAAAGGGCTCAGGCTGTTTTTTTGGTAGATTACGCAGGACTTACACATATTCAACTTGAGGAATTACGTCGAGAACTTGATAATGTTAAGGCTGAAATAGCGATTCTTAAGAACACACTCGTAAACATAGCTTTCCAAGATAAAAAAATTGACGCAACAGACAAACTTAAAGGACCTCATGCGGTGCTATTTGCGTATGAAGATCCAATAGGAGCTGCAAAGGTGCTTGTTGGATTTAATAAAAAATATCAGCTTCCAGTAATAAAGTTTGGAGTTTTTGAAGATAACATAATTGATGAAGGTAAGATTACAACTCTTTCAACTATTCCACCAAAGGAAGTTTTGCTTTCAAAACTTTTGGGTCTTTTGAATTCACCAATTACAAGTTTGGTATATGACCTAAACTTTAATATTCAGAAATTAGCTCAATTACTAAAAGCAATAGAAGAGAAAAAGTCAAAATCCGCGTAAAACCGGTATGGAAATTAGGTAGCACTTCGGCTTACGAGCCTCAGTGTCAATCTAATTTTCCTATTAGATTTTAGAAGACGAAAATTAGATTGGAGGTGACGACAAATTATGGCAAAAACAAACCAAGAAGAATTATTGAAAGCAATTGAAGAAATGTCAGTTCTAGAACTTTCAGAGCTTGTAAAAGCATTGGAAGAAAAGTTCGGTGTAACTGCAGCAGCTCCTATGGCAGTTGCAGCTCCAGCTGGAGCAGCAGGTGGAGACGCAGCAGGTGAACCAGCTGAAGAACAGACAATATTTAACGTCGTCATCACTAACGCCGGAGCTAACAAGCTAGGTGTTATTAAGACACTTCGAGAATTAGCCCCAACTTTGGGACTTAAAGAAGCAAAAGACTTAGTTGACGCAGCTCCAAAAGAAGTTTTGGAACAAGTTAACAAGAAAACAGCAGATGAAGCTAAAGAAAAACTTACCGCCGCAGGCGCAACAGTCGAACTTAAATAGTTTCAATTCTGAAGTTTTACAAATGACCCCGATTTAATCGGGGTTTTTTGTTGGCAAAAAATTGAGATATTGTTTTTTTAGTTCAAAACCATTATAATCAACAACATATGGCAATGGTCTGCGACAATTGTGGAAAAGGAATTATGTATGGGCATAAGGTTTCTCATGCAAAAAACCGAAGCAATAGAACTTGGAAGCCAAATCTCCATGCGAAGAGAGTTGTTGTTAATGGCCGTGTGGTGAATGCGAAACTTTGTACTACTTGTATTAGGCTTTTCAAAAAAGCAGCAATTGCATTAAAAGAACAGAAAGAAGCAGCATCTTCAACAGTTACTGCTTAGTAGAGATTTAATTTCTTCAATATTTCTTTACCTTCTTCACCAAATCCATTTACGAAATCCTTATAGTTCATAGCGTTTTTTCCTTCGACTTGAATTTTTCCTTCCGGGAGGAGTTTTACCAATTTTGTTTGACCTTTTAAGGAAGTAGTAAACCAAACACCCGGCCAGGGATAAAAAGCCCGAATCATGCGATCAATTTTCAATTTCCAATTTTCAGTTTCCAATTCAGGAGAAGATAAATCAATTTTTCCATCGTCCTTCGTGATTTTGTAACTCCAAGATTCTTGGGAATGGTCTTGGGGAGTTTCAATTAGGGTTTCATCGTTCTCCAGCTTGATTATTATTTCTTCTGTCATCTTAGCTCCAATTTCAAAAAGAATTGAGAGAAGATCTTCGCTAGATTCATTTCCGTCTAATGCATAAACTTTCTGGGAAAGTATTGGGCCGTGGTCAATTTCGTTATCAAGTTTAATTAATGTTACACCGACCACTGTTTCCCCATTTAACAATTGGTACTGGACCGGGGATGGACCTTTATATTTGGGAAGAAGGGAAGGGTGAATATTGATAATTCCATTAGGAAACAAATTTATTACATCCCTTGGTATAAAGGCACCATAAGAGGCAAGAACCGCTATGGAATGGTTAATGATTAATGGTAAATGATCAGTTAGTTCGGCGGCAGTTGAGGCGAAAAGAGTTGGGATGTCTCTTTCTTGGCAAAATTTCAAGAGTTCTGAATTGGGATTTCTGTCATTGGTGATGACTAGATCCAGCCCATGAGGGATAAGCCGCTCAACAACCGGTATGACATAATCCCCACTTCCAAAAAAAACTATTGTTTGCTTCATCTACGTATTATATCTAATTTTAGCCACTTGGTATATAATTTTTTTGTGAATTTAACACAGACTTTTTTTGGGAAAATATTTCTCATTGTATTTATTAGTATTTTTATCCAGGTTATTTACAAAGGAATTTTTTCTATTCCAAGTGAGGGAGATAGTGTTGATTATCATATTCCAATTGCTCATTCTTTTCTGACAGGAAATATTTTTAATCCAACAGAAATTCAAGCGGTTAAGCACACGATATATTATCCAGCAAACGGAGAAGGAATATTGAGTTTATTTATTTTGACAGGTTTGCCACTGGGACTATTTAATGCTCTTGGAATATTTGTTTTATTACTAATTTGTATTCGACTTGGAACTGTTTTCAAATTAACAAATCACACAAGTATCATTTTTGCAGTTACTGTTTGTACATTAAATATTATTCTTCGATGGTCAGACACACAAATAATTGATATTTGGCTTTTGAATTTTTTCTTACTTTCATTATTGTTTTTGGAAACTCCAAAAAAAACTTCAGAATATTTTTTCAAACTCGGAATTTCGTTAGGTCTTCTAATAGGTATGAAATTTAGCGGACCATTTATTGCATTAGTTTTATTAGTATTCTATTCAAAAAAACTCTGGCCATTTTTATCTGTTTTGAAAGTATTTATATTTTTAGTACCCGTTTTCATTTTTGGCGCTTCGTGGTTTATTAGAAATATTTATTGGACGGGGAATCCATTTTTTCCTCAGGCATTTTTATTTTTTGAAGGAGGAAAATCTGTCATTCTTAACGTAACAGTTTGGAAAGTGATAACTGGTTCAGTTAGTGGTGCAATATCAACTCTTAATAGTTTGGTTTCAGAGTTTTTAGTTTGGACACTTATTATCCCTTTTTCTATTATTATGTATTTCAGACAAATGACTTTTAAATTACCTGTTCGATTACTTTTAGTATCACTTGTTTTATTTTTGCTATTTTTAAATTTGCCTTCTGCAAATAAAGAACACATTATGACTTCTTCATTCAGATATTTTTTGCCATCAATCGTACCTCTTATTTTATTTGCTTTCTTGTTTTTTGAAAAAATTAAAAAGACGGAAGTGCCAGGTATTGTTTCGTTAACATCATTACTTCTTGTTGAATTTCCATTTGGATATTTTCCAAAATTATTTTTCTTTACAGTTCCAGCCGCTTTATATATTTACTTTTTTGGGTATGATAAATTGATCAAGTGGAGTAGGAAACTAAATTGAAATTTCTTCAAACTCATCTTCGCCTTTAGAATTTTTGTGAGATTTGTAGAGTTGTTCTTTTTGATCAATTACATGTTTGGTAAATAAAACTCCATTTAAATGATCAACTTCATGTTGGATAATTATTGCAGGAAAACCATTAAAGGTTTGCTTGAATTTATTTCCATCCAAATCCTGCCAAGAAAGTGTCACTTCTTTTTTCCGCGTTACATTTCCCCAAATATTCGGGATTGAAAGACAACCTTCTAGCAATTTATTTTTTGAACTCTTTGGTTTTTTGCTTTCAACTTTTCCAGAATTGGTAAATTCCGGAACACCTTCTTCTTCTGACAAGCTTTCAATTACGGGATTTATATATGTTGTAACTTTTGATTTTTCAGTTGGTTTCATCTGAAAAATTCGAAGGGAAAGTCCAACCTGAGGAGCAGCAAGACCTACTCCCACAGGGTCAACAGTTGAGCGCAAAGCTTTCTCCATTTCCTTAGCAATAATTCTAAGTTTTTTGTCAAAACGAGTAACAGGTTTTGCAGTAGACAATAATATTTTGTTTGGCGTTGTTATAATTTCGTACATTAAGTTAAAATTATACTTGCAATTGTAGGCTTAAACAACTACTTAAGCCCCTCGAGGAGTTCTTTTGTTTGCGGATCATTTGGTGAGATATTTTTCAATATAAAATTCAGTACTTCTTCCGATTGCGTTCTATAAGCTTGAGATTTTTGAACATCTTTTTCATTTTCTGCAAGCTGCGAGAGGAATAATCCCTTTGCATAATACGCATCTCTGTAATTTTTCTTTAGACGGATGGTCTCATCAATTACTTGTATTGCTTCCATTTTTTTACCAGCCTGATCAAGAAGAAGCGCTTTATTGTAAAGTACTTTTGCATCAGTTGGCGCAAGTTTGTGTGCATGCTCTATTGCTGCAAGGCTTTCTGGAAGAACTGCAGGATTAAGTTGCGCTAAAGAGAACAAGACTCTAGTTCTTGCTTTCCAGTAAACTACATTATTTGGATTACGTTTTGCAATTTCGTCACTTAATGTTTTTGAACGCTGTGCATAGATTCCTGCTTGGGCAAGGTCTTTGTTCTGAGCAAGCGCAAGGGCAATACTTGCTAGATTTACCGATAGTTCATTTTTATATAGATCTTCTCCACCCCGCATTTGAACAGCCTTTTCTAGATGTTCGTTTGCACTAACAATCTCATTAACTCTTTGGTAGTTATATCCTAATCCGTAGGCAATGTCTGCGCGCCAAAAATTAATAAGAAATAATACACAGTAAAGACAAAAAACTCCAAGGACTGTTATAAGCATAAGAGCTCCTGGTGCCAGAGGTCCATTTGGAATAGCATCTTCATCAACCGATTTGGGGAACATGAAATATTGCGCTTTTGATGATTTAACTAATGCAAAAAACCACAAAGGAATAAAGAACATGAGAAGATTTACATTTACAACTGAAAACCCGAAGAAATTTACGACAGAAAGTCCAATAAAAGTACTTAAAAGTGCGAGTAAAATTGGGGAGCCAATTATCCCTTTTTTGAACAATTTAAATTGATGTCTAAATCCATAAAAAAGAAACATAAAGATAAAAAACAGGTAAGTTCCAAGACCAAAAATACCAGTTGTTGCAAGATAATTTAGAAATTCATTGTGAGCTTTGTTGTAAAGATAATCCCACTCTGAAGTCAGATTGTGTTCTGCGGGTCGGTATTTGTAGTAGGCATAAGCATATGTCTCAACGCCAGTTCCAAAAAGAGGATTTGCTTTGAAAATTTCAATTGCACCAGACCAAACGATTTTTCTTATGTCTCCAGATCCCGTAATTCCTGCTTCCAGAGCTGGTTGAGTGTTTATTGGTTGAGTTGTTGTGGCTTGGGGAGTGGTTGTGGGTTTTTGGTTTTTTGATGCAGCTCTTTCATAAAGGGAAGGTAGTGTGTATTTATCCAAACTTGGAATTGGAATTTGGGTAGTAAAAGTTATGAGAAGGAATAACACATTAAGTCCAATTAACACCTGTAGGCCTTTTTGTTTAAGAGAATTTGGTATTGACCAAGCATTTTTATTCAGTACCAGAGTTGCGAAAATTAAAGTAAATAAAATATTTGCTACCCAGAAACCAATGAAACCGGATTGAGATAGTGTCCAGCCAATTTCTAAATAGAAAAGGATTGAGAGGACTGCATAGCCTATTCCCACCAATAGGTTTTCATCAAAGACAAATTTTTTAAGTTTTGAAATTTGAGTAATTGATAACGCCATTGTTATAGGAAGCAAAATTCCCAAGAAAGCAGCTAACCAGTTGGGTTGGCCCAGTGTTGAGAACATACGGATTTTTGGCTGAAATGCCTCTGTCCAGCAGGCAACTGATAGTTCGCCTTGAAAAATAAGGCACGTTGGATCGTATCCAAAGTGGCTTGGTAGTCCCCATAGGGCAACAAGAAGCCCAGAGATTAGAGATGCAACAATGTATCGAGTTGTTTTTACAACTGATTCTTCTTTTTCTGATGTAAGAATGTTGGTTGCAAATGCATAGTAAAGAAAAATGTAGGAGATGGTTGATAAGAGCCCACCGTTAAATCGGGTGTAGTATCCCCACCAAGAAGTGTGTGGGTCCATGGAAAATATTGTTGATACAATTTGGGATGCAAGGAATAGAAGTAGGGGGATATCAAAAGGAGTACGTCTTACCTGAAACCTTTTGAGAATTATCATCTTTGTACCCCAGAGGAATAAAATGATAATTGAGAAAATAAAAAAAAGCCACATTTTATTAAACTCAAACAACTCATGGGTTCGGGGGTACATCGCAAGAGGGGTTGTGATAAATAGAGCAAAAAAGGTAATTTCTATGGCTTTTTGCAAGCGTTCAACAATTTTTCTCATGATATTTCTCTTGGCCTAAAGGTGTAAAAAAGTGTAACATAAGGGAAAATAAATTGAAAGACTGATGAGAGAGAATATTATTAAAATGATTTTAATTACTGTTTGCCTGCTTTCTTTCCTTTGGTTATCTCGAGCAATTCTCATAGGATATTACCCCGATTTTAGGACACAGTATTTTTCAGCCGCCTCTATTTTTTCGGGCAATAATCCTTATATTGATGGCGCTAATTTATTTACGCAGCAAGTATATCCCCCAACAACTTCCATGTTCTATATTCCATTCACACTATTTCCAATCGAAATCTCTCAAGTGATTTTTACAGCGCTTTCGATTGCAAGCTTGGTTGTTGTATTCATTTTACTTTCAAAAACATTTAATATTTCTTTTTTTTCCAACACAAACATTCTGATAATGACTTTAGCTTTTATAGCATTTCCGAGTAAATTCACACTTGGCATGGGGCAGATAAATATGTTTGTATTATTGCTAATGGCTTATGGTTTATGGCTAATAAAACAAAAAAAAGAGTTATCAAGCGGGATAATGTTTGGTGCTGCTTTGTCAATAAAATTATTTCCTATTCCGGTAATCCCTCTACTTATTGTAAAGAAAAAAATATTTTTGGGGGTTTTACTTGTTGGAGTTATATTAGTTTCTTTAACATTTTTGTTTATTCCAATTTCTTACAACAAATATTTTGCCTTTGAAATTCTGCCCACCTTTTTTATGAGTTGGAAATTGGATTATTATAATCAAGCTCTTTCGGGATTTATTGGAAGAGAGTTAGGAGTGAGTCAAATTTCAACAAACCTTAGACTTATTTCCACTTTAGCTATTTTGGCAATTTCCTACTTTGCAGTTTTTAGAAACAAAGGAAAAGATGTTTTGTCCTTTGCATTAAAATTTGGTCTTCTGATCACAACAAGTTTGATGATTAATACTTTTTCCTGGCAACATCATTTTGTGTGGCTCGTGATTCCATATTATGTAATTACTGTTTATCTTCGAAAAAATAAGCGTGGAAAATTATTTTATATATTTCTATTTATTTCCTATATTCTAGTTTCAATAAATTTTCCAAACCCCAATTTAATTCCAGAAATCTTTAGGTCTCATGTATTTTTTGGCACACTTCTTTTGTGGTTAGTAAATCTCTACTTACTGCGCTCTGAAAAACGTTGACATATTGTTTCCTCAGGTGTTAAATAGCCAAATGAGAAATATCGAATCGGATTCTACTAGTGAAATGTCCTTATTTGAAAGAGCAAAGGATTTGTCGAGACGGGGTTTTCTTCCTGAAATCGATACTGAAAATCCACCAAGCGAAGGGCAAATCCAAAGAACCATGACCTCCCTATTGTGGTTGAATGGTCGCATGGAGAATGGAGACATTGTAATTGCAGAGGAGTGGGCAAGAATGGATGATAAGGGTCCGAGAACGCGTTTTCGAAGAGTAACACTTGATGGTCCAGGGATTATTGTTCACAACAATTATCTTCTTGATCCCAGGGAATTTGAAAGAGAGAATAATTTTTAGCTTTTGTTGTATTGCTTCGCCTTGGTGATTCGCCTATAATGTACTCATTGTACGAGCGTGAGCGAAATACAAGCTCTTTACGATGTTTGACCCTTCGATTTTGCTCCCTTCCATTGGGCTTGGGATGTGCAGGGTAGGCTCAATTTCTATATGTTTGATTCAATATTTTCCCTTTTTTCCCACGACCTCGGTATAGACCTAGGGACAGCAAATACTTTAGTTTTTATTCGCGGTAAAGGAATTGCAATTCGTGAACCCTCAATTGTTGCAAGACACTTAAAATCCAAAAAAATTATCGCAATCGGAACTGAGGCAAAAAAAATGCTTGGTAAAACTCCAGGAACCATTGAGGCAATAAGACCGCTTGAGCATGGAGTAATTTCTGATTTTGATGGTGCGGCATTTATGTTATCTCATTACATAAAACAAGTGCATGAGACAGGAAGAAGAATTCCAATTCTTGCCCGACCGAGAGTAGTTATCGGAATTCCATCTGGAGTAACTGAAGTTGAAAGACGAGCCGTTTGGGAAGCTTCTCTTGCAGCCGGTGCGCGTGAGGCATATCTTATTGAGGAACCAATGGCTGCGGCAATTGGCGCAGGAGTTTCGGTGTTTGAACCAACCGGGGTAATGACTGTAGACATTGGTGGTGGAACTACGGAGATTGCTGTTATTTCACTTGGGGGAATTGTTGTTAATAGGTCGCTAAAAATGGCAGGATATGATATGGATCAGGCAATAGTTCATTATATAAGGCTTCGACACGGACTTATAATTGGAGAAAAAACTGCAGAAGAAGTTAAAGTTAAAATAGGAAGCGCATATCATAAGGCCAAGAAGAAAAAGTCAGACGAGGAAAAGGGAGAAAAAGAAACAGGTGAAAGAGTTGCTCTTATAAGAGGAAGGGATGTTGAGATGGGATTACCAAGAAGTCTTAGAATTTCTGAGGGCGAGATAAGGGAGGCGATAGGGCCTGTTATTTCTCAAATAATTGATGGAATAATGGAAGTAGTTGAGGAAACGCCACCAGAATTGACATCAGATATTTTAGAGCATGGAATTCTTTTGACGGGTGGTGGATCGTTACTTAAAGGAATAGATGAACTTATTGCCGAGCGAACAAGAATTCCTGTAACTATAGTTGACGATCCTCTAACTACAGTATGCAGAGGTTGTGCGAAACTTCTTGACGACCCTGCGCTACTGAATCAGGTGAAAGTCACTGGCGGATTGAGATAGCTCCCCCTTTTTTTATTCCTAAAATTTTCTATGTCTGAAATTATCAATTGGTGTTTGGATAAATTTTACAAGAAATAAAGAAAAAATGATTGTAAGACAACATATTAACAAACTATTTAAATATGGAACGCTTGGAATTGGAAAGGAAAATATAAGTTTTACAAAAATCATATGAGTAATATAAACAGGATATGAAAGTTCACCAATGAATCTATCTATTTTGCTGTTCTTTGTGTAGTGGAATAGATAGGAAATAAGAATTGCAAAAGGAACAAAATACACTGCATTAAAAGGAAAATTATTTTCGGCAAATTTAAAAGGAAGTATTTGATAAAAGATTATAAATAGGAAAAAAGCGCCAAGAAGGTATTTTGTATTTGGACTTATCTTTTTTTTCTCAATTCTTTTATAAATATATTTGTAAGAACAAATTCCTAAAAGGAAATAAATAAGGTAAGAGGCAAAAATAGTTAAAAGAGAAGATTGCGGTAAAAGGTTAAAAGGCGTAATTATTCCATAAAACAGAAAAACATAAAAAAGTGTAAAAGCCAAAAAACCCTTTGTGATGCGCAACAAAAAAGGAACGATTAGATAAAAAAGCAATTCTACCTGCAGTGTCCATGCAGGATTTACGATTAAATATCCTGGTGCAAGATTTTGAACAATGTGTATATAGTCAGTTGTAATAATTAAAGTTATGTTTCGAGAAATAAAATTTAGAGCTTCAAAGATGGCTGCGTTGCCGCTTAGGTGAGATGAGTAATGTATATAGTGAGTAATTGAATTTTCTACCTGTCCTGGAAAAATAGATGTTTTTAAAAGTCCAAGAAGAACGGTAATAATTAATGCTGCCCAATAGAGAGGAAAAATTCGAAGGAACCGGCTCATATAAAAAATGAATTTTTTGTGGTATTTACCATCTAAAATAAGAGCCATGTAAAATCCTGAAATTACAAAGAATGAAAGTATGGCTGAAGTTTGGTCCAGTAATGTATAAAGATGGAGTTCTTTTGCATGATAAATAACAACAATAATAGCAAGTAAAAGTCTCAAAATTCCCATGCGCGTAGTATATCAAGGAAGTGGTTTGTTTGGTTGACCCCGTTAGAAAAGTTCTAAATTTTAACATAATAATCGGCATGCGGTTTTCTAACGGGGTTGACAAATTTGGGCTCGTCAAGTATGATATACGTACATGAATTTGAGGTTGAAGGCCATTGTGTCTTTTACTTTAGGGGGAACTATGAAAACAAGCTTAATACTTTTTTCCACTTCTTCCTAACGCCATCGGAAATTCCAATTTCTAGGCTCAAATTCCGTTCTTTAACAAGTGATTATAGACGTTTGAAAAGTGGTGGGAATACTGCTTTTCAAATTTTTTTAGGTTCACATAAAATTCTTTTACAATTCATTAATTTGAATTGAGAAACTAAAGTAAATTGACGAGCAGGACAAACACAAAAAAAGTTTTGTCTGTTTTAATATTTCGCAAGCAATTGTGTTTAACAAAACAGTCATTCAAAAATTTAATTAACTCTTTCTGAAAAGAAAGAGCGATATTAAATTTTTTTGAGAGTTTGATCCTGGCTCAGGATGAACGCTGGCGGCGTGCCTTAGG